>SUZV01000011.1 GCA_015059715.1 Rikenellaceae bacterium | reverse complement strand
TTAGGCACGAAAAAAGGGCGAAACCGAAGTAACGCCCCGTATAAATCAAAGGTAAATCCAAGTTATCGCCCATCTGCGGGCTGGTTTATCCAAGCAAAATCCAAGTAAATGTACATTTCGTTTTGCACCCAAATTTTAGACACTCTCCCGTAACTCACTGACTACTACACCGCTATCCCTCTTTTGTCCTCTATACTACTTGTACATTTCGTTTTCCTGCCCATAAAAAGTTTTATATATTTGTGATGTCGTGAGCATTATACTCTCGGCGTTACATATTTGATGAAAGTGTTTTCGCTTTTATCCTTGACACGAAATCTGACAGTTTCAACGAAAAGAGGATACGACAACACTCATTTCTTGTATAGCTATGTGGCTGTACGCATTCGGCGTACCTACCCCATACTATTCAAGTGTGGGGTCTTGTAATCGTTTATTCGTCTTAGGTTTTGTCAGAGCCTCGTGTCAGATAAACGGAAGTCAGCTCCACACTTTCTTTATTTAATACATTAACACCATAGTGGAGCGTATGGTAATTTGATTTGGAAAAGAATGTTAAACCAAAATCATATTACTATGAAAAAACTATTTCTACTTCTTGCCCTTGTGGGCATGGTCGCTGTCGGCTGTACCGAGGGCGGCGTTGATGACAACATCGACAATGGTGGCAACAACACCGAACAGCCCGAGGAGAAACCCGATGATGGCAGTGAAATTCCCGATGACGCCTACATCACTCTCAATAAGGAGGTGCTTACGTTCGTGCCCGACGGCGAGAGCGTTGAAGTTAAGGTGTATAGTAACTATGCTTGGGAATTGACCAATAACTGCGATTGGGTAACTACCTCCGTTACAAGTGGCGAGGCAAGCGAGGAGGGTACTGCCATAACCCTCACTGCCGACCTTGCCTATGACAACCGCGAGGGCACTATCATTTTCAACTGTGGCAAGGCAAAGAAAGTGTTGGTGGCGTCGCAAGGTCTTAAAGAGGTAATTATAGCCGACGAGAACAATACATTTAATCTTCCCGTTGAGGGTGGCACAGTCGATATTGCCTACCAAACGTCGGTCGAGTGCGAGGTAGTTATTCCCAGCGATGCGCAGCATTGGATTTCGCTTGCTCCCGAAACGAGGGGCTTGGAGAGCTGTTGTGCGACCTTAAATATTGCCGCAAATAATACCGGAGCTGAGCGAAGTACCGTTGTAAAAGTGGTGAAGATGGGCGACCAGTCCGTTTTCGCTGAATATACCATTACTCAGGAGCGTAATATGGATTATATCATCTTTTATACCACTACCAACGGTGAAACCATTAGGCCCAATAATTTCGATTATCTCACCAATACATACGAGGATGGAGTTGGTATGTTGGCTTTCGATGGTAGCAAAGTTACTTCGATTGGAGATAGGGCATTCGAATATTGCTACTCGCTGACAAGCATTACCATTCCCGATAGCGTTACTGAGATTGGCGGTTATGCATTCTCTGATTGCACCTCGCTGACAAGTGTTACAATCGGCAATGGTGTTACTTCGATTGGTGATAGTGCATTCGGTGGTTGCACCTCGTTGACAAGTATCACTATTCCCGACAGCGTTACTTCGATTGGTGATAGTGCATTCGGTGGATGCGACTCGCTGACAAGTATCACTATTCCCGACAGCGTTACTTCGATAGGTGATGGTGCATTCTATAATTGCAGTAGCCTGACAAGTGTTACTATTGGCAATGGCGTGACTGAGATTGGAGATTGGACATTCTCTGGTTGCACCTCGTTGACAAGTGTTACTATTCCCGACAGCGTTACTTCGATTGGTGATGGTGCATTCTGGGGTTGCTACTCGCTGACAAGTGTTACTATTGGCAATGGCGTTACTTCGTTTGGTGGTAGTGCATTCTATGATTGCACCTCGCTGACAAGTGTTACAATCGGCAATGGCGTGACTGAGATTGGAGATGGGGCATTCGATAATTGCACCTCGCTGACAAGTGTTACTATTCCTGATAGCGTTACTTCGATTGGTGATGCTGCATTCAGGGGATGCACCTCGCTGACAAGTGTTACTATTCCTGATAGCGTTACTTCGATTGGTAATGGTGCATTCTGTGATTGCACCTCGCTGACAAGTATCACTATTCCCGATAGCGTAACTTCGATTGAAAATAATGCATTCTCTGGGTGCGCCTCGTTGACAAGTGTTACTATTCCCGACAGCGTTACTTCGATTGGTGTTAATGCATTCTATGATTGCACCTCGCTGACAAGTATCACTATTCCCGACAGCGTTACTTCGATTGGTGGTGGTGCATTCTGTGAATGCACCTCGTTGACAAGTATCACTATTCCCGATAGCGTTACTTCGATTGGTGATAGTGCATTCGGTGGATGCGACTCGTTGACAAGTGTTACCATTCCCGACAGCGTTACTTCGATTGGTGATTATGCATTCTATTATTGCTACTCGCTGACAAGTGTTACCATTGGCAATGGCGTTACTTCGATTGGTTATAGTGCATTCTATAGTTGCACCTCGCTGAAAGAGGTTTATTGCAAGCCAACAACTCCGCCAACGGGAGATTCTTCAATGTTCTACGACAACGCCCCGGACAGAAAGATTTATGTGCCACGCGACTCGGTAGAGGCGTATAAATCAGCACGGTATTGGGAAAACTATGCTGCTTCGATAGTAGGATATGATTTTTAATAAATAATGTCTAACAAAGATTATGGCAATGAAAAACAATAACAATAACAATTTTGCACCATATATAACCTCGAATATGAAAATTGTTGCATTAAGGGGAGATTCTAACAGCGGCAAAACAACGAGCCTGAATATGTTGTATGCAGAGTTGCTAAATAGGGGCGCAAAACCCATAAACCCACAACACGCTCTGCCGGGCAAGAATGACTTTGAGTGTGTTGTAGAGTATGGAGGAAAAAGGATTGCAATCTTCTCTCTTGGAGATTTCATCTTTGCATTGGGACTTGCTATGGGATACTACTCAGCGTTGGGGGTAGATACGCTCGTGATTGCCGACAGTAACAAGAAATATGCTAATAACCCGCTTTTTAAGAGCCGTCAGTTTGGCTCAAACTATATAGTTATTCCAAAAGTTAAAGGAGGGAAAAATCCTGCCCAGCAGCAGGCTGCTGACCAAAAGGCTGTACAAGATATTTTAGCAGTACTCCCATAACAATAAATCTTTGTCATAGTATAACGATTACAAAGGTGGCGTATGTAGTGAACTATCTGGTTCCCTCATACGCCACCTTAGTTTATTCACAATGCATCTTCGAAAGATGCTTGATTTCAGTGTTTTACTTTCAAAAGCTTTATGTGCCTTTACATTCGTAGTATTTTAGCTTAATTACGACTTCCGTGTAGTCTTCTATGTAGGATTTCGCTTTTTTTTCGTAAAAACTAACACTGATAATCAATGAGTTAAAATAAAATAATGGCTGCCTCTGAGGCAGCCTTTGTTGTATGACAGTGATGGGTGTATTAGAACGCCTTGCCGATAGCGAGGAAGTCCTCAGCCTTAAGCGCAGCACCACCGATAAGACCACCATCGACATTCTCCTTAGAGAATATCTCGCCAGCGTTAGATGGCTTGCACGAGCCACCATAGAGGATAGAGCACTCCTCGGCAGCTGCGCCAAACTTCGAGCGTAGCACCTCGCGGATATAGGCGTGAATCTCCTCAGCCTGCTCGGCCGTAGCGGTCTTGCCTGTGCCGATAGCCCACACTGGCTCGTAGGCGATAACAAGCTTAGCAAACTGCTCTGCCGTAAGGTTAAATACCACCTCCTCAATCTGCTGCTTAACAACCTCGAAGTGACGGTTAGCCTCGCGCTCCTCAAGATTCTCACCTACGCAGTAGATAGGCTTAAGATTGTTCTCGTAAGCACGCTCCATCTTCTTGTTGAGAGTCTCAGAGGTCTCGCCATAGTACTGGCGACGCTCCGAGTGGCCCAAGATAACATACTCGCAACCGAGGGCTGCAATCATCTCGGCCGACACCTCGCCAGTGTAGGCACCCTTTACCTCAGTAGCGCAGTCCTGAGCACCTACCGAAACATTAGCACCCTTGAGAGCCTCGATAACGCTATGTAGATGTGTAAATGGAGGGCATACGATGATATTTACGCAGTCGCACACCTCGCTACGGCCTGCGGCTACACCCTTAGCCAACTCAACACCCTCCATAGGAAGGGTATTCATCTTCCAGTTACCTGCAACAATCTTCTTTCTCATAATCGTATAATCTTTTAAATTTAACTATCGCTATTTATGGCTTTTGAGCCTACTCTACGCCTCCTTGCAGCTCTCAATCCACGCCTTAATCTCGGCAGTGGCCAAGCCCAACTTATTCTTCTTATTAAAGCCGCAGAGGTCGTTAAAGAGCTTCATACCGCCCGAAGTGGCTGTGTTCCTAAAGGCCTCAAGCGTGATATAACCCATCTTCTGAACCACAGCAACCCACTCCTGAGGAATACCAGCCTCGGTATATACCTCCTCGCTGTCGGCAACAACCTTCTTCTCGGGGCGCATAGTGGGGAAGAAGAGCACATCCTGTATAGAGGTCTGGCCCGTCATAAACATCGTCAAGCGGTCGATGCCGATACCCATACCCGAGCACGAGGGCATACCATACTCCAAGGCGCGAACAAAGTCCATATCGATGGTCATAGCCTCGTCGTCACCCTTCTCCGAGAGGCGCATCTGCTCCTGGAAACGCTCAAGCTGGTCGATAGGGTCGTTGAGCTCCGAGTAGGCGTTACATAGCTCCTTACCATTTACGAACAACTCGAAACGCTCCGTAAGCTCCTCATTGTCGCGGTGACGCTTACATAGTGGTGACATCTCGATAGGGTAGTCCGTAACGAAGGTTGGCTGCACAAGGTGCTCCTCGCAATATTGTCCGAAGATAGCGTCGATAAGCTTACCCTTACCCATCGTGTCATCAATCTCGACATTTAGACGCTGGCAAGCCTCGCGAAGCTGCTCCTCGGTCTGGCCCGAGATGTCGTAGCCCGTCTTCTCCTTGATAGCCTCGGTCATCGTCACACGCTTAAATGGAGCCTTGAACGAGATGGTCCTGCCATCGATAACCACGTCGGTAGTGCCATTTACGGCCAGTGCCACACGCTCAAGCATCTGCTCGGTGAACTCCTGCATCCAGATATAGTCCTTGTAGGCTACGTATATCTCCATACAGGTAAACTCGGGATTGTGTGTACGGTCCATACCCTCGTTGCGGAAGTTCTTGCCAAACTCGTAGACACCATCGAAGCCTCCCACGATAAGACGCTTAAGGTATAGCTCGGTCGCTATGCGCATATAGAAGTCGATGTCGAGAGCGTTGTGGTGAGTGATAAATGGGCGTGCTGCAGCACCTCCAGGTATAGGCTGAAGAATAGGGGTCTCAACCTCGAGGTATCCGCGCTCGTTGAAGAAGTCGCGCATCGTCTGCATAATCTTTGCGCGCTTAACAAAGGTATCCTTAACATGAGGGTTTACCACCAAGTCGAGATAACGCTGGCGGTAGCGAACCTCGGGGTCTGTCAGCGCGTCAAAGGTCTGGCCATCCTTCTGCTTAACCACAGGCAGGGGACGTACCGACTTTGAGAGTATGGTAAATCTCTTGCAGTGTATCGACAATTCGCCTGTGTTGGTGTGGAATGCAAAGCCCTCAACGCCGATAAAGTCACCTATGTCAAGGAGCTTCTTAAATACGGTATTGTATAGCGTGGTGTCGCCCTCGGGGCATATGTCGTCGCGACGAATATACACCTGGATACGTCCTGTAGCATCCTGAAGCTCGAAGAACGATGCCGAACCCATAATGCGTCGGCTCATAATACGTCCTGCGATAGATACCTCCGAGAAGTTGCCCTTCTCGGGGTCGTACTGCTCGGCAATCTCGCGTGCTGAGGCATTCACCTCGTAGCGAGCGGCAGGGTATGGGTTGATACCAAGCTCTCGCAACGCCTTAAGCGACTGGCGACGCAGCTGTTCCTGTTCACTAAGTTCTATATTCATAGTTGCTATATTTTAATTTTACATCCAATATCTATACTTAACGCGACAAAGTTACAAATAAATTTCGTAAATATTACCAAAGCGAGGTTTTATAAATTAGTAAAACGTCAGTTACAATCACCAATCGACAAAGCGAGGGTGACTAATTTACTTTTAGTCACCCTCAAACATTCGTTATGTAGTATGTGCTATGCTATGCCCACTTGACAAGCGCGAAGTCCATACGGTGCTCAAGCTTATCGTTCGATGGGAAGATACGCAAAGCAACATCGTACATACCTGTATGCTCAGGTGCATAGTCTAATGCCAAGGTTACAGTATCCTGGTCTGCGGCAACGATATCAAGACGGCGTGTCTCAACAACATTGGCGGCCTGGCCTGCCTCAATCTGTGTGGCAACAACGAGCTCGGCACCGATATCCTCCTTGCTGAGGCCTGCGAGGTTGAGCGTAACCTCGAAGTGGTACTTCTTGCCTACGTACATTGCCTCAGACTCAATCTCAGCACGCTTAACATCGAGGATGGTGAGATTATCCCACGCTGCCGATACCTTACGCTTCCAAGCTGCTATCTGGCGGGCCATCAAGTAGTTCTTGTCGAGCATAAGCGACTTGCGAGCTGCAAGCTTATTGTAGAAACGCTCCTCGTAGTCGATAAGCATACGGTTAGTTGTGAAGTTTGATGCGATGTCGGCAACACACTTCTTAACCGAGTTAACCCAGCGGTGTGGTACGCCATCATCCGAGCGGTCGTAGTAGAGAGGCACAATCTGCTCCTCGATGGTGTTGTAAATCATCTCTGCGTCGAGCTCATCCTGGAAACGCTGGTCGGCGTATGTGCGCTCCATAGGAAGCATCCAACCTGCACCCTCCTTGTAGCCCTCGACCCACCAGCCGTCAAGCACCGAGAACTGCATAACCCCATTCATCACACACTTCTCGCCCGATGTACCCGAGGCCTCCAATGGACGGGTAGGTGTGTTGAGCCATACGTCAACGCCCTGAACCATGCGACGAGCAAGCTCCATATCGTAGTTCTGCAAGAAGACAATCTTTCCTACGAACTCTGGCATTGCCGATACCTCTACAATGCGCTTGATAAGGTCCTGACCAGGCTTGTCGTTAGGGTGAGCCTTACCTGCGAAGATGAACTGCACGGGACGCTCCTTGTTGTTTACCAACGCCGAGAGACGCTCCAGGTTGGTGAATAGCAGATATGCACGCTTGTATGTAGCAAAGCGGCGAGCAAAACCGATAGTGAGCACATCGGGCTTGATGCTCTCGACAACCTGTACCATCTGGCGTGGCGACTGCAAGCGTACCTGTGTAGGATCGCTGAAACGCTTGCGTATAGTCTTGATAAGTCGCTCCTTGAGGAACATACGCTCCTGCCATAGCTCCTTGTCGTCAATCTTGTGTACGCCCTGCCAGTCAGGAATGTTGTAGGTGTGTCCCTCGAAGCCCGAAGCGAAATAGCGTGAGTAGAGACGACGTAGATTCGAGGCTACCCATGTGGGGAAGTGTACACCATTAGTTACATAGCCAATATGAAGCTCATTCTTGAAGTAGCCAGGCCACATATTGCCGAGGATATCCTTCGATACCTCACCATGTAACCACGATACACCGTTAACCTCCTGCGAAAGGTTACATGCCAATACCGACATCGAGAACTTCTCGTTAGGGTCGTTAGGATTGGTCTTACCAAGGTTGATAAACTGATCCCATGTGATGCCCAATACGTCGGGATAGTGCGACATATACTGACGAATCATGCTCTCGGGGAATGCATCGTGACCTGCAGGTACAGGGGTGTGCGTCGTAAAGAGCGATGATGAGCGGATAACCTCCATAGCCTCAGAGAATGACAAATGCTTCTTAGCGATGAGGTTGCGGATACGCTCGATGCCGATGAAGGCTGCGTGACCCTCGTTGCAGTGGTAAACCTGCTGCTTGATGCCCATCTTTACGAGGGCGCGGATACCACCTACGCCAAGCAGAATCTCCTGCTTAAGACGGTTCTCCCAGTCGCCACCATAGAGGTAGTATGTCACCTGACGGTCCTCCTCGAGGTTTGCCTCGTAGTCTGCGTCGAGAAGATAGAGGTCTGTACGACCTACCTGACACTTCCATACACGTGCTGTGAGCGTGCGGCCAGGGAAGGCTACCTGTGTAGTAATCCAGTTGCCGAACTCGTCACGAACAGGCGAGATGGGGAGCTTGAAGAAGTTCTGTGCCTCGTATGTCGCCTCCTGAGCACCCTGTGCCGAAAGACGCTGCGTAAAGTAGCCATAGCGGTAGAGAAGACCTACGGCAACCATAGGCACATTGCGGTCTGAGGCCTCCTTGAGGTAGTCACCTGCCAAGATACCAAGACCACCAGAGTATATCTTAAGTGATGAGTGAAGACCATACTCCATCGAGAAGTATGCCACCTTTGCATGCTCAGGCGATGGCTTCTCGCTCATATACTCGGTAAACTCCTTATATACAGCATCCATCTGCTTGAGGAACTCCTTATCGTTGCACAGCTCCTCGCAACGTGATGACGAGAGCTTGTCGAGCAGTGCGATAGGGTTGCGGTCAACCTTTACCCAGAGGTCGGCATCTACCGACTCGAAGAGGTCGCGAGCTGCAACGGTCCAGCACCACCAGAGGTTGCGTGACAGCTCCTCAAGGGGCTTAAGACGCTCTGGGATAGCCTTCTCGACCATCAAGCGATGCCATGATGGGCGGTTTGAGATGAGCTGCTGGCGCACGAAGTTAATCTGCTCGGAGCGGTCGCCTCCATCGATAAGCACGCGGTTGGTGCGCGATACTGAGTTGTCCATAGCCTCCTCGTAGGCCTGCTTATACTCCTTGAAGAGCTTATTCCACAGGGCTGTAGCTGCAACATCCTGGGCTGCGGCACGTGCCTCGGCCATAGCCTTAGCATCCATACCCATATAACGCTTGATAACCTCGGTAATCTGGAATACCACCTCGCGCTCGTTGTAGTCGTCACGACGTACAATATCTACGCCCTCGTGGTTCGAGTGCTTCGTAACCCACATGCCGAAGCCTGCGAGTGTTGTAGTGACCGTAGGAACTCCGTAGGCGACAGACTCAAGTGGTGTGTAGCCCCAAGGCTCGTAGTATGAGGCAAATACGGTAAGGTCCATACCTGCCAAGAGCTCATAGTAGCGCATGTTGAACACGCCATCCTCGCCGTTGAGATATGTTGGGATGAAGAGTACCTTAACACGTGATGCTGATGTTGATAGTATGCTACCCTCGATGCTCTGTGTCACCTGGTCCCAAGCCTCTGATTCGAGGTTGTGTGTAAGGAAACGCTTCTGTGCTGGGTCGATAGCCGACTCGCTATTCTCAAGGTGCTGGACAAGGTCTTCGCGAGCACCTATTGTAGCTGCTGGCACAGCGATTACGGCCAATACGTCGCGGTCGATATTGCTTGCTGCGAGCTGCTTGAGCGATTCGAGGAATACGTCGATACCCTTGTTGCGGAACTCGTAGCGTCCGCTTGTACCTACGATGAGAGTGTTGTCCTGGAAGGTGTAACCCCAAGTTGCTGAGGCCACCTCGATAATCTTCTTACGTGCCACCTCGCGCTGTTTCTCCAGAAGCTCGCCCTTAGGTACGAAGCCGTTGTCAAAACCGTTAGGGGTGATGCGTGTCACCTCGCGGCCAAGCAGATAGTTACACTCATTTGCGGTGATGTCGCTAACGGTGAGGAAGGCATCGGCGTATGTCGCTGCCGACTTCTCCAAAGAGTGCTTCGCCATGACGTTAAACTGGCGAGCCAACTCATCTGCGTTAAACTTGTGAAGATCGTTGTATAGGGGTAAGCGGTTGCCAGCGATGCAGCGGCCCATGACTGTTGCGTGGGTAGAGAATACCGTAGCTACGTATGGGGCGTTGTCGCGCAGGTAGAGCGAGCCTGCTGCTGCCATCCACTCGTGGAAGTGTGCTACCACCTTATTTGTAGGCGAGGCGAAGCTCTCGACAAACGAAGCTATCACAACACCTGCGGCGTGGCCGAAGAGCACAGGCTCGATATAGTCCCACTGGCCCGAGAGAGAGTCTACGTGGTACGAGTCCCAGAGCTGCTTGAGAATATCATCCTTCTCGCGGATAAACGACTTAAAGTCGATAAGAATTGCGATAGGGGTGCTATCGATAGCCCAGCGGCCGATACGTACACGTACACCCTTGTTGTAGAGTGACTCGCGCCATGCGGCAAGAAGTGTGTTATCCTCCTTAAATTCGGGGCTAATGGAATCGTGCGAAAAGTCTGGGCCGATAGTGATATACTTATCGCCGAGCATTCGCTTTACGGTTGGTGCTTTTGAGGCGATGACCGTATGAATGCCACCCACTTTGTTGCACACCTCCCAACTCACCTCAAATAGGTAATCGGGAGTTAAATTAACATTACTCATAACTTATTGAATTATAGATTATTCGTCACCTATTGTAAGATTATATTCTTTATTGCTCTAATCCCTTCAAGAAAGAGTATAATATCACGCTGCAAAGGTAATACAAATATTTAATAAAGGGAAATCTTTTTAAATAATTTTAATAAATGGCGAGATAAAATGGCTGAGTGGTTATTTTTGTCTGCTGAGTGGTTGTTTTATCTTGCGGAAAACATCTTCACCTTGCGGTGACAGCTAAAGCTGTAAGGGTAGTTCGCTCGCTATTAGCGAGCTAAAGGGTAGTTAAAGCGTAATTGAAGGGTAGTTAATGCGTAGTTGAAGGGTTTTTCGTGGTCGCGGCCAGCATCCCCAGAATAAGACTCCACGCGACGGCCCCACTTTGAAAATAACCATATTTAAACTATCTTTGCGCTCCGATGAGAAGTTTGATAATGAAATATACCCCCTACTACAAGCGGATTCTTCGTCTTGCCCTGCCCGTAGTATTTGCTCAGGTAGGACAGCTTACAACGCAGTTTGCCGATACAGCGATGGTGGGTAACTATGGCGGCGTAGACCCCGTGCCCTTAGCCGCTGTATCGCTCGGTGGCTCGCTCTTCTTGCTTATCTACCTTGCCGCGTTGGGCTTAGCACTCTCGATTACGCCTATCGTGGGCGAGCAGTATGCCCGTAAGAGTGATGATAGCGTTGGTAAGCTTCTAACAAACAGTATATTATACTGCTTGGTGATAGGTATTATAGCTACAGTGGCAGCCCTTGCCTTGCGCCCAACTATCGCGGCATTGGGCCGCTTGATGAGCTCTCCAGGGCAGAGTGTCGAGGCGGTAGCTGCGATGGCCGAGCCATACTACGATATGTTGGTGTGGAGCCTCCTGCCGCTAATGTTATTCCTCGCCATGAAGCAGTTTCTGGAGGGTATAGGCAACACCAGTACGGCGATGTGGATTACGTTGGGTGGCAATGCGTTGAACATTATACTAAACTATATCTTTATCTTCGGAGAGTGGGGTTGCGAGCCTATGGGTGCCGAGGGTGCTGGCTTAGCTACGCTACTATCGCGCATAGGTCAGTGTGTGGCTATTTGGGCATATCTCTTCCTCTCGCGTAGGCTGCGTCCCTATCGTCAGTCGCTCTGTTGGCGTGCCGTCAGTGGTAAGGTGCAGAGGTCGCTACTGCGCGTGGGCTATCCTATATCGTTTCAGATGGTCTTGGAGTCGGCAGCCTTCATCCTAACCTCGATTCTTGCCCTCTCGTTTGGTGAGGTGGCGGCAGGCTCTATGCAGGTCTCCTTCAGCATCGCCAATATCGCCTGGATGATTACCGTAGCCTTAGGTGCGGCCTCGACAATAGTGATATCGCACATCGTGGGCAGGGGCGAGCGTCGAGAGCTGCGTCCTACGGTAGTGGCGACATATCACCTCGGCATAGCGTGGGCACTGATTATGGCCCTGATATTTGTGCTATTGCGAGAGCCTATGGCTGCGCTGTTTACCGACAATACAGCAGTGGTGGCACTCACCGCAGAGTTGATGTTGCTTATCGCCATATATCAGTTCTCGGATGCGGTGCAGGGGCTGTCGATAAGTATGCTGCGAGGCTTGCAAGATGTTAAGGTTATTATGCCTATAGTCCTATGCAGCTACCTGGGGTTAAACATTCCGATAGGCTGTTTCTTAGCCTATGGCCTTGGCATGGGGTGTCACGGCTTGGTGATAGGCCTTATCGTAGGTCTTACCGCCGCAGCGATTATGACATCGTTGCGATTGCGTCACTCCTTGCGCCAATAGGGCAACATCTGCGGTAGCTGGCGTGTCTGTAAATGCTTATTTACCCTAAGTAAGCATATGACAGACACGCCAGCTACCACATCCAAAGCCACCTGTTAGATAAACAACTTAACACCGAAGAAGTAGGTGCGTGGTAGCGATGGTCCGAAGATGTAGGCCGAGTCGCGGCCTGCACCTCTATCTATGTCGCGTTGGTATGAATCGAAGATATTCTTAACTCCTGCGTTCACCTCAAGGCTGATGACATTCGAGAGGCGGAACGTATATCCAAGCTTAAGGCCAAAGTCCCAGAACGAGGGGGTTATAACCTCCGAGTCGGCAACCTCGATACCTTCGGGTGTGGTGTGTGCTGCATGCTGAACAAGCATCGGGCCTGTGAACGTACCGAAGAGCGATGCATTAAACTGCTTGGTGATATAGAAGTTCGAGCTTAGGTATCCGTAGTGGTCAGGCGAGCGGAACATGCGTCGCTGAGCTACGACATCCTCGCTCCACTGCTCGGGTTCGACATACTGGCTCTTCTGGAAGGTGTAGCCGAGCTGTAGGTCGAAAATCTGAGTGATGCCGAGCTTAAGCTCTGCGGTGATGCCTCCGACACGTGCTCCTGCGGCATTGCGACGTTGCTTATAGATAAACTGGTTGCCCTCGCTATCTATCTCCTCGCGGTTATTTTCAAGCGTGAAGACATCGTTGAGCATGGTGTAGAAACCCTCGATAAGCAGGTTTGTCTGTAGTCTGCCAAACGAGTGATATATATCCGCCGAGGCACTTAGCGAGTGCGAGAACTCGGGACGCAGGTTGGGGTCAATCTCGATAATCGACACCGAGTGGTTTAGTGCGTCGATATGGAGGTCTTCGTTGTATGCCTGAGGTGCGCGGTAGCCGCTTGAGTATGAGAGTCTTAGTCCTATGCTCTCGATGGGGCTGTAGCGGATGTTGGCGCGTGGCGCGAAGATGGGTCTATCTATCATATTGTGCTTATCGAGACGGAAGCCGATGAGGATATTAAGCTTCTCGGTCTTCCACTCGTTCTGCGCAAAGAGTCCGTAGGTCGAGGTCTGTTGATCAAGCTTACGATTTGTTGCTATATATGTGTCGTTGAGGTTGTTAAGGTTATACTCAGCACCTACGGTAAGCTCCGAGGGTAGTCCCGCCTTGTAGTTGAGCGTATACTGCGCACCACCCACGAAAGTAAAGTCCTTAGTCATACCATAGGCATCGGGGTTCATGTTGGCACCGAAGTAGCTTGAGCGCGATATGCCCTGTGCCGAGGCGTATACCGAGGCGCGGTGTCGCGTATTGGGGAAGAGGTCGAAGCGTAGACCGCCACCATCGATGGTGTGGTCGAGCTGTTCGCATAGCAGGGCCATGTGTGGGGCCTCGTCGAAGTTGTCGCCACCACGACGGAACTCGTGGATGTGGTGATACTCTGCCGTAAGGCGCGAGTGTGCCGAGGTCTTGTAGTAGGTGCGAAAACCAGCGGTCTCGGAGCGTAGCTTGGTCAGGTCCGAGAAGCCATCGTCGTTTCTGTCGTAGCCACCACGACTCTTGACCTGTCCGAAGATATATGTGCCAAGCTTATAGTCATCCGATACGAAGGCACCACCGAGCGATGTGTTGATATCGGGTGTGCCATCCTCCATAATATTTGTAGTGTTTGAGAGCGAGAGAGTGTTACGCACAGGGTCCTTGGTGATGATGTTGACCACGCCACCTATGGCATTTGAGCCGAAGAGTGCCGAGCCACCACCGCGAATAACCTCGACACGCTCGACCATCGCAACGGGCATAAGGTCAAGACCGTAGACACCTGCCAGCGATGAGAATATGGCGCGGCTATCCAAGAGTATCTGCGAGTACTGACCCTCAAGGCCGTTTATTCTGAGCTGCGGTGCTCCGCAGTTACCGCAGGTGTTCTCAACACGCAGGCCCGACTGGAAATTCATAGCCTCGGAGAGGTTGGCTGAGGCCGTACCCTCGAAGAGCTTCGTTGAGGCTACGTTCACTACCGTAGCTGTCTGGCGGCGATTTGTCTCATTACGTGTTGCCGATACCACCACCTCGTCGACTACCGTTGTAGACTCTAAGAGCGAGAAGTTAATCTCGTCGGAGGTGCGTGGGAGGGCAACATAGGTTATCTCCTTGGTTTCGTAGCCTATGGCCGATACTACGAGTACCAACTCGCCTAATGGGAGGTTATGTATTGAGTAGTGGCCTGTGCCGTTGGCTGCACAGCCGAGCGTAGTGCCCTTTACGGCTATGGTTGCATAGGGTAGGTGCTCGCCGCTATTTGCCGATACGACGTGTCCAAAGATGTTGGCATCGGTGGCCTTCTTTGGGTTGCGGTTATGTATCTCGGTATTGGGGTGCTGGGGCGAGTCGCT
Organism: Rikenellaceae bacterium; assembly: GCA_015059715.1. GTDB lineage: Bacteria > Bacteroidota > Bacteroidia > Bacteroidales > Rikenellaceae > Alistipes. The sequence goes on along the minus strand of SUZV01000011.1, from coordinate 88,102 downwards.
GGCTGCCGAAGCTACGATGGGGAGCGCGAGGATTAGTAGCGCGAGTAAATATCTCTTCATTTGTCTGCCTCTTTTAAAGTGTAATTATTTGTGTGCAAAGGTATAACTATCAAATAGAGGGGTCAATAACCACTCTTTGGTAATTTATGAGCAAAGGCCTCCCTATGAGTTGGGAGTGCTATGGCTTTAATAGTGTTTTGGGGTGTTATGCCCTTGCTGGAGGCGCGCGAAGTAGATATGTGTTCTGCTCAGAGGTGTGTGTGGCTGTCGACACATAACCCTCGGAGGTGACGATGGTGAGCATCGTACACGTTAGCTCTATGGTGCTGTTGTCGACCAGAGCGTTGGGTATAGTAAGACGATAGATGGTATCTATCGAACTGTCGCTATGTGAATGTGCTGTATTGCTGCCCAAGAATGGGTGAGAGTGTACCACCACGACACCGTTTATGGTGTGGTGGTGAATAAAGAGTGTGCTACTCGCCAAGTAGATACCTACCACGAGTAGCATCAACAGACTCAATATCCTCTCTCTGTGTCGCATGCGGTGGCAAAGGTAAACAAAAAAGGTGGAAAAGCAATATCTTTCCACCTAATATTCTGTCGATTGCCGTAAAATAGGTAATTATACCTCGGAGGTAAACTTAAATCGAATATCCTTGAAGTTCTCCTGCGCCAGGGCCAAGGCGTAGCTCGTATCGGCGAGAAATACATCGCGACCATGCTTGTCTACTGCCATATTGGTATGCTTGCGTCGTTTAAAGTCGGCAAGCTGTGCCTCGTTGTCGGACTCTATCCAGCAGGCCTTGTGTATAGATATAGGCTCCCAGCGACACTTCGCACCATACTCGTGCTCCAAGCGGTACTGGATAACCTCGAACTGAAGAGCTCCTACCGTACCGATAATCTTGCGACCATTCAGCGACGAGGTAAAGAGCTGAGCTACGCCCTCATCCATAAGCTGGTCGATACCCTTAGCCAGCTGCTTAAACTTCATAGGGTCAGCATTCTCGATGTAGCGGAAGTGCTCGGGCGAGAATGAGGGGATACCCGTAAACTTAAGCTTCTCACCCTCGGTGAAGGTGTCGCCAATCATAAACGTTCCAGTGTCGTGTAGACCTACAATGTCGCCAGGGAAGGCCTCGTCGATGACCGACTTCTTCTCGGCCATGAAGGCCGTAGGTGACGAGAACTTGAGCTGCTTGCCGCTGCGCACGTGCAGGTAGTTCTTGTTGCGCTCGAACCTACCCGAGCATATCTTCATAAAGGCGATGCGGTCGCGGTGGTTAGGGTCCATATTGGCGTGAATCTTAAAGATAAAGCCCGTAAGCTTATTCTCGGCAGGCTCCACCGTGCGCGTCTCGGTTGTGGAGTTACGTGGCGAGGGGGCTATGCGTATGAAACATTCGAGGAGCTCTCTAACACCGAAGTTATTCACCGCCGAGCCGAAGAATACTGGAGCAACCTCACCTGCAAGGTACTCGTCGCGGTTAAAGCTGTCGTATACACCCTCGACCAGGTCGATATTCTCGCGCAGCTGCTCGGCAAACTTGTCGCCTATGTATCGGTCTATATCCTTAGATGCGAGGTCTTTGATATCTACCGTTGCGGCATCTGCCGTCTGACGCTCGTCAGAGGTGAAGAGCGACAGGTTCTTCTCGTAGATGTTGTATACACCCTTGAAGGTGTCGCCCGACGATATTGGGAAGGCCAAGGGGCGAACACGTATCTTCAGCTCGCGCTCCACCTCGTCTAAGAGGTCAAAGGGGTCCTTTGAGGGCCTATCGAGCTTATTGATAAAGACGATTACTGGGGTCTTGCGCATGCGGCATACGTCCATCAGCCTACGTGTCTGCGTCTCGACACCCTTAGCACCATCAATAACGATGATTACCGAGTCTACAGCGGTGAGGGTGCGGTATGTATCCTCGGCAAAGTCCTCGTGGCCTGGGGTATCGAGGATGTTAATCTTGACATCCTTGTACTCGAAGCCCATCACAGAGGTGGCAACCGAGATACCACGCTGACGCTCAATCTCCATAAAGTCGGAGGTAGCACCCTTCTTAATCTTATTGCTCTTCACCGCGCCTGCTACGTGTATCGCACCACCGAAAAGAAGTAGTTTCTCGGTGAGCGTAGTCTTTCCTGCATCGGGGTGGGCTATGACGGCGAATGTGCGTCGTCGTGTAATCTCATCTATTAGGGCCATATCTCTATTCTTAAGGTCTGTTCTGTAAATTAGTAAAGTAGCCGTCTGCTATCGACAGCCTTATCTCGGCGCAAAGATACAAAAAAAATAGTTGTGAGCAATTGGCACTACGCTTTAGTGGGGTCCAATGCTATGAAATTTGCGGAGTGAAATATCGGTACACTGGACTATTTTTCCCCCCCCACGTCGGAGCATAGGGCCTTAGTTACTTTGGCTTTGTCGTGCCTCGTAGGCCTAAAGCATCATCTTTATATTAAACCACTTAACAGAAGTGAGGGTGACTATTTACTCGTTTAGTCACCCTCACTCTTTCGCTATCGCTCAGATTAGTTGTACTTGAATGTAGCCTCATCTGATACGGTCAACTTCTTGCGACCCTTAGCGCGACGTGCAGCCAATACCTTGCGGCCATTAGCAGTAGCCATTCTCTGACGGAAACCGTGCTTGTTAATTCTCTTACGACGAGATGGCTGGTAAGTTCTTTTCATTGCCATAGTTGTATCTGTTTTATTGTTTTTGTTCCGTAATTACTCTCTACAACGCTTCATCTGCGAGGTGCAAAGGTACAACGATTTTTCTTAATTGCAAACGAAATGAGAAAAATTTTCATTTTTTTGTCGCCTTAACCCCCTGTCAGGGAGCTAAATTGTCCACCATAATCGGCCTTATGCTAATCCTCGAAGAGGTTTATCTCGCCACGCTCGACCTTACCATAGAGGGCAGCAAGCTCGCCAATAACTGGCGATACAACTGCCAAAGTGTCGTCAATGACACTTTGGCCACTACCCTTGATGCGGTAGAGAAGAGCCGCATAGAGGGCGCGGAAGCATAGCTCCGTATCGCTAATGTCGCTCTTGTCTATTATGGTGCGCAGGCGCGTAAGTTCGGGACTAAGGGCGGCATACGTCGTGCGGTAGTGTACACCTACGGGCAGCTTCATAAGCTGTAGGTGAAGGTTGTGCATATCGGCAATGAGGTGTAGCGTATGTTCGAGGTGTCCTTGGCTCTCTTTGCCCTCCTTGCGGAGTAGCTCGACAATCTGCATATACCAGTTAAAGATATTCTCCTTCTGTTGTTCATCGGCCCCCTCGACCTTGTCGACGAGCGTGGCGTATATGGCCTCGGGACTGAACTGCAAGGCGCGTAGTAGGTCCTCGACCTGCCATAGATAGAGTATATATTCTGCAATGTTCTCCTTACGCTTTTGTAGTGCTATAAGCATAGTTTACTATAATTTACTGTTTAATAGAATAGCCAATCGTTGGCGTTAACGGTGCTCTTAGGTGCATTGGGCACATTCTCAAAGTAGCTAAAGCCTGTTATGCGCTCCAACTCCTCGATAGAGATGATATCCTTAGCCTGGGGCTTGTGTCCCTTATCCTGCTCGTGGCAGATGACAAAGGCGGCACACTGTAGCTCATCTGCCGTACACTCCGCGACGCTCTTACCCGTATTGCCACTCTTGGTACGCAGCAGGGCGTAGTAGAACATCGTCGGGCGTGACACGTCGTTGCGACCTCCGAATGATATCTTCTTAGGTGTGCCAGTGTTGCCATATTTATCGGTGTATGAGTCGAAGTAGCAGCCTATGACGGTGTAGAGCGTATCGCGGCAGACAAGGTCGTCAATATGGTCCTCAAGGTTGTTCCACGCACCACCTCCCGTATTAAACGTGTCGGAGTACTGAGGGGCGATATTCGAGAAGTAGAATACCTGCTTATTTGTCGCCGAGGATGATGTGCGCTCGGCAGAGCCAAGCATATGGCCATTGTTACAACCGCTATCGGCATCCTTGCGCGCATACTGAATATTCGATGGAATCTGTGGGTCCTGTGTGTAGGCATCCGTGCGACTTGCCGAGCCCTCGTACATCGAGTGGCGTGGTGCCGCTACCCACACTGGACAGTGGTGCTCCGATGAGAAGCATACGCTGTAGTTGCGCGCACGGCCGCTACGCTGTGCGTTCTGCTCCGAGCCTCCGCATAGGTGGTGAGCATAGTAGTAGGTGCTATTGTTGTCATCTATACCATTCTTATCATTGTCTGCCTCACTCGGCAGTTCATACCACCCTGTGCGGTATGTGCTACCCTCCGTAGGCTCTGGCTCAGGTTCTGGCTCGGGTTCAGGCTCTGGCTCGGGTTCGGGTTCTGGCTCAGGGGTTGGTTCTTCGCCCTCGGCGAGTGTTTTAAACTTGTCACCCTCGAAGAGCCAGGTCTCGCCTGCGGCCATAACAAAGATTCTAAAGTCGTAGGTTGTCGATGGCTTAAGCTCGTCGATGCGCAAACCTATGATGCGACCTTTGGGGGCGGGGTAGTGTTCATAGTTGTCTGCTCCCGAGCGGCTGAGCATAAAGCCTACGCGCTCGATAGCCTCATAGTTCGAGGCGTTGATAGTGGCCGACAGAACGACAGAGGTTGTCTCAACCCTCTCAACACTACACTCTGCAACGCTACATACAAACTCCTCCTCCTTTTGACACGCCACCATAGCGATAATGGCGGCAGTGATAATCACTAACAATCTCTTCATTATTCTCTATTTTTTGAGTCTATCCAGATGGTTACAGGACCATCATTGGTAAGTTCAATCTTCATATCGGCACCGAAGCAACCAGTGGCTACTTTGCGACCTAAGGCTTGCTCTACGCTCTGCACAAAACTCTCGTATAGCGGCCGCGATATGCTCTCGGGGGCCGCCTTAATCCATGAGGGGCGATTTCCCTTCTTAGTCATCGCGTGGAGCGTAAATTGGCTTATAATCATAACCTCGCCCAAAACATCCTGCACCGAGAGGTTCATAACACCCTCGCTATCGTCGAAGATGCGCAGCTGCACAAGTTTCTTCGTTAGCCATGCTATATCCTCGTCGCTCTCATCGTTGCCGATGCCTACGAGCACTACTAAACCTCTGCCTATTTGGCTAAATACCTCGCCCTCGATGCGACACTTAGCCTCGGTAACCCTCTGTAACAGTATCCTCATTGCTCGTTGCTATCTATTAGCCTCCTCGAAGAATGTCCAGAGGTTGTCATCCTTGGGCACGGGGGCGGTGATGACTATATGCTTGCCACCTACGGGGTGCGCAAACTCTATGCTGCGTGAGTGTAGCGATATGCTGCCATCCTTGTTTGAACGCTTCGCACCATACTTTAAGTCGCCCTTTATGGAGCACCCTATGGCCGAGAGTTGTGCGCGTATCTGGTGGTGACGACCCGTTTTGAGGTCTACCTCTATGAGGGTGTAGTTTGTCGATGCTCCCAAGACGCGGTAGTCGAGTATCGCCTCCTTGCCATCGCCCTTGGGACGCTGGTGTGCGTGCGAGCGGTTGCTCTTTGCGTTGCGCACTATCCAGTGGTGCAGCGTTCCCTCCTCCTCGTTAGGGCGGTTCTCGGTTATTGCCCAGTAGTGCTTCTTTATCTGCTGCGAGCGTATCATCTCGTTGAGACGTGCCAATGCCTTTGATGTCTTTGCGAAGACCACAGCACCACTTACGGGGCGGTCTATGCGGTGTACCACACCGAGAAATACAGCTCCAGGCTTATGGTCGCGTATCTTGATCATCGCCTTGATTTGGTCCTCGATAGCCTCGGTGCCGTCTGGGTCGCTCTGCACCAAGTCGCCAGCGTGCTTATTAACTACAAGCAGGTGGTTATCTTCGTATAGTATGTCGTTTATGGTGAACATCTTATAGTTTAAATGTAAAAGGTAGTAATTTCTCGGCTCTATCTACAACCGTGGCACTCCCTCCGCCCGACATTATCACTCGTATGGGGCTTTGCTGCCTACGCTCAACGTCGACAATGACCTGGCGGCACTGGCCACAGGGGTAACACTCTCTCTCCGAGGGGTTTGAGGCTATGGCCAACGACACTATGTGGTCATCCTTGTAGTTAGCCTCGACGTAGAAGAGTAGTGAACGCTCGGCACACAGTCCTGCGGGGTATACCTCGCTCTCGAAGTTCGAGGCGTGGAGCGTTATACCACTCTGTAGGCGTACTGCGGCTCCCACGTGGAAGTGAGAGTATGGAGCATTAGCTGTCGCTGTAGCCTCTTGGGCCTCCTGCACTAAACTGCGGTCCTCGGCCGATAGCTCGTCCAGTGAGGCGTAGTGCTCGTATGATATATCCAATGTGTGTCTCATACTTTTGGCGTTTTTAGTTGTATAATGTGCTATCTTGGTGTTTGTATATAGCCACCTTCGTGCAAAGATAATGAAAAGTGTAGATATTCCATCAATATTCCATCACTTTATCGGGTATATTATGCAATGTTTATCTCTATGAGGAGCATCATTATTATGCCCAAAGGTACGAAAAAGTGTAGATATTGTATCCATATAACAATAAAAATGCTGGTCGGAGAGCTCCCCGACCAGCCAAATAGTGAACTACTTATGTTGTCTATAAGTAGTAGTAGATATTGTCGAAGTCCTCGACATCTACTGTTGTGCGCAGCAGTGTGCCATCCTCGGCATAGTCAAGGAAGATATCCGTAAGGTATCCGTTGACCACTATCGTGGCCTCGATAAAGTAGATGGTGTCGTTGTTGTTGCGCACCAGACGCTCGACATCGTCTACAGGCGTTGTCACGCCATACTCATCCTCGAAGGCGTTGCGCACGGCCTGTGGCAATGCCGAATACTTGATGTCGAAGCGCGTCATTACCCACTCACCATCCTTGGTGTACCACGCCTCGCAATCCCCCTGACCAGGGATGCGGAACTCGGCAACGCGATAGCCGCGCTTCTTCTCCCACTCTACATCTACGGCATTGGGATACTGCTCATAGAGGGCGTTGCGCATAGATGTAGGAGCGTCAAAGTCGTCGTTGCACGCAACAGTCAGCATCGCAACCATAAGTGCAACAAATCCAAATGCAAACTTTCTCATAACCTACCGTATAAATTGTTATTGATGTGATAACTCTTTTATTAGCAGATGAGTATCACGCTCATTAGTCGTCGATATCCACCAGTTTAAAGTCGCGATTGAACGTAAGCTCTAAGCCGCCAGTAATCTTTACCTCCCAGCCGCCATGCTCGCGCTTAATCTCGCGAATCTTGCTGTTAGGGTAGTTGTTCTTGATATAGTTTTCTATCTGTTCGGGCACAAGGCCTTGTGGCATCTCGGTGTAGCGACAATCTACCTCCTTCCAGTCACCATCGCCGTTAAATTCGAGCTTGGTGCCAGAGGCAAATACCAAGGTGTACTCCTTGTCGATAATGTCGTTATCGAGTGTTACGTGCGACACCTGCTCTTTGCCAAAGTGCTTGTGTACAAACTCCTTTGCCGCCTCAGGAAGCTCGTTGAAGGTAATTGGTGTATCGTTGTCGGTAACTATTGCCGTTGCGGCGAGGGCTGTGGTTGCCGTAGCTACGACTGTTAGGATGATAGCTGTAATCTTTTTCATAATTCTCATAAGTTTTAAAATTCTCTATTTTTAAATGTTTTTTGTCTATTTTCTCGGTTGCAAAGATTATGCTTTTTTTTGAAAAATCAAATAAAATTAACTTAAAATATGATTTTTTCAATCAAAATAAATATCTTTGTAGTACTATAACGTTCTGAGTATCTAATTATTGTGTGCTGTTACGATATTTTTTTATTAGGAGAGCCCTCTTCGGATGTATAAAAAAAATACAACAATATTGCCAATTCTCCGAAAAAATGTATATCTTTGTATGACTATACTTATATATATGTATTTATGGCAAACAAGAAGTATACACTTTTAGAGGTTAAGATGGGCGATAAGCGTTTGGAGAGAGAGTTCCTTGACCTGCCCAAAAAGATTTATAAGGGGTATCCCAACTGGGTATGCCCATTCGATAGTTCTATAAAGGCTGTGTTTGACCCTGCGAAGAATAAGCTTTTTGCCGATGGCGAGGCTATACGCTGGGTTGCACATAATGCCGAGGGTGAGTGTGTGGGTCGTATTGCAGCATTCTATGACAAGACGCACGCCTACGGATATGAGCAGCCTACGGGAGGTTGTGGTTTCTTTGAGGCTATAGATGACCAAGAGCTTGCGAACCTTATGTTCGATGCCTCGCGCGACTGGCTCAAAGAGCGCGGCATGGAGGCGATGGATGGCCCTGTAAACTTCGGCTCGCGCGATGCTTGGTGGGGACTCCTTGTCGAGGGTTACGAGTATCAGCCACTCTTCGAGAACCCCTACAACCCACCATACTACAAGGAGCTATTCGAGAACTACGGATTTCAGAACTACTTCAACCAGAATACATACCTATGGAGGGTATACGACGACGATGTTAACGAGGTGGTATACGACAGGGTTAAGCGTCTGATGTCTACCCCAGGATACCGCTTTACACCTATAGGTAACGAGAACCTCTACAGTGCCGTAGAGAAGTTCCGCGTGATATATAACAAGGCGTGGTCTTTGTTTACAGGTGTGCAGCCAATGACTGTCGAGGAGGCGCGTAAGATGGCCGACACGATGGCCCCCATCGTGGACCGTAACCTTATATGGTTTGCATACTTTAACGATGAGCCTATAGGCTTCTTTATCATGGTGCCAGACCTGAATCGCTTGATTGGCAAATATAATGGAAAGTTCGGCATCATAAATAAGCTGCGTATGATGTGGGATTTGAAGGTGCGCAAGAAGTGCGACAGAGTATTCGCCATAATATTTGGTATCACCCCCGAGTTCCAGGGTAAGGGCGTAGAGTCTGGCTTTATGAAGGCTATGCTCGACGGCTATGTGCGCACACCAAGAAATGAGTACCGTACCATAGAGTTTGCCTGGATTGGCGACTTCAACCCTGTGATGAATCGCATGGTAGAGCGATATATATGTGCCCGTAAGAATAAGGTACATACCACCTATCGCTACCTCTTTGACCGTACCAAGGAGTTTACACGTTGCCCACGTGTAGGCTTTAAGCCTCGCCCCAAGGCCGAGACAGCGGAGCCAAAACCCGAGGGTACACAAACGGAGGGCGCAAAAACAGAGGGTGCAAAAACAGAATAGCTATAAACAAAATATTTACTCTAAAACTAAGACAACTAAATGAAAACTACAGCATTTACAAAGTACCACATTGCTAATGGTGCTAAGATGGCAGAGTTCGCAGGCTACAATATGCCTATCGAGTTCTCGGGTATCAACGACGAGCATATCAACGTGCGCGAGAAGTGCGGCGTATTCGACGTAAGCCACATGGGCGAGATTTGGGTTAAGGGCCCACGCGCTACGGAGTTCCTTCAGCGCATAACAACAAACAACGTGTGCGACCTCTACGACGGTAAGGTTCAGTATACGACTATGCCTAACGGTAAGGGTGGTATTGTCGACGATGTATTGGTATATCGACTCAATGAGGAGAAGTATATGCTATGCGTGAACGCTGCAAATATCGAGAAGGACTGGGCACACATCTGCAAGCAGGGTGAGGAGTATGGTCTCCGTGCAGGCGAGGAGCTTGAGAATGGCTCGGACAAGACCGCACAGCTCGCAATTCAGGGTCCTTTGGCTATGAAGCTTGTGCAGAAGATGACCGACGAGCCTGTTGAGGATATGGAGTACTACACCTTCAAGCTATGCAAGGTGGCTGGTTGCGACGTTATCCTCTCAACTACAGGCTATACAGGCTCTGGTGGCTGCGAGATATATATGTACAACGAGGATGCCGACACCATCTGGGAGGCAATGTGGAAGGTAGGCGAGGAGTTCGGCCTTAAGAATATCGGCCTTGGTGCTCGCGACACCCTCCGTCTTGAGAAGGGCTTCTGCCTCTATGGCAACGATATCGACGACACCACATCACCTATCGAGGCAGGTCTTAACTGGCTCACTAAGTTTGTCGAGAACAAGCCATTTATCGACCGCGAGCTTATGGAGCGTCAGAAGAAGGAGGGCGTAACACGCAAGCTCGTAGGCTTTAAGCTCATCGACCGCGGTGTGCCTCGTCACGAGTATGCTTTGGCAGACCTTGAGGGTAACCACATCGGCCATGTAACATCGGGTACTATGTCGCCATGCCTGAAGGTTGGTATCGGTATGGGATATGTTAAGCCTGAGTTCGCTAAGGCTGGTACACAGATAGCCGTAGAGGTGCGTGGTCGTCTTCTTAAGGCTGAGGTAGTACGTCTTCCATTCGTATAATCTATACTTGACAATGGGTATTCGGCACTAAAAATGTGTGCCGAATGCCCATTTTGTAGATTTCATATAAAAAAATAGACAAAAGGTGTCGTAATTACGATAAAATGTCTATCTTTGTGTAGTCATTTGTGAACTACGTGTGACATAAGCAGAGAAATTACCGTATTATTCATTTCATAATAACCTTTTAACTTAACTAAAACTATGGATGTAAAAGCATTAATGGCCCATTTGGAGGCTAAGCACCCTGGCGAGAGCGAGTACTTGCAGGCTGTACAGGAGGTATTGGAGTCTATCGAGGAGGTATACAACCAGCACCCTGAGTTCGAGAAGGCTAAGATCGTTGAGCGTATCGTTGAGCCAGATCGTATCTTCACTTTCCGTGTTACATGGGTAGATGATAATGGCGAGGTGCAGACTAACCTCGGTTACCGCGTACAGTTCAACTCAGCTATCGGTCCTTACAAGGGCGGTTTGCGTTTCCACCCAGCTGTTAACCCTTCAATGTTGAAGTTCCTCGGTTTCGAGCAGACCTTTAAGAACGCCTTGACTACCCTTCCTATGGGTGGCGCAAAGGGTGGTGCCGACTTCAACCCAGTAGGTAAGTCTGACGGTGAGATTATGCGTTTCTGCCAGGCATTTATGCAGGAGTTGTGGAACAACATCGGCGTAGATACTGACGTTCCTGCAGGTGACGTAGGTGTTGGTGGTCGTGAGATTGGCTTCCTCAATGGTATGTACCAGAAGCTCGCTCGTAAGTACCACACTGGCGTATTGACAGGTAAGGGTATGACTTGGGGTGGTTCTATCCTCCGTCCTGAGGCTACAGGTTTCGGTGCTTTGTACTTCACTGAGCACATGTTGGCTAAGGCTGGTAAGAATCTTCAGGGCAAGACCGTTGCAGTTTCAGGTTTCGGTAACGTAGCTTGGGGTGCTGCAACTAAGGCTACTGAGCTTGGTGCTAAGGTTGTTGCTATCTCTGGTCCTGATGGCGTATGCGAGATTCCTGGCGGTATCACTAAGGATATGATCGACTATATGCTCGTTATGCGTTCTTCAAACCGCAACAAGGTTGAGGATATGGCTACTAAGTTCCCTGAGGCTTGTAAGTTCACTGCTGGTAAGAAGGCTTGGTCTGTAAAGTGTGATATCGCACTTCCTTGCGCATTCCAGAACGAGCTTAACGAGGCTGATGCTAAGGAGCTTTTGGCTAACGGTACATGGTGCTGCGCTGAGGTTTCTAACATGGGTTGTACTCCTGAGGCTATCCACGCATTCCAGTCAGCAGGTATCCTCTTCGCTCCTGGTAAGGCAGTTAACGCTGGTGGTGTAGCAACATCTGGTCTTGAGATGACTCAGAACTGTATGCACCTCTCATGGTCTGGCAAGGAGGTTGACGAGAAGCTTCACTTCATCATGGAGTCTATCCACGAGGCTTGCGTGAAGTTCGGTGAGCAGCCTGATGGTACTATTAACTATGTTAAGGGTGCTAACGTTGCTGGCTTCATGAAGGTGGCACAGGCTATGCTTGAGCAGGGTATCATCTAAAAATTTGATGTGATAAGCCGCAATCTGCGGACTATCCTAAAGTAAATTCCGAGGGCTGTACTTAGGTACTATCCCTCGGAATTTTCTTATTACGATAGCCCACATCTTGCGACTTCTGACATCAAATTGGGGTGTGGGGCTTCTTCATGTCAGCGTCACTACTGTGCCACTCTGACAAGAAATTAGCTATGCTCCCTCGGAATTTTCTTATTACGATAGCCCACATCTCACGGCTTCTGACATCAAATTGGGGTGTGGAACATCTTCATGTCTTAATGGTCCTAATGTCCTAAAAATCGGGAATAAGACAATAACCTACAACTCCTCGCCGACAACCAAGCGATAACCCATACTGCGTACCGACTGAATCTCGATGCGCCCATCATCGCGTAGATAGCCCCTGATGCGCGAGATAAAGACATTGAGCGAGCGCAGATTGTAGTAGCTATCGTCGCCCCAAATCTCCATAAGCAGCTCCTCCGAGGTTACAATATCGCCACAGCGTTGTGCCAACATTGCAAGTATGGCCGACTCGCGAGCCGTTATACGGCGTGTAGAGCTGCCAAGGCTAAGAGTCCACAGACGGCTATTGAGGCGATAGTGGCCTATAGCCATAACTACACTATCCTCCGCATCGGGATGGCGAGCCAGGAGTGCCGCAACACGCGCCAGAAGCTCCTCTAACGAGAAGGGCTTACGAAGGTAGTCGTTGCCACCACGGCGAAACCCCTCGACAACATCATCAGCACCACTACGCGCCGAGAGAAAGAGTACCTCGACATTGCTATCCATAGCGCGGAGTCGCTCGACCATGCCCAGACCATCCAAACGTGGCATCATAATGTCGGCAATGACCAAGTCGGCACGCCACGTGGTGAAGAGCTCGATACCTGCGATGCCATCCTCGGCTAAGGCGACATCGTAGCCTTGACCACGTAGCGTATCGCAGAGCACACGGCCTAACGTGGTCTCATCCTCGACAATAAGTATACGTTTACCTACCATAGCGTGGAAGTTTTATAGTAAAGCATGAGCCTTGGCCCAGTGTTGAGTCTACCGTAATGTCGCCATTGTGTCGCTTGACGATGCTATGGGCGTAGTAGAGTCCAAGGCCATAGCCCGAGGTCGAGTAGCTATCGCCCTCGGTGATGCGATAGAATCGGTCGAATACAGCACGTTGCTGGCTACGTGCTATTCCGATGCCGTTATCCTTGATTGCAATATATGTATATCCCCTATTTGTCGTGGCACGTAGCGATACTTTGGGGTTATCTGGGGAGTACTTAATGGCATTATCTAAGATAGCCGATATTGCGCCCTGGAGGTGGAAACTATCGGCGGCAACGGAGCAGCCCTCGTCGATATCTATCTCCCATGTCACACGACAAGAGGAGTACTTCAGGTCGAGCGATAGGCGAGCAGCCTCGACAATGCTCCGTATGTCGCACTCCTCGATACGTAGCTCGGCAGTGGTGAACTCCTCGGTGGAGCTGCGCAGTATCTCCTCGACCATGCCATTTAGGCGGCGTAGCTCGCCAAGCACAATAGCGAGATACTCGTTACGCGCTGTGGGGTCGTTGTAGATATGCGGCATTGTGTGTAGGGCCTCGGTTGCGGCGTATGCCGAGGCTATGGGGGTCTTTAGCTCGTGTGTTATGTTGTGCGTAAGGTCGCGACGTATGCGGTCTACCTCTTTAGCGCGAAAAAGCGTATGTAGCAGGTAGACAAAGGCGAATATAAGGACTATGACGGAGAGTAGTTGTAGGATAAGGACGCGACGCATATTTCCCAGAATCGTGCTGTGAGGGTCCAGAACCGTAAGGCGTAGGATAAGGGGTCTAAGGTGCTTATCTACGGATATAACATCGCTACTGGGCTCTATCTCGCCCATAGCCATAAGCACTATGGGCTCTGTGTCGGTGGTCGACAGCACCTCGACACGATGTTCGGTAGAGAGGCCTGCCGTGCGTAGACCCTCGCTCACCAAGGCGTTGAAGCGCGAGATATTACCTATATTTATATGTGCGTTATCGCTAACCGAGGGTGTTGCATACTTCCACGCAGCCTCCTCTAAGATGCTGCATATCTGTAGCTCGTAGTTAGAGCGCATATTTCGATAGGTACGAACCGCCCAGATGGCCTCGACGGTGACGAGCAGTACCAGCGATAGCACCACCACCAATGCCGCTATTTTAAAGTTGACCCTTCTCATAATAGATGCTCTTTAGTACAAAGATAGGTAAAATATTGTAGCCGAAAAGTGGTGGTAGGGTGTTTTAACACTATTTAACAAATCTATTAACACTCTTTAACCTTGAATATTGGGATTGAGCGCAAAGAGCTATTATCTTTGCATTAACAAATTTGAAGAGCTCTTTACCCAGAAAAAAACTATTGTTTAACTTTAATGTGTAGAGGTAATGAAACGCATACTTTTATTATTATTGGCTGCGGTTGCGGCAGCTTCGGTGTCGGCAATGGACTATGGCGAGTCGCAGCAACCACTATATGTTGTCGATGGTAAGGCTATCTCGGCCGAAGAGGTTAAGGCTATAGCATCCTCAGAGATAGAGTCGATGACGGTGATACGCGACCAGAAGCAGTTGGCACAATTTAAGCATCTTGGTGATGTCTCGAATGGTGTAATTGTCGTAACACTAAAAGATAAGGAGCAGGATGATATACACTTTATCGCGGTGGATGTTATGCCTTCGTTTATGGGTGGTGACCTTAATACATTCCGCATGTGGGTGATGCAGAATATACGCTACCCCGAGGTCGCCTTGGAGCAGAGGTTACAAGATATGGTCGTGGTGAAGTTTGTCGTTAACCGTGAGGGTTATATCGAACAGGATGGTATCAACGTGTTGCAGTCGAACCACCCAGATATCTTTGTCGACGAGGTAAAGCGCGTCTTTACCGCCTCGCCACGTTGGACCCCAGGTATTCAGAAGGGTAGTGCTGTAGCGGTGTCGCTTGTATTGCCCGTGGCCTTCCAGCTTGCTGGCGAAGACTCTGCCGTAGAGATTGATGGTATGAAGATAGCCGTTGAGGGTGCTGATGTCGAAGAGATTGTTGTTCGTGCCTTTAGTAACCGCGATAGGGTGGCCGATGGCGAGGCGATGATGTATGTCTTAGATGGTGTGCCTATGTCGGTAGAGGAGTTTAAGTCTCTCTCGGTGGCCGATATAAAGCAAGTGACACTCTATGCCGAGGGGGATAGCGAACTGGAGTATTACAAACACTTTGGCGATGTGTCGCGCGGCGTTATGGTCATAAAAACCTATAGCCCCGAGGTAGAGAAAAATCCCGACACCGAGCCAATATTTATGAATAGTGGTTGGGATGGCTTCCATCTGTGGGTATGCCAAAACCTGCGCCTCCCCGAGGAGCTTAAGAACACGAGCTTCTCATCACAAATGGTCGTTAAGTTTGTCATCAACGATGGTGGTTATGTTGAGCTTACAGATATCGTAACTGTCGTGGGTACGCCGCATCCGCTACTCCATAGCGAGCTACGACGTGTTATGCTTAGCTCGCCACAGTGGCAACCAGCGACTAAGGATGGTCGTGCTGTGGCCTTCGAAGCAACTCTGCCTGTCACTATTGCCAATTAGGCGGAGAGGCTTTGCTCGATAAAGATGCCACCGATGGGAGGTACTTGATGTACGCCCCATCGGTGGTATCTTTTGTTAGAGACCGCAATCGACCCCTTATCACAAGAAATTATGGGAGGGGAACTACATTAGCAAATCCCATAAACGCCATTGCGAGCAAGCCTGCGGTGATAAGCGCGATGGGTACACCTTGCATAGCCTTAGGCGTATCCTCGGTCTCCAAACGCTCGCGAATACCTGCCAACAGTACCAATGCCAGTGCAAAGCCCAATGCCGTAGATACGGAGTAGATAACGCCCGTCAAGAGGTCAAAATCCTTCTGCACTGCAATGATAGCTACGCCCAACACAGCACAGTTAGTGGTGATAAGCGGTAGGAAGATACCGAGGGCCTGATATAGTGCAGGTGACACCTTCTTAAGCACAATCTCGACCATCTGCACCAGCGCAGCGATGACCAAGATAAAGGTGATAGTCTGCATATATACAATGCCGAAGGGTGCAAGAAGGTATGTCTGTATAAGCCATGTCACAATCGACGAGAGTGCCATAACAAAGGTTACGGCCATACCCATACCGAGCGATGTCTCGACCTTAGACGATACACCGAGGAAGGGGCAGATACCGAGGAACTGCGACAGCACAACGTTGTTAACAAAGATAGCACCTATGACGATGGCCACCAGGGTGATGGTCTGAACACCCACACTGCCCGTAGCAAAGCCATTAAGGACCTCGCTCGAGATATTATCTGCTACTAATATACTCATAATGTTCATACCTATCATTAACGTTTAGCTATTTTGTTAAACAATACCATTAAGTAACCGAGAACGAGGAAACCGCCAGGTGCTAAGATAAATAGTAGTGGCATAACACCCTCGGCAAAGCTAAAGCCGAAGATTGAGCCTGCACCCAACGCCTCGCGCACCATGCCGACAATCGTCAGCGAGAGCGTAAAGCCAAGACCTATGCCAAGACCATCAAGCGCAGAGTCGAAAACGCCATTCTTCGAGGCGAAGGCCTCGGCACGACCCAAGATGATGCAGTTTACAACGATCAGCGGGATAAAGACACCCAGCGAGGCGTATAACGAGGGTACGTAGGCCTGCATAAGCATCTCGATGATGGTTACAAACGAGGCGATGACCACGATGAAGGCTGGAATACGTACCTTGTCGGGGATAAAGTTTTTAATCATCGAGATGACTATATTCGACAGGATAAGCACCGCCATGGTCGCAATGCCCATACCCATACCATTTATCGCCGATGAGGTAACACCCAACGTAGGGCACATACCCAATATAAGTACAAACGTAGGGTTCTCCTTGAGAATACCCTTGGTTATAATCTGAAGTCTACTCATTTGTCATATCTCCTTCCTGAGCCTCTGGCTCCCATTCGTTACTCTCGTCGGTGGGCATCGAGGCTCCCGTAGGTGCAGCGGCGACAGCCTCGCTACTCATGTCGAGACGACCTGTTGCCCAGAGATAGCCTGCGTAGGCGGTCTCTACGGCATTGGCATAGGCGCGTGACGATATTGTCGAGCCTGTAAGTGCGTCGAATGACCCTCCCTCCTTAGCTACGCTAAACTTAAGTATCTTGGCCTGCTTGCCTGCAACGCTGCTAATAAGGCTGTTGCCCTCCTTGGTCATATTCGCTCCCAAGCCAGGGGTCTCCTTCTGCGATAGTACCTCTATGTTGTTAATAATGGCCTCGCCCTCCTTCTCGATAAAGCCTACCATAAGGATTATGCGGTCGGCATAGCCACTCTTGGTGATGCTCGGTGCCTCGACAGCGTAGCCTACCGTCGAGCCATCGTCGTTGCGCACTACGGTGCTAACCGTAACGGCAAAGTCTCCGATGGTGCGCGTAGTGTCGCGTGCTACAGATGCCTCGGTGGCTGTAGTGCTCAGCACGCTGAACTTTGCAGCATTCTTAGCATCAAGCCTACTCTGGGCGATAGCCTCCTTGGTCATATCGTTGACTAAACCCACGAGAAGTGCTGCGATAGCGGTGATGGTGAATAGCACCAAGACCATATTTTTCAATGAACTCTTCATACCTTTCGATTATTTAGTTCCGAAACGCTTAGGTTTGCAATACTTATTGATAAGTGGCGTTGCGGCATTCATAATAAATATCGCAAACGACATACCCTCGGGATATGCACCCCACAGACGTATAACCATGGTGATAACGCCGATGCCCACGCCATAGATTATCATTCCCTTGTGTGTCATTGGCGAGGTCGAGTAGTCGGTAGCCATGAATATAGCTCCGAGGAGAGCACCACCAGCCAAGAGGTGGAAGAGTGGTAGCTCATATACGAGCGAGCCGCCAAAGCCCAAGGCGTAAAACATCGCAATGAGGGCCATTGTGAGCAGAATACTTACGGGGATATGCCACGTGATAACCCTGCGCCACAAGAGATAGATACCTCCTATGATGAGGGCCAAGGCACTAATCTCACCCATAGAGCCATTCATATAACCGCCAAACATCTCCGTAAAGTTAAGCTCCGAGGCCAACGCCGGGTTGTACTTAACCTCGGCCAGCATCGTTGAGCCTGACAGTGCATCGGGGATGGATGTAGTCCAGTCGGTCATCTCCACAGGGTAGGCCATAAGCAGGAATATACGTCCTGTAAGTGCTGGGTTAAAGGGGTTTGTGCCCAAACCGCCGTAGGTCATCTTGCCGATGCCGATGGCTACAAGAGCACCGATGACCACAATCCACCAAGGAATACCTGCTGGAAGGTTAAAGGCGAGAAGTACGCCTGTAACTACTGCCGAGAGGTCGCAAATGGTGGCCTCGCGCCTAAGTAGAAAGCGTGCTATGAGGTACTCGAAAGCTACGCAGCTAACTACCGATACAGCAGTAATCAAAAGCACCCTAAGGCCTAAAACATAGGTCGACACGGCCAATGCTGGAAGCAGGGCAAGTACAACATCAAGCATTATGCGCTTGGTACTCTCTCCTCCGTGTATGTGTGGCGAGGGCGCAGCAAAAAGTCTGGTTGCCATATACTATTTATCTATTTAAATTTTACTAATCTGTCAGTCGGGCTGTCGTTATACCTATTTCTTCGCAGCCGCACGTGCGCGTATGTTGGTCATCACCGTCTGCTTGCCGATGCGGATATAGTCCAAGAGGGGCAAGTTCGATGGACAGGTGTATGAGCAGCAGCCACACTCGATGCAGTCGATAGTGTTATGCTCCTCGGCAATATCCCACTTCTGGAGCTTTGCAAGCTTCGAGAGTAGGTAGGGCTCAAGACCCATAGGACATACCGATACGCACTTGGCACACTTGATACAAGCACCCTCCTTGCCACGCGCTACGCTCTGGCCCGAGAGTACGGTGATGCCCGAGCAACCCTTGATAAGGGGGGCTGAGGTATCTACTATCGAGCGACCCATCATAGGGCCTCCGTTGAGAAGCTTCACATCGCCCTCGGGAAGACCTCCGACATGGTCAAGGATGAAGTCTAAGGATGTGCCAAAGCGTGCAAGGTAGTTGTGCGTAGACTTTAGCTCCTTACCCGTAATAGTCACTACGCGTTCAATAAGTGGCTTATCCTTCTGTACGGCCTCGTAGACAGCTATTGCCGACGATACGTTGCACACTACAGCACCCTCGGAGATGGGGAGTGCTGGAGGTGGTGCTATCTGACGACCTGTGACTGCGGCGATAAGCTGCTTCTCGCCACCCTGAGGATAGCGTAGCTTAAGCGGCATAACCTCGATGCCACGATAGTTGTCACGAGAGATGATGTCGCGAAGATGCTTGATAGCATCGGGCTTGTTGTTCTCGACACCTATAACGGCCCTCTCAACACCGATGGCACGCATAAGTATCTCGACACCTGTGAGGAGCATCTCGCCACGCTCAAGCATATTGCGGTAGTCGGAGGTAAGGTATGGCTCGCACTCTACACCGTTGATAACCAGCACCTCGGCCCTCTGACCATCGGGGATAGATAGCTTTACGTGTGTGGGGAACTGTGCTCCACCAAGGCCTACAACGCCAGCTCGCTTAATCTTCTCGATTATCTCCGTTGGCTGAAGCCGACACTCGCGCTTAAGCTCCGTGCTGCGGTCGATGCTCTCAAGCCACTCGTCGCCCTCGCGCTTAATGACTATCATCATGCGTCGCTGTCCCTGACCATTAGGGTAGGCATCGACAGATGTCACCGTACCAGATATGGGTGAGTGTATGTTTGCAGATACGAAACCTACTGCCTGGCCAATGAGCTGACCGACAAGCACCTTGTCGCCCTTAGCTACTATGGGTGTTGCTGGCGCACCTATATGCTGAATCATAGGTATCATCACCTCATTGGGCAGCTCTAAAACCTCGATAGCCTTATCCTTGCTCCACTCCTTGTTGTCTTGCGGATGTATACCGCCTATTGGAAATGTTCTCATACTTTTTCAGGTGCTCTTATTATGCCTCTACGCTCTTATTATCTTTTGTCGCTGTAGCCTCGGGTGCTGGTGTTTTGGGGGCCTTGGGCTCCTTGGGCAGAGGCTCCATATTTACAATCTTGATAGCTCCCGTAGGACACTCGTTAACGCACTTACGGCACAGCTTACACTTCTCGGGGTCGATATAGGCAAGGTGGTTGTCTATGGTTATAGCTCCAAAGGCACACACCTTCTCGCACTTGCCACAGCCAATGCAGCCAGCCTTGCAGGCCTTCATAACAACAGCTCCGCGATTCTTCGAGCGGCAAGCTACATATATCGCACGGTTCTTAGGCCACTTCTTGCGTAGCTCGAAGAGACCCTTGGGGCAGGCCTTCACGCATGCACCACACGCCGTACACTTGTCGGCATCGACCTCGACAAGACCTGTCTCGTGGTTTATGTGTAGCGCACCAAACTTACAAGCACTCACACAGTCACCATAGCCGATACATCCGAAAGCGCAGGCCGACTCACCAACGTAGAAGGTGTTGACCACAGCGCAGTTAAGGGCACCATCGTAGTGGTTGACCTTGGGACGCTTGTCGCACGTGCCGCCACAGCGCATAGTGGCAACCATAGGGCTCTTCTCGGCGGCTGTCTTGCCCAGGAAGCTGGCAATGCTCTTCATGGTATCGCCACCAGCTACAGGACAGAAGAGCGATGCTATGTTGTCGCGTGTAACCAAGGCCTCGGACATGGCACGACATCCTGCAAAGCCACAACCTCCACAGTTTGCTCCTGGGAGCATCTTCTCAACATCGTCGATGCGTGGGTCCTCATATACCTTGAATTTCTGTGCCACGAAATACAAGATAACGGCCAACACAATGCCTAATACGCTGAGTGTTAAGACTGTTAATAGTAAAGTGTTCATTACTCCTTAATAATTGTAAATTGTATCTTTTTTTCTATCTTGTTTCTAAATATGTACATCGCGCCATAGTATATGGCTACGGCCACTATCGAGATAACTGCCGAGGGACCATCGCCCAGCCCTATGGCCTTGCATAGTAGCAACCCGACGATGAGTACCACGAGGGGCAGCATATATCCCCATATTATCGACGAGAAACCCATAGCGTTATTGAGCAGTGCTACGATAACCCTATCGCCGACGTTGTACTGCGAAGCGTGGTTGCTCCTGACCTCTATTGTACGCTTTGCCCCCTGTTCTGTGCAGATGCCCTTGGCATGGCATGCCGCGCAGGCCGACTGCTGCTCGACGCTAACATAGACGATATCGCCCACGATGCGCTCTACGATGCCACGATGTTGTACACTGCTACCCATAACAATACCTCACCTCTTTAGTGTGCTAATTATTGACGTTATTGAGGATTATCAGCGCAGCCAATACTCCAGGTACCCATCCTAAGAGTGTCAGTATCAGTACAATCAAAAACGAGCCACACCCTTGGTCTACAACGGCCAAAGGTGGGAAGATGATTGATAGTATAACACGAAATAGTGACATATCTTTAGTGATAGTTGCATAAACGCCTATCTCTTAGCGGTCTTTATCGTTAAGCCCACAACGGCTTCTCTTAGTCGCAGTAGTGGTTAACTAAGGGCATGAGCCACTCGTGGCCGAAGGCACAGGGCGATAGGCGGAGTACGGGAGGAAACTGATATCTCTTCTTCTCGTTCTCCATAACCATGCGGTGTATAGTCTCGACCACTGCCGAGTCGAAGCCTGCGTTGATAATCTCCTCGCGGTGCTGTTTCTTCTCAATCATGCGGAAGAGTATAGCATCGATAACCTCGTAGTGGGGGAGGGTGTCGCTATCCTTCTGATTGGGACGAAGCTCCGACGATGGCTCCTTGTCGATTATAGCGTCTGGAATAACATCGCCATAGGTGGCGTTGATATATCGAGCAAGGTCGTATATCTCGCCCTTGTAGAGGTCGCCCGTAGGGCTAAATGTTCCAGCCGTATCGCCATAGAGGGTACACCATCCGAGAGCATTCTCGCTCTTGTTTGACGAGTTGAGTAGCATATAGCCTGTCTTATTCTGAAGTGCCATGAGCATCGTGGCGCGTATGCGTGTCTGGATGTTCTCCTCGGTAGCGTCGAACTCCGTACCTCCGATAACGGGCTGTAGCGTCCCCACCATAGCGTTGTAGGCCTCGATGATAGGCAGTACGCTGTACTCCACACCAAGGTTCTCGGCCAAACGCTTGGCATCCTCGACACTCTCGTTAGGGGTAAATGGCGAGGGCATGTGTAGCACCCTTACGTTCTCCCTGCCGAGAGCTCCTACGGCCAAGCAGGCAACGACAGCCGAGTCGATACCCCCCGAAAGACCTACGCAGGCCTTGGTGTAACCATTCTTAAGGAAGTAGTCGCGTAGACCAAGGCATGCTGCCTCGTAAATCATACGTGTGCGGTCATTATACGTGGTAAAAGGCACATCGAATGGCTCGTTTTTAGCATCGGTATCGAATATCTGAAGGTCCTCATCGAAGCTCTTAAGAAGCATAACCAGGCGACCCTCGCTATTGAGTATTCCCGAGGTGCCATCGTAGACGATATCTCCCGAGCCACCCACCTGGTTGATAAGCACAAGGTTCTTGCCCTCGGCAAAGGCCAAGCGGCTCATCTTGTCGAAACGACGTGTGAGGATACCCTTACCATAGCGGCGAGCATTTACCGAGATTATAGTATCTACCTCCTCGTCAATATCGTCCATACGGCTAAGGTCGTCACCTACCACAACCTTAAGCGTGAGGCCATCGATGTGTATCGTTTGGCTACCTATTGACGAGCCTACGATATATCCCATCTCGCGGCGAGCTGTGACATATCGCTTGCCGATATACTCAACGTTACCACGCTTGTCGATATATGCTGCTGCGCTGATTGCGCCCTCCTCGGTAAGGTATGGAGTTCCTACGATGGCTGCTATGCCATGACACGAGTTGGCAATGCGATCTACAGCCTCCTCGCAGAGGGTTAGGAAGGTAGTCTTGGTGAGCAAGCCATAGGCTGGTGTTCCCGATATTGCAAACTCGGCAAATACCACTAAGTCGGCACCCTGACTCTTTGCGCTGTTTATGGCAGCAATAATCTTGTCGCAGTTGGCCTTGATATCGCCAACGGTAAAGTTGAGCTGTGCTAATGCTATTTTCATAGTTTAAAAATACATTTCCGCAGTACGAAAAAATAGTACTATACCTATAGGTATAGGTTTATGGCGGCAAAGATACGAAAAAAATGCTAATCAACAAACCGCAAATGTATGTGTGCGTGAATTAATAGGATATTTTCTCGTTTCGCTTGCGCACTGAGGGTGTGCTTGTGCCGTAGGGAAGATATTAGAAGGCCTCGTTGTAGCCCAAGATAAAGTCATAGCCGTCGCGTCCAAAGCCAACATCTATGCGTATTGCCGAGTGTGTGCCGAGGTGGTAGCGAAGACCGACACCATAGTTCGGTAGTATCATCGATGTGTTAAACTCCTCGCCCTTCGAGAAGGCTGTGCCACAGCCTGCCCACGCGGCAATGACAAGGCCGTTAATGATGTGTTGGCGCAGCTCTAACTGCGATGTTATCAGGGTATTACCATTGTATCGTCCAGGGTAGTAGCCGCGCATACGCGCATCGTCGCCCAACTGGCCACGAAGTATCCAGGGGGTATTCTGTGAGTGTTGCTCACCATAGATATCTATGACCATAAGGCCACCTCGCCAGAGCGGTTGGTAGTAGTCGAGAAGAAGGCTCACCTGCCACAGTGTCGCGCTATAGTTGCTAAGCAGCTCGGGGCGCACAAGGCCCTCGATGGTGATATTCACACCACGTATGCGATTTATAGCCTCCTTGCGTGCCGACCTAAGGCCAAGGCTAAGGCCCAAGCCTAAGCCTTGATATTGTAGAGTCTGTGAGTTTAGAAGCGATGCTCCGTAGGTGTCGAGCTTGTGGGCACTCTCGTAGTGGTAGTCGACATAGGCTCCAAAGAGAAAGAGATTGTTTACCAGGTGGCTGTAGCGTACCCATCCGCGATACATCTCCTCGGTGTAGGTGCCCAAAGTACCCACTGACGAGCTTGCAAAGCTTAGTCCGTAGATGTCACGAGGCTCGGAGCGCAGCTCGGCACCATATTGCAGGTTGTGGCTCTTGCCAAGGTGGTTTACACCATCTATCTTAATGCCATAATAGCCTGTTAGTGATGCTGCTGCGACTATCGACAGCCTGTCGGGCGTAGATGTTGTCTGTGTCGCCCGAGTGCGGTATTGCATATCGCCTCTAACGGCGAGCTGCCACCCTCTATTAGGCGAGTATCCAGGGCCTCCAGTGATAGAGAAGTTTACCCTCTTGGCATCGTTAACATCGAGTGACAGATAGTCATCAAGACGCTGGCCAAACCCCTTCTTGGTTATGGGGGTATGGTCAGCGTGATATGTATAGCTAATGGTGTCGCCATCGATAATCATCTGCTCGGGATTTTGTGCCGTAGCAAATGATGTCGATAGCACCAGCACCACAGCGAGTAGTGCTATGTAAAGCATTGGTTATGCAATAATTAACGTAGTGGGTCTGCTGCGGCAATGAAACGCTGCTGCTCCTCCTCGTCCATCTCGCCCTTGTGGACATATACCAGCTCGCCAGCCTTGTTTACAAGCATGATGACGAACTTATTGTCGCAGTCACCAAGTCGCCACGCGCTGCTGATATAGTGGTCGGGGTCACAGAGGATTGTAGCACCATTCTTTGCTGTACGCGCATCGGCAATCTTACGCACCAATGAGTTGGGGTAGAGAGCATCCTTAAGGTTTACGATGCCGAAGCCCTCGATATTGGGGCCCTGCACGCGACCTGTCTCCTCGATATGGGAGATAAAGTCGTGGTTCTGCTTAGGCACCTCGGGGTCTACATAGAAGATGAGAAGGTTCTTCTCGCCCCACCAGGGGAGTCGGGCCTTGTTGGTATCGAGGTCCTGAACCTCGACGTTGCGCACCTTGCGTGGTAGGCTCTGTGCCTCAGATGTAGAGGTTAGGCCAAATACCGCAATGGCGATAATAAGTAGTGCTTTGAGTTTCATATCTATATCTGTTTTGTGCGTGAATAGTAATTTTCAAATCGCAAAGATAGGAAAAATATTGTTAAAATTGTGCCATAATTGGCAAGCTGACCAACTTATATCGTAAATAGGCGAGATAATTAAATAAACGGCAAAATTTAATAAATGAATACAGTGTAGTTTTTTTGCAAAATACTCTATCTTTGCACTAAAATAGATGGGTTATATGAAACAGCGCGTTTTGTTTGTATGCCTCGGCAATATCTGTCGCTCACCTGCTGCCGAGGCTATGTTTAGGATGCTTGTCGCGAGCAAAGGGTATGCCGACAGGTTTGTTATCGACTCGGCAGGAACGTATGGCGGTCATAGCGGAGAACGCTCCGATGTGCGTATGCGACGTGCCGCAGCTGCACGTGGTATAGAGATGACTCACCTTGCTCGTCAGGTGCGTCAGGAGGACTTCGAGAGGTTCGACTACATCATCGCTATGGACGATAATAATTATGAGTCGCTCTTTAGACTTGCCCCAAATCGTGAGGCGGGGAGGAGGATATATCGCTTTCGCGAGTTTCTGCGCAACCACCCCGACTGGTCCTACGTCCCCGACCCATACTACGAGGGCCACGAGGGCTTTGAGCTTGTCCTCGACCTGCTCGAAGATGGATGCCAGGCGTTGCTTGAGGAGTGTTTAAAGGGTGATGACTCCCTGCGTTAAATAGTAGAGTTGCGTGGGTGGTTCGTTGCCGCCCAAAAGAGTGGGGGATGACAAATTTACTTGTTAGTCATCCCCCATTGTATATATCTCTCTTGACTAAAGACAAAGATTAGTTATACTCCAACACCAAGTGGTGTACATGTGCCCAAGGGCCTCTGAAGGCTACCTGTAGCTCTATCTGGAAGCATGGATAGTCTGGATCCATAGCGAATGGCTCTGATGTCATCTTATAGTGCTCTGCATCACCTGGGTCATACGCAAAAATCTCATCATCGGCATCCCCACCATTATTTGTAGACCTTAGCAGTGCGATATTAGCTTCGCGAGCTGTCCATCTGGAGCTAATTTCCCAGTTAGCCTTGATATAGAGGTCATTGTTGGGGATAAAGAATTGTGGTGAGAGTACCTGTGCCCAGCGTAGTCCACCCTCCAAGAGTAGGCCATCGTGCTCCTGGAAGAAGATGAACGAGTTGACCAAATCGCTAACGCCATTTGAGATATCCCTCCAAGGGAATCGAAGTGATGAATATGTGCCGTTAAAGTCCCAGTTATCCTCTGTATAGAAGCCATGGAACTCGCCCCTTCTTGAGTCGTAGGGGAAGCCTGTGACGTAGTGTGTCGTAGGCTCAGACTCTACACGTGTGCCATCATTAAGTATCAAGTAGGCCGTTGCCGTATACTCGGTCCAGTCTATAATCGAGTAGTCGGCTACGGTCCAATCGTCGCGTCCAATGTAGCCATCGCCAAAGCTGAGCTTGATATCGTGCTCCCTTCTGGTCGCCATATTCTTAAGAACAACGCCTGCGCTGCTGATATCCTCGTCAGCAACATTGATGTAGGTAGAGTACGACTCTGTCTCATAGCTATTGCCATCGTAGTTGAAGCCTGCGCCTACCAATACGGCGGCATTAACCATCTTGTTGGCTATGTCGCTCTTGCCCTCTAAGTAGAGGTCGTAGCTGGTCTTGGCACCACAAACAACCGTAGGCTTTATCGTCTCCTCCCACTCGATGATGCTACGATAGGTGTAGCCCTTATCGAAGAAGCGGCCATCGTAAATCTTGATAACCTCCTTGGTGTTGGTCTTAAACGTGAGAGAGAACTCCGAGAGCTCTAAGTAGGGTGGTAGTGCTATGAAGAAGTTGTTGTCGGGTTGCTCTACTGTAATCTGAGAGGTTGAGTAACGTCCTGCAACACGATTGTTGAGGATGTCCCACTGAAACTTAGTGGTAAAACTCTCGCCCGATGTCTGTCTTAATGTTACCGACTGTAGTGTCTCGTTCTTGGGTAGTCCATTTACCGAGACATAGAGAATAGCATTGGTGGGGTAGAAATCGAAGTCAAGCTTGTCGATTGTGGTATCCTTTACCATCGCAGTAAGTAGTGCTGCATCGCGGTCCATGCCCGATTGTACAGAGTAGTCTACCCAGAACTCTCCTGCGTAGTAGTGGTCGCGATTGCCACCAACAAGCGTTGAGTTGTATGGGTATACCGCATAGTATGTATCATGTGTCGCAACCGCTTCAAAGAAGCCGTAGTAGTAGACATCTGTCGAGCCTGCCGCGCCTGCAAACATCCACTCAGGTTCAGAGGCACCAACGCCAGCTTTTGAGGTTATGGCAAAGCCGTCGCCTGCCTCCCAGCTATACTCAGTTAATGTGTCGCCACCGATGGTAACACCAATCATCGGTGGAAAGCCTGGGCCCTGCTCCGAGTCGTTGTGGTCGGGGTGCTGATCAATAGTTTTGAAGGTGGCCGTAGCGTTCACCTTGCCTTTGTTTACATCGTCTGTTGCTGTCTCCTTGGAACAGGCGACAAAAAGTGTCGCGGCCAATAGTATTAATAGCGTATTTCTCATAGTTTTTGTGTTCATTAAGGGTATGCTTTATGGGTCGGTAGAGGGTGAACTTTTCTACCTAATTTCATAGAATCTACCAATGGATAACAAATTAGTCCTGTAGCAAGGGTTTATAATTTGCCACCATCGTTACCTTCTGAAATGTCGCCGAAGCCACTTGGTTCAAAGCCGCGCTCTATTACTACCTCTATAAGCTCCACTGTTGGAGCGTTGTACATGTTTGCTCTTTTCATCTTTTTAATGTTGTTTACTTAGTGAATTATTATATTGTCAGTTTACACTCTTCTCTTTACCTATGCATTATATGGTTTTATAAATACTCCAATTGTTGTCATTTATGGCCGCAAATATAGCAATTTTTATCATATATTTAGCCTAAATACTTTATAATTTTATTGAAATTACCATAGGAGGGCAGTGTGACAATCCTAAGTGAAGGTGTAATGCTCTGAGGGACAGTGTTTTATAAAATAAATTACCCCAAAAGTTTTTTTACTTTTGGGGTAATTTGCCTCTAAGGCGTTATGTAGCCTCGTCGTTTCTACTCAAACGCAATTTCGGGGGCTACGACAGGCTCTTCGACAACGAAGGGTGTGTCGTCAGTAGCCTCGGTAGTTTCAGTGGACTCAGTAGTCTCCGTAGCTTTAGTATCATCAGTTGCCTCTATCGTCTGCACCGTAGCCGTAGCCTCGGGGGTTGTAGGCCAGATGGCTGGCTTGACAACACCGAACATCAACCATGCGATAAGCATAGTGACGATAATATTGAAGGTCTGCGCACCAAGGAAGGCGTAGAGTGCGTTGCGGTTCTCCTTCGAGATGATATCCTTAAGACGTGTATCCATACCGATACATACGAAGGATAGCGAGAAGAAGAATGTCGAGAAGGTCTTAGCCAGCGAAGTCTCCATAATCTTGCCCTTGGCATTGAGCGTGAGGAGGTCTTCGGCCTGAAGAATGCTAAATACCGCTGAGGCGATAACAAAGCCGAGGATAAACTTTGGGAACTTATCCCATACGATGCCGAGCGAGGGACGATTGTTGCCCTTGCCATTGCCCGAGCGTGCCGAGAGGTAGAGGGCGATAAAGAATGCCACAACGCCGATAAGTACATTCTGCGTAGCCTTAACCACGATAGCGGTCTTCTGTGCCGCCTCGCCAGCCATCTCCGAAGATGCACCTACGCCCGATGTAGTATCTATAGTACCACCAATCCAGGCTCCTGCAATCTCATTCTGAATAGCTGGGTCATCGCTAAAGAGGGGTACGACAACACTTGCCAACCAAGGCATAAGGTATATCATAGGGACTACGATGATAAGCACTAACGAGATGATGTACGATAGCTGCTTCTTATCCGTACCTGCGACACCTGCGGCGGTGATACATGCCGAAACACCGCATATTGAGCAGCCACTTGCTAAGGTCATCGCCGTAGCCTGCTCGACCTTAAACTTACGTGCCAGTGTATAGGCGAAGAACCACACAATGGCCACAACCATAACGGCCTGGATAAGGCCCGCAGCTCCAGACTTCATTACGTCGGAGAAGAGCACCGTAGCACCGAGGCAAACAACACCTATCTTGATGAAAAACTCACCCTGGATAGCTGGCTTGAGCCAGTCGGGCACGTGGAAGACGTTACGGATGATAAGACCAAAGATTACAGAGAAGAATACCGCCTCGAAGCCGTAGTACTTAACCGTAGGGAGCTTAGCTATCCACTGTGCTAAGACGGCTATGGCAAAGATGACGATAAACGACAGTAGGAGACCCTTCATCGGACGATTAAGTAGGCGGTTACCGATGTAGAGGAGTACTAAGGCGATAACAAAGAATATGCCGATATTCATCCACGCCTCGCCTGTTATTAGGGTGTCAGGCACCTTGGGACCACCACCAGGGAGCATCGAGGCAAGGCCTGCAATGATAAGCAGTGGAATGCTTAGGAACGTAACAACCCAATCTTCTGTTAAGAATTTTTTCATAGTTATACCTGTTTTTATTTAATTCTATGTGGGGCGAGTTTAGAATATTGCCGATACCATAAGGTTTGTGCCGAGCGAGTTGCGGTACGCCTCAGGTAGGTTGTTGCGCATAGTGTACGATACGTTGAACTGCAAGCGCAGGAACTTGAAAGGCTTGTATACAGCACCGAGCGTTACGCGCTCCTCGTCTAAAACTCTATACTCGTCGTTGATAAACTCATAGCGAGCGGCTATGGTCCAAGGCTTCTCGAAGTGGTAGCCAGCCAAGGCGTAGAGGGCATCTGTCTTGTTACCCGCAAAGTCGGCCTCGGCAAACTCAACGCGAGCAATCCAGTGGCGCACGTCATAGATAACACCTACAGACCAGCGTGGCGACTTCATATACTCCATACCGTTGTGATTGGTCTCCGAGTACATATATGAACCCGATACAGAGAATCCCTTGAAGGGCTTGATGATAAGGCGGGCGATAGCATCCTTCGACGAGTTGTTATCCTTGCCGTTTATGCCCGAGCCATTGAATACGCCGATGTTGTAATTGATGATGCTATAGCCATCTCGCTTGATAAAGCCACCATAGAGCTGAATACCCATATCGCGACCTGTTGCCGAGATACCATCATACTTGCCATTATTGCGCACGAGGTATGTGGTTAGGTATGAGTACTCGATAAACTCGAACTTCGTAGGACCATATAGCTCATTCTCAAGAGAAAAAGGTAGCTTAAACTGTCCGAGCTGTACATTTATCGCGTTGAGAGGCTTGTAGCGGACGTAGAGGTCGCAAATCTTGGGCGAACCAGCCATATCGACCTGAAGACGGTAGTCAAACATCTCCTTGGCAAAGTCGCCCGAGAGGCTGACACGTGCGCGGCGAAGATAGAACGTTGTCGAGGGGTCGCTCTGCTCCTCCCACTGGAAGCCTCCCTGGAGGTATCCCGATAGCTTTAAGTGTTTGTCTGCAAATGATTTAACCTTCTCCGATGTGGTTCCCTGTGCCTCGGCAGTAAAGCATATAGCCAAAGCGGTAAATGCCAATAGTAGATGTTTAATCTTCATAACCAATTCCTTGAATGTTTTAATAATTTGGCGCAAAAGTAAGACAATTTTATTATTTTAAGGGTGGTATAAATACCCATTGCGCCCATAGAAAACCTCTTTTGGTATATAAAAGTGGTCTTTATGAGCTATTTGTGTGGTCGGTCGTATGTTGAAGGGCGAGTGACTATAGGTCGAGACTCTGCTGTGGGTCGGGGTAGAGGTTTACGATATGGCAGCGTTGCGAGCGTGCGCGCTGCAAGGTATAGCCAGTGCCACTCTGGGTGCCACGCCACCAGGCGACAATAGTGTCGGCACCGTCGACGAGCCTATCGTTGCGTAGGCGAAATATTGATGTGGTGTATCGCGGTGCGATGTAGTGTATTATGTCGCAGTAGCCTAGGATATTGTGGTAGCGTCGTTGGTCATCGCTGCTGAGGGGTTTGTAGAAGTCGGGCCAAGGAATAAAGGCGACAAGCCTAATGTCGTAGACCCTCTCCATAAGCTCTATGACGGCCTCGGCTGCGGCAAGGTCAAAGCCCTCGGCCATGCCTACACGAAACTCCCGCGCACCCTCGTTGTAGAGCGTGGCGACAACATGACGAAGTTGCTCATCGACCGAGCCATCATAATCCCTATGTCCCGTAAAGGCGACTATCTTATATCCACAATTCACGCGGCAAAGATAAGAATTTATATTGAGGAAGATTGCGTAAATAGTGATAAAATATGTAGCTATGGGGGAGGTTGCTATAGGTTTATGGGCAAGCTTTGGCGCGAGGTTTGCTACTCGATAGAGTGGATTCTAAAACATTTTACGACTATGAAAAATTCATCATTATGTCTACTGTCGGCACTCGGAGGTGCTGTGGTAGGTGCGGTAGTGGCGATGCTGGTCACTCCACAATCGGGTAGCGAACTACGCAGTAAGATACGCACAGCAGTGGATGAGGCTGCCGAGCGTATGCGTCATCACAAGGAGAACTGTACCTGTGGTCAGGAGGGGTGCGAGTGTGACGATAAATAGTATTGCTGACGTAGCAGAGCGATGTGGGTGATACTCTTCCTTTGTGCCACGATATTGGGCCTCGCCTTTATCAGCGTTGCCGTAGTTATTTTGCTTGGCGAGGCCCTTGGTACGCTCTCTGGGGCTATCCTTGTAGTCGGGATGGCGTGGATTGTGGTAGCTGTGGTAGTCTATGCCCTTAAGCTTCACGCTATAGTGGACAATATAAAACATAGGCTCGCCACCATTTACGATGTGAGTGCTATGTTCGAGATGGGGTATCGTAAAATACTCCTCTTTATAAAAAATATAGTGGGAGACATGTAGAGCCTCCCACTATATTAACGTTTATAGCGTTAACAACGATTGTGCTACATAAAGTCCTTGGCAAGACCACCTTCGCCCGTCTCCTTATAGATAGAGGGTAGGTCGTGGCCCGTCTGCTTCATAACCTCGACAACACGATCAAACGACACGCGGTGGTGACCATCGGTGTACATCGAGTATAGGTTGGCATCCAAGGCTCGTGCAGCAGCGTAGGCGTTACGCTCGATGCAGGGTATCTGCACAAGACCACATATCGGGTCACACGTCATACCCAAGTGGTGCTCAAGGCCCATCTCGGCGGCGTACTCAATCTGTGCAGGCGTGCCACCAAAGAGCTGATTGGCTGCGGCTGCGGCCATAGCACAGGCAACGCCCACCTCGCCCTGACACCCTACCTCGGCACCCGAGATTGAGGCGTTGTGCTTGACGATGTTGCCTATAAGGCCTGCTGTGGCCAAGGCGCGGCAGATGCGCATCTCGGAGAACTCGCGGGTCTTCCACAAGTGGTAGAGCACGGCTGGTATAACTCCCGACGAACCGCACGTAGGTGCTGTGACGATGCGACCACCACAGGCGTTCTCCTCGCTAACGGCAAGAGCGTAGGAGAAGATAAGACCGCGCGACTTAAGACTCTGGCTATAACCCGAAGCACGAACATTATAGCGCATAGCGCGACGAGCAAGATTTAGTGGGCCTGGAATAACTCCATCGGTCTCGATACCGCGCTCTACGGCCTCGCGCATGACGCGCCACACCTTCGATAGGAAGGTCCATATCTCCTTGCCCTCGTGCATCTCGACATACTCCCAATAGGTGCGGCCGTTATCCCTACACCACCTCATTATATCTACAAGTTTGCTGTCGGGGTATATGTCGGCACTCTCTATCGGTGCGCAGTTCTCCTCGGCAAGTGCTCCGCCACCAACACTATATACCGTCCAATCGTCGATAACGGTGTCGTTGTTAAGTGCCTCGAAGCGCATACCGTTGGGGTGGAAGGGCTTAAACACCGAGGGCTCCCATATAAGTTCAACCTCGCCATAGGGACGCAACGTCTCGAAGATGGCTTGGTCGGTAAGGTGTCCTCGGCCCGTAGCGGCAAGGCTGCCGTATAGGGTTACACGAAAGAGGGTGCAATCGGGGTTGCGACGTTGAAACATCTCGGCAGCGCGGCGTGGTGCCATGGTGTGGCTGCTCGATGGTCCTGTACCTATGCGGTATAACTCTTTGATACTCTTCATAGCCTAAAATTTTTACAGTTTTAGTAGTGCAAATATAACACAAATTGCTAATATCATTTCACAAAAAATGATAAAATAAGTAACTTTGTAGCCAATTAGCGAGTATATATATGGCGACACTCTACTTTCACGTACCCTTCTGTAAGCGTATATGCACCTACTGCGATTTCTACAAGGTGGGGGCTGTGGCCCTAATACCTAAGGTTGTAGAGCAGATGCATGCCGAGTTGGAGCGTCGTGCGCCATATCTTAAGGAGCGGAGTCTTACATCTATATATTTTGGCGGTGGAACACCCTCTCTCCTTAGCCCCGAGCAGGTTGAGGGTCTTATTACTCACGCTCGCCAACTATTTGACTGCACGCAGGTTAGTGAGATAACCCTGGAGGCTAACCCCGATGATATCACCGCCGAGTATGCGGCAAAACTGGGCTCTACGTCAGTAAATCGAGTAAGCCTTGGCGTGCAATCATTCGACGATAGGGTGCTGCGCTTTATGAATCGTCGTCATACGGCAGACGAGGCTGAAGCGGCGGTGTCGCGCCTGCGCAAGGCTGGCTGCGATAATATCTCGGTAGATATAATCTTTGGTGTGGCAGGTTTTGGCGATAAGTGGCTCGCGCAGAGCGTTGCACGTGCCATTGAGCTCGGCGTAGAGCATATCTCGGCCTACCACCTCACGGTCGAGGAGCACACCAAACTTGGAGTAATGGCTCGGCGTGGTGAATATATCCCCGTCAGCGAAGAGAGGTCCGAGAGCGACTACCTATTGGTCGAGAGCATGCTTACGGAGGCTGGATATGAGCACTACGAGGTGTCGAACTATGCCCTTAAAGGGTGTCGTGCCAAGCATAACTCGGCCTACTGGGCAGGTGTCGAGTATCTCGGCATAGGGCCTGGCGCACACTCCTTTAGTGGTGACGACCGCAGGTGGTGTATCTCGACGGCAAAGGAGTATGCCGAGGGTGATATGCGTTTCGAGGGCGAAACGCTTACGAGAAAGGATCATCTAAACGAGTATATCATGACATCGCTACGTAGGGTCGAGGGTATCGACTTAGCATACATAGCAAGAGATTATGGTGAGGCTCAGAGGCATAGGGTAGAGCAAGCGGCAAAGGTGTGTATAGAGTGTAAAACATTGGTGCAGCACCAAGATACGTTGGCTATACCTACATCGAGCTTTATGCTCTCGGATGCTGTGATAGAGTCACTTTTCGCATAAATATTTTGGCATTTTGAAAATAAATGCGTACTTTTACTCTGCAAAGTCGCACTTATTTTGAAGGACGCTGCTGAATAGTGTGTTATATCGTTGATAACCACACGTTTGCAGTGTCAAAGTTTCGTATATGATAGCAAGCTTAGATTAGCCTATCGGCTTAAGGTAACTACGTGCGACAGAGTAGAGTATGGCCTTTGTCATACTGCGGGCATAGCAAACATAGTAAACAGAAAACAATAAATATATCAGAGATTATGTCAGGACTAAAATTCGACAAGCGCGAGTTGGCCAACTTAGAGTACTCTCTCGATAGAGAGGTGCTGGCTACGGATCGTCGTGGTGGCTATATGAGTACTACCATCGTTGGTTGCAACACGCGCAAGTATCACGGTTTGATGGTTGCACCCATCAACCAGAGCGAGCGTACCTATGTGCTGCTATCGTCGCTCGATGAGACTATAGTGCAGCACGACCAGTCGTTTAACCTCGCACTACACCGCTACGAGGGGGCATACGAGCCTCGTGGCCATAAGTACATCACCGACTTTGAGTACACGCCTACTCCAACGGTGACATACCGCGTAGGTGGCGTGATTCTTAAGAAGGAGTTGCTATGGATTCATAATCGCACACAGCTGATGATACGTTATACGCTGGTGGATGCGCACTCCGAAACTACGCTGCGCCTTCGTCCACTGCTTGCCTTCCGCGACAAGCACTCGCTCTCGAAGGCTAACATGGAGGCTGACGGCAGGGCATACCCAATACCTTATGGTGTGAAGTGTCGTCTGTATGAGGGATTCCCCTGGTTACACATGCAGCTCAACAAGGAGGAGGTAGAGTTTATCGCGGCCCCTGACTGGTACTATAACTTCGAGTACCGCAAAGAGTTGGCGCGTGGATATGAGGGTCACGAGGACCTTCTATCTACGGGTTACTTCGAGTTTAATATTAAGAAGGGCGAGAGCGTAATATTCTCGGCTGCAACAGATATGATGGCATCGCCAGAGGCTATCTCGACAATGTATGAGGAGTCGTTGGCTCGCCGCACACATAAGATTGACTTTTTGAGCTGCCTTGAGCACTCGGCACGTCAGTTTGTCATCCGCCGCCCAGGTAATCGCACAGAGGTTATCGCAGGATATCCCTGGTTCGGCCCATTTATGGAGGATACGTTTATGGCTCTTCCAGGTCTTACCCTGTCGCAGAACCATAAGGAGGATTGTATCGATGCCCTCGATACGGCTATTCGCGATTTCGAGGAGAGTGGCCTGTTAGAGGGGCGCGTGTTGCCCCCTACGGCAGATGCTCCACTATGGCTATTCTTTACGCTTCAGCAGCTTGAGGGATATATCAGCCAAAAGGAGCTATGGGCTAAGTATGGCCAGACGATGAAGCGCGTACTTGAGGTCTACCGTCGTGGCTTTGGTGAGGAGGTTAAGATGCACGATAATGGCCTTATCTGGGCATCGGCAGAGCGTCCATTGACCTGGATGGGTACCATGATTGATGGCCAGCCATTGACACCTCGTCGTGGCTACCCCGTAGAGCTTCAGGCTCTGTGGTACAACGCTGTAGAGTATACGTTGGCAGTGGCAAAGAGGCAGGGTGACAAGGCCTTTGTTGCAGAGTGGAAGGAGCTATCGGCACGTATCAAGGCATCGTTCTTAGCCAAGTTCTGGCTCGAAGAGGAGGGCTACCTTGCCGACTATGTAAACTACGACGAGGTGAACAAGTTCATCCGTTGTAATATGGCTGTTGCCGTAGGTTTGGACTACACGATGCTCGACGACGAGAAGCGTGTGCGTGTACTCCAGATTATCCGCGAGCACCTGCTCACACCTCGTGGCTTGCGTACCCTCTCGCCACGCAACATCCTCTATAAGTCGAACTACAACGAGGATCAGCGTTCTCAGGACCTCGCATCGCGCAACGGCTCGGCGTGGATATGGCCTTTGATGTTCTACGTTAAGGCTGGTTACGATATTGCAGGCGAGAAGTTCGCTG
This sequence comes from Rikenellaceae bacterium, assembly GCA_015059715.1. Lineage (GTDB taxonomy): Bacteria > Bacteroidota > Bacteroidia > Bacteroidales > Rikenellaceae > Alistipes. Next base: position 51,708 of record SUZV01000011.1, on the reverse strand, counting down.
CGGAGGCTGTGGCACTGCTTGAGGCCTTTGATGATGAGCTTCAGACAAAGTGCGTAGGCTCTATCTCGGAGCGTTTCGAGGGTGACCCTCCACACAACCCACGTGGCTCGGTGTCGCACGCTACGTCGGTCGCAGGTCTATTGTATATTAATATGCTCAACGTCAAGTATGCCCCCAAGGCCCCTAAGCGTAGAGCGTGTGCCAAGAAGGCAGAGGGCGCAGTAGCCGAGGAGAAGCCTAAGCGTAAGTGTGTGCGCAAGAGTGTAAAGAAGTAAAACGTAAAAAAGATAGATTATGAGAGTCTTAATGTTCGGCTGGGAGTTTCCTCCCCATATTGCCGGAGGATTGGGTACCGCCTGTTACGGTATGACACAAGGCTTGGCTCGCAACGATGTCGAGGTTATCTTCGTGATGCCTAAGGCCTCGGGCGACGAGGACCAGAGCTTTGTTAAGGTTGTCAATGCCAGTGATATTGAGGCGCGCTATTGCGACTCAAGCATCGAGGGTGCCGACGACATAATGCGAAAAATCTCGTTCATCCATATCGACTCGAATATGGTTCCTTACATCTCACCCGAGGAGTGGGCTACGTACCGCGAGGGTTACGAGCGCACGGGTAAGAAGTTCTGGGAGCGTAAGGGCGATAGCTGGACACAGCGTTACACCTTCTCGGGTAAGTATGGCGCAAATATTATGGAGGAGGTTGCTCGCTATGCTGTTGTTGCTGCCGAGGTGGCACGTCAGCTTGAGGGCCAGTTTGATGTTATCCATGCGCACGACTGGTTGACATATTTTGCAGGTATCGCAGCAAAGCGCGTGTCAGGCAAGCCCCTTGTTGTTCATATGCATGCAACGTCGTTTGACCGCTCATCGAGTGACAATATCGACACACGTGTCTACGAGATTGAGCGTGCAGGTATGGCAGCTGCCGATATGGTCATCGCAGTGTCGAACCTTACACGTAATATCGTCATTGATAAGTATCATATCGAGCCAGAGAAGGTTGTGGCTGTACACAACGCTGTGCAGTTTGCCGAGAACGATAACCCACTTCCTGTGCGTGGTGTCAAGGATAAGATTGTCACCTTCCTTGGTCGTATCACCTTCCAGAAGGGTCCCGACTACTTTATTGAGGCGGCAGCTAAGGTGCTTGAGCGTGTTCCCGACGTGCGTTTTGTTATGGCCGGTTCGGGCGATATGATGAACCACTGTATTCGTCGTGTTGCACAACTCGGTATCTCCGACCGTTTCCACTTCACTGGCTTCCTCAAGGGCGATGATGTGCAGAAGATGTTCCAGCTCTCGGATGTATATATAATGCCTTCGGTGTCGGAGCCTTTCGGTATCTCGCCATTGGAGGCTATGCGCTCTAACGTGCCTACCATCATCTCGCACCAGAGTGGTGTGGCCGAGGTGTTGGACTACGCCGTTAAGGTGAACTATTGGGATGTAGACGCTATGGCCGATGCTATCTATGGCCTTATCACCTATCCTGCTCTTGCAAAGATGTTCTCGGAGAAGGGTATGGAGGAGGTTAATAACCTCAAGTGGTTCAATGCTGCTACGAAGATTAAGGATGTATATCAGCAGGCTATCGACAAGTGTAATAAATAAATAAGAGTAAAATATATGAAAACCGTTTGTTTCTATTTTCAAGTACACCAGCCCTGGCGTTTGAAGACCTATCGTTTCTTCCAGATGGGAAACGACCATAACTATCTCGATGACTTCACCAATAGGGCTATTATGCAGAAGGTTGCTCGCGAGTGCTACCTACCTATGAACGCTCTGTTGTTGTCGCTCATCGAGCAGAACAAGGGTGCTCTGCGTTGCTCGTTCTCAATCACTGGCTCGGCCATCGAGCAGTTCAAGGCCTACGCTCCTGAGGTACTAGAGTCGTTTAAGCGACTTGCCGATACGGGGTGTGTCGAGTTCCTTGGTGAGACATACTCGCACTCGCTGTCGTCGCTCTACTCGGTAGATGAGTTTAAGCAGGAGGTTAAGCTCCACACTCAGATGCTTAAGGAGGAGTTTGGTGTTAAGCCTACGGCGTTCCGCAATACCGAGCTTATATACTCAGATGACATCGCTAAGGCTGTTGAGAGCATGGGCTTTAAGACTATGCTTGCTGAGGGTGCTCGCCATATCCTCGGTTGGAAGTCTCCAAACTTCGTATATACCGATGCTGTGGATAACAAGCTGCGTCTGTTGCTCCGCAACTACAAGCTTTCGGACGATATAGCCTTCCGTTTCTCTAACGAGGGTTGGCCCGAGTGGCCACTGACGGCCGAGAAGTATGCCCAGTGGGTGGCATCGGAGACAGGTGATGTCGTTAACCTCTTTATGGATTACGAGACCTTCGGTGAGCATCAGAAGGCCTCTACAGGCATCTTCGACTTTATGAAGGCACTGCCTGAGGCTCTGCTTGCTACTGGCGAGGTAGAGTTCGCTACGGTGAGCGAGGCTTCGAAGCGACTTCAGCCTGTGGCTGTGCTACACTGTCCTTATGCTATGTCGTGGGCAGATGAGGAGCGCGATGTTACGGCGTGGCTTGGCAATGACCTCCAGAATGAGGCGTTCAAGAAGCTCTATGCCTTAGCTCCTAAGGTTAAGAAGGTTAAGAATAAGGACTTCGAGTATGTATGGCACTTTATGCAGAACTCCGACCACTTCTACTATATGGCGACTAAGTGGTTCTCGGATGGTGATGTACACTCGTACTTTAACCCTTATGACTCGGCATACGAGGCATTCATCAACTATATGAATGTGTTGGCCGACTTTGAGATAGAGCTATCGAAGTTGTAGTGCAACAACATAGTACAAGCGAGGGTGACTAATTCATTTTTAGTCACCCTCGCTTGTCTATATCTATATCTTGAGATGTTTTGGTATCTCTTACTCCTCGTTGTGCTTGGTCTCTTTGAGTGCTTCGCGGAGTTTTGCTGGGAAGTTACTCTTGATATCGCGCTCCATAGAGAGTATCATACTGCATATGGCGCGTGTAGATGAGCTGCCGTGACCAATCATTACGGGGGCATTCACGCCCATCACCTGTAGGCCGCCTACGCTCTCGGCATTCATAGCATCCCAGAAGTCCTGCTGGTAGTATAGCTTAGGCACTATTCGTCCGAGAATAGGTCTTAGGAGGCTCTTTATGCGAGGCTTGCCACCTCCGAGTTTAAAGTTTATGCGGTATAGAGCTTCGGCCATCTTTAGGAGGCTATTTCCTACGAAGGCATCTGCGACAACGACATCTCCGATTTTACCTGTAAAGATATATGAAGCCTCGACGTTACCTACGAAGTTGTAGCGGCCATCAGCCTTCATTAGGTCGTATGTAGCCTTTGCTTGGGCATTACCTTTGCCCTCCTCCTCACCGATGTTGAGGAGTGCCACGCGGGGGTTCTCCATGTTGAGGGCCGATTTAGCGTATATTGAGCCGAGGAGTCCATATTGTGCGAGTACTTCGGGTTTGGCATCGACGTTTAGGCCCACGTCCATGAGTACAGCTCGGCGTATGCCGTGTTCGGCAGATACGGTGGGTATGAGTGTTGCCAATACGGGTCGTATCACGCCCTCTATGGGCTTTATCACCTGCATTGAGCCCACCATCATTGCTCCTGTAGAGCCTGCGCTTGCGAAGCCGTCTATCTTCCCTGCTGCGAGGTCTTTGAAACCAACAGTGATGCTTGAGTCGGCCTTTGCGATGAATGCTTTAGCAGGGTGGTCGCCCATTTCGATTACTTGGGATGTAGCCACTATGTCGAAGTATTTCTCGGATGAGCCATACTTATGTAGCAGTTCTACGATTCGATTTTTGTCGCCATAGAGGACTATGCGGCTCTCTTTGTCGAGGTAGTTGAGTGACATTACAGCACCTTCTACTGCCACTTCGGGGGCGAAGTCGCCACCCATAGCGTCTATACCTATCTTAATCATAGTTGGTTATGTTGTTAGGGATGTTCTATAAATCAGTGTGCCGCAGCGCGTTGCTGCTAAAGATATCTATTTTGTTGCGTTGTTGGTAATTGCCGTATAGCAACATGGCCTAATTTATATGAGCACCATTAAGTTAATAGTTTAGGTTAGGGCCTTGAGATAAAGCAAAAGGAGCAAACCGACTATGCGGTATGCTCCTTTTTGATGTTGTTGAAGACTACTCAGCTGCCTTCTTCTCGATTGCGAGCTTACCGCGATAGAAGCCGCACTCTGGGCAAACGCGGTGGTAGAGTACTGCTGAACCGCAGTTTGAGCAGGTTACTACAGTTGGAACTACAGCCTTGTAGTGAGTTCTTCTCTTGTCTCGACGTGTTGAAGAGACTTTGTGTTTAGGATGTGCCATCTTACAATATAGTTTTTAAGTTTTATGTTTGTCTTTTGTCTGTTCGGTAGCCTGACGGAACCACTACCTTGCAAACCTAATGCTAAATTTTCTCTGTTCTTTGTTCTTTGTTCTGGAGTGCTGCTCTTGCCATTTCACCTCTTTCGCTCTCACACAAGCATCGCTCTTACTCTTGCCTTTTGTCCTCTCGTCCTTTCTCTCGTCCTCTCTCTCCCTTGCGCTCTCACTCTCACTCGCTTCCCCTCACTCTCACGCTTTCTCACTCTGCCTGCACCCTCACTCTACCTGCACCCCTTGGGTTACCCCTTGTTTAGGCCCCTTGGGGGAGAGTTATTTGGTTTTTTCTTCGGCTTCGGCCTGTTGTTTTAGGGCCTGGAGTATGGATAGTGAGTTGTCGTCTAAGCCTACTACGTCAGCCTCTTGAGCTTTGGCTTCGAGGGCTTGGAGTTCTTCCTCTGTTATCTCGCTGAATGATGCGAGCATTTCGGGGTTGCACTCACCATCCTGGTGTACTCGGCTGTATGGTAGCGATAGTACAATGCTTTCGTAGATATACTGTGTGAGGTCGACAATGTCCTCGGCAGGGGATATCCACATTACCTCGCCATCGTAGTAGTCAGTCTCGTCTGAGAACTTCACGAGGAGGTTGTCGTTGTAGTCTATGGCTATTGGGCAGTCTTCGAGACATCTGTCGCACTCGCATATCACCTCGCCGTTAATCGAGATGTTTAGTTCGAGCATTGCCTCTGTGCGTGTCAGTTTAACCTGCACGTTGCAGTTGCCGCCCTTGATATCCTCGGCTTCAAACGCCTCAAATAGGGCGTTATCTACCTTAAAATCAAAGTCATAGCTACCTACCTTTAGTCCTTTGTAGGCTATTTTGTATAACCCAATCTGCTCCATTTCAGCACAAATAGTCTGCAAATTTACGATAAAAAACTAAAATGTGCAAATTATTACTATTTTTGTAGCAAAGTTTTACGCAAAAAATATTTTTGATATGAGTACGAAGGGGGTATATCGTATAGTTGTAGATACCGATTATAGTGAATTTTGGAGGTATAATATTGTTGTTATGGCCTCTGTTATAGATGGTGGTGAGCAGATAGAGTTGCTTAAGCATCGAGATATTGTTGCCGAGGTTGGTGCTGAGTTAAAGTCTGCGCCTAAGGGTTATAATCCCTGTCGCAGGGTAGAGCTTATCTCTCAGCCGGCTACTGCCCTTACCTTATATATATATATAATCCCCCACACCCTTCCTGTTGATTTAGGTTACGACGATGATATTCCTCAGGAGCTGTTACCTCTACGTGTTGAGGTATCTCGTTGCGAGAGTGTTATCTATGCGCACACTCACGAGTTGTGTATATTGACGGGGGATAATATAATGCTCCGCCTATAAATTTGTTGTGATAAGGCATCATCTGCGGCACTTCCCTAAAAGTAAGACCTCTCAGGCTGTACTACGTGTACTATCCTGAGAGGTCTTCTTTTGTGAAGCACCACATCTAATGCCTTCTGACAACAAATTGGGGTCTTTGCAGTGATAAGTCATCATCTACTGCCGCTAACGAATTATCTTGGCAATAGGCACTACGCCAAAGTACTCCCAAAAGAGAGGGGATGACAAATTTACCTTTTTGTCACCCCCTTACCAGTCACTTGGAATCTCTCCCTATTACATCATGCCGCCCATTCCTGCGCCTGCAGGCATGCCTGGAAGAGGATTATCCTCCTTCTTCTCGGCAAGTACGCACTCCGTAGTGAGGAACATTGAGGCTATAGAGGCTGCATTCTCCAAGGCTACGCGCGACACCTTCGTTGGGTCGATAATACCTGCTGCGAGCATATCCTCATATCTGTCGTCACGAGCATTGTAACCAAAGGCTCCGCTGCCCTCCTTAACCTTATTGACAACTACAGAACCCTCGCCACCAGCATTGGCAACAATCTGGCGCAGTGGCTCCTCGATAGCGCGCTTAACAATCTGAATACCTGTAGTCTGGTCGTCATTCTCGCCCTTGAGGCCATCGAGCGATGCTACGGCACGGATATAGGCCACACCACCACCAGGAACGATACCCTCCTCGACAGCTGCACGTGTAGCGGCCAAGGCATCATCTACGCGATCCTTCTTCTCCTTCATCTCAACCTCGGTAGCAGCACCTACATACAACACTGCAACGCCACCTGCAAGCTTAGCAAGACGCTCCTGAAGCTTCTCGCGGTCGTAATCCGATGATGCATTCTCGATAGAGGCGCGAATCTGCTGAACACGTGCTGCGATAGCCTCCTTAGAGCCAGCACCATCGACGATGGTGGTATTCTCCTTATTGAGGGTCACCTTCTCGGCCGTACCAAGAGCCTCAAGGCCTGCATCCTCAATCTTCATACCCTTATCGGTAGAGATGACCGTTGCACCTGTGAGGGTTGCGATATCCTCGAGCATCTCCTTGCGGCGGTCGCCGAAGCCTGGAGCCTTACATGCTGCAATCTTGAGTGTGCCACGTAGCTTGTTGACAACCAAGGCCGAGAGTGCCTCGCCATCAACATCCTCGGCGATGATAAGCAGCGAGCGGCCACTCTGTGCCACTGGCTCAAGGATGCCCATAATCTCCTTCATTGTCGACACCTTCTTGTCGGTGATAAGGATGTATGGCTTGTCGAGCTGTGCCTCCATCTTCTCGGTGTCGGTGATGAAGTATGCCGAGATGTAGCCACGGTCGAACTGCATACCCTCGACAACATCTACGTGAGTCTCGGTGCCCTTAGCCTCCTCGACGGTGATAACGCCCTCGTTATTAACCTTAGCCATAGCCTCGGCGATAAGCTTACCAATCTTAGAGTCGTTGTTTGCCGAGATTGTAGCCACCTGCTCAATCTTGTCGAAGTCTGAGCCTACAACCTGGCTCTGTGCCTTGAGCGACTCGACAACCTTAGCTACGGCAGCATCGATACCGCGCTTAAGGTCCATAGGGTTAGCACCTGCGGTTACGTTCTTGATACCTACCGAGATAAGTGACTGTGCAAGTACAGTAGCTGTTGTTGTACCATCACCAGCATCGTCGTTTGTCTTTGACGCTACCTCGCGTACCATCTGAGCACCCATATTTGCGAATGTATCCTCTAGCTCGACCTCCTTGGCTACGGTAACACCATCCTTGGTTACCTGTGGTGCGCCGAACTTCTTGTCGATGATAACATTGCGACCCTTAGGGCCGAGTGTCACCTTTACGGCGTTGCATAGTGCATCTACGCCCTCCTTAAGAAGCTCGCGAGCCTCTACGTTATATCTAATCTCCTTTGCCATGATTAATCTCTGATTACTAATTAAAAATCTTCACTCTTTACTCGATAACTGCGATGATGTCCGACTGCTTCATTACGAGGTAGTCTTCTCCCTCGTAGTTAAGCTCCGTACCTGCATACTTGCCATACATCACCACGTCGCCCACCTTAACCTCCATTTTTATCTCTGAGGTGCCAGGGCCTGCGGCGATAACTTTACCCATAAGGGGCTTCTCCTTTGCTGTGTCGGGGATGAAGAGGCCGCCTGCGGTTCTCTCCTCTGCCGGATTGGGCTTTACCAATACGCGGTCTGATAGTGGTCTTACTGCCATAGTCTACTTCTTTTTTATGTTTTAAATACTATTTTTAAATACTATTTTCTGTTTTGAACGAATGTCGCGGCAATCTTTGTGCCAAAACTACTTTCGTGCCAAATCAACGCAAAGATAGTGACATTTTGTCATAGTTGGCAACTTTTATATGTAATAATGTCGGCCGATGTACTCTTGTTACATATAATTTTACCTCTACGTAGCCATGCTCCCATATCAGGGCGGCAGATGCCTTGTAAATAACCTCACAGAGATTTATTCCCCCCTTACTCCCAAAAAAGTTTTTTGTCCAAACTCCCCAGAGTAGCAAAAAAATCGGAGTCAGCGAAGTGCCGACTCCGATATAAGCCTCATAGCGAGTTGACCTACTCGGTAGGAATATCTTTATTTACATTCTTAGAGCCTACAAGTGCATAGTAGAGCAAGAAGACGAGGCCTGCGACGATAACCCAGTAGCTGACGAGGTAGTTGCCTGCAAGGTCTACAACGTAGTTCTGCAACAGTGGAAGGATACCACCACCGCAAACAAGTGCCATAAAGATACCCGATGCCTTCTCGGTATACTTGCCAAGGCCCTCAACAGCGAGGTTAAAGATGCCACCCCACATCACCGAGGTGCAGAGGCCACACAATACCAACAGCGCAGCGTTGATAGGCACATTCTCCATGCCGAAGCCCGCAGTGCCCTTAAATACTGGCAGGTTAACGCTGATGGCAGGGTCGAGGAAGATAGCTCCGAGTACAAGGCCAAGACCGATAACCGATACGGCTGTGAGCATAGACTTTGCCGATACCTTAGCACCCAGCGCAGCACCTGTAAGACGGCCTACAAGCATAAGCAGCCAGTAGGTAGCGGCCACCGTTGCAGCAATACCCTCGGCACCACTCTCAACCGAAAGACCGCCATTCTGCAACCACTTCTGCAAAACGTTAGGGATACCCACCTCGACACCTACATAGATGAAGATGGCCACAGCTCCCAACACAAAGTGGCGGAACGACATTGGGCCATACTGCTCCTTAGGCTGCTCCGAGTTCTTAACGACGCTCTCGCTCTCAGGGATGTAGGTCATAAGGATAACGATAAAGGCGAGGGCAAAGATTGCCAAGGCGATAAACATCAATGGGAATACCTGCTTAATCTCGGCATTAACGATGCTGGGGACAAAGACTCCTGTGAGGAAGATTACGGCAGTACCCATAAGTGAGTTAAACGAACCGCCAATCTGGAGGAGCTGGTTACCCTTGTTGCCACCACCTGCAAGCTTGTTAAGCATAGGGTTGACAACGATGTTGAGCATACACATCGAGAATCCGGCAATGAAGGCACCGAGGAGGTAGACTCCGAAGGCGAGGTTGCCATCCAAGAGGCCTGCGATGGTCTGAACGCCTACACCGCAGAAACCTACAGCTACGGCAACCAAAGCAGTAAACTTGTAGCCTCGCTTCTGGAGGAGATTACCTGCTGGGATACCCATAATGGCATAGGCGATAAAGTTGGCAAATACACCGAGTGTACCCATCCAGTTAGCTACGTTAAACTGGTTCTTTAGTACATCACCCATAGGCGATGCGAGGTTGGTTACAAACGATATCATTCCGAAGAGTAGAATCATAACGATGATGGCCAACGTGTAGTTTTTCTTTCCTGTACTCATATAGATTAGTTTTGGTTATTAATTGTTCGGTGGTTGTTATATATCTCTCTCGGCGATAAACTGGCAGAGCGACATCATAGAGTTGCGATAGTCGCTCTCGGGATACTTTGACAGCAGGTGCAGGGCTCTGGAGAGGTATGCCTGCATAGCCTCTGTGGCGTACTCTATGCCGCCACGCTCGGTGACGATGTTCTGGAGCCTATCTACCGCCTCGTTATCCTCGTGGCAACGGCGTAGAAGCTCGATAATTCTCTCTCTCTCCTCGGGTGTGGCCTGCTCGATTACGCCTATGAGTGGTAGCGTAATCTTATGCTCGCGCAGGTCGTTATTCGAGGGCTTGCCCGTATTATTGTCGCGGCGATAGTCGAGGATATCATCCTGAATCTGGAAGGCTATGCCTATTGCCTCGCCAAACTTACGCATACGGTCCACCTGCTCTCTGTCGGCACCTACCGACAGAGCTCCGAGGGCGGCACTTACGCCCAAGAGACTCGCCGTCTTGCGGTAGATGATGTCGAAGTAGTCATCGCGTGTGGTGTCGAAACGCTCGGCATGCTGGCTCTGTAGAACCTCGCCTTCGCAGAGGGTAGCCATAGCGGTGCCTATGTAGGACATAAGGTCATACTGCGCCGAGGCCATGCCCAAGGCCATAGTGCGTGCCAAGATATAATCCCCGAGTATGACGGCCATGTTGCTCTGCCACTTGGCGTTTATCGAGGGCCGTCCGCGACGCTCGTCTGCCGAGTCGAGAACATCGTCGTGGATAAGCGAGGCGGTGTGTATCATCTCGACAAGCATGGCTGCTAAGTAGGTGCGCTTCGAGCAGTGTCTTTCGTCTGTCGCAGCCTCGGTAGCTGTGGGGCTGTGGAGCGATGCGCTCAGCAGGGTGAGCATAGGGCGTACGCCCTTGCCGCGCGACGAGAGTGCGTAGGTTAGCATATCTTGAAGCATCTCGCCTTCGGCAGAGAAGTTGTCTGCAACAAAGCTGTCGAAGGCTTCGAGGTCCTTGGCAATAGGACGGCGTATGTCGTTGATAGAAATCATCTCTTATTTTTGGTTTCTGCTTATGTCTTAATATAACATACAAAGATAACGCTTTTTTTGATAAGTTGTAGCAGTTGGTTAAAAATTAAGGTTATGTAGTCGTTTTTTGTAAATTTTTTGTAACTTTGTCCGATTATTATTCTTTTGAAAGGTATGAATGTGCAGAGTGTCGAAACTAAGGGTGGCGAAGTGAAACGTAGAGATACGCTTAGGCGTGTGCTTAGTGCTGTAGCACCCTGGATTGTCGGGGTGTTATGTTTCTGTGCTATAGATTACCACTTCTACGCTCCTCAGATAGATGGAAGGTCGCTTTCGCAGGGCGATATTGCGCAGTATGCAGGAATGTCGCAAGATATCAAGGAGCATCGCAAAAGTGTGGGCGAAGACCCCCAGTGGACAGGTTCGATGTTCTCGGGAATGCCCGCATATCTTATCGATGTAGAGTATCCCGAGCAGTATGTTAAGCGCACGGCAGCACCTCTGATTAAGGTCATAGATTCGCCAGCAAATATGACACTATGGGCTATGGTGCTGATGATGGTGGCCGTAGTGCTTATGGGTGTCAACCCCTGGATTGGCATCGTCGCAGGTTTAGCCTATGGATTATCAACCTACTTCTTCTTAATCATCGATGCTGGACACATCACCAAGATGTGGGCTTTGGTATATGCGCCACCGCTTGTAGGTAGCGTATGGTATGCCTTGCGACGCAATATGTGGGTCGGTGCATCGTTGGCCGCTCTCTTTGGCTCGTTGGAGCTTGGTGCTAACCATCCGCAGGTGACATACTACTTCCTGATTGCCTGCGTAGCACTGTGGGTGGGCGAGTTGTGTGTAGCCTGGAGAGGGGGTCTGTTGCGCCACTTTATGAAGAGTTCGGCACTCTTGGCTATAGCGGCACTCTTAGCCGTAGGCTCCAACTTGGCACCTCTATGGTACACTGCCGAGCATCAGAAGTATACAACGCGAGGTGTGAGCGAGAGTAGTTCGGAGGCCGAGTCGCGCGAGGAGAAGATAGCCTACAACACTGCGTGGAGCTATGGCATAGGCGAGAGCCTTAATATGTTGGTGCCAAACTATATGGGTGGCAGTTCGAGCGATATAAACAGGCAAGCTGTAGAGCTCTTGCAGGGTCAGAGTGTGCAGATGTCGCTCTTTAATGACGCTATAGATGACCTGACGAAGGAGATAGCGAGCATAGAGCCTGCGGTGCGCCGTAGCGATGTCGTGGCGATGCTTGAGAGTGGTGACGAGATGCTTATGCAGCGTGCCGAAGAGTATTACGCCCAGCGTGCCGATAAGGCGTGGTCCTACGCAACGAACTATTGGGGTAAGCAGCCTTATACTGCTGGCCCTACCTACCTCGGTGCGGTGGTTATACTCCTGGCCCTTGTGTCGCTGACGCTCCTACGTTGGCGCGATATGGCATGGTTGGTTGTGGTGGCCTTGGTTATGGTGGTTATGGCTTGGGGAGCAAACGTATTGCCTATATACGAGGTGTTGTATGATGTCCTGCCTGGATATAAGAGCTTTAGAACGGTATCTATGGCATTGGTCGTCGTTGAGTGGATAGCTCCACTGATGGCGGTAATGGGGCTCTGGGCATTGATGCGTAGCGAGTTGAGTGCTATGGCTCTGATAAAGCGTGTGGCGATATGCTTCGGAGTTATCGCCGTTGCGGTTGTGGCCATGATGCTCATGGCAGACTACGGCACAAAGGGTATGACCGAGGCATTGGGCGATAGGCTCTGGGTTGAGCAGCTTAAGGAGGCGGTTATCTCGGGCAGGCGTAGTGTGCTTATGGCCGATGCGTGGCGCACGTTGCTGTACACGGCAGTGGCTGCTGCGTTGTTAATCGCCTATCTTACACTTCGTGAGCGTAGCGGAGAGGGTATACGCAAGGGCCTCAAGGCGGGCTTAGTGGCTATGGTTGGTGTGCTGATATTTTGCGATTTAGGGGGCGTAGCGCAGCGATATATATACGATGATAAGTGGAGTGATGCAGCACCTACCGATATCGTGGCAACCGAGGCTGATAGAGTGATTATGGCTGACGAGGAGCTTGGCTATAGAGTGTTAGACCTTACGTCAGACCCATTTAATAGTGCTCGTGCCTCGTATTTCCACCGCTCGGTGGGAGGATATCATGGTGCTAAGTTGGGACGTTATCAGGAGGTTATAGATAGATACTTGCGCGGCTTGGATAGTGAGGTGTTGGCGGCACTAAATACTCGTTATGTGATATATAACGGCGAGGCACTGATGGCCGAAGCGGTAACGGGAGTTAGTCCATATGGAGCTGCGTGGCTTGTCGAGTCGGTGGTGCGTTGCGACTCACCTCGACAAGAGTTAGAGGCGTTGGGTGATAACTCGCTACGGACAACGGCTATCGTGAGCAGTGATGTCGAGGGTTTGGCGCAGAGTTATAACCCTGAGGGCGAGATAGAGCTTGTTGAGTATGCCCCCAATAGACTCAAATATAGATATAGTAGCGAAACACCATCATTGGCACTCTTCTCGGAGATATACTTCCCTGAGGGCTGGAGTGTAGAGGTTGATGGTCATAAGGCAGAGTATTTTGCCGCAGATTATATCCTGCGTGGTATGCAGCTGCCTGCAGGTGAGCATATCATAGAGTGGCAATTTAGGGCCCCACGCTGGGGAGTTATATCTACGGCGATGGGTATATGTGCCGCTGTGGTGCTACTATGGGTTGTGGCGATGCTGCTATCGCCAATAGTGAAGAGGAGAGCGAAAAACGTAGAAAACAGATAGTATATGTCGGCAAAGGATAGAAGAATACAGCGTAAGGTGCGTCACTCGTATATCATCTCGACGGTGAGCATCGCTTTGGTACTCTTTATGTTGGGTGTGGTGTCATACGTGACACTCTCGGCACTCTCGGCAGCGCACGACCTGCGAGGGAGCGTGGTGGTGTCGGTAGAGTTGGGCCACGACGTAGACGAGGAGGTTCGCCAGCAGGTTCTTGAGAGTATCGAGGCTACGGGGGTGTGTGACGATGTTGAGTTCCTGGACCGAGAGTCTAAGTTCTCAGATGAGGAGTTTCGTCGTCAATTTGATGTAGACCTTGATATGCTCCTTGGGGAGAACCCTCTGCGTGATAGCTACGAGGTTACGTTAGACGAGGGGTGTACTTCGCGTGAGCAGGTGGAGGCCTTTGTCAGGGAGGTTGAGCTGATTGAGGGCGTGGAGTATGTTGCTGTGCCTCCTGTCGATATTATCGAGAGTATGCACGCGACATTACGCTACGTGTCGCTCGGTCTATTGGTATTCTTTGGCGTATTGTTTATAATATCTATGTTGTTGCTAAACAATACTATACGCTTGGCAATATACTCGAAGCGTTACCTTATCAACACCATGAAGTTGGTGGGTGCTACGAAGTGGTATATTATGCGTCCGTTGCTGGGTAGTGCCCTTAAGCAGGGATTGGTGGCAGGTATCGTTGCTGCACTAATGATATGTGGTGTGGTGTATGGGGCTGAGAGCTACACCATCGAGGGCCTGCGTATGCTCGACTATCGCGAGGTGGGTATCATCGTTGGTGTGGTGGTGGCCATAGGTGTTGTCATCACGCTCCTCTTCTCGATATTTGCCGTTAACAAGTTCGTAAATATGAAGTCGTCACACATACACCTGTACTAAGAAATATTATAAATATCAGAGATATGCAAGATAGAGATACAAGGGGTAATGAACGTATGCCCTTTACGAAGAAGAACTATATTATGATGCTTGTCGGTGTGGCGGTCATCATCCTCGGCTTTGTGCTTATGAGTGGTGGCGGTGACCATACGGCGACATACTTCGACGAGTCGATATTCTCGCATCGTCGTATCACGTTAGCCCCCATAGTTGTAATCTTGGGATTTATAGTCGTGGGCGTAGCGATAATGAAGCGTTTTAAGGCGGATAATAACTAACCAATAAACAATATACATTATGAGCATATTGGAGGCGATAATATTAGGAGCCTTGCAGGGATTGACAGAGTTTTTGCCTGTGTCAAGTAGTGGCCACCTTCAGTTGGCCAAGGAGCTACTCGGCGTAGAGCTTGAGAGTAACCTTACGTTTGATGTCTTGTTGCATATGGCTACGGTGCTAAGTACCGTCGTGGTGCTATGGAGCGAGATATGGTGGCTTATCAAGGGTATCTTCAGACGTGGTATGAATGATGAGAAGAGCTACTTCCTTAAGTTGGTGGTGTCGATGATTCCCATCGGCATTGTGGGACTTCTCCTGCGCGACAAGATAGATGCACTGCTTGCATCGCAATATATAATGGTCGTTGTTGGAGCTATGCTCCTGCTTACGGCTCTATTGTTGACCTTTGCCTACTATGCTAAGCCACGTAACAAGGCGACTATCTCCTATCGCGATGCCTTTATAATCGGTCTTGGCCAGGCTGTGGCCTCGATGCCAGGTCTTTCAAGGTCTGGTACAACCATCGCTACAGGCCTTATGCTTGGTAACGAGAAGGCCGCTGTAGCAACCTTCTCGTTCTTGATGGTCCTCGCACCTATCGTTGGTCAGACCCTCTTGGACCTTGCAGATGGTGGTATGACAATGGTCGGTGTCAGCACGCAGTCGTTAGTGGCAGGCTTCGTGTCGGCCTTTGTGGTGGGATGCTTAGCTTGCAAGACGATGATTGGCATTGTAAAGCGTGGTAAGTTGGTGTGGTTTGCCATCTACTGCGCTATTGTCGGCATGATAGCTATCGCTTCATACTTTATGTAATAGGATATGACGAAGGAGTTTACGTTGCGCGGTGTTGACTTTCCTGAGGGCTATGTTGCCGTTATCGACAAGCCCTACGAGTGGACATCGGCAGATGTTGTTAGAAAGATAAAGTTTCAGCTTCGTAAGTGTGGATATCCGAAGATTAAGATTGGCCACGCAGGTACGCTCGACCCATTGGCTACGGGGGTGTTACTCGTATGTATTGGTCGCGCCACGAAGCGCGTAGAGAGCCTTCAGGCCGAGGTTAAGGAGTATGTCGCAGAGCTACAGCTCGGAGCGACAACACCGTCGGGCGATATGGAGCATCCGATAGATGCCACCTTTCCTACGGAGCATATCACGCGCGAGAGCGTAGAGGCTGCGCTTCGAAGTCTTACGGGTGAGCGTGAGCAGCTGCCGCCACTCTACTCGGCAAAGAAGATACAGGGCGTAAGGGCCTATGAGTTTGCTCGTGCAGGCGAGGAGGTGGAGCTAAAGAGGGCGCATATTACAATCTATGAGATGGAGCTTGTCGAGTATGACCTGCCACGTATAAAGATACGTGTGGAGTGTAGCAAGGGTACCTATATTCGCTCGTTAGCTTTCGAGATAGGCGAGGCTCTTGGCAGTGGTGCATATCTTAGCTCGCTACGCCGCACGCGCAGTGGTGACTATCGCGTTGAGGAGGGTCACCAGCTCGACCTCTTCTTAGAAAAGTTGCGCGAGTGCGAAACAAAATAGCCAATTTTGCGTATATTATTTGTTATTAACGTTTTTTTTTACCAAATATGAAGTTATCTCAGTATGGCTACGAGTTTAACGCGGATATGATTGCAAAGTATCCGACGATAAATCGTGATGATGCCCGCCTTATGGTGCTACATCGCTCAACAGGAGAGATTGAGCACCGTATCTTTAAGGATATAATAGAGTATTTCGATGAGAAGGATATGTTCGTATTTAACGACACTAAGGTCTTCCCTGCGCGTCTGCAAGGCTGCAAGGAGAAGACGGGTGCTGATATCGAGATATTCCTACTCAGAGAGCTTAACCGCGAGCTTCGCTTGTGGGATGTGCTTGTAGATCCAGCGCGTAAGATACGTATTGGCAATAAGCTATACTTCGGCGATGACGAGCTTATGGGTGCCGAGGTTATCGACAATACAACGTCGCGTGGTCGTACCCTGCGCTTCCTCTTTGATGGCTCGTATGAGGAGTTTAAGGAGGCTCTCTACAACCTTGGCGAGACACCCCTGCCACGCTGGGTGCGTGAGAAGGTCGAGCCCGAGGACGAGGAGTGGTATCAGACAATATATGCAGCAAAGGAGGGTGCTGTAGCAGCCCCTACGGCGGGACTACACTTCTCGAAGCATCTGATGAAACGTATGGAGATTAAGGGCATAGATCGTGCGTTTATCACCCTTCACGTGGGCCTTGGTAACTTCCGCACGGTAGATGTCGAGGATTTGTCGAAGCATAAGATGGACTCCGAGCAGTTTATCGTTACGCCTGAGGCCGTAGAGCAGATAAACACCGCAAAGCGTGAGGGTCGTAAGATTGTAGCCATAGGTACTACGGTGATGCGTGCTATGGAGACTGCGGTGTCGGTAGGCGGTATGCTCAAGCCTATGGATGGCTGGACCAACAAGTTTATCTTCCACCCCTACCAGTTTACCTCGGCCGATGCCTTCGTATCGAACTTCCACTTGCCATACTCTACACAGCTTATGATGGTGGCGGCGTTTGGTGGTTATGACCTTGTTATGGAGGCCTATAACTTGGCCGCTAAGGAGGGCTACAGGTTCGGTACTTATGGCGATGCGATGTTGATTTTGTAGAAAAAATTTACTATATTTGCCTACCTAAACTTCTGAAATTATGGCAACAAATAAGATATTGTACGTTTGTCAGGAGATATCTCCCTATCTTCCGGAGAATGAGCTCTCGAAGCTCAGTCTTGAGATGGCACGTCAGATGCAGGAGCGTGGTGCGGAGGTGCGTACCTTTATGCCACGTTATGGTTGTATCAACGAGCGCAGAAATCAGCTGCACGAGGTGATACGCCTGTCGGGTATGAACCTAATAATCAACGATAACGACCACCAGCTAATCATCAAGGTAGCATCGATACCTTCGGCGCGTATACAGATATACTTTATCGATAACGACGACTACTTCTCACGTCGTGCCGTGCTCCACGATGCCGAGGGTTGCATGTTCGAGGATAACGACGATAGAGCTATATTCTTTGCTCGCGGTATGCTCGAAACCGTCAAGAAGCTACGTTGGTCGCCTACGATAGTACACTGTCACGGTTGGTTCTCGGCGATAGTGCCTATGTACCTTAAGAAGGTCTTTTATGACGACCCTCTCTTCCGCGATGTTAAGATTGTGTTGTCGTTGGCAAATGATAAGTTCGATGGTATGTTGGCCCAGAACTTTAAGCAAAAACTCGAGGGCGAGGGCATCATGGATAGCAATATGAAGATTTTGGAGGAGCCATCATACCAAAATCTATATCGCTTCGTTATTGATTATGCCGATGGTGTTATCGTCAACTCCCCAGAGGCCGATGACGAGATTGTAGAGTATGCTCGGAGTCGCGGTAAGAGGGTCCTTGACTATCAGTCGGGCGATGACAAAGAGGTGTTCGATAATTATAAGAGATTCTATGACGAGTTGTAGGTCGATAATCCTCCTATTGGTCCTCTCAGTGTCTGTGTTGTTGGGCGTTGGGTGTACCACTGAGGTAGATTATTCTATGGGTGCGGAGTTTGTGCCGACAAACCAAAATATGGAGCTTAAGCGTCGTGTCTATAAGCTTGGAAAGATGACCGAGGGCGATACCATGATGGATTGCCCACTTACGCTTACGCGCCTATATCACAGCGACTCGCTACGCTCGTCGAATATCGAGGTTGGATATTTCGGACGCGAGCAGAGCGATACGTTTGGCACACGCACAGCAGGCTTTATGTCGCAGATGATATTTAGCCTCTCGCTACATAAGGAGCGTGGCTGGGGATATCGACCCATATATGACTCAATGCTGTTGTCGCTCTATGTTGTCGATTTTCACGGCGATACCACGCGCCCATACCGTTTCGAGGTGTATGAGATTACGTCGAATGACTACTTCGAGCTGCCAAAGGATAGGGACACATCGTTCTACATTAGCTTCGACCCAGAGCCATATATCTCCGATAAACCAATTTTTGAGTTTACCTATCCGAACCAGGATAGAGGGGTATATGTGGGCGATATGAGCGAGCCTAAGAACTGCGAGGTGCGTCTTGAGGAGACTCCACAGAGTGCCGAGTATCTCTCGCGCCTGATGCTCACCACAGAGCTCGATGCTAACGATGGCTTCGCCTTGGATAAGGATAGTATCTATGTTGCAGGTAACGAGCGTAAGTTCTTGGACGTGGTTAAGGGTATATATATCAAGCCTGCCGATGATATGGAGGGGGCGATGTTTAGTACCGACTTGGAGAATACGGCACTATTGCTATATTCGCGAGGACGATACGAGGAGGACCCAACAATTATACGTGATACGACATATATGATATACAACCTCTACTTGGATAGCGACACCTACGAGCTTGAGGCAGGTAACGTCTCGATAAATACCGTAGAGCACGACTACGCGGGCTCGAAAGTTGATACGGAGGAGTATATGACCACATGTTTTGTGGATGGTATGGGTGGTATTGTTACCGAGGTGCAGTTTACCGATGAGTTTATCGAGTCGCTGGCCGAGATTGTCACCTCGGCAGGTAAGGATGCCGTAGTATCGGTAAATCAGGCTATGATGTCGGTATATCTCGATGGCTCGGACTACGACTATACGCTACTTAGCCCCAGTGTCGTGACACCACTACTAAATAGTGCTATGCACCGCTTAGGTCTATATACCGACTACGAAACGCTCATAGCAGTTACCGACTATGCCTACACCATAGAGTCAAAGAGCTCACCTTTGGCCTATGACGGCTATCTAAACCGCTCGCTTGCATGCTATCAGATGGATATCGCCACCTACATTCAGTCGCTGATGAATGCTGCGGCAGATAATGTTGACGAGAGTGGTAAGGTAGACCTTAAGAAGTTTAGTGCAGACTATACTCCCGAGTCGGAGTCGTTGGTTGCCTATCGTCGCTTCTACATAGCTCCCGAGGCCTACTCGTTATATGGCTTTAATCGACAGGCGATATATGGTATGGAGGGCGATGTCGGGGGTGTTAAGGCTGTGGCACCTATTAAGTTGGAGTTAACGTATACCGTTATAAATTAGTGCAGTACAGAAAGATATAGGATATCTGCAAGCCTAAGTTCCAAGGACTTAGGTTTTGCTGTATGATAAAGAAAGAGTTTGGAATGCAGGAAAATTTAGTTATTGTAGAGTCTCCAGCCAAGGCTAAGACCATTGAGAAGTTCTTGGGTAAGGAGTATATGGTAAAGTCGAGCTTTGGCCATATACGCGACTTGGCTAAGAGGGGACTCGGTGTCAACCTCGACAATGAGTTTGAGCCTATATACGAGATACCAGATGATAAACGTAAGGTTGTAGAGGAGCTAAAGCGTCTGTCGCATCAGGCAAAGACCGTGTGGCTCGCATCCGATGAGGACCGCGAAGGAGAGGCCATAGCCTGGCACTTGGCTAAGGTCTTGGACCTGCCTATTGACCGCACTAAGCGTATCGTCTTTCATGAGATTACGCAGCGTGCCATCCTCGGTGCGATAGAGAATCCTCGTACCATAGACCTTAACTTGGTAAATGCTCAGCAGGCGCGTCGCGTGCTGGACCGCCTTGTAGGTTTCGAGCTCTCGCCCGTATTGTGGAAGAAGGTGCGCCCAGCACTCTCGGCAGGACGTGTGCAGAGTGTCGCAGTACGTCTTATCGTTGAGCGCGAGAGGGAGATTATAGGCTTTACCTCTACACCACAATTTCGTGTGTCGGGACAGTTCTATGCCGCAGAGGATGCTTCGGCAATGCTCTTTAAGGCTACGCTCTCTAAGTCGTTTGCAACGGCTGAGCAGGCCGAGCAGTTCCTTAC
This sequence comes from Rikenellaceae bacterium, assembly GCA_015059715.1. Lineage (GTDB taxonomy): Bacteria > Bacteroidota > Bacteroidia > Bacteroidales > Rikenellaceae > Alistipes. The sequence goes on along the minus strand of SUZV01000011.1, from coordinate 31,241 downwards.
GGAGTGTATAGGCGAAAACTTCACCGTAAGTAAGGCCGAGGAGAAACCCATGCAGCGTTTTGCAGCACCGCCGTTCACCACATCTACGCTACAGCAGGAGGCTGGTCGCAAGCTCGGTATGAGCGTGTCGCAAACGATGTCCGTAGCGCAGCGTCTTTATGAGCAGGGTCTTATCACCTATATGCGTACCGACTCGGTGAACCTCTCGCAGATGGCCATTACGCAGTGTAAGAATGAGATTACGCGCCTCTATGGAGCAAAGTACTCATATCCTCACAACTTCAAGACCAAGACTAAGGGTGCTCAGGAGGCCCACGAGGCGATACGTCCCTCGTACATCGAGCGTCAGACGATAGAGGGCACAGCCGCCGAGAAGCGTCTTTATGACCTTATCTGGAAGCGCACGGTAGCCTCGCAGATGGTTCCTGCCGAGCTTGACCGCACGACGATAGTTATCGATATGCAGCGTCGCAGTGAGCAGTTTGTAGCTCAGGGTGAGGTTGTGCGTTTTGATGGCTTCATGCGCCTCTATTCAGAGTCTATAGACGATGATACGCAGTCGGAGAGCGAGGAGAGTATGCTCCCAAAGATGGTTGTAGGCGATAGGGTATTATCCAAGACGATTACAGCGGCAGAGCGTTACAGTGTAGCCCCTGCGCGCTACAATGAGGCTGCGTTGGTTAAGCGTCTTGAGGAGTTGGGCATAGGTCGTCCTTCGACGTATGCACCTACAATCACAACAATCATAAATCGAGGCTATGTCGTAAAGCAGAACCGCGAGGGTCAGAAGCGTCAGACCCAGCAGCTTACACTACATGGCGATAAGATAACCTCAAAAATGGTGACCGAGAGCTACGGTAAGGAGAAGAATCGTTTGGCTCCTACGGATATCGGTATGGTCGTAAACGACTACCTTGAGAATCAGTTCGCCTCGATTATGGATTATCACTTTACGGCAAATGTCGAGAAGGAGTTTGACCGTATTGCCGAGGGTGACATCACCTGGACAGATATGATACGAGACTTCTACGCCCCCTTCCACACCCTTGTTGAGAGTGCTGTGGGTACGCAGAGCGACCGTACTGTTCAGTCGGTGCGTGTGCTTGGTGTAGATCCTAAGACTGGCCATACGGTTAAGGCGCGTATAGGTCGCTATGGCCCTATGGTTGAGTTAGAGAGTGTAGAGGGCGAGAAGATGCACTTTGCATCGCTCAAGAAGGGGCAGCTCATCGAGTCTATAACCCTGGAGGAGGCATTAGAGCTCTTTGCCCTGCCACGTAACTTGGGCGATTTGGAGGGTGAGCCACTTATGGTTGGTGTAGGTAAGTTTGGCCCTTATGTACGTCACGGCAAGACCTTCGCATCGTTGCAGAGGGGCGATGACCCATATACCATTACGCGCGAGCGTGCCGAGGAGCTACTAAGGGAGAGCGTGGCTAAGCAGCGTGCTGCCTCGGAGCCTATACGCACCTTTGCCGAGGATGCCGCTATGGTGATTAAGAGCGGTCAGTATGGCCCATATATCGCCTACAATGGCAAGAACTATCGACTGCCTAAGGGAGCTAAGGTCGAGACATTAACCTATGTAGACTGCCAGAGAATCGTTGCCAAGAGTAAGAAGTAGACCGCACAGCGCGATATGCGATGTATGGTGATTGAAGGCCATGACGTAGGTTAGTAAATATTTGAAAAACACAATTTATACCTTAAAACTATTTTATTATGAAGAAAATCTTTAGTTTGGCACTCGGCCTAATGATGGTTACGGGTGTGATGGCGCAGGACTCGGAGTTTAAGCCCGAGTTTACTGTTGTCAAGGAGAATCCTATTACAAGCATCAAGAATCAGAACCAGGCTGGTACTTGCTGGTGCTACTCAGCATTGGCATTCATCGAGTCAGAGTTGTTGCGCATGGGTAAGGGAGAGTACGACTTTTCGGAGATGTACATTGTTCACAACACCTACCTTGATCGCGCCGACAAGGCTGTTCGTACTCACGGTGATGTATCATTTGCACAGGGTGGCTCGTTCTACGATGTAATCTATGGTATGGAGGCCTTTGGTCTTGTTCCCGAGGCAGAGATGCGTCCAGGTGTGATGTATGGCAAGGAGCTAAGTAACCACAACGAGCTCTCGGCTGTTAGCGATGCTGTAGTTGCAGCTATTGCAGAGGGTAGACACCGCAGCTTGCAGGTAGACCCCGAGGGTCAGCCATTGTGGAAGAAGGCTATCGAGGCTATCCACGACATCTATCTTGGTGTGCGTCCCGAGACATTCACTTACAATGGTGCGGAGTATACTCCTAAGTCGTTCTATGAGACTTTGGGCTTGAATGCTGACGATTATGTGTCACTCACCTCTTACACACACCACCCATTCTATGCTCCATTTATCCTTGAGATTCCAGATAACTGGCGTTGGGCACAGTCATACAACATCCCTATCGATGAGCTTATGGAGGTATTCGACAACGCTATCATGGAGGGTTACACCGTAGCTTGGGGTAGCGACGTTAGCGAGAAGGGCTTTACACGTATGGGTACAGCTGTGATGCCTGACGAGTCTAAGGGTGCTGACCTTCAGGGTTCGGATATGGCTAAGTGGCTCAACCTTAGCGAGGAGGAGCGTAAGAGCACTCCTAAGCCTGAGGTAGCTGAGAAGTGGTGTACTCAGGAGGAGCGTCAGATTGCATACGACAACTGGGAGACTACCGATGACCATGGTATGCTTATCTATGGTATCGCTAAGGACCAGAATGGTACAGAGTACTATATGGTAAAGAACTCTTGGGGCGAGGCAGGTACTTATAAGGGTATATGGTATGCATCTAAGGCATTCGTGCGCTACAAGACTATGAATATCATTGTTCACAAGAGTGCTATTCCTAAGGATATCCGCAAGAAGCTCGGCTTGTAATAGCTGATTTTTGAATCAACGATTAGGGTTGAAGACTTTTGTCTTCAACCCTAATCTATTTTAGTGATATTGCGCAGTTTAGTAGATATCCTGTCCGATATCGGAATACTCTGTTTTGGCCGTTTCTAAATCATTTTGGTATCTTTATCGTTTATCCTTAGGTTATAATGTCGTCTTGCGCCATCGGAAAAGAGGAGGAGCATACCTATAAATACTCTATAGTTTCAGCTCGCCTAATTTATAGAACATACCTATAATAATTTGGTTAAATAGCAAAAATTACATAACTTTGTATGTCGCCTTGTTGCGGCATATGGATACACACAAATATTAACAAAGCTATTTCCCCTATGAAGAGGCTATTGATGATGGTCGCTTGTGGCCTGTTTGCCGCTTGTGGCTTGGTAAATAACGAGAAGAGTAGCGAAACTACTAATAACGAGGCTACGGCTACGAGCGCACCTATTGAGGATATCGCTGTGGCATATCAGGAGCCTGAGGATATCAATGCGCTAACTATCGAGGAGCGTGTAGATTACTATCTCTCGCGCTTCTGTCACGACACGTCGCTTGGCGATAAGGCTAAGGCCGCAGCATCGCGTGCCGAGATGCTTGAGTGGCTTGAGTCACTTAGCGATGAGGAGAAGAGCATCGCAGATGATGCCTCGGATGAGTGGTACTCAAAGAACTACACACGTTTGTAGTCTGTCCCTTAGCGCGAGAAGTGTAGGTCGTGCTCCTGTCGGCGTAGCTTACGCATCTGGAGTGTAATAAGCACCGTTGCGACAAGCACTGAGGCGGCATCGGCTAAGGGCATTGCCACCCACGCGCCCATAGCACCATACTTAGGTGCAAGCGTCAGCAGTAGTGGAAGAAGGAAGAGTAGCTGGCGCGTTGTAGATAGGAACATCGCCATAGGTGCGCGTCCGATATATTGGAAGAATCCTCCTGCGACAATCTGAAAGCCTACAAGAGGGAATACCATCATCGCAACACCCAGACCCTGAGCTACAACGTCAACCATTGCACTATCCGTAGCTCCGTTGGATGTATCAACAAAGGCCGCAGCAACCTGATGTGGGAAGAGTAGACCCACTAAGAAGGCAAACGTCGTGACGCACGTAGCGCATATAGCCGTATACTTAAATACCTTAATCACGCGGCCATACTGTTTAGCTCCGTAGTTGTACCCAACGATGGGCTGCATACCCTGATTAAATCCATTGGCAACCATTATAAAGAGCAGTATCACGCGGTTCATGATGCCGTATGCTCCGACATATACGTCGCCGACATTGCCATCAAATGCTGTTGTAGAGATAATATCGTAGGCTCCTGTGCCACCATACTTCAGCAGCTCGGTATTCATAAAGCGCGTTACGAGCGAGGCGCAGACGTTGAGTAGGAATGGGGCCATACCGATAGATATAATCGCCGAGACTATATGACGCTTAAATCGTAGGCTGCGACCACGGAATCGTAGGAAGCTACTCTTCGAGGTGTAGTGGTGTATCTGCACTAAGAGGGCTATGCTCTGGGCTATCACCGTAGCGTATGCCGAGCCCTCGATGCCCCATCCTAAGCCGAAGATAAATAGTGGGTTGAGGATGGTACATAGGGCCATCGAGAGGAGCATTATGTACATCGCCTTGCGAGGGTATCCCGAGGCTCGTAGCTGCTCGTTGAGGCCTAAGTAGAGGTGCGTTATTATGTTACCGAACATAATAATACGCATAAATCTTCGAGCGTAGTCTAACGTCTCGGCACTCGCCTCGCCACCCGAGAAGAAGAGTAGTATCGGGTCGAGGAAGAAGAGAAAGACCAGCATTATGGCGATGCCGAGTGTTATATTTAGCAATACGGCATTGCCCAGGATATCCTCGGCAGCACGCTTGTTGCCCTCGCCGAGGCGTATAGATATGCGTGCCGCAGCACCCACGCCCACCATAGCACCAAAGGCCGAGGCTATGTTCATAATAGGCAACGTTACGGCCATACCCGATATTGCAGCACCTCCCACACCATGACCGATGAAGATGCTGTCGATGATGTGGTAGAGCGACGACGAGGCCATAGCTATGATGGCGGGTATCGAGTAGCGCGCTAAGAGCTTGCCTAATGAGTCTGTGCCTAACGACACTGTATTATTCTGTGGCGATGCCATACCTCTTCTCTCTATCTCTGAAAATCGTGGTTTAATGGTGCAAAACTACTATAACTTAGCCATCGTAGCTACTGCAACGACAAAATGGGGTGCGTAATGCGATATTTCGACCATAGCCTTCTCGCTTTCGGCAAGTGTGCAGAGCATCGTGCTGTGCTCCGAGTTGAAACTATCAATGCGCAGGTCGCCTATAAGTTCAATCTCGCGCCTTCCATATAGTTTATATAGAGCCTCCTTAGCTGTCCAGACGTATGCCCCCCAGTTGCTATCGCTCGATAGCAGCTCCTCGCTACGGCTCATAAACCGACTCTTGGCGTGCTCAAAATCGCGCTTAGAGGACTCTATGTCGATACCTATGGGGCACTCCGCTATGGCTACGGCGACAACCTCCGAGCTGTGCGATACGCTGATGTAGGTGTTAGCCCTATCGACTACTGGTGCCCCTATCTCGTTATACGATATGCGCACATCGCGCCCTAAAGCCTTGCGCACGATGCGTCGCCAGGCTAAATGCTCCCTACGTCGCCTCTCGTTCTGAAAACGTACTGCCGAGGCGACATCCTCCGATGTGATAAGGGTATCGCAGCAGGTATAAATCTCGGGAACGCGCTCAACGATGATGTTAACCATTGACCTCTACCTTTATCTTATCAACGCGCCTGCCATCCATCGTGGCGATGAAGAACTTAACGCCGTGCGACTGTAGCTCGTCACCGCGACGTGGTAGGTCGCGCTTAAGCTCCATCATTAGGCCTGCGAGGGTCTCGGCGTGGCCCTCGACATCGGCAAAGGCATCCTCGTCGTAGCCTATGGCGCGAACAAACTCGCCGATATGTATCTTTGCATCGAAGATATAGGTGTTTTCGCCAATCTTCTCGTAGAGCTTATCCTCGTCATCATCGCTCTCGTCGGTAATCTCGCCCACGACCTCTTCGAGGATATCCTCAAGCGAGACTAAACCCTGCGTAGCTCCATACTCATCTACGACGATAGCTATGTGTATCTTCTTCTTTTGAAACTCCTTAAGCAGGTCGTCAATCATCATGTGCTCGTGGACAAAGTAGGGCTTACGCAGTAGCGTCTGCCACTCAAAGTCATTACCCTTGCCTATGTGAAGCAACAGGTCCTTAACGTAGAGCACACCCTTGACATCATCTAAGTCATCGCCATAAACAGGTATGCGCGAGTAGCCCGTATCGACAATCACCTTGCGCACCTGGTCGTAGGTAGCCTCATACTCTATGCCAGTGATGTCGACACGCGAGTGCATAATCTCTACTACCTCGGTCTGGCCGAAGGCGACGATGCCCGAGAGCATCTTCTGCTCCTCCTCCGAGCCTGTCTCCGTGAGGTCTACAGCGTCGGCAAGCTCCTCGATAGATATCTCGGCATTCTTGGTCGCTAAGCGGCTTACGCGACTTGAGGTGCGTATTAGGATGAAGGCCAATGGATATACTAACCAGCGTAGTATGGTCAGCGGTAGCGATAGTAGTAGCGTCATCTTCACTGGCTTAGTCTGCGCCATAACCTTGGGCATAATCTCGCCAAAGAGCAGCAGCAAGAAGGTGATGATGATGGTGTTGAAAATAAACTCCCACACGCCGCTAAAGAGGAATATCTGGTCAACAAGCTGTGTGACAACGATGACTAAGCAGATGTTGACCATATTGTTGGTAACCAATATGGTAGCTAACAGCCTGTCGGGGTTGTCCAGTAGGTTAAGTACTCTTCGTGACGAGGCATCGTCGCGCTCCTCAAGCTCATCTATATCGCTATGTGTGAGCGAGAAGAAGGCCACCTCCGAGCCCGAGGCCATAGCCGAGAAGAGTAGTAGGAGGATAGAGAGTAGGGCGAGTATCACTATGTTAGCGACATCCAAACTCTCTTGTATCATTATAGCATCCATCTAACGAGGTCTAAATGTTAGTTAAAGAGCGAGCCATTGTTAGCACTCTGGAAGTCATCATTAGCCTCCTCGCGAGCCTTAGGTATAAAGGTTGTGGTGCTGACATTCTCGGTCTCATCGTCGAATGTTGCACGCTGGCGCACGTAGGCAGGCTCACGCTTCTGCATACCTATAGACTTGTATCTATCCTGCTGTGGGGTAATCACCACAGGGTCCTTAGGTATGTTGATAGGTGCGCGGTTTGGTGTCACCTTCTCTGGCTCGGCCGTCACCTTAGGCTGCTCGTTAAAGGGGTTATCCTTCTCTGGGTCGCGATACTCGGTCTTTATCTTGAGCTGGTCGCCATCGGCAAAGCGCGTGGCAACAACGACAAGCTCCAACTCGTCATCGGCAAGCGTATCCTTCTCGCTGGCCCCCCAGATGATGTCGGCCTCGTGGATGTTGCCATCCTCGTCTGTAAAGCTGGCGTTGCGCTGGATATACTCCATTGCCAGGGTGACATCGTTCTGCGTCAGTAGGTTGATATTCTTTACCGCAAAGCTTAGAAGTATCTCCTTAGCTCCAGTGATGTGGTTGTCGTCGAGAAGTGACGAGGCCAAGGCTGCCTCGGCAGCATCTAAGGCGCGGTTCTCGCCAGCACCTCTTACTACCGACATGTGGGCACGGCCGCTATTGCGCATAACCTTCTCGACATCGGCAAAGTCGACACGTACAAGGGCAAACTCTACGGTGATAAGCTCGGCAATACCCTTTGTCGCCATGCCAAGGACATCGTCAGCACGACCAAAGGCCTCCTTAAGTGGCAGGTTGCCATATAGCTCACGCACACGCTCATTGTCTATGACAAGTAGCGAGTCTACCCAGGGGTGTAGCTCGTTAAGACCCTGCACCGCGTTGTTTATACGTCCTGGACCCTCCATTCTTAGGGGCATAGTTACCACCGCAACGGTGAGGATGCCTAAGTCGTGGGCCAACTTAGCGATTACGGGCGAAGCTCCTGTGCCAGTACCACCACCCATACCTGCGGCGATGAAGAGCATCTTTACGCCCGAGGTCTCAAGGAGTGTGCGTAGCTGCTCCTCGGACTCGATGGCGAACTTGCGACCCTTCGCCGGGTCGTTACCAGCACCAAGGCCAGGACCCATCTGTATCTTATTAGCTACGGTGCAGTTGTTAAGGGCCTGACGATCGGTGTTACATACCACGAAGTTTACGCCTGCAATCTTGAGCGTCTGCATGTGGTTTACGGCATTACCTCCTGCGCCACCTACGCCTATAACCATTATGTTTGACTCGGTATCGAGCTGTATGTCAGATAGGTTGCCTCCAGTTACGGCCATAGCTATATCATCTACGCCGATACCTTCGATGTTATGTGTATTGTCACTCATAATATTTCTACTCTTAGTTAGCGAATCTTATTCTCAATCTTTTATTGTGCCTGTAGCCGAGGTGTTAGATGCCATCGGTGTCGACATCATCGCGGCCAGCGAATATATCACCGAGGGTGGTGAAGAACTCCTTAAAGCCCCTCTTCTTCTTTGGTCCCTCGACAACAATGTCGTCACTATCCGATGTGTCGGGCTTTACAGGGTCTATCTTCACAGGCTCATTGGGCTTGCGATTTCTCTCCTCGTCGTTGTGAACGGGGCGCACAGGGGGTATTGGCGAACCCTCTGGCTCGTGGACTACAGGGCGTACGGGGCGTACTGGTGGCTGCTCCTCGCGCTGCTCGTCGTTGTTGCCATAGGGCGAGCGTCGGCGAGGTATCTCTGTCTCGACTGTTGGGGTCGGTTGTTGGCGCACTGCGATAGAGCAGCTGCCCATCTTAGCTCCGTAGAGTAGCAGCGAGGCGATGGTTGCATAGGCACGTGTGGTAATCTTCTCGCTGAGGCTCTCGGTGAAGCCATACTCGGGGTATACCGAGCGTACCTCCTCGATTCCCAGCTCGCGCGAGAAGAGCTGCTCGATGTTTTGCATCTCGGCACCTCCACCTGTTATGAGCACTACGGGCGAGAAGCGGCTGCCACAGCCTGCCTCCTTAATTTCGCGCTTACACCACTCGCATATCTCCTTAAGACGCTCCTCGATGATACGTGCCAAGTTGCGGCGACGGATGCTCTTGGGCGTGCCACGACGTGCGTGAGGGAAGAGAATCTTATCGTCGGTAGCCAACTCGTAGACTGCCGAGCCGTAGTTTACCTTCAGGCTCTCGACATAGCTCGTAGGAATACCGTAGGCGCGGATATCGCTATTGATGATGTTCATACCGATAGGTATAGATGCAAAGTAGCGCACTCTACCATTGAAGAGCACCGTAACATCTGTTATGCCACCACCGAGGTTGATGATTATAGCACCCTCGTCAATATCCTCTGTCGTTGCCACACCGAGGTGCGAGATAAAGGCGTTAGGCACGAAGCTCTTGACCGTAATCTCCTGCTTTGCCAAGCACTGCTGCATACGTCCGCGAAGAATCTTGTCGGTGAGGATGAAGTTGTATGTCGCCGAGAGTACGTGGCCGTAAGCACCTACGGGTACGGCAACCTCCTTGTCATCGGCCTTATATCGCAGAGGCTCCTTGGTGATTATCTCCTCGCGCTCGTCGGGCAGCTTAACGCTCTGCATGCGCAGGTCGAGGCTCTCAACATCGCGCTCGGTAATCTGGTTGCAGCCGTTGCCCTGGTCATCCTGAACATAGACGTGGTCGGTAACCTGCACACAGCGGATAAAGTCGCCAGCAAGGCCTGCATAAGCCTCGGTAATCTTCACGCCTAACTCATTCTCAAGACGCTCCTTGACTGAGCGCACAGCAGCACCCACCGTCTCGCTATTCTCTATACGTCCAGCGTTGATGCCACTATTTATAGGCTCTGAGGCGATGCCCAGAATATCCACACGACCATCCTCCTCGACTGAGCCTACGGCCATAACAACGTTTGTTGAACCTACGTCGATTGCTACAATTTGCTTACCTTTCATCGTTGTATCTTTTTTTATTCATTCGTCATAATTGTCAGTGGCCTAACGGCATACCACCTGTCCCTGGTATCGTAGACTTATGCTCCGATATCTATCCCAGCCTATATTGTCAAGACCCTTGGCATAGAACCTACGTAGCGTCTGTAGCTTACCATCGAGGTTCTCTGTCGTACCGAGGTCTACGGTGAAGCGTCCCGAGCGTGGTACGAAGGCTATTTGCAGAGGCTCCTTGCCACCCCCCGAGATAACTATCTGAACTATCTCCGAGCTCCACTCCTTGCTGTCACCCACCATCTTCAGAAACGATATTAACGCCTCGAATTCGGCACGTTGCCTATCCACTTCGGAGCACTTATGTCGTGCCTCCTCCTGTTGTTGTGACAGGGCATCTATGTCGGCCATAATGCGCTGTTCGTTGTAGCTATGTGCTTCGACGGCGCGGCTAAGTCGCTCCTTGTATGACTCAACAAGCACCGTGTAGTTCTCCTCCGAGGTGAAGAGGTTCTTCTTGGGCGATGAGCGTCTTGCCTGGCGCAGCGAGGCGTTGTTATCGATAAGAGCCTTGAGGTGTGGGGTCTTAGCCTCCTCAAGACGGCCTATCTCCTCTTCGAGTGTGGCTATCGAATCGCGCACCACATCCGCCATATAACCCATATAGTCGCTCCCGAAGAGAGGCCTATAGCTGCCCGTAATCACTGGTACGTGCGCGGCACTCACATCCTTTGCCGAGAGTAGATATCCTGCCTCAGTGACATACATATCGTAGCCCTTGATGCGTAGTCGAGCTATAGGTTCACGCTGTGTGATATCTATCTTGATATCTCCATCGTGTGTGACGTAGACGTTGGCATCGGCTACGGCGTTGTGGCTCTGTAGCTTATGCTCTATGGCGGCAATGTCGACCTTGGTGGCATACTCACCCTCGGGGTGTACGCCCTGCTCCTTGAGCCATAGCAAAACCGCCTCCTGGTCGATAAGAGGGCTATCGCCACCATCGGAGATGTTAATCGAGGTCTTGGTAACTAACTGCTCGGCGGCGTGTCTTTTTGAGAGCGTGGCTGCCCAGATTATCGCCGTAATGATGATAATCCACAGTAGCGCGTAGCCCACTATCGTACCAAACCTCTTAAACATCGTCCTACAATCTATTTATTAATCTTTGAGCGTAGCACATCGGCAACCTGGCTACACACAACGTCTATGTTTCCTGCACCAAATGTCACCACAACATCTGTATCCATACTCTTTAGCCTCTCAGCCACCTTATCGCGCTCGATAAGCTCCCACTCGACACTCAAACCTCGGCCTATAAGCTCGGAGTTAACACCCTCGATAGGTAGCTCACGTGCAGGATATATAGGTACCATAATCACCCTATCGGTAAGCGACAGAGCCTCCGAAAACTCTGGGGCGAAGTCGCGCGTGCGAGTGAAGAGGTGTGGCTGGAATATCGCTGTAATCTTGCGCCCTGGGAATATCCCGCGCAGCGATGTTATCGTAGCGCGTAGCTCCTCGGGGTGGTGGGCATAGTCATCGATATAGACCTGCTCGGGGGTGTTGATGTATACCTCCATGCGACGCTTTACGCCCTCAAACTCGGCCAACGCCCTACGCACAGCATCGCTGTCGAGGCTCTTATGCTCGATACGTGCTGCGGCCCACAACATAGCCACTGCCGCTATCGAGTTCTCGATATGTACCTTACCCAGTATGCCGAGAGTACACCCCTCGATGCGACCATCGGGCAAGACGATGTCGTAGCGGTAGTGCCCACCATCGATAAGTTCAATATTCTCGGCTCGAAAGTCGCCACCTGCATCACACGAGTAGCGATATACCTCGCGCTCGGAGGTGTCGAAGCGTAGCTCGATGCCCTCCTTGATGATTAGCACACCACCACGCTGCACCTGCGAGGCAAACTCCTCGAAGGCCTCAACCATAGCCTCTGCGGTGCCATATATGTCGAGGTGGTCGGCATCCGTTGCCGTAATCACCGCAACATCGGGGTGTAGGCGTAAAAACGAGCGGTCATACTCATCGGCCTCGACAACCAAGCGTCGTCCCGACCCTAAGACGAGGTTTGTACCGAAGTTTCGCGATATGCCGCCTAAGAAGGCACTGCCCTCGCCTGCGGCAGCGTAGTTGAGCCATGCCGCAAGTGTCGATGTCGTAGTCTTGCCGTGAGTGCCTGCTACGGCCATGCACAACTTACCCTCACTCAGCACGCCCAACATCTGTGAACGCTTCTCGATACTAAAACCCCTATCGCGTAGCCATGCCCACTCTGTGTGGTTTGCAGGTATCGCGGGGGTGAGAACCACGATGGTATCCTTTGGCGAGTGCATATATGTCGGTATCAGCTCGGGGTTATCCTCGTAGTGTATCTCTGCACCCTCGGCCTCAAGTGCGCGTGTCAAGGGTGTCGCCGTGAGGTCGTAGCCTGCAACGCGATAGCCCTCGTGGAGAAAGTAGCGTGCCAAGGCACTCATACCTATACCTCCGATACCCAAGAAGTAGATATTCTTAATCGTCGTTCTCTTCATAGTGTACTTCTTATCTCTTTGCCTCTGCTAACACCTCGGCAATAATCTTTACTACACGCTCGGCTGAGTCGCTGATGGCTAACTGCGCAATATTTGCCGATAGCTCCTCAAGACGATGCTCGTCGTGGGCGAGCTCTACGGCCTTGCGCATACCCTGCTCTATGGCCTCGCTGTCGCGCACAATCTCGGCAGCTCCGCGCTCAACAAGTGCCATAGCATTCTTCGTCTGGTGGTCCTCGGCGACATTGGGCGATGGCACAAATATCGTGGGCTTAGCTACAAGACAGAGCTCCGATACGGTGCAGGCACCACTACGCGAGAGGACGACATCGGCAGCAGTATAGGCGTAGTCCATACGCTCGATAAAGGCCCCCTGCCAGATGTTCTGCGTGGGGTGCGCACCGAGAAATTCGCGCATCTCCTGTTCGTAGTACTTTCCTGTCTGCCATATCACCTGCACAGGTGCTGTGCCATTTAGCGAGAGTATCCACGCCTTCATCATCTCGTTAAGTGTGCGTGTGCCGAGCGAGCCTCCAACGACAAGCACTACGGGGAGTGCATCGCTAAAGCCATAGTACTTAAGGGCCTCGCTGCGGCTTCCTTCGGTCGCCGAGAAGTGACCGCGCAGAGGGTTGCCCGTCATCACTACGCGCTCCTCTGGGAAGAAACGCCCCATGTTGTCATACGATACGCATATACGCTTTGCGCGCTTCGATAGAAGCTTATTGGTAAGACCAGCGTATGAGTTCTGCTCCTGAATTACCGTAGGCACACCAAGACGCTGTGCCGCCCAGAGTATCGGTGCTGAGGCATAGCCTCCGAAGCCTACGACGATGTCGGCTCCAAACTCCTTGATTATGCGCTTTGCGCGGCGCACGCTGGCCACAACCTTAAACGGCAGTGTAAGGTGCGAGAGCGTCAGTTTGCGGTATAGCCCCACAACGGGAAGTCCTACGATGTTGTAGCCTAAGGCTGGCACCTTCTCCATCTCCATCTTACCCTCGGCACCGACGAAGAGAATCTCTACATTATCCTCGTAGCGACGCTTCAGAGCCTCGGCAACTGCAACTGCTGGATATATATGTCCGCCGGTACCTCCGCCCGACAGGATTATTCGTATCATAAAAGCCTCTTTAGTAGTGTAAAGTAGTCCTTGTTATAAATTGCTAATGCATTGACAAATAGGCTATTATCCCTATTGTTGTTTGCATCGGGGGATATGTGTGCAATTTCACACTACAAAAGTATATATTCCCTGCTAAATTTACAAGCAAAAAAAGGGTGTTTTTTTCAAAAAAATATAGAATTTCGATGATAGATTTTTGTTCGTTGAGGACTCTTGCGTGTGGTACATTAGGACCATATTTTTACCCTGCTAGTGTCTGCTCCGACCACTTATGCCACATAATTTCAACGATATGTGTCGAAGTCTCAAAAATTTTGCGTATGTTTGTAGAAATTTATTTGAGATACTTAAAACTGATAGGTAATGAAGAGACTTCACACAATCCTTTTCTTGTTCTTGGCCTCTATCGTGGGGCTCTCGGTGGCATGTACAGAGACAAACAACGATGTTAAGAGCTTTATAACCGTCGAGGATGGTAAGTTTATCCGCAATGGCGAGCCTTACTACTTCGTAGGTACTAACTTCTGGTATGGAGCAATCCTCGGCTCCGAGGGCGAGGGTGGCAATCGCGAGCGTCTAACCAAGGAGCTTGATTTTATGAAGGCCAATGGTATTGACAACCTCCGCATCCTTGTAGGTGGCGAGGGCGAGAATGGTCTGCTCGGAAAGATTGAGCCTAACCTCCAACCTGAGCCTGGTGTGTACAACGATGACCTCCTTGCAGGTCTTGACTACCTGATGATGGAGCTTGGCAAGCGCGATATGACCGCAGTGCTCTACTTCAACAACGCTTGGGAGTGGAGCGGTGGATATACGCAATATGTAGCGTGGGCAAACCAGACTCCAGTCCTTGTGCCACGTGTCGACGGCTGGTTCTCGTACAACGCCTTTGCAGGCGAGTTTGTCCGTAACGAGCGTGCTAAGCAGCTGTTTTACGACCACGTGCGTTATATCATCACTCGCACAAATCGCTATACGGGACTTAAGTATATTGACGATCCGGCAATCTTCTCGTGGCAGATATGTAACGAGCCTCGTGCATTCAGTAGCAAGGAGATAGATAACAAGGAGGCCTTTGCCGAGTGGCTTGCAACGTCGGCAAAGCTTATTCGTGAGCTCGACCCTAACCACATGATATCTACAGGCTCGGAGGGCTTCTACGGCTGTGAGTGGGATATGGAGCTATGCGAGAAGATTCACGCCATCGACGAGATATCATATATCAACTGCCACGTGTGGCCCTACAACTGGAAGTGGATGCGTGGTGACCATATGCGCGAGGACCTTGAGAAGTCGTGCCAAAATACCGAGGAGTATATCAATATGCACCTTGAGCTTGGCGAGAAGATAGGCAAGCCTGTTGTAGTTGAGGAGTTTGGTATGCCTCGCGACGATATGGACTTCCGCAAGAGTAGCACCGTAGAGTGCCGCGATGCCTACTACACCTTCGTTTTCGACCTTATTGTCAAGGCTAAGGAGCAGGGTGGCACCTTTGCTGGTTGCAATTTCTGGAGCTGGGGAGGCTATGCCGAGACACATGTTGATGACCACGAGTACTGGGCTAAGGGTGACGACTACACTGGCGACCCGGCTCAGGAGCAGCAGGGGCTAAACTCTATCTTTGTCGAGGATATATCGACAATGGAGATTATTCGTGCGACCAACGCTGCCCTCGGAAATTTGTAGTGATAAGGTAGCATCTACTGCCGCTAACAGAGAGTGCCGCCAATGGGATGTACACATAAGTACTACCCATTGACGGCATTTTTGCCGAGTGTTGTATCTAATGCCCTCAAGCAACACTTTATCACTCCTCTTTCCTAATCTCTTAATGGGCTTAAAAAATAGACCAGTCAGAACATTCTGACTGGTCTAAATATCAATATTACCTCGATAGGTTACTTAAGCATAGCCTTAACCTCCTCGGCCACGCACTTGCCGTTATAGCCGAACTTCTCGTCCAGTACCTTGAAAGGTGCTGAGTAGCCAAAGTGGTCGAAGCCATGAATATAGCCAGTCTCGCCAACAAGGCCTCGAAGGTTTACAGATAGGCCCGAGGTCATACCATAGCGTGGAAGATTGCCCAAGACAGCCTCCTGATACTCCCTATCCTGGTCGCGGAATAGACCCTCGCTTGGAATAGAGACAACACGCGTAGCGATACCCTCTGCGGCCAATAGCTCAGCCCCCTCAACAAGTGTAGACACCTCAGAACCCGTAGCGATAAGCGTAACCTTAGCATCCTTATTCTCCAAGACTACGTAGCCACCACGCTCGGCCTGCTTAGCCTCCTCGCGACGTGACTTACCACCGAGAGCTGGTAGCGACTTGATATTCTGGCGCGAGAGAATAAGTGCTACGGGACGCTTCTCCTCGATAGCCATCTTCCAGGCTGTAACCGTCTCCTCGCTATCTGCTGGGCGCAAGACGAGCATAGAACGCTCGCCAGAGTGGTTGCGCATATGCTCCATAAGGCGAATCTGTGCCTCATGCTCTACAGGCTCGTGGGTAGGGCCATCCTCGCCTACGCGGAATGAGTCGTGTGTCCAGATGAAGATAACGTGCTTCTCCATAAGTGCCGAGAGGCGTACCGCAGGCTTCATATAGTCTGAGAATACGAAGAAGGTGCCGCAAGCGGGGATGATACCGCCGTGAAGAGCCATGCCGTTCATCACGCAGGCCATAGTAAGCTCGGCAACACCTGCCTGGAAGAAGTTACCTGTAAAGTCGCCCTTGGTGAAGGCCTTGCTCTTCTTAAGGAAGCCGTCGGTCTTATCCGAGTTTGACAAATCGGCCGATGATACTACCATATTCTCCATGCGCTCAGCGTAGTAGCCGAGCATTGTAGCCGATGCTGTGCGTGTAGCCTGGTCGGGTTTAACCTCCAACTCGTCGTAGTTAATCTCGGGGAGCTTGCCAGAGTAGAATAGGTCCATCTTCTCGGCAAGTGCAGGGTTAGCCTTGCGCCATGCATCCTCCGTAGTGCGCATCTCTGCGGCCCAGCTAAGAAGCTCCGCGCGACGTGCTGCATATACCTCCTTAGACTCTTCGAATACCGTAAATGGCTCATCGGGGTTACCGCCTAAGTTCTTGATTGTTGCTGTGATATCGGCACCTGCGGCAGTAAGTGGCTGTCCGTGTGTCGACACCTGATTCTCGAAGCTCGAACCATCGGCCTTACGAGCACCATAGCCCATGATGGTCTTGCCGATGATAAGCGTAGGACGCTCCGTCTCGGCATTTGCCGCCTTCAGCGCAGCGCGTATCTCGTCGATAGACTGACCATTGACGGTGATAACATTCCAGTTCCACGCCTTGTACTTAAGCTCGATATCCTCGGTGTCTACCTCGTCACACTTTGTCGAGAGCTGTACATTATTCGAGTCGTAGTACATGATGAGGTTCGAGAGTCCGAGGTGGCCAGCTACGCGGCCCACGCCCTGAGATATCTCCTCCTGCACAGCACCATCCGAGATGAAGGCGTAGGTCTTGTGTGCCATCCACTCGCCGAAGCGTGCCACCATAAAACGTTCAGCAATAGCGGCACCGAGAGCCATTGCGTGGCCCTGACCGAGAGGTCCTGAGGTGTTCTCTACTCCGCGCAAGACATCTACCTCAGGGTGGCCTGGGGTTACGCTGCCCCACTGGCGGAGTGACTGCAAATCCTCGGTGGTGTAGTTACCTGCCAATGACAATACGGCATAGAGCATAGGTGACATGTGGCCTGGGTCGAGGAATAGACGGTCGCGATGTGGGTAGGCCATGTTCTCGGGGTCGTAGCGTAGGAACTCGGCGTAGAGCACATTGATGAAGTCTGCGCCACCCATCGCGCCACCAGGGTGGCCCGACTTAGCCTTTTCAACCATCGAAGCTGCCAAGATGCGGATATTATCTGCCGCACGCTGAAGTTTGTTGTTTTCCATAGTTTTATATTTTGTTTATTTATGTTAGTTGCTATTTGGGGTATGCTCTACGTGGGGTAGGGCTCTCTTTATCCTTACAAAGGTACTAAAACTTTTCTAACCATTGCAACGATATGGCCTAAAAATCGCATTATTTGCAAAATTGAATCGACGGGTGAAATATTTTTTATCTATTGTTTATTATAAATAAGTATAAATGTGCAATATTCGAAAAAAATAGATAACTTTGCAGATTGAATAGTATTCTGAACAAAATCAACGTATAACTAAAATATTAAGACTATGTTTGCAATTGACAACTACAACTTCGCAGGCAAGCGTGCCATCATCCGTGTAGACTTCAACGTGCCCATCAATGGCGAGGGTAAGGTTGCTGACGACACCCGTATTCGTGCCGCTATACCTACAATCAAGCGAGTCCTTGAGGCTGGCGGTTCGGTGATTCTTATGTCGCACCTTGGTCGTCCTAAGAAGAATCCAGATGCTAAGTACTCACTTGAGCAGATTATCTACGCCATAGAGGAGCGTCTTGGCGTAAAGGTTATGTTTGCAGGTGACTGTATGGGTCAGAAGGCTGCCGATATGGCTGCTGCACTTAAGCCTGGCGAGGTTATGCTCCTTGAGAACCTTCGTTTCTATGCCGAGGAGGAGGGTAAACCTCGTGGTTTGGCTGAGGATGCTACCGACGAGGAGAAGAGCGTGGCTAAGAAGGCTGTTAAGGAGTCGCAGAAGGAGTTTGTCAAGCGTCTTGCTTCGTATGCCGACTGCTATATCAACGATGCCTTTGGTACGGCACACCGCGCACACGCCTCTACGGCACTTATCGCCGACTACTTCCCCAACGACAAGATGTTTGGCTACGTGATGGAGAACGAGCTTAAGGCTATTGATGGCGTTATGCAGAACCCCGAGCGTCCATTCTGTGCTATCGTGGGTGGCTCGAAGGTCTCTACCAAGATTACCATTATCGAGAAACTTATGGAGAAGGTAGACTCTATCATCATCGGTGGCGGTATGACCTATACCTTTGCAGGTGCCGAGGGTGGTAAGGAGGGTAAGTCTATCTGCGAGCCAGATATGTTCCCTGTTGCACTCGACATCTTGAAGAAGGCCGAGGAGCGTGGTGTAAAGATTCTCCGCTCGCCAGATGCGCTTATCTGCGACGACTTCTCCGAATCGGCCAATACTCAGGAGGCTCCCGCAAACAATATCCCCGACGAGTGGGAGGGTGTCGATATCGCTACGGGCGGTAAGGCTAAGTTTAGAGAGCATATCCTCGGCTGCAAGACCATCCTTTGGAATGGTCCTGTAGGCGTATTCGAGATTGACAAGTTCTCGACAGGCTCACGCGCCGTAGCTGAGGCTATTGCCGAGGCAACGGAGAAGAATGGTGCATACTCGCTTATCGGTGGTGGCGACTCGGTAGCTTGTGTTAACAAGTTTGGCTTGGCCGATAAGGTATCTTATGTATCTACTGGTGGTGGTGCTCTGCTTGAGTATATGGAGGGCAAGGAGTTGCCAGGTGTGGCTGCCATCCGTAAGTAGTAGTTACAGTTTAAAGGAGATAATAGACAAAACCTAAAACTTTGAAGATGAAAAAATTGTTTTTAATTGTAGCATCAGCACTTGCTATGACAGCATGTTCTACAAATCAGGCTCCTAAGGCGGAGGCTGTGCCTGCTATTGACCAGAATAATTTCGATGAGTCGATAGTTCGCAACGACGATTTCTATCAGTGGGCAACAGGTGGTTGGCAGAAGAACAACCCTCTAAAGCCCGAGTATTCGCGCTATGGTTCGTTTGACGTGTTGCGCGAGAATAACGAGATTCGCATCAACGAGCTCTTCAGCCAGATGACAAAGGTAAAGGCCGAGAATGGTAGCATTGAGCAGAAGATTTCGGACCTCTACAAGATGGGTCTTGATGAGGAGCGTCTTAACGCAGAGGGTGCTGAGCCTATCCGCGAGGCGTTGGCAAAGATTCTTGCTACCGAGGAGCGTAGCGAGCTTATCGCTTCTATTGCCGAGCTCCATACCGATGGCGTGGGCGTATTCTTTGCCGCCTATCCAGCTGCCGACCTTGCCGATAGCAATATGACTATCCTCTACTTGGAGCAGGGTGGTCTTGGTATGGGAAACCGTGACTACTACCTCGATGAGAAGAATGCCGAGATAAAGGCTGCCTACCGCACATATCTTGAGAAGATATTCAGCTTGGCAGGTGTTGAGGGCGATGTAGCTAAGTATGTTGAGGATGTTGTAGCTATCGAGGACCGCATTGCCGAAAAGTCGTGGTCTAATGTCGAGTGCCGCGATATCGCCAAGGGTTACAACCCATACACTCTGGAGCAGGTTCGCAAGGAGTTTAATACCGTAGATTGGGATGCCTACTTTAAGGCTATGGGTATCGAGAGTGTTGGTAAGCTCGTTGTTAGCCAGCCATCGTCGTTTGCCAACATTATGGATGTGTTGGCTACAACGCCTGTTGAGGCACTTCGCGCATACGTTGCTGCACACTATATCGATGCTGCTGCTTCGTACCTCAGTGAGGAGTTCGCCGTAGCCTCATTCGAGTTCTTCGGCAAGACTATGTCGGGCACGCAGGAGATTCGCCCACGTTGGAAGCGAGCTATGGGTGTGCCTAACAACATCCTCTCTGAGGCTGTAGGTCAGATATACGTTGCCAAGTACTTCCCCGAGAGTGAGAAGGCTCGCGTAGAGGGTATGGTGTCGAACATCCAGAAGGCCTTCTCGAAGCATATCGAGGCTCTCGATTGGATGAGTGCCGAGACCAAGGCTAAGGCTCAGGAGAAGCTCGCTGCCTTCACCGTGAAGATTGGCTATCCTAATAAGTGGAAGGACTACTCGACACTTACGGTAGACCCTGCAAAGTCATACTGGGAGAATGTTCTTGAGGCTAACCGCTGGTACACTGCCGATGCTATGTCGGAGGTGGGTAAGGCTGTAGACCGCGAGAAGTGGATGATGCCTCCACAGATGGTCAACGCATACTATATGCCTACGACCAACGAGATATGCTTCCCTGCGGCTATTCTTCAGCCTCCGTTCTACAACCCAAATGCTGACGACGCTGTTAACTACGGTGCTATTGGCGTAGTTATCGCACACGAGATGACTCATGGCTTCGATGACCAGGGCTCGCAGTTCGATAAGTTTGGTAACATGAACGACTGGTGGACTAAGGAGGACCGCGCAGCCTTCGAGAAGAAGACACAGGTGCTTGTAGATCAGTTCAACGCTATCGAGATTCTTCCAGGCTTGTTTGCCGATGGTAAGTATTCACTTGGCGAGAATATCGCTGACCAGGGTGGTTTGCGCCTTGCCTTTACGGGTCTTACCGACTATGCATGGGCCGAGGGTCGCCCAGAGGATATCGATGGATTTACTGGCGAGCAGCGTTTCTATATCGGCTACGCTACTCTTTGGGCACAGAATATCACCGATCAGGAGAAGGAGCGTCTTACGAAGGTTGATGTTCACTCGTTGGGTCGCAACCGCGTAAATGCAACATTGCGTAACATAGAGTCGTTCTACGAGGCCTTTGGTATCACCGAGGGCGATGCTATGTATATGCCTGTTGAGGAGAGAGTTATCATCTGGTAACTTGGGTGATTTGATGCCAATTTGGGGAGTTTAGTGAGAGTAGGGAGTAACGGTTTTTTTCAAACCTCCTACTCTCATTAATCTCCCCAAATTTATTATACATTGCTCTCTATTTATGCGTCTATTTCTAATCATCTTAGGCTGCCTATCGCTCGTGTTGGGTATTGTGGGCATCTTCCTGCCGCTGCTGCCTACTACGCCGCTACTACTATTGGCGGCTTGGTGTTTCGTGCGCAGCTCTCAGCGGCTATATGAGTGGCTTATAAACCATCCTCGCATGGGTGAGTATATACGTAACTTCAGAGAGCATAAGGCTATACCGCTACGTGTGAAGATTATCTCGGTGTCGTTAGTATGGCTGACCATAGGCTACTGTGTTGTCGCCATTATCGATGTGTGGTGGCTTCGAGGCGTGCTTCTGCTTATCGCTGTGCTCGTCTCGTGGCATATACTATCCTACGCGACACTTAGGAGATAGGATAGGACAACAGGATGATAGGACGATAGGTGTAAAGGGCAGGCTAAGATTCTTTTTAGTCTGCCCTTGGTGTGTTGTGCCTCGCTGTATGTGTGCAGCCGAGGGTCTATGCTCTCTCCACCTTACTCTTGGCGTAGTCGAGTGTGATGCGTAGTTCGCCACTCTGCTCTGCGCCCATGTCGAACATAACATCCATCATTATTGTCTCGCATATCGAGCGTAGGCCGCGAGCACCGAGTTTAAACTCTATAGCCCTGTCGACAATATATTCGAGCACCTCATCCTCGAATACAAGCTTTATGTCGTCGAGAGCCATAAGTGTCTCGTACTGACGTATTATTGAGTTCTTAGGCTCGGTGAGTATCGAGCGCAGTGCCTCTCGCTCTAACGGCTCCATGTAGGTAAGTACTGGAAGACGACCTATAAGCTCGGGGATAAGTCCGAAGGAGCGTAGGTCCTGAGGTTGGATATACTGCATGATGTTATTCTCGTTGATGCGCATCTTTGTCGTTGCGCCGTAGCCTATGGCATTGGTATTTAGGCGCGAGGCTATCTTCTTCTCGATGCCATCGAATGCACCACCGCAGATAAAGAGTATATTCGAGGTGTCGACCTGGATATACTTCTGGTCGGGGTGCTTACGTCCCCCTTGAGGCGGTACGTTGACCACCGTACCCTCTAAAATCTTGAGCAGGGCCTGCTGTACACCCTCGCCCGATACGTCGCGCGTGATTGAGGGGTTGTCACCCTTGCGGGCAATCTTATCTATCTCGTCGATGAAGATTATGCCTCGCTCGGCAGCCTCCACATCGTAGTCGGCAGCCTGCAACAGACGCGAGAGGATGCTCTCGACATCCTCACCAACGTATCCTGCCTGCGTGAGTGCCGTAGCGTCGACAATCGAGAAGGGGACATGAAGAAGACGTGCTATGGTGCGTGCCATGAGTGTTTTTCCCGTACCCGTAGGACCTACAAGCACGATGTTTGACTTGTCGAGCTCGACATCCTCGGTCTTACCCTTGGCAAGGAGTCGCTTGTAGTGGTTATACACCGCAACGGACATATATCTCTTTGCCGCCTCCTGACCGATGACGTACTGGTCTAAGAAGCTCTTTATCTGGTTGGGACGCATAAGGTCCTCGCGCTTAAGTGGGCGGAACTTAGCTCCCGTCTTGCCCCCCTTATGCTTACCCTCGACGATGTTGTGCTCGGCAAGTAGCTCGTAGCCATGCTCGATGCACGAGCTACAGATGCAGGCACCATTGCCGCTGTTAAACATCAGCGCAACCTCGCCTGCAGGAGTGCCACAGAACGAGCATCGCTGCTCGCCACCATCTGCGCCTTTACGTGATTTATGTGTCATCTATAGAATCTCCCTATATTTGTTTATCGTTTAGTAGTATTACGCTCTCTTGCCTAACACGTTATCAATGAGTCCATACTCCTTGGCCTCGGCCGCTGTGAGCCAGTAGTCGCGGTCGGCATCGCGCTCAATCTTCTCGTATGGTGCCCCCGAGTGTTGTGCCAGTATTTCGTATAGTTCGCGCTTAGTCTTGGCTATTTCGCGTGCCGTAATCTCGATATCCGAGGCCTGGCCCTGTGCGCCACCTAATGGCTGGTGAATCATCACACGTGAGTGGGGCAGTGCCGAGCGTTTACCTGCTGCACCTGCCGTGAGCAGCACAGCACCCATAGATGCAGCCATGCCCGTACATATCGTTGCTACGTCGCAGCTGATAAGTTGCATTGTGTCGTATATGCCCAAGCCTGCCGATACAGAGCCTCCAGGAGAGTTGATATACAGCTGTATGTCCTTATCGGCATCTGCCGACTCAAGGAAGAGAAGCTGTGCCTGGATGATATTGGCAGCATAATCATAGATGGGTGCTCCGAGGAAGATGATGCGGTCCATCATCAGGCGCGAGAATACATCCATAGCTGCCACGTTGAGCTGTCGCTCCTCGATGATGGTGGGCGACACGTAGTTGCGTATCTCGGCGCGGTAGTCGTGCATCGTCATCGAGTTGATACCGCAGTGTAGTCGTGCAAATTTCTCAAATTCGTTCATAGTCGTAAAGTTTATAGTGTATATACTATATTGGTAGGTCTATTTACGCTCCGATATGAAAAGAGAGTGACTAAAAGCGGTGCTTCACTCGGCCCTCCTTTTAATCACTCTCTACTTTGGGGTGTTGGCCCCGCGATTATGCCAACTCAGAGGCAACCTTGGCAAACTCCTCAGCCGAGAGTGCCTTCTCTGTAACCTTTACTTTAGCGCGGATATACTCAACAACCTTCTCCTCGTAGAGCTTCTCGTATATCTTCTGCAGCTGCTCCTTGTTCTCCATAATCTGCTTCGAGAAGTTCTCAAGCATATCCTCTGGAGCGTTTGCCATGCCGTACTGTGCGAACTGCATCTGTGCAAATGCCATAGCCTCAGCCTTAGCCTCCTCGGCCGTTACCTTAAGCTCGCCCTCGGTGATAAAGTGCTTCTGGAGGTAGTTCCAGGTAAACATCTTGATAAAGCCACCGAAGTCCTTCTCAATCTCCTCGCGAGAGAACTTACCCTCGTTGATGACATAGAGCCAACGCTTCAGGAACTCCTCAGGCATAGCTAATGCAGCCTTCTCGATAACGTAGTTGCGCACGGTGTTTACGAACATAAAGTCGCACTCGCGCTTAAGCTCCTTCTCAATCTGAGCCTCAAGGAAAGCGTCGAGCTGCTCCTCGTTTGTTACGTCGCCAGCAGGGAATGCCATCTTGAAGAACTCCTCGTTAAGCTCAGGCTCAGAAAAGCGGCGAATCTTGGTAATCTCCAACTCGAACTCGGGCTTAATAGATGCCAACTCCTCCTCCTTAACCGAGAGGATGGCTGCACGCTGCTCGGGCTTCTTGTACAGCTCCTCGATGTTTACTGTGGTCTTGTATCCCACCTTCTTGCCCTTCCACTCCTTGCGCTCCTCGTCGCTCATCGAGATAAGGCCTACGTAGGCATCCTCGATGCGCATATCGCCGTTGTCGAGCGTTACGTTGAGAGCCTCGTCATTAGCTACCTTGTCAACATCGACAAGGCGGCCATAGCGGCGGAGGTAGTTAGCGCGGTACTCGCTCTTCATCTTCTTGTCTACCTTAATCTTGTTGTAGACAATCTTATCCTTAGCCGAGAGCTCAAGCTCAATCTTTGGAGCCTCGCCGAACTCGAAGGTAAACTCGAACTCGGTGTTGTTATCGAAGTCGAAAGCACCCTGCTCGTCTGATGGGATGATGTCGCCCACGTAGTCGATGTTCTCCTTCTGGAGGTACTCGAATACTGAGTTTGAAGCCAAGCGGTATGACTCCTCAGCAACAACATGCTTGCCATACATCTTCTTTACGATGCCCATAGGTACCATGCCTGGACGGAAGCCAGGAACATTTGCCTTGCGCTTGTACTCGCGCAACTGCTTCTCTACGGCCTGGCCGTAGTCTGCCTCGCCAACAACGACCTTAACAATATTTAGGCCGCCATCACGCTGTTCTCTTGTAATATTCATACTAATCTATTTTGTTTATTGTATTTGCCTCGTTTAGCAGGGTGTAGGTATACACCTCTATAAATAAAATTATCGCGCAAAGATATACAAAAAACTCTTAATCGACAAATTATCTTGAAATAATTGCCGTATTATCCCTTTTCTTAGTATCTTTGCAGTGGGCTTACACGGTATGAGCCAACGATTCAAGGACTCTATGCTTTACACATAGTGCTATGATACTCGATATTACACGACATAAATTCTCGGAGGCTATCGCTACGTTGCTGCTCTTTGTCATCGCGGCGACTGTGGCTGTGGCGACACTATATTATGCCCCTCGGTCGGAGGTGCTGAGTGGTGATTATGCCCCTCTTGGCGAGTTGCTTTTCTCGTTTCGCGTTGCGCACCCCGTATGGTCGATATCTCTCTTTGCGCTGCTCTACCTCTATGCGGTACTGCGTCTGTCGCGTGCTACGGTGCGTGTGGCCCTCTATCCTCAGGGTACTCTTGCGGCTATATCGTTGTGCGCTGTCGCGCTCTTCGGCGTTGTTGTGTCGGCGGACTATCCCCTGCTTATCGTTGTGGCCCTTCTCGTCTCGGAGGCCTTTGGTCGTCTGCTCTACTGCTTCGGGCCCGCTGTGCGCCCTCACTACCTCTTTACAGCAATGTTGGCACTCGGCACTATGCCCCTTGTAGATAGCGCGCTACTCCCATTGTGCGTTGTCATCGCTATAGCTGTCGTTCTTATGCGCCTAACGCTTCGCGAGACGGCAATAACGCTTGTCGGTAGCCTGTTGCCCACGTTTGTCTATTGCTATGTGATGTGGCTTATGCACAATAGCTTTAGCGATACGCTGATGTCGGTATGGAACCTCTCTTATGTGGCCGTTGAGAGTGTTGGCGGCTATTTTACCCCTACGCGCATTATCTTCCTTGGTATTATGCTCTTTCTGCAATTGGCCACGACGCTCCTGTACTTTACCTCGTCGGTTACGGTGACACGTGCCACGCGAGATATGTGGCGAGTGCTGATGGTTGCCTTTGTAGTGCTTGTGGCTACGCTGTTTGTGGTGCGGATGCCTCTTCCGTCGGTTATTGTCGCTATAGCACTCCTTGTCGCCGTTATGTTGCCTATGCTCTTCGTGCGCGCAGGCTCGTTGCAGACGCTCGTTATCTACCTGCTCCTTCTATTGTCATCATTGTCTGTGGTGATAAGCTTTTAGACACACGCACACTCTTTTGTTACTACCTTTTTTACCTTGTGGTAACAGCTAAAGCTGAAAGGGTAGGTCGCAGGCTTCCAGCCTGCTAAAGAGTAGTTCGCTCGCTTTTAGCGAGCTAAAGGGTAGTTTAAGGGATTTCGTTGTTGTGATACTCGACCTCTTAATGTCTTATCGTCTTAAAGTCTTAAAAAAAATAGGACGATAGGACAATAGGATGATAAGACGATAGGACGATAGGACAATAGGACAGTAGGATGATATGATGGTTGCGGACAAGAGCTTTTCCATTTCTGCTACCCTTTAGCAGCGTTAGCTGCGAACTACTCTTAAACAACCCTTTAGCAAGCTTAAGCTTGCGCACTACTCTTCCAGCTTAAGCTGTCACCGCAAGGTGAAACTTAAAAAGATGCGGGAGCAGCGTCTTCACAGATGGCCCTCCCGCAGGTTAGTTAGGTTAATGAGAATTTTTTTAGAGTTCGATGAGCAATTGGTGTGTCCATGAGAATTATTCGAGATGTGCGCTCATCGCCTCCTGTTTGCATTGCAAAGGTAAGAATAATTTTTCTATTATGCAAACTATTTATTAAATATTTTCCCAAATTATCGATATATCCCGCATAAATTCTCATAATTTGTAATTATTTATGCAGTATTATAACTCTGTTTACTGTCGTAATTGGTTCTGTCGGCAGGGTGTTGTTGTCTAAATGTGTTGCTTGTGTAGAGTCTGCGTTGGGCAGGCAGAGTTGTGTTTGCGCGTGAAACAATGACGGCACAAGGGCCTTGGATGACTGAGCTAAAGTTCCTTCGAGGAGTACACATAAAGATGCTGCGATGGTGGCTTATGGCCCTTTTTACATCGGGCGTTTTCCCTCTCAGGCGTAGTCTCCTCTTGGGAGGCTCTCTCTGCTCACTTATAGCATCGCTCTCCCCTTTTATCTTAGCTGCTGTCATCGGGAGTAATAATCCAAAACTATACTATTTGCGAACTACGCCATTGTGTCGCACCACTCTACAATGGTAAAAAACCTTGTAAAATACTTAAACAGCAGAAAAACAATAATATAGCGATAATGCCATAAATAAACAATGATAATATTAAAATTTCGATAAGAGAAATCTATCGACTTTTTGCGACTTTTCAACAATTTGGTGCGAAAAAAGTGTGTATATATATTGTAAATCAAAAATTATTCGTATCTTTGCGGGCAATTTCTTAAGAAAGGAAATTGAAACAGTAAACAAAAAATTTAAAAGGACAAAAATTATTTAAGATGCCAACAATTCAGCAGCTTGTAAGAAATGGCCGAGTGGGTATGGTAGACAAGAGTAAGTCTCCAGCACTCGCAGCGTGTCCTCAGCGTCGCGGAGTTTGTACTCGTGTGTACACCACAACTCCTAAGAAGCCTAACTCAGCGATGCGTAAGGTAGCACGTGTTAGATTGACAAATGGCAAGGAGGTTAACGCCTATATCCCAGGCGAGGGCCACAACTTGCAGGAGCACTCAATCGTGCTCGTTCGTGGTGGTCGTGTTAAGGACCTCCCAGGTGTTCGTTACCACCTCGTGCGTGGCGCACTCGATTCAGCCGGTGTTGATGGTCGCCGTCAGCGTCGCTCAAAGTACGGTGCTAAGCGTCCAAAGGCAGGTAAGAAGTAAGAGAAATTAAGAAATGTATTTATTTAATTAGCAGTAACAATGAGAAAAGCTAAGCCAAGAAAGCGAATTCTACTTCCGGATCCGAAGTTCAACGACGTGGAGGTAACACGTTTCGTGAACAACCTTATGCTGGATGGTAAGAAGAGTATTGCTTACACCATTTTCTACGATGCTTTGGAGTTGGTGGGCAAGAAGATGAAGGATGCTGATAAATCTCCTGTTGAGATCTGGAAACAGGCTCTTGAGAATATCACACCTCAGGTCGAAGTTAAGTCAAAGCGTATCGGTGGTGCGACATTCCAGGTCCCTACGGAGGTTCGTCCCGAGCGCAAAGTTTCGATTTCTATGAAAAACCTTGTCCTTTATTCACGTAAGCGTTCGGGCAAGTCAATGGCAGAGAAACTCTCAGCAGAGATAGTAGATGCCTACAACCAGCAGGGTGCTGCCTTCAAGCGTAAGGAGGAGATGCACCGTATGGCCGAGGCTAACAAGGCATTTGCACACTTTAGATTCTAAAACAGATAGACCAAGATGGCAAGAGATCTTAAATACACTCGTAATATCGGTATCATGGCTCACATCGATGCCGGTAAGACAACTACATCGGAGCGTATCCTCTTCTACACGGGTAAGACCCATAAGATCGGTGAGACGCACGAGGGTGCAGCCACTATGGACTGGATGGTACAGGAGCAGGAGCGTGGTATCACCATCACATCTGCTGCTACTACCGCGTTTTGGAACTACAAGGGTAATCAGTATCAGATTAACCTTATCGATACTCCTGGACACGTTGACTTTACCGTTGAGGTGGAGCGTTCACTCCGCGTATTGGATGGTGCAGTAGCAACATTCTGTGCAGTAGGTGGTGTTGAGCCTCAGTCAGAGACCGTATGGCGTCAGGCTGATAAGTACAACGTTCCTCGTATCGGCTATGTAAATAAGATGGACCGTACAGGCGCAGACTTCCTCGCTGTATGTGCCCAGATTAAGGAGCACTTCGGTGCAACAGCTCTCCCAGTAGTATTGCCTATCGGCTCTGAGGATAAGTTCGAGGGCTTGGTAGACCTTATTTATAATAACGCAATCTACTACTACGACGATAAGACCGTGCGCGATAACTTCGAGCTTAAGGAGATTCCTGCTTCAATGAAGGAGGAGGCTGCCGAGTGGCGTGCTAAGCTTATCGAGGAGGTGGCTGCTACCGATGACGCTCTTATGGAGAAGTTCTTCGAGGATCCAGATTCAATCACTCCAGACGAGCTTATCGCTGCAATTCGTACAGCTACCATCAACATGTCGTTGGTGCCTATGATGTGTGGCTCGTCATTCCACAACAAGGGTGTTCAGAAGCTCCTCGACTATGTTATGGCATTCCTTCCATCACCACTTGATGTACCAGCAGTTGAGGGTATCAACCCTAAGACTGATGAGCTCGAGAAGCGTGAGTCATCTGTTAATGAGCCATTCTGCGGTTTGGCCTTCAAGATTGCTACCGATCCATTCGTAGGTCGTCTTGCGTTCATTCGTCTCTACTCAGGTGTTTTGGAGGCTGGTTCTTATGTATATAACGCACGTAGCGGTAAGCGTGAGCGTATCTCTCGTATCTACCAGATGCACGCTAACAAGCAGAACCCTATGGATCGCGTTGAGGCAGGTGATATCTGCGCAGCTATCGGCTTCAAGGAGATTCGTACTGGTGATACTCTTACAGCTGAGAACGCACCAATTGTACTTGAGCAGATGACCTTCCCAGAGCCAGTTATCGGCTTGGCAGTTGAGCCTAAGACTCAGAAGGACCTCGATAAGCTCGGTATCGCTCTTGCTAAGCTCGCTGAGGAGGACCCAACCTTCACAGTTCGTACCGACGAGGAGAGTGGCCAGACCATCATCTCGGGTATGGGTGAGCTTCACCTCGATATCATCGTTGACCGTCTTCGTCGTGAGTTCGGTGTAGAGATTAACCAGGGCGCACCTCAGGTTAACTACAAGGAGGCTCTTACTCAGACTGTTCAGCACCGTGAGGTATTCAAGAAGCAGACTGGTGGTCGCGGTAAGTTCGCAGACATCATCTTCGAGATTGGTCCAGCAGACGAGGGCGTTTCAGGTCTACAGTTTGTTGACGAGGTTAAGGGTGGTAACGTACCTAAGGAGTATATTCCAGCCGTTCAGAAGGGCTTCGAGTCAGCTATGGCTAACGGTGCTTTGGCAGGTTACACCATCGACTCAATGAAGGTTACCTTGAAGGATGGTTCATTCCACCCAGTCGATTCAGACCAGCTCTCATTCGAGATTTGTGCTCGTAACGGTTTCCGCGTAGCAGCTCCAAAGGCTGGCTCGGTAATTATGGAGCCTATGATGAATGTTGAGGTTGTAACTCCAGAGGAGAATATGGGTGATATCATCGGCGACCTTAACAAGCGTCGTGGCCAGATTCAGGGTATGGAGTCGAAGGGTACAGCTCGTGTAATCAAGGCACGTGTACCACTTTCAGAGATGTTCGGTTACGTTACTGTATTGCGTACCATATCATCAGGCCGTGCAACATCGTCAATGGAGTTCTCTCACTTCGAGGAGGTTCCTGCAAACCTTGCAAAGGATATCATCGAGAAGTCGAGTGGCAAGCGTAAGGATTTAGAGTAAAAAACAGGAGATTAGATATGAATCAGAAAATTAGAATCAAGTTGAAGTCTTTCGACCACAACCTCGTTGATAAGTCGGCTGAGAAGATCGTTAAGACTGTGAAGGCTACTGATGCTGTTGTAAGCGGTCCAGTACCCCTTCCTACGCGCAAGCAGATTTTCACTGTTAACCGTTCAACCTTCGTAAACAAGAAGGCACGCGAGCAGTTCCAGTTCTGCACCTACAAGCGCATCATCGATATCTATTCAAGCACCTCAAAGACTATCGATGCTTTGATGAAGCTCGAGTTGCCTTCAGGTGTTGAGGTAGAGATTAAGGTATGATAAACTTTCCGTTCGGGTATGGGCAGCCCCGATAGGGGATGCCCCGCTGCCGAACAAACCCTATAAATATATAGGTATAATAAATTCACTAATTAACAAACAAACGTAATTCGACAGTACAATGTCAGGACTAATTGGAAAGAAAATCGGAATGACTTCCGTTTACAGTGCCGAGGGTAAGAACATACCATGCACTGTTATCGAGGCTGGTCCGTGTG
>SUZV01000019.1 GCA_015059715.1 Rikenellaceae bacterium | reverse complement strand
TAAAGAAATCGTACACTTCGTTTTGAACGAGCCTCAACACCAAAACGCGCATAACTCACTGAAAACAAAGAGGTTTAAGCACTCAAAGCACCATACTCACATTGTACGCTTCGTTTTTGTGCCCGTAATAGTATAGGAATATTCTACCACTACCACATAAAAAATGCGATGAAGCATCGGCCCCACCGCACTCTCTATTGGCTAATTAAACTACTCCTTCTCTACCACCGTATACTCAACACCGAACCACTCATTAAGCGTTTCATCGACCTTTTTATTTATTTCAGGCGTAATCTTATCCTTAATCTTCTTGTAGACATAGAGCATTGCCACGCCATCGTCTAATACGCCCAGAAACTTATAGATAGCTCTTGGAATTAAGTCCATAGGCAGAATGGTATATATAATTGCAGCATAGATAAGCACTCGGTCGAGTGTCGGCGTGTTGTCATCGTCCATTACATAGTAGAACTGCAACAGCGGACGAGCAGCCACACGACCAGCCTTCAATGCCCAAGGACGCAACTTATCCATCAAGGCGTTAATCTTGCCTCGCCAATCGACACTCTTAACTTTCTCAAGAAGTTCCGAAATATCCTTGCCCATAATCATATAGACAAGAATCAAAAGTGAAATTGTAATCAACATATCGCTTAATTAATTTTATTCATTTTATAGTATAGAGTAAAACATCCATAAAATCTATCACACCACCCGACTATTGCCGTGGCTACATAATCTCCACAGTTGAATAACGCTATAGACATCAATAATCGTTCTTATCTACGCAGCCACTCACTCTGCTGCCTCAATTATTAACACAAAGCTCTCGGGGAGGATGATATTCTCGATATCTATAGCCTTGGCAAATAGCGGAGCTATCTGCCTCTCCACAAAGCCTGCGATGCCACATCCAATCTTGGTTACGAAGAACTTAAGCTCAGGATGCTCCTTAGCAAAAATAATAAACTCATTGACGTAAGGACGTATTGTCTCTACACCACCCTGCATAGTTGGTATGGCGTAGCTTTGCCCCTGTAGTCCGACACCCTGACCATACACAGCTCCAAAATAGATACTTGCTATACGCGCTGCACCACCACCATGCGCACCAGCCAAGTTAGAACCGAACACGAATATCTCATTCGTTGCGAGGCTCATAATTCGCTCTGGGGTATACTCTCGCTTGTACATAACTCTACTCTTTTAAAATTCCAATCTAAATCCTTTTTGTTTTAGTTCTGCATACTTCTCGGCGTTGAAGCGGTACTTCGTTGGTATGCGGCGAGAAGCATTTGCGGAGCGTGGCTCTGCTTCTGAAAGTATGCCGAGCTTAAGCATCTTATTATAGAAGTTGCGGCGGTCGAACTTCACCTCCAAAATGGCCTCATAGAGGTTCTGCAACTCAGTCATAGTAAAGACCTCGGGCAATAGCTCAAAGCCGATAGGCTCAAAGCATATACGCTCCTTCAAGCGATTCACAGCCATTCGCAAGATGCGGTCATGGTCGAAAGCAAGGCTCGGTACCTCGTCCATCGAGAACCAACAAGCCGAGGCTGCGTCGTCACCCCCCTTAACCTCGGAGAGTCTTACCAAAGCATAGTGCGCAACGGTTATTACTCGTTCACGAGGGTCACGGTTGACATCTGAGAAGGTGTAGAACTGCTCAACAGAGGCATTTTTTAGTCCTGTCTCCTCCTCTAACTCGCGCTTTGCACACTCCTCTATACTCTCGTCAATCGTCATAAAACCTCCAGGAAAAGCCCACTGGCCCTTAAAAGGCTCTATGCCACGCTGAATCAACAATACCTTAATACTTACACCGTCAAAGCCGAAAATCACACAGTCGGCAGTCACCGCAGGGTGCGGATACTTATAACAAAATCTCTGCTCGTCCATACCTTAATGCGTTAATTTTACACAAAGATATATAGAAATCCTGAATTTGCCAAATTTATTGCGTAATTTTTACACAATGACCGTGCTATCATCCTATTGTCTTAATGGTCTTATCGTCTTAAAAAATTAAAGACAATAAGACCATTAAGACATTAAGAGGCGAACTATCACAACAACGAATAATTATTTATAATTACTCATTTTACTCTCAACTACCCTTCAACTGCTACAGATAGACTACCAGACGACACCTCCATAGTCCTTGGTCTGGGTAATCCAATCCGTTATGCCGATATTAACACCCTGATCGGACATAGAGAGTGTTATAGTACATATATACTCCTTACCAGGCTCAAACACAATAGTCTGGTTCAACGAGTACTCTTTATCCCCGATAGTTATACGCACTAACTCCTTGTTATCGACCCTACAGGGCACGACGTTAGCACAATACTGGCCATCCGAGAAGAGTGGCTTTATTACGCCTACTTCCTCTGTAGCTGACACCTTCTGCTCTCCGACGTTAATAGATGCCTCGGTATTTACATTGCAAATCTCAACCCCTGCGCCAGCTATATCCTCCTGATTAAGGCCATTTCCAGCCTTAAGCTTTACCACAAGATGACTCATCGCATGGGCGACTTGAATACCTACAGTCTCATTTGTAGGAGATACTCCCTTGGCACAACCCAACAAAACATCACTACTGCGATAACTATCTATAGATGACTGATTCGCGACACTCCACTTTAAGCTATTATAGAGAGAACACAAACCCTTATTATAGGGGTAATAGCAATACAAATCAGCTGGAGTGGCTGCATCTTTCCAATATATATTCACCGATGGGCACCAAGTTAATCGACTATAGTCATACCTTAAATCGACATTATTATAATGTACCTCGCCGCTATATACCACAAACAGCCCCACTCTATCACCGTTACTGAAACCAGACTCCGATGAGCGTGTAATAGCCACGTGCATTTTATTTGCATCTGGCTGCTGCTCCGTATATACATCATCACCACAACCAGCAAGCAATAATACCGACACAGCGACAATTTTCACTATATTGTCCATCACCTGACTACACTCTATAACTGGGTCGACACCCGACATTCGTCACTAATTCCAATCGCCAGTGCTACCTCCGATATCAATTTTTATCTTCTCTGGATTATGGTTGAGCGTCACTACAATAGTGTGCGAGAATCCTGGGCGAAGACTAATCTTGCCATACATAAGATAGGATACATCACCAATAACCACCTCGACCAAGGGCACCTTAGATGTGAGGTTCTGAGGTATAACAATAGCTGCGTAGGTGTCGTTGGCGAGCTGCTTACACCTGATTATACTCGGACTCTTGAAGGTATCCTTTGCAGCATCGCCCGTAGATAGGTCAATAACAGCATCGGGAACAGTACTGTCGATATATACCTCGGCACTCTCCGATATCTCACCCTCGAACTCCTCGCCCTTCTCAAGCTTGACAACGACACGACTAAGCTTATGCTCAAACTGCATATTCACAGGCTCGTTAGTTGCCGCAACACCTGTCGATGAGGCCCACAAGAAGTCACTCATAGAGTAACCCTCGTCTGTGCTCTGGTCGGTCTGAACGCTAAAGCTAAAGTCCTCGATATCGTTCACCGCAGCTGTATATGGATAGTAGGCATATACATTATGTGTGCCCTCGTTCCAAAATACTCTACGCTGCGAAGACCAGGTGGTACCATTATAGATGAATAGTTCGTTGTTCACCTCGTTACCTACGAGCTGTAGCTCCAAATCGCTCTTAGTAACATATACGCCAATCTGGTCATCGGCATCGAAACCTGTGTCATTGACACGTGTCGAGTGGTGAGGATGAATCATATTGAGTAGAATCTCACCCTCTTCTGGAACATAGACCTCGGGGGTCTGTTCCTTGCCACAAGCACTCAGTAGTGCCATAGTGGCAACAATCCAAAAAACTCTCTTATTTACCATATACACTATATTTTAATTATTTTTCACTCTTTAACTTTACCTCCTCGCGGATAGCACGCACCGCATCGCCCATGGCTCGTCCATCACACATTATGGGACTTATGTGGCCATTGCTGCTGGTAAAGGCATTCGCATCAATCAAGGCCTGAGAGGTTGCTCGCGTCTCTGCCTCGCGACTACCCCACTCAAAGGTGTCGTTCTCGTAGAAATAGTCCATACTAAACTGCGTACCGCCATATTCGAAGATACGTTTTATAATATCCAAGCGCGAGATTGTGTTATAGTAGGGTATTCCGTAGTTCATACACGAGTTTATCTCCGAGCGATATACTCCGCGCATATATCCAAATGCACCCTCGAAGATATCTACCCTATCGCTATAACGTGTGTCGAAGATAAAGTCGGACCAGGGGACATTATTAAACTTCGAGTTTGCCGAGATATTGCGATACCAACCTCGTCTGTGATAATCCTCAATCTCGCTACCCACACTTATAGGCAGCCACTGCGAGTAGATGATGCTCTCGTCAGCAAGCTTACCAAAGCCGTGACCGCCAGCCTCGTGCTGGATAACACCTCGCGTATCCTGCGGATAGGGGCGACTCGATGGTGGACATATCGAGATGGTGATATCGGCATAGATGGTCGAGCTCTCATAAGCATCGTCGTTGGGGACTAAGACAATCAGTGTCTTGTGCCTATTGCTACTTATCTCAGGAACAAGCTCCTCGGCATAGTCGATAACCTCATCTACAGAGGTGATAAGCTGATTTACCGTACACAACTTACCGTCGTAGCCATACAACGTGCCGAAATGGTTGTTTACATAGCGGTGCATGGTGTTTACGCCTCGCTCCTGAGAGAGCGGAAAGAGCACATGCACATCGAAGTAGCCGCGCAGGCTCTCATATGGCTCCAAGCCAAAGAAGTGCTCTACCTGCTCCTCGACAAGGTTAAGATAGCTGCCATCCGAGATTGTGGCACCGTCGAAGCCATCACCGATAAAAAGGATATTGATACCTCCATTACCCTCGGTATGCTCCTGAAGCGTTAGCAGCGAGTCCTCCTCATACTCGTAGTCATACTGAGCGACATCGATAGTCGTCTCGTAGCCCTCCTCGGGCATAACAAAGGTGACAGTGCCGTTACGGTTACCTGCGCCATGCTGTAGCTCGGTAAATGTAAGGCGCAGCTCGGTCTTGCCCTCACCCGACGTAGCATTGAGGTTAACCCACTCGGGACACTCCTTAACTTGCCACTTACCACTTGCATTAAGCACCAATAACTCCGAGTGTACGTTATTCAAAGCATTAGCCTGTGCTGGACGACACACAAAATCCGAATACTCCGCAATACGCTTAAACTCGCTCCATCCTGGGGCCAACTTATAGGCGTTGACACAACCCTTGGGCACCTCTAACGTAAAGTTATCTTTGCTTACACCATAAAAGGCATCATCACACAGCAATGGGGGCTCTGTGGCTTGGCATACGATACTTCCGATTGACGAACACTCATAAAAGGCCTTCGCCTCAATAAGCTCGCAGTTCTCGGGTATTATCAAGTCTGTAATGTTACTACATCCATAGAAACATCCTATTGGTATTCTTGCAACATTCTTGGGAAGCTCCAAAACGCCAGTCAGATATTTGCAATTAGAGAATGTTCCAGCAAAATCATAAGCACCATCTTCAATCACCATTAAACTCTCGGGGAAGATTATTGACGATATTTTTGAGTCACTGAAAGCCTCAGAACCTATATACTTCAGATTGGGAGGCAACACCAACTCGCCACTCAGACTCGACCCACGAAAGGCAGCACCTCTAATCTCTGTTATACCATTATGAAAATTAACCTTTGTACAACCAGAACCTTCTAATATGAATTCAGGGACGTAGGTCACTTTCGGTGGCAGTGTAACAGTTCCCGTAGTACCCGCGAAACCCAACCTTCCATATCTCGTAAGACTCGATGGCAAGATTAGCGGTCCTGTGAACTGATTATCGCCAAAAACACCTCGATGTGGCTCCCACTCAATAACCTCCAGACCTTCGGGCAGATAGAGCTGTCCCGATATTCCAGGATTTAAAGCAAATGCTTCTGCTCCGAGGAATTTTAGCGATGATGGTAGTATCAGCTCGCCATATAGATAGTTCTCAAAGAAGGCTGCCCATCCGATATACTCAACGCTATCGGGGATATTTATCGAGCCTACCAAGCTTAAATTCTTAAACGCTCCATCGCATATCTTTTTCAAGTTTTTGGGCAGAACAATATGGCGCAATGTTCCACGATTACCACTATGTTGTCTACCGCCAATCCATCCGATAGCATCCTTCTCATCATCATTACCCGTAATGGTTACATCCCTAAGGTTTAGAGCCGTCATAGAGACCAGATGTTCGCCAATAAAACGTAGGTCGTCATGGTTGATAACTCCCGTAATCTTTAGCGCATCAATCTCAAGATAATCTCTATCCATAGCATCAACCTTTACACGCAGCGTACCTGGCTCGTCGATGTGGACAATGATATATTCGCGCACTATACCATCATGTAGCTCGGGGTCATCAACCCAGTCAACAACATCCTCGGCCACAGCCTCAAACTCGAAATCACCACTACCCTCGCGTCTATTTACCTTGATAGTAAAGTTATGCATCATACCACTGCGAAAGACCATACTATCCTCTCTAGTGAAGTTATAGCTTTGCCCCTCAACATCGATAACTACAAGGCTCGCGCCAGCACCCACCGTCTGAGGGATAACCACAGCACGCCAAGTGCCTTCGTACTGCAACGGAGTGATAAAATCTCTATCGCCCTCAGCAACCGTAACGCTACCATCCGAGAGGTTGATATGGCCCGAGAGCTCGGTTCTGCCGATAATCACCCTCTTGCTAAGCGTCGCCCACTCATCCTCTGCAAAGCCCTCGCCCATCTCAAGGCGTATATTGATACCAGCCATAAGGTGACGATACTGCAAATCGATGGTCTCCTCGGTAGGATATACCTTTGTAGCCTTTGCCCATAGGAAGTCGCTGGCCTCGTAGCCTGCACCTGCCGTAGTAGTGGCATCGTCGGACGACTGTAGACTCTTTACCGAGAATGGGTAGTGCGTAGGTGTATCCATAAACATATCATAGGGGTAGTAGCCTACAAAGTCAGCAGGCGTACTCTTATCGGCCCAATAGATGTCGTAGGGTGCTCGCCACGTGAAACCATCATACTCGAACAGCGCATTAGCTGCACGAACACCATTCATCTTAACCTCACCTGCATTGCCCGAGCTGTCGTAGTCGATAACGAATATGCCCACACCATCACCCGAGATAAAGCCATTGGCATCGGCACGTGTCGACACAACAGGATAGGTGGCCGAGATGTTGATGCGTAGCTCGCCAAGAGGTTTTACTTGAATAACCGTATCCCTTACACACGAAGGTATGGATACTGAGATTATCAGTGCTAAGAGTATATATAACTTATTCTTCATCACTATCTATTTTTAATGTTATCGACAGGTGAACCCATAATAACGATAGGTGCTGGGTTATGCTCGGCAGCAACCGAGGTACCACCCTCCACAGAGCGTGTGTACTCGCCTATCTCACGACTATCGTTACGTACAAACTCCTCGAACACAAACTCCTGGCCAGCATACTCCATAATCCTCTCGACCATAACCTGACGAGAGTATGTACTAAAGTATGGAATATTATCGTTCATGCACGAGTTTACCTCCGAGCGATAGACACCATCCGAGTGGTAGAACGCACCCTCATAGATGTCGACGATATCGTCATAATCACCATGGAAGATTAGGTGTCGCCACTCAATATCGGAGTACTTACCCGACAGCGACACATTACGATACCAACCGAGCGAACGTCCAATATGGTATACATCTACATGCCTACAACACAAGCACGTACACGTATTTATATTGTCGCGGTGGTAGATATACTCGTCGGCAAGCTTACCAAAGGCGTGACCACAAGCCTCGTGCTGCATAAGACCACGAAAATCGTTTGGATAGGGTGCTCGGCAGTGTGGCAAGAATGCAACAGCTGCGCCAGAGCTATAGAGCGTAGTGATACCCTCATAGGCATCGGTATTCATTAAGCATACCACAACACTCTGATTGATATTATCCTCGGTGATGGCACCATCAACATCATTTAACACATAAGAGGAGACCTGATCGGGTTCTACTCGCAGACGACCTTTATTGGCTCCGTAGGTCGAGCTGAACTTCGTATCGCGCCATATATTTACCGTTGTACATACGCCACTCTCATAGGAGAGCGCGAAATCGATATTGACATTGAAGTAGTCACGGTAGGTCTTGAATGGCTCGACACCGAAGAAGTACTCCACGCCCTCCTTAACATCGGCCATGTACGACCCATCGTAGATATCCTTAGCATTGTAACCATCGCCTACAAAGGTGATGTTTATACCACCATTATTACCCTTCGTAGCCTGCTGTAGCCGTAGCTCCGTATCCTCGTCATACTCATAGTCGTACTGCGTGATATTGTACCTACACGTAATGGGGTTACCCTCCTCGTCTACCCTATCGGTAAGCATAAAGACTATAGAGTCGCTACGCACACCCGAGCCATGAGCCATATCGTCAATGGTCACCTTAAGCTGCGTCTTCTTGTAGCCACTCGTAACATCTACACTTGCCCACTCGGGCGTATGTGTAACCTCCCAATTACCATCGGCATTGAGG
Organism: Rikenellaceae bacterium; assembly: GCA_015059715.1. Lineage (GTDB taxonomy): Bacteria > Bacteroidota > Bacteroidia > Bacteroidales > Rikenellaceae > Alistipes. Next base: position 12,861 of record SUZV01000019.1, on the reverse strand, counting down.
ACAACATCGCGTTCACCACCCTTGTTAAGAAGGTCGGCATGCATTGGTCGGCAGACAAAGTTCCTATACGACGTGATGCGCTTAAACTCCTTCCAGTGATCGGCATTGCGATACGCCTCGATAGCCTCGGCAGGCACTACGAGCGTAACATATATCTTCTCGACACCATCAAAGGCCGAGGGGTCAAGCGCGGGAGGCTCCGTAGCTAAGCACTCGATATACTCCAACGAGCGACAGTTCGAGAAGGCCCAGCTACCGATACTCAACAGACCCTTGGGCAGCACCACAGCCGACAACTTCTCGCAATTAGTGAAGGCCTGCTTATGGATATACTGCACCTTATCGGGAATAACCATAGTATCCTGCAGGAAGTAACAGTTACAAAACGTCGACTCGGGGATGTCGATGAGGTTCTCCGAGAGCTTTACATGGGCAAAGTTGGAGTTGGCAAAGACATAATTACCGAGCTTTTTAATCGTCGAGGGAAGCACTATATCGCCTGTGATAAGCTGCAAGTCCGCCAAAGCACCATCAGTAAGCTCCTCGACACCCTCAGATAGATATACCGACCTAATCTTGTTGGGCAGACGGCCTACGCGCTTGATATGCGATGGGATGACAGCATCACCCGTAAGGTTGGGTGGGAACATACCCGACTCGATAACATCCAACGACTCGGGGATATGAATCTTACCCGTCATTCTGTGACAAGCACCGAAGGCGTTACCTCCGACATATTTAATATTAGGTGGAAGGATAAACTCACCCGTAATGTTACTCTTCTGGCTATCAGCAGGGTCAAAAATGCCACCACCGATATACTCCAATGTCGAGGGCAAGTATAACTCTCCTGTCAATGCGCTATTCTGACTATTCCAACCCTCGAACACACTACCTCCGAGATGCTTAAGACCCTCGGGGAAGATTAACGAGCCTCTTAAATTACAGCCTACAAATGCTTCATCTCCAATGCCCACTAAATGGTCTGGCCAAACGACGTATGAGAGATATTTCATCTCTTTAAAGGCCTTCCTAGGTATATAATCATCGGCATGTGTCGGCTGATTATAAGGAATCTCGCCCCAGCCGTTACCTGCCGTACCATCGCCTGCCCAATAAAAACTCTCTTGGTTTTTAGTCCTCAGCTCCTTCATATTCACCGCCTCCAAGTATGGAATATTTTCGCGAATATAGCCGAAATGATCATGGTCGGAGAGCGTACCAGTTAATTTTAAATTGATAATCTCCGCTGGCTCAAGACCCATTCTATTTATGACATCTCCGATAAACTCACCCTCCTCGACATGTACCGTAATATACTCTCTTGCCGCACCATTGTGCGACTGAGAGTCGTTCTGCCAAGGGAGTATAGACTCCGACACTAAATTTAGCTGGTAGTCGCCCTCCGCAAGTCGCTTGATAATCTCAATGGTGAACTTATGCAACTTTCCCGACCTATAGGTCATCGCCTCGTCGCGCTTAAACGTGTAGGCTATGCCATCAATGTTGACAGACATAAGCGGCTTACCAGCCTCGACAACCTGAGGTGCTACGATAGCCCTATAGCCACCATTCGAAGGCATCGGAATAATAGCCTCGGCCTTAACACTTTCATCAACAGTGACAACACCACTCTGTAGGTTGATAGTCGTATTTAGATAGGTGTTATCTATAGAGAGCTGCTTTGCGACACTCTCCCACTCACCATCGGCAAAGCCGTAACCCTCAACTAAGTTGACCTGTACGCCAGCCATTATATGGTTATGAGTGAGCATAAGCGGACTTGACGAGGGGTAGACACACTCGCTCTTAGCCCACAGAAAGTCACTCGCCTCGTAGCCCATCATACCCGAGGTCGCAAGTGTGGCATTCTGATTGGCTTGCACATTAAACGAGTAGTCTGTGATGCTCGACAGCTCAGCATCATAAGGGTAGTATCCATAGGCATCCACAGGCGTATAACTATCTTTCCAGTAGATTTCGTAGGCACCCTCCCACTCATCCTCGGCATCGTTATAGATGAAACGCACGTTATCGGCATGGTTGCCACGAACCGCAAGCTCCTGAGGCTGGTCATCTACATAGTTAACGATAAAGACACCTATCTTATCGCCATCGGCAAAGCCATTATCGTTGACACGTGTGACATATTGCTGCGACACGACGGCACGAAAATCGATAGGTTGCTGACTGGGCCGAACATCACCGCCACCAAGAGGCACATCCTCATAAGAGGTACACGACACGCTCACTGCTCCACATAGCAGCACCCCAAAAACATATTTTATAATCGAATGCTTCATAACAGCTCTTTATATTTAATTTAACTGACTCGGAAGCTCAATCTTATCGAGAGCAACAAACTCCTCGAAGCTATACTCCTCGCCAGCACACTCCATAATGCGACGAACCAATACTTCACGACTTATTGTATTGAAATAGTGGACATAAGCACCTCCCATAACACTTACATTCTCCGAGCGGTAGACACCACGAGCATGACCACAGCCACCCTCGTATATATCGACCATTGATACATACTTCTCATGGAAGATAAGGTGATACCAAGGCAGCTTCGTAAGTTTATTCGTCTTGGTGATATTCTCCCACCAGCCATTCTGCTTGGCACGGTTGTACTCACCGTTCATATTACATCCAGGACAACCACACGCCTCGATAAACGTATAGTGTGTTACTGACTCCGGGCCTAACTTTCCGAATGCTTTACCTGCCAATTCGTGGAGTATAAAGCCCTGCTGATCGTATGGATATTGATCCTCGCTCTTACCCATCCAACTAATGGCTAAGCCACTATCGAACAAATCGCTGTAGTTGGCCGTAACGCTCGTATTCATAAGCACAAGTATCGTTGTGTTATGCTCGTTACCAGCAACACCTTCGCCATATTTGCGTGCATAGTCTACAACCCAATCACTTACACCACGTATCGTTCCTGGATCATCCTCATTGAAGCGTGTCAACCCTCCAAATGGCTCAGGGGATACAGCATAGGCAGTACTTACCGTAAAGTAGTCGCGATAGCTCTTCAAAGGCTCGATACTGAAGAAGTACTCCATCTGCTGCTTCATATCTTCGAGATACTTACCACTTACAATATCCTCGGCACAATAGCCATCGCCAATCAAAAAGAGAGGTACAGCCTTGCTGCCCTTGGTTGCTGTCTGCAAGATGACTCTCTCATCCTCACCATACGTGCTACCACCCACCTGTCGCACATCAGTGTAGGTTGTGTAATCCTTGCCCTTGAGCGAGAATACTATACGTCCCTCGCGTGTTTGTGCCCCTACGCTCTGAGCATCAACAGTTATTGTAAGCTCGGTCTTATGGGCTCCAGACATAGGCGACACCGTAACCCAGTCGGGGCACTCAGAAACCTCCCACTCTCCCTCGGCACGAAGGATACCTGTGCGAACTACACCCTTATCCAGCGTTACGATACTTGGAATATTGAAGGCCAGCTCTTTATATGCAGTGATATTCCTAAACTGACTCCACACTGCCGTATTACGGTATATCTCAACCGATGACTCTGGCACCTGGAGGACACACTTATCAAACTGCACATTAAAGGTGTTATCCCTAACCATTGGTGGCTCTTTGGCCATACATATAATCGTCTTTATCGAGTGGTCGGAAAAGGCACCAGATCCGATATACTCGACATTCTTACCAAGGTATACTCGCTCCAGACGGCCATTAGACGAGAAGGCTTCGTCGCCGACAAAGGTATATGTGTCGCCAATGACCACCGAGGTGATATCCGTAAAGTTAAACACCGCATCGATAGATGTCATCGACTCGGGCAGTACCAACTCACCACCGATACGATTAAAGCGAAACGCACCATTGACAATCTTCTTAATATTTGGAGGGAACTGGAAGTTACCATTAACCATATTGACATTCAAGAAGGCATTCTTCTCGATAAACAGAAGACCCTCGGGCCAATCGATTATATTCTTGATACGAGTATTTGCAAAGGCACTATCGCCTATCGACACCACGCCATCGTGCAGTATAAGATTTGTACCACTTGGTGCAAAGTTCAAGCGGAAAGCACCACCAGGTATCTCGGTCATCGACTGCGGAATAACGATATCGCCAACAAGATTGTTACCCAAGCCACAGAAGGCGTTCTCACCTACGAACTCAACCTTTTGAGGCATATAGAATGTTCCGTAGAGACCTCCAGCCGAATCAAACGCTCCACCCTCGATATGTGTAAGATTATCCGTCAATATCAACTCGCCCCTGAGCCTCTCGCTATGAAAGGCCGAGCCACCGACATACTCAAGCGTATGGGGCATAACAATCTCGGCATCACAACCCCAAAAGGCATACGCATGAATCTTCAACACACCCTCGGGGAGGATAATAGGCGATGATAGTCGCAAATCTCTAAACGAGCTGTCACCAATCTCTTTAATATTCATAGGTAACACTACAGAGCGCAGGTTATCCATATAACGGAAGGCATTGTTTGGCAGATAGTCGTCCGAGAAATAGTTCTTCCAGCCACCACCATCTATCCACTCGTTATTCACGTAGACGTTCTCGAACTTAACATCGCGCAGGTTGATGCTGCGTATGGTCTTCTCCATCGTAGCGTGGATATAATCAAAGTCGGCATCGGTGAGCGTACCGCAAAGCTTAAGATTCTCGATAAGCTTAGGGTCTATACCAAGCTCGGTAACTACCTGCTCAAGCATTCCAGCTTCAGGGACATCAATCACGACGTATGAGCTACTATCGTACTTATGTGTTACCTCGTCATTCTCCCAATTCACAATACCACTCTCTACCGAGTATTCATAATCGCCACTACTTCTCCTATTTACCGTAATTGTAAATTGGTGAAGCTGGCCCAGATTGTACATCATCTCAGCATCAAGCCTATGTCTGTAGGTTATGCCATCTATGGTAATGCTTATAAGCGACTGCCCTGCTGCAACGCTCTGTGGCACAACAACGGCTCGGAATATATCGTTAGACTGAGGCATCATAATGATACTCTTATCCACCTCGCCAACAGGCGCTGGCACACCATCAGAGATATCTATCGTAGCATAGCGCACGGTGTTATCCACCATCACACTCTTTACCAAGCCATCCCACTCGCCACTATCAAAGCCACTACCCTCCATAAGCTGCACCTTAACACCAGCCATACGGTGTGCATAGTTCACCGTAATAACATCCTCGGTAGGAGCAACCTCCTCAACCTTGCCCCATAGGAAGTCCGAAGCCTCATAATTCGACATTGTGCCATCCGTAGGTATTATATCCTGACGATAGCTAACCTCGTAATCATACTCCGTAGGGTTGGCGATATACTCCACGCCAGGATAGTAACCGTAGACATCTATCGGTGTGCTCGCATCCTTCCAATAGATTAGGGCAGGCGACTCCCACTCGTTAGACTCGGAGTTGTAGGTATACAAGAGATTCGAGGCGCGGTGTTTCGAATCGCTCAAACTACCTGGACAATCGACAATGTAAATACCCATCTTATCGCCATCGGCAAAGCCATTGTCATTAACCCTCGTCTCATACTCCTGATTGATTGTACCACGAATATTGAGCTCAAGTTCCCCTTGAGGATTACGGACATCGACCTCCTCGACAAGCCCCGACTTTTGGCATGAGGAGGTTGCAAACACTGCGAGCAGCAACCCCAAAACCGATATACAGCTATGTAACCATCGTCGAACATAGCAGACAACAGAGCCTCCTGAGTATGAAATCTCCCTATCCACACAACTTGCTACGTGGTCTATTGGTCTATTAAAAAAACGTCTATGCATAACGTATTAGTAATATGTAAATAAATCAAAATGCAAAATAGCAATCAACCATCTGTATGGTTGCAACATACCGAGTCATACCAAACAATAGCTATGTCAAAATAAGGGCAACAATGACGACCCGTTACGGTCGACTTTGCTCTATGCAACACAACTATTTATCTATACAACAAGGTTTTATATCTATAAAACAAAATTATCCCACCACCTCGCGGTAGCAGGAATTTACTCAACTAATTAGTATAACATTCTGATTTACATAGGCACAAAAAAACGCACCACCGCTTAAAAACTCGGAGTGTAAACACTGTGCTATATGTAAAAAGCTACTCATCTGCCTTGTATACAAAGGGACTATTCTAATGGCAAATATATATAAAATTTTCATATTATCCAAGACATCTTTACACCATATTACATAAATTGTTATCAATAAAAGTGCAAATGCATCGTATATGACTATCTAAGCGCACGTCGGCACACAAAGAGCCCCCTACCGCATAAAATATAGCTCTACTGAAGGCCTATATTAGCAAAATAATATATACCTTTGCAAAATACTTCTACCACGCTTTAAATACAAACCAAATGAAGAGAGTGCTATATCTTTATCTTTGTGCCGTTATGGCAACTATGGCCGCATGCACAAGTGTAGATGTCAACAATAGGGATATCAACGATTACACCCCTTTAGTTGCCCTCCTTGAGGGTGATGATACGCGCATACAGCTAAACGCTGCGACAAAGAGCGTATGGACCGAGGGCGACGAGGTGTCGGTATTCTATCGCAGCGATGCCAACCAGAAGTGGGAGTATCGAGGCAAGACAGGCCAGCGCACAGCCGAGCTATATGCCGTAGAGGTGCCAACAGCAACTGTCGAGATGGAGAATATCGTGGTAGCCTACCCCTACAATAGCGACTACATCATTGAGCCTAAGTATGGCGACTTAGAGGCCGAGCTACCCTCCGTTCTGCACTACCTCGATGGCAGCTATGGCGTTGGCGAGAACATCATGGTCGCACAGAGCGACTCGGACCACTTCAAGCTACGCAGCATATGCGGCTGGATAAAAATTCAACTAACAGGCAACGGCGAGAGGGTCACAACACTAAGGCTTATAGGCAACAACAACGAACAGATCACTGGACCCGTATACATCGAGACGACAACGGCCGATATGATTGTAGCAGCCGAGGAGGACCCATCACATAGAGAGATAATACTCGACTGTGGCGAGGGCGTAGAGCTATCCGACAAGGTGACATCATTTCTCATTACCCTACCACCACAGAGCTACACTAAGGGCATAAGCGTAGCGATAGAGTGCAACGATGGCGCGGTTATGAACCTCGCCACAAGCAAGCCGATAACCATTGAGCGCAACCACATTCAGCCAATGGCAGCCACCTCCTTCGTCAGTGACAACACCCCATCCATCGAGCTCTACTACGACAATTTAGATGGCCAGGAGGCGACAAAAACTTACGGCTCGGGCTCATCGTGGCCATACGTCGACCAGTTTAGCGACTTTGCAAATGCTCAAGGTCCTGCCGCAGGCAACATCACCTACTCCGGATACGGCGTTTCGGTGCGCAACAATGTCAACTCCAATGGTAAGTACTCCGACTATAACGGCTCGGGACTCAACAACATCTTCTTCGGCAATAACGCACACCTCACTGTCGAGAATATAGAGCTTGGCTCTGCGCAGCGCAACCTACACCTTGAGTTTGGTGCCGAGAAGTATCTGAACAACGGTGATAGCTACCTCTCTACCGATGAGTTCAAGGTATCTATCTCGGATGATGGCTACATCTGGCACAACATAGAGTATACATTCGCTGGCACCGAGCCAGGTAGGTGGAATATCGCCTCGGCAGAGTTCACCATAGACTACATCCCCGAGAGCCTATTTATAAAGTTTGAGGCCACTGTGGCACAGGCCTATCGCATCGACGACATAAGGCTCACAACAGGCAAGGGAGGACAACGCATATCGTTTAGCGGCATCACAGATGATGACGACGATGACAACACTGGCAGCACAGGCGGAGATGGTGGAGATAGCACCCAGGGCGACAACCCAGGCGAGGGTGATAACACCACGACTAAGGGGACGTGCTATCGCAGGGGGTGGTACGAGCTCCCCTCTGAGGCCGACAGCGACAAGGATGGCTGCGACGACACGAATAGCACCTACTACTACGCACACCACCTCTGCGCAGGTGGCGAGAACAATGCTCAGCGCACCGCCACAGCACGTAACTACTCGGTATGCTACAGCAGCGAGCACCACTGCCCTATGTGGGTTGCAGCACCACGCCACTCGATGTACGAGGGTAGCTCGGGACGTAACGACTCATACAAGAGTGACCCTCAGATACCCACCAACATTCAGCTATCGAGCAAGAGTACGGGTGGTGGATGCAACAAGGGCCATATGCTCGGCTCGGCAGAGCGCACATCATCCACGGCGACAAACAAGCAGGTCTTCTACTACTCGAACATCGCCCCTCAGTACTCCGACACCTTCAACACTGGCGGTGGAGCGTGGAACAACCTTGAGGACCATATTGACGACCTTGTCTGCCGCGATACGCTCTATGAGGTTGTAGGCTGCTACTTTGAACGCTACACCGACAAATATGGCAACACAGGCACACCTAAGAAGATATCATTCGGTGGTCGTAGCGACGTATCGCTTCCCACAATGTTCTACTACGCACTCCTGCGCACCAAGAGTGGCAATACGGGTAAGAGCGTCGCGGAGTGTACGGCAGATGAGCTACAGTGTGCCGCCTTTGTCATCTGCCACGAGCAGCAAAAAGGCCACAAGCCCGAATCTCGTGATATTATATCTATCGAGGAGCTTGAGGCGTTGACAGGATTCAGCTACTTCGACAATGTACCCAACGCCCCGAAGAGTGTGGTAAACGCTGCCGACTGGCTATAGTATCACCGAAAAGGATAGCCTTAGCTTAAGGGTCTAACCCTTAAGCCAGCTATGCTTGGCAAGGGAGTATATAGGGACTAATGGAAGCAACAGTGGTGTGCGCTTGATATAGGCCTGAAACGCTGGGTCGGAGCCATAGTTCTCCTGCTGACGGAGCTCCAAGCGTCGCGCACCACTAAACATAACATAGACGATGCCGACATATCCTAACGAGGCTATAACCCACTGCCATGCCGATGCCACAGCACCTATAGTTATCACGTAGCTACCCGTCCACATCAACACCTCGCCAAAGTAGTTGGGGCAACGCACAATACGGTATAGACCATCATCAACAAATCGCGCAGCGTTGATACGCTTAGCCCTACTCTTCTGAGCATCGGCCACTATCTCAATCAACACTCCCAAGGTTGCCACCACAGCACCTATCCACGCCCATACGGCACTCACCTCGGCACCCGTAGCACTATTATGCAGATAGAAGGTTATAGGACTTATCTGCCCCACATAGAGCAGCGCGCACGATATCCATATCATCAGCATCACAAATATAGGTTTGCGCGTGGTATTTGAGGGTTGATAGAGTATTCTCTTGTAGGATGCAGAGCGTCGCTCGCGAATAAGAAGATAGAGAGCCAAGCGTATGCCATAGATAAACAGCACACCGAGGAGCAGTACCGCAGGGAGCGTAAGGTGCTCATAGAAGAGTAGTGCCGTAGCCACAGCCAAGGCCGAGATTGAGAATCCGTAGCCTATGCTAAAGAAGTAGATAAAGTATATCCACCCCACTGCTGACACCGCAAATGAGATGGCCAAAAGTATTAATAGGTAACCCATAACGAATAATTTTTAGTTGCGTCATAACAAAGATATGAAATATCTCTGGAAAAATCTAACGAATGAGGGAAAATAATGATGGCAGCACTGGTGTTCAATGACTTATGAGGACTTTTGATGAAAGCCTCGCCGATGTAAAAGTGCAAGGAAATGAAAGGTAATGAGGGCGGACGGTTTTCAAATCATTACCCAATAACGAGGTAAGTATATAGGTCGTTGGAGTTTATTTCTATTCTCTGCCACATTCTGCATAACAGTGTACAACTCGCTGATAACTAATTTTGTAACCAAAAAGAATTGGATTATGCGAAGTACATTTAAGGTGCTGTTCTATGTGAACGGAAGCAAAGAGAAGAATGGTATTGTTCCGATTATGGGACGAGTTACAATCAATGGCTCGGTGGCACAATTCAGTTGCAAACTGACCATTGCAAAAACAATGTGGGATGCCAAAGGTAACCGGGCAAAAGGCAAGAGTAAGGAATCAAGAGACATCAATTTGGCTTTGGATAACATCAAGGCTCAAATCATCAAGCATTATCAACGCATTTCGGATAGAGAAGCATATGTTACTGCCGAAATGGTGCGCAATGCTTATCAGGGTATTGGAACGGAATATGAAACATTGCTCGGATCATTTGATAAGGACAATGAAAGTTTCAAGAAGCGTATCGGCATAGACCGTGCAGCAAGTTCCTACAAGGTGCGTGTAAGGTCACGAAATCATTTGGCTGCATTCATCAAAAAATGCTATAAGCGTAGTGATATTTCCATGCTTGAACTTACTCCCGACTTCATAAAGGAGTATGAAATCTATCTCTCTACCGATGCAGGACTACATAATGGCAGTGTATGGTCACATTGTATGTGGTTGAAGACAATTGTTTCTAAGGCTCATTACAATGGACTGACACCGAGAAATCCATTTGCTCAGTATCGGGTTAATCAGAATATCAAGGAGCGACAATATCTTACAGAAGATGAAATCAAGGCTGTAATGACACACGAATTTGCGGATAAGAAGTTGGCTTATATCCGAGACTTGTTCGTATTCGCAAGTTTCACTGCCTTGTCATTCGTGGATATTAAGGAACTGACTACCGATGATATTGTAGAAATAAACGGTGAGAAGTGGATTCTATCCAAGCGGCACAAAACAAAGGTCAATTTCCAAGTGAAGTTGTTGGATATTCCATTACAGATAATCAAGCGATATGAGAGATTCCAAGAGAATAAGTTGGTATTCCCAAATCTCAACTACTGGAATATCTGTAAACCACTGAAAAAGATGATAAAAGAGTGTGGTATTTCAAAGGATATTTCATTCCATTGCACAAGACATGGGTTCGCTACGCTTGCTCTGAGTAAGGGTGTTCCGATTGAGAGTGTAAGCCGAGTATTGGGGCATACGAACATTACCACAACACAGAAGTATGCCAAGATTACCACCGAGAAAATCGACAAGGACTTGACAATGTTTGGCAACAGACTTAATCAATCGTTTAGTGAAATCTCAATAGCAATGTAACTATGGAACGAGCAATTATAACAATCAGCAAAAACGGTAAAGTGAATATCCCAAGTGGTAATGTTTGGATGTCTGAAATGGAATTGGTGGAGTTGTTCGGGGTAATAGCCCCGACACTCCGAGCTGATTCATAAGTCAAGTTGTATAATATTCTCAGCATATTCCAACTAATTATTATATCTAAATCGTTAATCTATCCAATTTAGATATTTGTGATATATCTTGTTATTACGATATGACGTTTTATCAAAGAAATCTTTATCTATGCACTTATACTTTAGTGCATATTCTAGGATATAATAATATGATGTTTCTAAACCTTTAAACTTAGAGTAATGATATAGGTTGTAAAAATAATCATGAACTTGTCTGTTCTTTACAATAGAATCCACTTGATATTTAAACAATAAAAATGTCTCTCTATCAAAAACGCCCATAAAATTTAGATAGCAGATATAATCAAAATATGTAAATGTGTAATCTATTTTTTGTTCTATTTCACTGCCATGGAATTTTTGGTCATACCACCTCTCATTATAGTCAAATAGAGTAAAAGTTTCTAATATCATTTCTTTATTATTAATATCGATTAAACTCTTTATATAGTCAGCTCGTTTAATACGCATACTCTTACTCCATTTATATAGAGCAAAAAATCCACCAATGAGTATTGTTATTAAAGTTATTATTTCAAGTATGTCAGAAATATTAAGTGTATTATTAAATTGCATAATCAAAAAGTATTAATGATAATAATTTTATAAGTCTAAATAATCGGTTGGTTTATATTCCCGTTATATCCTCTATATCTATTTATTCTTCTATTCTTCGGGAGCGTTGTTTTCTTGGTGCAATCTAAATATCATTTTTTGACGCTCTATCTCAGTTGTCAACTCTTCTTTCGTTGGCAAGAATGTTAGGTACTTTGCTTGGAATAATCGGTCATTGTCTTTGAGCATAGAGTATCGTGCCATATCTTCACTTGTGCGAGAACAGAGTATAAGCCCAATTGTCGGATTATCTCCCTCTGTTCGCTTTAGTTCATCGTACATTCGGATATACATATCCATTTGCCCTACATCTTGATGGCTGATTTGCTCTGTTTTCAAATCGACAAGCATAAAGCATTTGAGAATGTAGTTATAGAAAACGAGGTCAATATAAAAATCGCCCATATCGGTACGGATATGCTGCTGACGGGCAACAAAGGCATACCCCTTACCCAACTCCATAATAAATTTTTGAAGATGGGTGATTATCGCACTCTCCAATTCTGTTTCCGAGAATTTGCTATTATGAGTCAACCCTAAAAACTCTGCAACTACGGGATTCTTGATAAACTCCAATTTGTCGCCCTGCATAGGTGCTGTAATCAGTTTCATCTCATCTATTACCACATCCTTTGCTTGCGACTGCAATAGACGATAATAGTATTGCGATGATATATTACGGTGAAGAGTGCGAACACTCCACATTTCTTTGGCTGCTTCCTGCATATACCAATGGCGAGCAGTCTCATCGCTGACCGTAAGCAATTCACGATAATGAGTCCAAGTAAGATTTGGCACTCGCGAGTGCCAAATCTCTATATCCTTGAAATAGAGGTAGAATTGACGATAATCCTGCAAGCGACGGGCAGAATACGAATTGCCATATATCGGCATCAATTCGGTGGCAAGATTCTTCAACAAAGCCTTACCATATTCAGCTCTTGAA
>SUZV01000010.1 GCA_015059715.1 Rikenellaceae bacterium | reverse complement strand
TGCCGAGAAGTTATGTCCCGGACAATATGCCTTACACGCGGAGGCTCCCTTTTCAGCGGCCTGATTGACATCTCCGGTATAAAGGAGGGTCTTGAATCTAAGAAGCGCAGGCGGAACAGACTTCCAGGTTACAGAATCTCCGGTCTTCTTGAGGATTTCTTCCTGAATGGAAATTATACCTTTGGGATACTTCTCTGCTGGAAGAAATAGAGTACACTCTCTTGAATGTATTCCTAATGAATAGGTCGGATAGTGAAGGGACATGAAATCTTGTGAACGCTTCGTTTCATATATATAGTTCTCTAATATAGCAGCCACATCAACTTCTGGACCACACCACACCTCTTTCAGATTGTGAAAACTATGTAATAGATAGCCATAACTCAAATTTTCTACGGTGATGATAAGTTTATTGACATTAAGATTTTGGGCTCTTTGCTGTTTTAGATCAACGCCATGCTTTAGTTTCTCACGTGCGACAAAATCATTGTCGATATAGAGCGTACGAAGATTGTTAAGCGGATAGTAACTATCAGCTTGCTCCTGAGTGTACATCTTGGTCTTGTCAAGTTTTGCTATCGTTGATTTGGCTTTTTGAGGAGCTTTGGCAATTCCAACGCTTACATTAGTACTTGCTGGCACAGACTCTGAGTCTTGCTTCTGATTCTTCTTCTCCTGTGCTTTCTCTTTCATATTGCCAACAGCCTTTTCCACTCCCTTTTTTACATCTTTTTCAAATTCTGTCCCTACAGCTTTGCCAAGTCGTTCAAGAAAGCTTTGAGCTGAGATCTCACATACACCTATTGTTAGCAACAGAATAAGTGTTACGACAACATTCTTCCTCATAAATCTATAGTATTTATTATTTAACAATTAATCATCTGATATTTTGACCAATAAGCCGATATTTTTCGCAATCCAACCAATGAAGAAGCGTGGCACTGCAATGCCATCTTCAAAGTCGGAGGTCGTAGGAATAACCTTTATTCAGAGAATATGGTAATAGCAGCCCACGCTATAGCGTGAGAAACCATTACACTTTTTCTCTCTGAATAGTCTTGAATTTCCTACGTTCCCGACTTCGAGATAAGCATAACGCTTCTTCTTTTTCAAATGTCTTGGATAGAGTTGCCTCAATCCAACTACAAAATTAGTAAATTTTTCGCAAATGACAACACTCATTTGGGGTCTTGTTCTAATAAAATAGAAAAATCACATCTTGCCTGTCCGCAATAGGTGATTAAAATGAATTTGCAAAATTTTAAATACCCCAATTTAAACCGCCTCGTTGGTAGTTAAATCCGATAAAATGTTTAACTTTGCACTTTAAGAAGCTGTTTTGACTTTTATTGAAAATTCAAACAGCCTCTAAGCCGACTTGAAAGTAAACAATATATGCTACTACACGATAAACTCAAGGAGTACAACATAATTCTCGCCTCGGCCTCGCCACGTCGTCGCGAGCTGCTCCGTGCTACGGGCATAGAGTACCATACAGCCTCGAAGTTCGAGTGCGAGGAGTGCTACCCCGCAACACTTATTGCCGAGGATGTAGCCCCCTACCTTGCGCGCCTTAAGAGCCACGCCTACCCCACTGCGCTCGGCTGCAACGACCTGCTCATCACTGCCGACACCACCGTAATCCTCGGTAACGAGGTGCTGGGCAAGCCTGCAACGACCGACGAGGCAAAGGCTATGCTGCGCCGCCTCTCGGGCCGCGAACATAGCGTGGTGACGGGCGTGACGCTGCGTAGCAATGTGCGCGAGCGAACCTTCGCCGCCATAAGCAAGGTGCGCTTTGCCCATCTTAGCGACGAGCAGATAGAGTACTACGTTGCAAACTATGCCCCGATGGATAAGGCTGGGGCCTACGGCATACAGGAGTGGATAGGCTACGTGGGCATAGAGGCCATCGAGGGCTCGTTTTACAACGTTATGGGCCTTCCCGTACAGCGACTATGCCGCGAGTTAGAGTGCTTCATCGAGGCCCTACCCTCGTGCTACGAATAATCTGTAAAACAACAAATTAAAACTACATAAACGATGAAACGAACCTTATTACTTTTTGTGTTGCTCTGCGCAACGACATTCTCGGCAGTTGCCGACAAGGGTATGTGGCTCCCTTCGCTCATAGCGTCACGTATCAAGGATATGAAGGCTAAGGGCTTTAAGCTCTCGGCCGAGGATATCTACTCGATAAACCAGGCCTCGCTCAAGGATGCCGTAGTGCTCTTCGATGGTGGCTGCACAGGCGAGATAGTATCCGAAGAGGGACTTCTTATCACCAACCACCACTGTGGCTACGACGCTATTCAGGCACTCTCGACTGTCGAGAATGACTACCTGACGAATGGCTACTGGGCGATGTCTAATGCCGAGGAGCTACCCTGCGCAGGCCTTAAGGTGCATATCCTGGTGCGCATGGACGAGGTCACCGAGCGTCTTGCGGCAGGCGAGACACGCGAAGAGATTATCGCCAAGGCCGAGGCCGAGGGTGTAGGCTTCCGCGCCAAGGTCGAGTCTATGTACTACGGCAACCAGGCCTACCTGTTTATCTACCGCGAGTTTAGCGATGTGCGCCTTGTGGGTGCTCCTCCAACGACTATCGGCAAGTTCGGTGCCGACAACGACAACTGGATATGGCCACGCCACACTGGCGACTTCTCTATCTTCCGCATCTATGCCAATGCTGACAACGAACCTGCGGAGTATAGCGCGACAAATAGACCCTATAAGCCTGCTCGCCACTTCAAGATATCTACCAAGGGTGTCAAGGAGGGTGACTTCACAATGATTTACGGCTTCCCGGGCAACACGCAGGAGTATATCACCTCGGATGCTGTGAAGTATATCGCCGAGACCTCGGACCCTACGAAGATAGAGCTTCGCACCCAGCGTCTCGACATCATTGGTGCAGCACAGAGCCTCTCTACCGAGACACGTATCAAGTATGCCGCCAAGCAGGCTAATATCGCCAATGCGTGGAAGAAGTGGCAGGGCGAGGTCAAGGGTATCAACCGCCTCGGCACATACGACAAGAAGCAGGCCTACGAGGCTCGCTTCCGTAGCGAGAATCCCGACAAGGCCTATATCCTCGACTCGCTGGCCGCAGCCTACGAGCGTAATATCGAGGGTTACTTCAACTATGAGCTCTACAGCGAGACGCTGCGCGGCATCGAGCTTCAGCAGGTGGTATATATCGCTGCTGACGAGCGTCTAAGCGACGAGGAGCGCACTGAGGCCCTCAAGCTCTTCTACAAGGATTTCGATGTTAATGTCGACCGCGAGTTAGCCGTAGCGATGCTCAAGGCCTACGACAATTACGCCACTGCGGAGGCTTCTATGCTCCAGAGTCTCTTCGAGCGCGAGGGTGGTGCCGAGGCCTATGCCAACTGGCTCTACGACAACACTAAGTTAGGCAACTTCGAGAGCTTCATGGCCGCAGATGTCGAGACAGACCCTATGACCGAGTTTGCATACGCCGCCACGGAGATTAAGCTAGAGGCTATGAAGTATGCCTACCGCAACCTGAGCAATATCCCCGATATCGAGCGATGGTTCCGCCCATACGTCAAGGCACTTATGGAGTGGGACAAGGAGCGTGCCTTCTTCCCCGATGCCAACCTCACGCTGCGCGTAGCCTATGGCAAGGTTGCAGGCTACCAGTATGCCGATGGCGAGTACCACCTGCCACAGACCACGTTGGAGGGTATTATGCAGAAGGATAACCCCGAGATTTACGACTACAACATTCCACAGAGCCTCCGCGATGTATACGCTGCGAAGGATTATGGCCGCTGGGGTGTTGAGCTCAATGGCAAGTACACCGTGCCTGTATGCTTTATCGCCACGAACCACACTACGGGCGGCAACTCTGGCTCGCCAGTACTCAATGGCAAGGGCGAGCTTATCGGTGTTAACTTCGACCGCACGTGGCTCTCGACGATGAGCGACATAGAGTTTGACGAGACCCTGTGCCGCAATATCATCTGCGACATCCGCTATGTGTTGTTCGTTATCGATAAGGTCGGTGGTGCCGACTGGCTCTTCGAGGAGATGGGCATCTAATGCCACTATTATAATATAGGTATATGTATGGCGGCCCGAGGGTCGCCATACCTACTTTTGTGGTTAGATAAGCCCTACGATAGCGACAACACCATAGCAACGCAACCTAACCACTTCTCTTATCATCCAATTTTCAACTATTGCAGAACTATTGTGGCCCGATTTTTGAGCCGACACACCGTAATTTTCTACAAAAATAATTTACCGAAGAGGTTGTTTTTTAGCAATAAATTATTACATTTGCTTAGTAGAAAGTCAACAATTTATAGGTCAAAATGTGCTATATCACGACATATCCAGTCTGTAAACCCCTAAATCGCAAGGGGGGGGGGATTTTAGCACCCTATAAATCAACAGGTTACGCCATTTGGCGCGATAATCAAAACTATACTAATTTTCCACATACTCCACCACCTTCGGGTGATGGGGCCAAGGTCGTTGTATCCCTCTAAAGAGGGTTATGCAGCGACCTAACATCACATTACATACAGGACAAAAGATATTTGCATCGGTTCAAATATCGACAACGAAATAGGATTAAACACTTATTATTAACTAACATTTTTACTATGAAAAGATTTTTGGTTTTAGCGGCACTGGTGCTTGGATTGGCATCGTGCCAGAGAGAGCCCGAGGGTCTCGACATCAACGTTGGTGGCGAGGTAGAGACAACCATTACGGTAAATATCCCCGAGAGCGAGACTCGTGCCAACAACAGTGGCGTTGGCATCTTTAACAATGGCGTTTTGGAGGCTGACGACAACCTCACTATGCGCTACATCTTCCAGGTCTACTACGAGGGCCAGACAAACGCAGAGAGCCGTCAGGTTAGATACACAGATGGCACATCTGTATCGTTCCCTGTACGCCTTGTGCCAAACCGCACCTATCAGTTCGTTGTATGGGCCGATGTGGTTAAGGGCAACAACGCAGGTGATAACCACTACGTAACTACAGACCTTAAGAGCATCACACTTAGCGAGCCATCGACATGGGTAGCTATGGACGAGACACGTGATGCCTTCACAGCAACATACGAGGCTGCTAACTTCAATGGCACACAGGCTATCAACATCAACCTCTATCGTCCTTTTGCTAAGCTTCGCGTTGTGACTACCGACTACAACGAGCTTGCAAAGCTCAACATCGAGGCTAAGAAGGCTACTGTAAGGTATACAACCGATCACCGCTCGGCATTTAACGCCTACACAGGTGTTGCCGAGGCTGCCGACAAGTCAAACGTAACGCACGAGTACACCATCGCAGAGTATGCCGAGGAGAGCGATGCAGCACGCACCATCTTCTCAGACTACTTCTTTGCCGAGGATACCGACATCGTTAAGTTCGAGATGTTGGTAGAGGAGGAGAATGGCGACGATATCGTTACACGTGTATTCAACACCGATATCAGCGTTAAGCCTAACTACCTCACTACGCTCAGGGGTAACGTTCTTACAGATGGCAAGGATGTCAACGTGGATGTTCAGCCAGGTATGGGTGGCACCGAGAATCCAGATATCAACTACAACGTTCTCACATCGGGAGCTGAGCTTCTTAACGCTATCAGCAATGGCGGTAGCTACATGTTGGGTCAGGACATCTATGTATCGTCACCTGCAGCCTCTACACTGGCACTCACACGTGCCGACGAGGGCAAGACTACGACAATCAACCTCAACGGCTTCGATATTACGGTAAAGAATACTGGCACCGAGCCATTTATCACTGTTGATGAGGGCGACACTCTTGTATTCTCTGGCGAGGGTGAGGTTTCGCTTACAGATGACTCTACAGCAGCGTTTATCAACAACGAGGGCGATGTAGTACTTCAGGGTGGTACTCACTCGGGTAACAATAGCGTAGATATCATCACTGGCGATGGTAACATCTTTGAGGCAGGTGGTACTATTGAGCAGCCTGAGGAGGATAGCGTAAAGACTCAGCTTGAGGCTCTTCAGTTTGTATTTGCAAATGGTGGTGAGATGACTCTTACCGAGGATATCGAGGCTACTGAGACACTTGTTATCTCGACAACCAACGCTGTGGTTATCAACGGTGGTGAGAAGAGCATCAACTCGGCAGCACGCTACGGAATAGAGATTACTGCAGATAATGCGGATGTTACACTCAACAATGTAAACCTTGAGGTAAGTGCCGAGAGCGTATACACAAGCTATATTTGCGGCATTAAGCTCACAACCAACAACTCGGAGCTTACACTTAACAACTGCAACGTTGGCTTTAACCACCCAAGTGCTCACGACTGGGCATATGCTGTAAACCAGCCATACAAGGAGAACAACGTTATCAATATCAATGGCGGTAGCTATGAGGGCGCAAACGTTGTCAATATTTGGGGTAAGAATCACGTTGTAAATATCGATGGTGCTACACTAACATCGCTCTACCAGTACAATAAGATGTACGTAGGTTGCTGCATTAGACTCGATAGCAACGAAAGCAATCCGGGTACAGGCAATAAGGTTACTGCTAAGAACGCTACATTCAACGGTGATTACGCTGTTGCCGCTATGGACTCAGGCACAAATAACACCATCACTCTTGATGTTAGTTGCACCGACAACACCAAGCGTCCATCAGTATTGGATGCAGATACCGACTACGGCTACCTCACTATTGCTGACGCTTTGGCTGATGGCGCAACAAACATCCATTTTATCGACGAGGGTGAGTTTACATTGCCTTTGGGCTTAGAGGCTAAAAGTGGCGATGTTGTAAAGCTTATCGGTGATGTAGAGGGTGTAGTTCTTCTTGGCACTAACAATGCGTATAACAACAACCAACTCCCAGGCAACTATGCTTCAGGAATGAACCTCTCATTGGAGAATGTTACCTACAAGACTATCAACAACGGTTACTCCGGTGGTTTCGGTGATGCTAAGTCTGTAACATTTACCGATTGCGAGATTATCGGTCAGATGTATGCTCACAGCAACGCTCCTCACTACTTCTACGGCTGTACTATCGATCCATTGAACGGCTATCTCTACACCTACGCTTCAAACTGCGTATTCGAGGATTGCTACTTCCGTGCATCAGAGGGTAAGGCTTTGCAGGTATATTCAGAGGCTGCAGGAACATTCACCACAACTATCAAGAATTGTCGCTTCGAGGCATTTAAGCAGGCTCAGACTTACGATAAGAAACCTGTAACGGGTATCGATATCAACTCAGCAAATGGTGCTAAGATGGTTGTAGCTATCGAGAACTGCACAACCGAGGGCTTCCCTGTAGGTCTTAATAGCAGCTCTGACCTCTTCAACGTCAAGTGCGACCTCAGCCTTGTAACTCTTACAGTAGACGGGCTAAGATGGGTTGCTCCTAATGTATTCCTAAATGAGGCTGGTCAGGCCGTAGTAGGCGATACTACTGGTCTTAAGGCTGCTGTTGCAGCAGGTTACTACGACATAGCTCTTAAGGCTGGTGTTTACGAAACTAAGGACTTCAGCTTTAATGGCAAGACCTTGACACTCACAGGTATCGAGGAGGGCGCAAAGATATTGAACAGCCAGAACAACGCTGTTGCAAGCGGCTCATTCGACAGTTGCAAAGTGGCATTTAAGGATCTTACAATCGAGACTCTCGGTGGCATCTACAAGGGCTTCGCTCGTATGGAGGCTACATACACAAACTGCAACTTCGTAAACAACTACTTTACATTCTTGGGTAAGCACGAGTTCGTAGGTTGTAAGTTCACCGCACCTGCTCCTACAAACGAGCACTGCTTGTGGACATACGGCGCAAACGAGCTTAGCTTTACAGAGTGTGAGTTTACCTACGGTGACCGCTGCGTAAATGTATATGTTGACAACGGTACAGGTAGCGTAGCTGTTGATTTCGACAAGTGTAAGTTTAATACCGAGAACGCCGCTTCAGTGGGCGCTGTTGAGATCAACGCAAGCGCATTCCCACAGGGTGCTACTTTAAGCTTCACAGAGTGTACAGCCCCAGCAAATGGCCATATGGTATTCATTTCGAAGTGGGATCCAACTGCTGGTGCAACCGCTACTGTAACTGTTGATGGCGCAGCATATACTACTCCTATTCAGCAGTAATCCAACGTTAGCGATACTATTTCACTAACGGCGCAAAGAGTACTATCAATATTAAGTAGCTCTTACTGCGACATATAAACCATAGCAACGCCGCGTTTTTATTTGCTTTCACGATTTGTTAATTGGTGTTGCATCCGAGGAGTCCATGTAAGGTGGACTCCTCTCTTTTTTATGAGTAATGGTTTCACCTTACGGTGACAGCTAAAGCTCTATTTCACCTTCGGTGACAGCTAAAGCTGAAAGGGTAGTTCGCAAGCAGAGCCTGCTAAAGGGTAGCTAAAGGGTAGTTCGCAGGCTTAAAGCCTGCTAAAGGGTAGCTCGCTCGCTGGTGCGAGCTAAAGGGTAGCGAAGTGAGCAGGCCGCTTTGTGCGGTAACCACGTTGTCGCGTATCGTCATTGCGAGAGCCGTTAGGCTCGTGGCAATCTCCTCGGCTGGCGCGTGTGTGGGTTTCGATGAGTTACTATAACGGCAAAGGAGATGCGTTAAACCGTTGTTGCTGTTGCTAAACTCCATAACATCCATAACATCCCTTTAGTGCCGTAGGCGCGAGCTACTCTTAAGCACCGCAGGTGCGCACTACTCTTTAGCTCGCACCAGCGAGCGAACTACCCCTTCAGCTTTAGCTGTCACCGAAGGTGAAAACACCACTAATTCCCACTCGCCACTTGCTATTTGCCGAAGAATAGAGTATCTTTGTCCGATAAACGCTACGTTATGAGATACTACGTTATTGCAGGAGAGCCCTCGGGCGACCTACACGGAGGAAAACTGATGCAGCAGATAGCTGCTAACGACCCTGAGGCTGAGTTCCGATGCACAGGGGGCGACACCATGGCAGACATCGCTGGGCGCGACAAGCTCAAGTATCACTACAAGGAGATGTCGTTCTTCGGCTTTGTACAGGTCGCGCTAAACATCAAAACTATATTCCGACAGATAGACGAGGTGAAAAACGACATCGCCACCTTCAAGCCCGACGTGGTGATTCTGATAGACTACCCCGCCTTCAACCTCCGCATAGCCAAGTGGGCCAAGAGCCGAGGTATAAAGGTATACTACTACATAGCCCCCAAGGTGTGGGCATGGAAGGAGCGTCGCGTAAAGAAGCTACGCCGCTACGTCGACCGCCTATACACCATATTCCCTTTCGAGACCGAGTACTTCCGCCGTCACGGCATTGAGCCACACTTCTGCGGCAACCCCTTGGTCGACGACATAGCGCAACGAAGAGCCTCGATGCCTACGCGCGAGGCACTGAGTGCCGAGTGCAGCCTCGACAATAGGCCCATAGTGGCCCTGCTGGCTGGTAGCCGCGTATCGGAGATAAAGGCCAACCTGAAGGATATGGTGGCCATAGCTGAACGTATGCCCGAGTACCAGTTTGTCGTAACGGCAGTGCCCTGGGTTAGTCGCGAGGTATACGACACCTTGATAACGGGTACGAATGTCAAATATGTATGCGACCGCACGCAGCAGGTGCTCCACCACAGCGTAGCGGCCATAGTGACCTCGGGAACGGCAACACTCGAAACAGCACTGATGCGCATACCCGAGGTAGTGGTATACCACGTGCCCTGGCTATACGAAAAGCTCAAGCCCTACTTCCTAAGCATACCCTACATCTCGCTTGTGAACATAAACCTTGGTCGCGAGGCCGTAAAGGAGCTTGTCAAGGCCAATCTCGACATCGACACCGCTGTAGAGGAGCTACAAGCGATACTCCCCGAGGGCAACAAACGCGAGGCTATGCTCCGCGACTTCGACGAGCTCGGCAGATTGATAGGTGGCGAGGGTGCCTCGGCACGCTTTGCCCAAGATATAGTAAACTCACTACGTTAGCACACCATGAAGCTGATACACATACTCAACAACTACGACAGCGAGGCACAAGTGCCCCACTACCACCTCAAGGCCGACACCGCCCTGCTGCGCAACAACGATGCCTTCTACATCCCCGACAACCTCGGACGCTACACCGCGCAGCCACATATAGTCCTCAAGCTCTCGCGCCTTGCCAAGTGCATAGGCGAGCGTTTCGCCACACGCTGCATCGAGGGTGTGATGGGTGGCGTGGCCTTCACTGCTGCCGACATCCTCGACGAGGCACGTAGCAAGGGGCTCCCCTGGGACCAGGCCGTAGGCTTCGACCACTCGTCGGCACTATCGCTCGACACGCTGCCGCGTGATGCTATGCTCTCTGGGGCGACGTTCTACATAAATGGCGAGGCTGTGGCCACAATACAACTTGGCGATATGCGCTTTAGTGCCGAGCGCGTGGTGAGCTACCTCTCGGAGCAGATGACACTGCGCATAGGCGACCTCGTATACTTAGGAGCACCCGCAGAGTTCGAGGTTAAGGCTGGGGACAACTACCGCCTCGACATCGCAGGGCAGAAGCTCCTCGACTTCGACATCAAGTAGCCGATACCTATATATATAATAGTAGCTGCGACCTTAGATAGGGCCGCAGCTAATTTTTACTCGACAATGCTCTGTTACTTATCCGCTATAAGGTCGGGGCGCAGAGTCTGTGTTCGCTCGAAGGCCTGCTCCTCCTGCCACCTCTCAATCTCGGCGAAGTTGCCCGAAAGCAACACCTCGGGGACCCTCCAGCCGTTAAACTCCGCAGGGCGCGTATATACAGGTGGCGCGAGCAGGTTATCCTGAAAGCAGTCCGTCAGTGCCGAGGCCTCATCGCCTATAGCCCCAGGAATGATGCGCACAACAGAATCGGCAATGACACACGCAGCAAGCTCGCCACCCGTGAGCACGTAGTCACCGATAGATATCTCGCGTGTGATAAGGTGCTCGCGGATGCGGTAGTCGACACCCTTGTAGTGGCCACACAGGATGATGATATTCTTCATCAGCGAGAGGCGGTTGGCCTCATGCTGGTTATAGGTGATGCCATCGGGCGAGGTGAAGATAATCTCGTCGTAGTCGCGCTCCGACTTGAGCTTCTCAATGCAGCGGTAGACAGGCTCTATCTTCATTACCATACCTGCCTCGCCACCAAAGGGGTAGTCATCAACCGTGCGACGCTTATCGTCCGTATAGTCGCGAAGGTTATGAACATATATCTCGGCATGGCCCGACTCTTGAGCACGCTTAAGGATAGACTCGTTTAGAGGCGAGGCCAGCAGCTCGGGAACAACTGTGATGATATCGATACGCATAGCCTCAGTATATTATCCCTTGTAATTTATCTCGTTGTTGAGCACCTCGACAATAAAGGGGTTGTAGAGGCTCTCGTGGCCTATGGTAGACTCCGCCTCGTGGCCTGGATAGATGGTAACATCATCGCCAAGAGGTAGTATCTCCTCGATTATCGACTTCATTATCCACGAATAGTCACCTCCAGGCAGGTCGGTGCGCCCTATGCTCTCTCTAAAGAGCGTATCGCCCGTAAAGAGCGTGCGCGTAGCCTCGTTGTAGAGCACTACGTGGCCTGGGGTGTGACCAGGGGTCTTGATAACCCTAAGGAGTGTATCGCCAAAACGTAGCTCCGACACCGCATCAAGGTCTATATCTATCGCTGGCACCTCGTTACACTTGATGCCATAGACCATACCCCCTGCCGAGCCATCGATGAGGAACTTATCCTTCGACGAGCAGGCAAACTGCACCCCATACTCATCCTTAAGCCACTTGACACCCCCCGTATGGTCGAAGTGCCCGTGAGTGTTGACCGCCATAACAGGCTTAAGGCCATGCGACGATATCATCTCCGAAAGAAGGCTATTCTCGCCTGCGGTCATATTACCAGCATCGATGACTATGCACTCCTGTGTACTATCCCATACAAGGTATGTATTCTCTCTGAAAGGGTTGAAAACAACACGTTTAATATCCATAATTATCTTGTTTATTTAGAAGCTGTTTGAATAGGTATTAAACAGCTTCATATTACTCAATCTCTGCCGTAAGCGTTATATGCTGCACACCGCCACGCGCCGTAGTATCCACCTGCAAGACGCGATAGAGGCTGCCCTCGGGGGCCTTGCTCGGGTCGAAGGTGATAACCATAGCACCACTATCGCCTGGGAGCACCTTGCGATCGTCGCAACGAACCGTAACACACGTACAGCTGGTACGCACCTGATTAACTATCAGGGGCACATCGCCCGTATTGGTAAAGGCAAGGCGCACAACCTGCTTATCATCCTCTCTCGACAGCCTGCCTAAGTCTATGACCTTCGTTGTGAAGGTTATCTCGGCACCACGTGGCGAGTCTATAGCATCGTTTGCCATAATAAGTATTGGCACAAGCAACAACACCATTGCTACTAAGAGGTTTCGCACACTCTTCATAATATATGTCACGTTATTAAGTTATTATACCCTCGATAGGTCGCTACCGCCACCTACTGAAGCTTAAAGTCGTATGTTATCCTACCACCCTGTGCTGTACGCTGGCTCGGCTTGAACTTCGCCTTTGTAGCCGCCTCGATGGCCAACCTGCGCAACGTCTCATCCGATGTTGTCGTACCATCGAGGTCGACCTTGGCCGTAAGCACATTACCATCGCTATCGATGGTGACAAAGACAACAACACGACCCGCCGTATTGTAACGCTTGCTCGGCTTAGGCAGACCCTCGCGAAGGCCTCGGCCCTGAAGTCCAGCGTCGAGCTGGTCGGTACCTTGCAGGTTATACCCTGTGCCCTCGCCCTTGTTTATCTCGCGCTCACCATCGGGAGCGAGGCGATTGCCCTCAGCAAGCTGCTCCTGGGTATTTCCCGTCGTGGGCTTAAAGAGTGCGTTGGGGTTTATCGTCTCGGTCCTCTCGGCCTTGCCCTCGGTCTGCACACTCTGCTCCGTTGTCGCCTTCTCGACATGCGCAGGAGCGTAGTCGCGACGCTGCTCCGTAGGTGTACTCTCCTGCTTGGCGGACTCTATCACCTCATCATCAATCTCGACAAACTCTATCTGCAACGGCGACTCGTGGTGCTCAACGCGAAGCACCTCGATATTGATAAGGCTCAGGAGCGAGCCAATGGTGGTCATCACCACAAGGGTGATAACCGCAGCATAGCGTCTCGGGGCACGGTCTATAGGGTCGTAGTACTCCATTACTTCTCCTTAGTGGCTAACACCATTTTATACTTCTGCTCGCGCGTAAGGTCTATAATCTCGACAAGAGCATCTACCGTAACCTTCTCGTCGCAGCGCAACGATATATAGGGGCGGTCCTCCTCTGGGCGACCCTCATACTCGGCATAGTGGAGCTTGAGGGCTGCGGCCACCTCCTCAACCGAGGTGTAGCTCTCGCCACCGTTGATAGTGTAGCTATATCCCGACACGGAGCCTACATCGCCCACAACCGAGAGGGCTATGACCGAGGGGTCACCCTCCTGACTCGATGACGAAGGCAGCGTGAGCTTAACGGCATTGTTGGGGTTTATAAGGGTTGTTGCAAGTATGAAGAATACGAGCAACAAGAAGATGAGGTCGGTCATCGACGATGCCGAGAACGACGAATCTACCTTTGAACTTCGCTTTATTGCCATAGCTGAACTACTTCTTTACGGGCTGGTTAAGGATATCCATAAAGGCTATTGTCGTAGCCTCCATTCTAAATATAAGCTTCTCGACACGCGCCACTAAGTAGTTGTGGCCGAAGTATGCTGGGATGCCGACGATAAGACCACCTACCGTAGTCACCATAGCCACATACATACCTGCCGAGAGCTGACTAAGCTCTATGGCACCTGTCGTATTTGCCGACATATCGATAAAGACCTGTACCATACCGACTACCGTACCGAGGAATCCAATCATTGGCGCACCACCCGAGATAGAGGCCAACCAAGGCAGACCCGACTCAAGCTTTGCCACCTCGACATTTGCGACATTCTCGATAGATGTCTGAATGTCGCTCATTGGGCGACCTATACGCTCGATACCCTTCTCAATCATACGCGCTACGGGTGAGTCGGTGCGGCGGCAGAGGTCTATAGCCGCCTCGATATTGCCCTCCAAGATAAAGTCGCGGATGCGGTTCATAAAGTGGTCATCGAGGCGCGTAGCCTTGCGGATAGCGATGAAACGCTCCACGAAGATAAATATCATCACCGCAGCTAAGGCCACAAGCACCCACATAAGCCAGCCTCCACTCATAAAGAGGTCCCAGAAGCCTATAGATAGGGTCTCGGCACTCTCGGCTGGGGTTGCGGCTGCGGCCTCGGCCATAGCCAACGAGTCAATCGCTGATGCTTGAAGTTCTGCTGCTCCATCCACAACAGGGTTGGTAGTAAGAATGTTACTCATAATCTGTTTTCGTTTGTTTTAATTATTAATTTTATCTAATCTAATCTCTTATCTGTATCTTAACGTCACGCGGCACTATAATATAACTTACTTGTCGGACATCTTATTGCTCAGTCGCTGGCTATCGCGCTTAACGCGCCTTTTATCGCGCTCCTCGCGCTTGATGTCGCGATGCTCGCGGCGAGTGATTACACGACCAAGGCTGTCGCGATAAGCAAAGCGGTTCTTGATACTCTTTCTTAGCTCCTTGAAGGTGTTGAAGCTCTCGCTATAGTAGACACCTATACCCGACTCCTGCATACCCTGGTTCTCGCCATAGCGATCTATAGTCTGCGTAAAGCCCTTGAAGCGGAAGGCACCATCGGGGTCTATAAGCCAGGTGATGAAGGCCTCACCTACGAAGTTCGAGGCCTTAGCCGTAGCCTGTTTCGAGGCATCCGAGAGATAACCACCCTCAAGCTCGACGATAAGCCTATTGTTGAACCAGCTCTTCGAGAAACCGAAGTCTACCTCATCGCCCGAGAGCTCGGTACGTGGTCTATATCTAAAGATGATGTTGTAGTTATCACCCGAGAGCCAGTTACTCAGTTGGTTCGACAGCAGCTCAAAGCCTGTCGTGGCAGATAGTGATGCACCCATAGAGCCTGTATCCTCTGCCGAGAAGGAGTTGGCCGCGAGCAGCCAGAGCATCTGCGTAGCTATGGCCTGCTGGTCGTTCAACATCGACTGTATGACCGTCTGAATCTCGGGAGCCACGTTGGGAACTTGCACATCGAAGGTCACCGTAGGCGACATCAGCTCGTCGGTGAGCTTGATATAACAATCCACAGGCACGGCACGCGAGGTATCAATGCCCTGCACCGAGCCACCGATAAGTGGACGTAGCGATGCCTTGGTGCTATATACCGCATCGATGTTTAGCTGCGCACCCAAAGGCTCACCATCCCAATGTATCGACGAGCCTGGCACGACGGTAAATAGCTTGTTGATGATGTTCTGTAGCGTAAAGAGGTATGTACCATCCGATATCTGCACATCGCCACGCATCTCGAAGATGTTGGCCTTAGGCACGATGTGCATATTCAGCTGTCCCGAGCCCTTACCCTTGATAACGTCGCCCACCGTAGGGTCGATGACGAGCTGCATCTCGATATTTGGCAGGATGTTGAGCGTGATATCCATATCCATCACACCCTCCGACTCGCTTATCTGTCGGCTCTTACGCTCGTAGGCCATCATACGTCGTGTAAGGAAGGCCGTAGTATCGGGAGCCTCTCTCTTGTCATCCTCGAACCTCACAAAATCGGCATAGCTCACATCCTCCTTACCCGATAGCGGCATATAGAAGTGTGAGTTATCGGCACTCGTGCCCTCGATATCCATCTTTACACCTCGCTTATCACCCGTCAAAGATAGCGTACCCGAGCCGTAGACATGTCCGTAGAAGAGGTTGTTATCCTTCGAGTCGGTATCGATAACCAACATTCTGTTGGCCTCAACATCTACGTCGTAGGTTATGTTCGAGAGCTTCTCAAGGCTTATATCCATCGAGAAGTTACCGCTATTGCCCTCCATATCGTAGACGGGGACACGCTCGGCAATAAAGTGGTTATTCTCCACCCTAAGCTCAGCCTTGGGAGCTCTGTAGCGCACCTTGGTATAGTCTACCGTAACACCGATGTTGTCAACTACAGCACCTCCTGCAAGCACAGCTTTGCCACCCTGACCGCGCACCGTAGCATTTATGTCGGCATCGCCCTCGATGTCTGAGAGTATACCCCCAAGGAAGGGCGACAGCAGCTTAAGCTTCATATTCTCCATATCGGCACGCGCATAGTAGCGGTTACCCTGAGGCTGGTAGTAGCCACGTATCACCGTATCTGTCGTACCGCGCTTAAGCACAAATACACGCGCACGGTTATTCTCGAAGTCCCACTTCGAGGTGATATCCTGTGGCGGAGCCTTTATGCCGTTGACACTGATGCTATCGAGAGATATCGCCGCATCAATCTCGGGGGTTGAGAGTGCCGATTTAACCTGTGCATAGCCATTTACCACACCCGAGACGTTGTATCCATAGCGGCCCAGGAGTGCCGAGATTGGCGATATGTCGAAGTTGTCGAGCTTGAGGCTTATCGAGTCATCTCGCTGTCGCGACACTACGCCATCGAGGATAAGCTGCTGGTCGGGGCGTGCGATGTGTAGCTCGTGGATGCTGATGCGCGTAGAGTCTATATCTATGCCTCGCGAGTAGAGCTTCCACTGCTGCGTATCGTTTGTAAAGTGCGACGGTGTGATATCGATATGTACCGAGCGGCGACGTGTCAGCTCGTTGCGACTAAACTGCGCACTAAGGCCCAACATTGCCGAGCTTGTACCCTCCGCCTGCTTAAAGCCTGCCGTCAGCGAGATACGATTCTCCCTTGCGCCACCTATAAGGTCGAACTTAGGCATCATAAGACGCTGACCCATATATACACCCTCGGACTTAAGGCGCACCGAGAGCGAGTCGAGGCTATTGTTGTTGACATTTAGCTCGTTATTGGCAAAGATGATTCCCGAGTACTCTATCGCCTCGGAGCTACCACGAAGCGAGATGTTGTTGCTCTTGGGGTTAAATACAAGGTCCAACTCCGTATTCGGAGCTACGACAAGACCTCCAGCTATGGCATCGAGCAGGTCGTTGATAGCCTCGCCAGCCTTGAGCGTCATTATGGTATAATCCGTAGGCGAGTTCTTTGCCGAGGGCTCTACCAGGCTCACCGCAGCGTTATCGTAGAGTAGGGGGACATATCGCTTGAGCGAATTGTAGATATATTCGTAGACATCGCGATACGACGAGTGGCTATGGTACTCCAAGTCGACAAAGTCGGACTCAAGCTCTACGGATTTTTGTCTATTGTCGCTCTCGATATTTAGGCGCACAAGGTCTGTGTGCAACTCAGAGCCTGGATAGCTGTAGTTGGCATCGGCAATGCTGACATAGCCATCCAAACCCTCGTAAAACTCGCCTACGAGGTCTACGCCTACGTGGGCACTGAGCACCGACACCGTATCGCGCTTATTAAAGCCGAGGGCGTGGAGGTCGGCACGCTCCAAGCCGAGCGAGAAGGCGTATTCGGGCACCTCGCGACCCAAGTCCATATCGGCATAGAGGCTAAACTCAAGATTTGGGTCCTTCGAGGTCACTATGCCGTGATACTCCCCACCATTGACATTTACATTGCCGCTTATCGCCGAGTAGCGATAGCTGCCGTAGCCCACGCTCGACACATCTACCGTAACATCGCCCACAACACCTCCCGAGGCCTCATCACCTACCGAGCCAGTGACCACTATGTTCGATGTTATGTTGTGTAGGTTGCTCACCGCCAAGAGCGAGCCAATGTCAAACTCATCGGTATCTGCCGTACCTGTGACACTATAGCGGCCATCGCCACCCCTTCTAAGTGTCACATCTGCCGAGAGCTCACCCACAGTAGCCGCCACATTACCCACTGCGCGGAAGCCGTTTAGTCGACCTCCGAAGGTTAAACGTGCCGACACATTGCCCAGCCTATGGACTATATCCATCACACTCCGAGGGAGCGGCTGCTGAGGCACGTTGGTAAGCAGCATCCTTATGTCGCGCCTATCGAGCTTTACGCGCTGTAGGCCTACGACATATTGCGACGTGCGCCAGTCGGGCAACCCTGTGATGCGGAACGTACCCTCGGCAGAGCTGTACTCGGCTATGGTAGCTCGCTCGATAACGCCATTGAGGTCGCACACCAAGCCATCCATCGTAGCCACGACATTCGACACCGAGGTATCCCAGTAGCGCATTGCAGGTGCAAAATATGCAAGGTCCTCGGTAGTAAGACGCTCACACTCAACGCGACCTATCATCTGCACATTCTCGATAAACCCCTTGTACTTATCCCAGTTGTCGCCCTTAAGCAGCAGCTCTGGCACGGTGATACGCGACGTAGGTGTCTGACACTCAAAGCCCATAAAGGCTATCTGGCCCATATGTACCGAGAAGTCTGTAGTAAGGTTCTCTATCGTAAAGCCGCTGCGCTCACGTGCCGAGAGGCTCTTCACCGTCGCCCACACCTTGCTCTTAGCCACCGAGAAACGCTCTATCGAAGTGGTGATATCGCCAATCTCCATATCGTAGTAGTCGATACCATACTCTGGGTTGCGATGCTGCTGACGCTCGTAGCGGAACGTAAGTCCCGAGGCCTCGACATCGTCTATAACCATACAGAAGTTACTCTCGCTCTTGTTACGCTGAAGACGTGCTATTATGGGGCGTATATTGAGTTCGCCGTTAGGCAGCTCGCGCAGGTTAAACTCGCCATTTACTATCTTGGCACTACGCAACAGCAGACCATCGCGAGCGATATTTAGGCTACGTATCGATGCCCAGGCCGACTCGACATAGAGGAGCGTATCCTGCTCGTGGTCCTCGACGTAGAAATCCTCGATGCGCACTCTTGAGAAGAGGTCCAAGTCGATACGTCCGATGCTCACCTCGGCACCGAGGTAGTCGGTAGCGTATTGCGAAGCGAGCTTAATAATCCTATTCTGAACATCATCGACATTTAGCACAAGGGTTAGCGATATGGGCAAAAATATCGACAACAATATGATTATCGATACCAGCTTTGCCAATATTTTTATACCTTTGCGCATTGAAACAGTTGTTTATAGTTAGTGCTTTCGAGCAATTAACTTACAAATGTAGTAATTTTTCTATTAAAATAGAAAGCTTTTGCAAAAAAAAGAGAAAATAGCACCATTATGGACATTACAATACTTGGCATCGAGTCGTCGTGCGACGACACTTCGGCTGCCGTAATACGCAATCGCACGCTACTGTCAAACGTCATCGCCTCGCAGGCGGTACACCAGAAATATGGGGGAGTAATCCCCGAGCTGGCATCGCGCGCACACCAGCAAAATATCATCCCCGTTGTGGATACAGCACTCAAGGAGGCTGGCGTGACCATCGATAAAATCGATGCCATAGCCTTTACACGCGGACCAGGACTCCTCGGCTCGCTGCTTGTCGGCGTATCCTTTGCCAAGGGGTTATCCATAGCCCGCAATATCCCCCTCGTAGAGGTCAACCACCTCGAAGGACATATACTCTCGCACTTCGTCGATATGCCCGATAGGGATATTCCCCACCCCGACTTTCCATTCCTATGCCTGCTGGTCAGCGGTGGACACACCCAGATTGTGCGTGTCGACACACCCACCCAGATGGAGATTATAGGCACCACCATAGACGATGCCGCAGGCGAGGCCTTCGACAAGTGCGCAAAGGTTATGGGACTACCCTACCCTGGAGGCCCCGTTATCGACCGCTTGGCCAAGGAGGGCGACAGCAACGCCTTTAAGTTTGCCAAGCCACATGTCGAGGGCGAGTTCGACTACTCCTTCTCGGGCCTTAAGACCTCGTTTCTCTACACGCTGCGCGATGCCGTACAGAAGAATCCCGACTTTATAGCGCAGAACAAGGCCGACCTATGCGCCTCGCTGCAAAAGACCATTGTCGACATCCTCATCGACAAGCTCATCAAAGCCTCTAAGGCTACGGGTATCAAGGATATAGCTATTGCTGGCGGTGTCTCTGCCAACTCGGGCCTGCGCAATGGCATCACCGAGGCGGGCCGTCGTCGCGGCTGGCGCACCTTCCTGCCCGAGCTAAAGTTCACGACCGACAATGCCGCCATGATAGCTACCGCAGGCTACTATCGCTATATGGCGGGCCGGATTAGCAACCTTGAGGTGTCGCCCGTAGCTCGCCTTCAGGATTTATAACCCCGACGATGACCACGACCCTCCCATATAACGACTACGGTACGGCTATGCGCCACCGCTTGGGAGGGCGCATACAGAAGCTTGCTATAGATGCCCACTTAGGGTGCCCACACCGCCACGACGAAGAGCCTCGTGGCGGCTGTAGTTTTTGCCTTGGCGAGGCCTTTTCGCCCTCCTACTGCCGCAGCAGAGCATCCATCACCGAGCAGATAGAGGCAGCCATCGCGTTCCACCAACAACGTGGCCGCAAGGCAGAGTACTATATCGCTTATTTACAAGCAGGTACAAACACATATGCCGATATCGACACCCTTACAAGGCTATATAGCGAGGCTGTCGGACACCGAGCAATCTCGGGGCTTATCGTAGGCACACGCCCCGACTGCATAAGTTCCGAAATAGTCGATATTTTAGACGATATATCGCATAGCAAATATGTCGCCATCGAGTATGGCATTGAGGCTACCGACGATGCCACACTACGACACATCAATCGCGGCCACGACTTTGCCGCAGCCGAGAGGGCTGTAGCACTCGCACGCAGGGCCAAGCGTATCGATATTGGTGCGCACTTTATCCTCGGCCTGCCCTACCAGACACGCAAGTCGATAGTCGCACAGACAGCCAAGATTAACGCCCTGAGCTTAGACTATATCAAGCTTCACCAGTTGCAGATATACCGCAACACCCCCATTGCCGAGGAGTGGATGACACACCGCGAGCGGTTTCTACTCGGCGGCGAGCATAGCGCGAGCGACTATGCCGACCTTGTTGTCGAGATAATACGCCACCTGAGCCCTACAACGGCCATAGACCGCCTCATAGCACGAGCACCGCGCAACCTACTCCTCGACACTCCCTTTGCAGGTATCGACCCAGATAGCTTTCGTCATATGGTTGTCGAGCGTATGAGGAGATTGAGTGCTACGCAGGGCGATATGGTACAAATGTAGCCACCCTCTACACCCCCTTACCACCACACGACACCCCACGAAGAGTGCTACTTTATCAATGCGCGCACACTTTCTTGCACACTTTCTTGCGAAAACGCTTGGTTGTTGGCATTTTTTTTTCTAATTTTGTTTCGTAATGTGCGCATAGTGCTCGCCACACACGTTGTGCGCGTGTGGATTAGAGCCAGGGCAAAATGGCAGATTTATTGCACTGCAAACCATAAATGCTGAGTGTATGGTATTGATAATGCAGACATTACGGACAAAGAGTAAAAAAAACAATTAAATAATTTAGCACTATGAAAAAGCTTCTCCTCTTTATGATGGCTTTAGCTTGCATTAACCTATCTTGTCAGAAGGATAGCACATCTTTCGACCACAACGATAAGGATGCCATTGATGTAACTATCGGTGTGGGCGTTCCCGAGTTAGGCATCACACGTTCTGGCGAGACGGCAATGAACAGCGGCCTTGGAGCTATAGACAACTTCAATCAGGGCAACAAAGACGAGTGGACAAAGTATGACCTTCGTTATATCCTTGAGGTCTACGACACAACCGAGGGCTTTGTTAACCTCGACACCCCCGTAAAGAGGCGCGATGTGCAGATTTTCAACGAGTACACACCTACGACCTTCACTCTACGCCTTGTGCCTAACCGCACATACCGTTTTGTTGTATGGGCCGACTTCGTTTCGGAGGGTGCCAAGGCCGATGACGATGTAAACGACGACCTTCACTACAGCACTACAAACCTTAGGGCGATTGCTCGCATAGCAGCAAGCGGTGCTACGCATGAGGTTGGTATGGACGAGTGCTACGATGCCTACTTTATCCAGAAAGACCTTTTTGTCGGTACCAATGGTATCAACGAGAGCCTCACCCTAAAGCGTCCATTCGGTAAGATTCGCGTTATCACCACCGACTACGACGAGGTAAACATCGGCACGACACCAAGCAGAGTAAAGGTCGAGTTCTACAACCATAAGCTCTTTGCCACCCTTGATGCCGTTACAGGTGTAGCATCGGGCGAGAGTGTCAAGACCTACGACTATGCTATAGACAAGAGTAGTCCTTATAGCGAGGGTTACGACAAGGAGGCGTATAATATGACCCTCTTTACCGACTATATCCTTGCTGCTGACGAGACCAAAGGTGCTCAGGAGGTCAACTTCAAAATCGAGGTTTTGGACCAAAATAGCCGCGAGGTTAACTCTCACGACTTCAACACCCAAATCCCCTTGCAGCGCAACTACCTGACAACCATCATAGGCAACCTACTCACCACCCAGAATGATATCAACATCACTATTAATGACAACTTCAGTGGCGAGTATGTACGCAACCACGATGACCAGGCCGTAACTATCGCAAATGGCAACTGGGGCACTGGCGAGCTTAACGCCAATAGCAACTACCAGTTTAAGGTCAACGATGGAGCTAACGACTTCTACGTAATCCTTCCAAAGGATGCTATAGACCCTGCCACTAATGCACTCAAGGCCTACAATGCGGAGTTCGTAGCTACAGAGGATAAGCTTACGACCAACACCTTTACGGTCGAGGGCCTTAAGGTTGACCCCACACGTGCTGCGGCTGTCGATGCTACGGTAGTTAGCGGCACTCTAACGGCCGAGGCTGTTGCTGACTCTGGCGATGTAAGCATAAAGATTGACCTCTGCTACACAACAAATCCTAAGGATGAGACTCCTCAGTATAAAAACATAAGTTTTGAGTATGAGGGAGAGACCCTTGTAAAGAGTACACTTGCAAAACCAGAGGCTACGGCCGAGGTTGCGGGCAATGTAGTCACCCTTAGCTGGGAGGCTGTAGATGGAGCTGCGTCATACACCCTTACGGGCGTAGAGGAGCAGCCTGTTTCTACCGAGGAGACAACATACATATTCACTGGCAAGTACGAGACTGAGTATACATTCACTATTGTAGCTACTCCTTCCGACCCAGACAAGAACTCACCATCGGAGGCTACCGAGGTAACTGCTACGACTGAGGCCGCTCCAGAGCCAGTGCCAGTGCCAGTGGAGGTGACCTATAACTTTGCCCAGATTGACGGTTTTTCTACATGGGGAAGCACGTACTCAAGCCATACCGTAGAGTATGACGAAGCGACCGTTTGTTTTTCAAGCGCAAATAAACAGGGTAGTACAATAACAGACATCCCCGTTACTAAGGGCAGTGATGTGACACTTGTTGCTAAGAGTGGTGCCACATTGGTATCTGCTAAATTTGTATGCCAACAATGGACAACTAAGACACAAACGATAACCCTCTATTACAGCACAGATAGTGGCGAATCTTACACAACGACTGGTATTACTTCAAGCAATTTTGAAATAAGTTGCTTACAGCTACCAGAGGGTACAAACGCTGTTAAAATTGGGTTTAGTAGCACAAAAAATCAGATAGGTATTCAGTCTGCTACAATTACCTATCTTCAGTAATACATACTAACATACATTTATAGAGGGTGGCTAAAAAAATAGCCACCCTCATTCTGTGTGTATCACCCTTGTCAGCAACCATCTTATCGTCCTATCGTCTTATTGTCTTATCGTCTTTATTTCTTAGGACTTTAAGACTTTAAGAATATTTTAACTGATAAGATGACGACTAATGTGTAAATACCTTGCCGAGCTGCTTGGCCTTATCGTCGTAGGCCTGGCGCGACGAGGTGGGATACTTCAGAGCATCAAGCTCCTTAACACTGCGCTCGATATCGCCAAGAAGCATATCGGCCATATCGCGCGACATACCCTGACGCACGACAATACGCATAACAACAATATCCTCAATTGAGGCAGGCAACGTATAGGCAGGCACCATCCAGCCACTCTGCTGCAACGACGACTGCAAGTCGTAGAGCGTCCACTTAGCACTCCTCTGCCACTCATCGCTCAAGCACCACACAAACAGCGGATTGACAACATCCGCAGAGTAGTTCTCGAAGCACTCCATAGCTCCGATGCGCTTATGACAGTAGCGAGCTATCTCCATAGAGTTCTGCTGCACCTGCCTATATCCCTCGCGCCCTAAGCGGATAAAGTTGTAGTACTGGCCCAATATCTGTGCTGCGGGGCGCGAGAAGTTTAGACCTACCTGCGTAACCTCGGCACCCAAGTAGTTCACCGAGAAGCTCATCTCGTCGGGTAGCAACGCCTTATCGCGCCATACCACCCAGCCTAAGCCAGGATATACAAGGCCAAACTTATGTCCCGAGGTAGATATCGAGGCTACACCCCTAAGGCGGAAGTCCCAGCGCGTCTCGGGACTGACAAAGGGGAGTATAAAGCCTCCCGAGGCGGCATCGACATGGATAGGAATATCGTAACCCGTGCGCTCGTTATACTCCCCAAGTACCCTATCCAACGCCTCTACATCGTCGTTTAGGCCCGTCCACGTGACACCCGCAATGGCAACAACGCATATAGTATTCTCGTCACACATAGCCACAGCATCCTCGGCCGAGAGCGTCCTCTTTTGGCGCGTGAGAGGCACCTGACGAAGCTCCACCTGCCAGAGCTGCGCAAACTTCTCCCACACAACCTGCATACCTGTAGATATCACTAAGTTGGGGCGTGTGGCATCCTTACCCTCCTTCTGTCGACGCTTGCGCCACCTGAGCCAGTGCGACACGCCTGCCAGCATACAGGCCTCCGAAGAGCCTATAGCCGTAGCACCAGCCTTCGAATCGCCCCTCTCGGGCGTATGCCACAGATTGGCTAAGATATTGATGCAGCGTGCCGCCATAACCGCCACACGTGGATACTCCGTCTGGTCGATAAAGTTCATCGCTATAGCCTCGTTCATCAACTTTGTGGCGTACTCATCCATATAGGTGGTGACAAAGGTGGCGAGGTTGAGCCTTGGTTGTGTCTGTGCGTAGGTCTCATCTTTGACCATACGATATGCTATCTCGGGCGTTGTCATATCCTCGGGGATAGTCATCGTGGGCGCAGGGCGCACCATCTCCTCAGAGCCATAGACGGCTGTCGAGGAGGTTGAATGTTTTGTCTGTGTCATAACTAACATAAATTTTAAGATTGTACATACCGCCACAGGTCACAAACTATGCCACAGCCGATAGGCGCGCCCCATTTCGCAATAGTAGTATAATAAGGTATAGTGTATAATTTTGCGATTTTTTGAAAAAAAAGTGAGAAAAGTTTTGCACTTTAATTTTTTTTGTATACTTTTGTCCCCCGAATTGATAAAACAATCGGGATGTAGCGCAGTCCGGTTAGCGCACCTGCTTTGGGAGCAGGGGGTCCCAGGTTCGAATCCTGGTATCCCGACATAACAACTCAGAGGGCCGTAGCAATACGGCCCTTGTTGTAGTTGGAAGTGTAGTTTTGTTGTAGTTGGAAGTGTAGTTTTGTTGTAGTTGGAAGTGTAGTTAGATACTTCGGGATGTAGCGCAGTCCGGTTAGCGCGCCAGCTTCGGGAGTTGGAGGTCCTGGGTTCGAATCCCAGTATCCCGACATAACAACGGCTCAGTCGTAAATTCCGGTGGGGATTGAAAAAAGTTTCACCTTGCGGTGACAGCTAAAGCTGAAAGGGTAGGTCGCAAACAAAGCTTGCTAAAGGGTTGTTTAAGAGTAGTTCGCAGCTAACGCTGCTAAAGTGTAGCAAAAAGTGAAAATGCTTGTCCGCAACCATCTTAATGTCCTATCGTCTTATCGTCCTATCGTCTTATTGTCTTTATTTTTTAGGACATTAAGACGTTAAGACCATAAGACATTAAGATGTCGGGCATCACAACAAAACACAACAACGTAAATTCCGGTGGGGAACGAAAAAAGTACGGACCAAGCACTATCGCTTACGACTTAGCGCATCCTCGGCGGTCATCGTAGAGATTAGAACAACGCCATTTACGCCACGAAAACCATACATATTAGGGCCCTTTATCACCTCGACAGACTTAACATCGTAGAGACTTATATACTCAAGGCGCGTCTCGACACCATCGCAGAGAATCAACACCGCCGACGAGCTATTTATAGAGTTCTGCGTGCGCAGGCACAACTCCCCATTGTAGTACCTAAGACTTGGGCAGCATATAAGTAGTGCATCGAGCAGGCTTGAGCACCCCACAGAGCGCAACCTATCTCCCGAGATGCCCGACGAGTAGTCGACACTCTCCCTACGCTTAACATAGCCATAACCGAAATTGGCCAGCTCCTCAGACTCCTTGACGCTGCTATATACCTCGCCCTCCTCGGCCCAGACGATATGCAGGCTCTTGCGCCCCTCGACCGCCACCACCAAGGTATCGCGGCGATAGGTCAGGCAGAGCGTATCGCAAGCCTCGATATCGGTAAGACCAAAACGCCCCTTACCATCGGCCTTAGTCCACTTACTACTACCCTTAACACGTACCGTAGCGCGTATTCCCGAGCCATCCATGCGCGTAATAAGGCCGTTAAAAGGCTCCTGTGCCGACACAACACCTATGGCAAAGAGCATCACTATAGACACAAATACCCCTCTCATAATATCTCCTTTATCGGTTTATGCTGATGTAAAGATATATATTTTTTCGTAAATGGAGAATATCTCGAAAAAAAACCTTTATTTCTTAAAAATATTTATTATCTTTGTGGAGTGAATTTTCAAATCATTAATAACTAAATACATTACACTATGAAAGAGGCTATTGCAATTCTCACCGGTGGAGGTCCTGCTCCCGGTATGAACACCGTTGTTGGCTCTGTTGCCAAGACCTTCCTTGCTAAGGGATACCGCGTAATCGGCCTACACTACGGCTACTCGGGACTCTTCAACCCCAACCCTCGCTACGAGGACCTCGATATGTTCCGCGTGGACTACATCTTCAACCAGGGTGGCTCGTACCTTACGATGAGCCGTTTCAAGCCTACAGAGGAGGACTTCGAGAAGAACTTCAACCTCGACTTCTTCAAGGAGAATAACATCAAGCTCCTGGTTACCGTAGGTGGCGACGACACAGCCTCGACAGCTAACCGCATCGCCAAGTTCTTGGAGCGCAAGCAGTACCCTATTGCCAATATCCACGTGCCTAAGACCATTGATAACGACCTACCCCTGCCCGCAGGTATGCCAACCTTCGGCTACCAGTCGGCAAAGAATGCTGGCTCGGTAATAGGTCGCGCGGTATACAACGACGCTCGCACCTCGGCAAACTGGTTCGTCGTAGCAGCTATGGGTCGCTCGGCAGGCCATCTGGCCTTCGGTATCGCCTCGGCATGCCACTACCCTATGATTATCATCCCCGAGATGTTCAACAAGACAAAGATTACCATCGACAAGATTATCAGCCTCATAGTCTCGGCTATCGTAAAGCGCAAGATTATGAATATGGACTATGGCGTAGCTATGGTGTCGGAGGGTGTCTTCCACGCTCTTGACGAGGAGGAGATTCTTAAGTCGGGCATACAGTTCTCGTATGACGATCATGGCCACCCCGAGCTTGGTAAGGTATCTAAGGCCGAGATGTTTAACACGCTCCTTGAGAAGCGTTGCAAGGCCCTCGGCATCAAGGTTAAGTCGCGTCCCGTAGAGATTGGCTACGAGGTGCGCTGCCAGACACCTTGCGCCTTCGACCTTGTGTACTGCTCGCAGCTCGGTATGGGTGTATACAAGCTCTTCTCGGAGGGTAAGACCGGGTGTATGGTATACATCAGCCAGGAGGGTTACGTATCGCCCCTCTACCTAAAGGATTTGCAGGACCCCGAGACTGGCAAGATACCACCACGCTTGGTGGATATCAACGCCGATAAGATTCACCAGGTTATCGACAACCTTATGCACTACATCACTCCTGAGGACTACGAGGCTGCCAAGGCATACCTCGACAACCCCGAGGATTACGACTTCCGCAAGATTCTCAACTGGTAATCTGCGACTTATACCAACCGCTGTGGCTACCGAGGCTCGTCCTACGGTGGCCACAGTCGGTTTGTAAGGCAGAGGGGGCGGAGTGGAGTAAAATGAGTCCGTAGCTATCATAGAGATAATGGGTCCCTATGAGGTCCTATGAGTTAATATATTTTGCACTGAAACGCATAGTAACCCATCGAAACTCATCAAAAAAATAGCCAAAAGATTTGGAGTTTTAAATTATAGTCACTACATTTGTGTTTACGATGCGGATTTTATGCTAACCTAGCCTAAGACTCACAACTTTAGAGTCTAATCAAAGCGTGTTATAGCAAGGTAAAAGCCGATGCCACATCAATATTAGATTGGTAAGAAGTGAGTGGTAAGCTACGATGAAAACAAATTTAATACACTACATTATGACTTTCTTCGGTAATAAAGATGGAGAGAAAAGACCCGTAGAGCAGGCTTTAGAGGCTATAAAGTCGGACTACGAGGCATTGCAGCATGAGATTGACGAGCGCAATAAGGAGATTGCCTCACTCAAGGCGCAAATCGAGACACTCAAGGCTCAGGGTGGCCATACACCTACATCCGAAGAGCCTGTGGTGACCCCTGTGCCCGAGAGTAAACCTACTGAGGAGCCTAAGCCTCAGGTGACGGTAGTAGATTACAGCGCACCCATAGCTGAGCTTACAGCCGCTATCAACGCGCTTAAGGCTCAGAACGAAGAGATTAAGGTGCTCGTCGGTCGTCGCGACACGCAGGACGAGAACGTCAGAGCGATGCACAAGGAGTTGGAGCGTTACAAGGCTGACCTCTTCGCCAAGATTACTCAGCCATACCTCGTAGCACTGATGGAGCTACATCGCCGCTTCTACGAGACATACTCGCACTTCGACTCTTTGGACAACAACAATGCCGATATGGGCGAGCTATACACCAACCTTATGCACGAGTTTAAGAGTGCTATAACCGCACTTAGCGACCGCACGTACAACGACTTCGGTGTCGAGTACTTCGAGCCTAATGTGGGCGACCCATTCGATGCCAAGACCCACCAGGTGATGGTCGTAGAGCCTACGGCAGAGCCCGAGAAGGACCGCAGCGTAGCCAAGATATTCTACGGAGGCTTTAGAAATATTGACAACGGCAGGATACTACGTCCTGCACGTATCACCTGCTACAAGTATGCCGAGCCACAGGGCGACACGAAGCCTCAACCAGAGTCTGTAACAGAGCCTACAGAGGCGTAACACGATGCAGCGCAAAGAACCGTAAATAAGTTATTAGAAATTTATAATAAAAACAATAGATACTATGGCAAATGACAAGAGTAGAGCCGTATATGGCATTGACCTCGGTACAACCTACAGTTGTATCTCGCAGGTAGATAAGTACGATCAGGCTGTCGTACTCCGCAACTTCGAGGGCGACTCAACAACACCTTCGGTAGTATATTTCGAGTCGGAGACAAATATGATTGTCGGTAAGGAGGCAAAGAACCAGCTCCCCGTAGAGCCCGAGAAGACCGTATCGTTTATCAAGCGTCAGATAGGTAACGACGAGGCTTTCGACAAGAGCAAGAACACTACCCCATACCACTGCGACCCAGTGGAGATTTCGGCCCTCATCCTCAAGAAGTTAGTACAGGATGCCAACGACCTTGGCGAGAACCCCGAGCCTATCAAGGATGTAGTTATCACCTGCCCAGCATACTTCGGTAACAAGGAGCGTTTGCAGACCAAGCAGGCAGGTATCAGCGCAGGCCTCAACGTGCTTGCCATCATCAACGAGCCTACGGCAGCAGCTATCGCCTATGGTCTTAAGGTGTCGGAGCGTCGTACAATCCTTGTATACGACCTCGGTGGCGGTACCTTCGACGTTACCATCATCGTCGTTAATGGCGGTGCTATCAAGGTAGTAGCTACGGGTGGTGACCACCACCTCGGCGGTGTGGATTGGGATACGGAGCTTGCTAAGTATGTCCTCAACACCTTCAACTCGCAGAATGGCACATCTTACGACTTCGACACGCTAAATGCCAACACCAAGTATGACCTCTTGCTCAGCGCAGAGAACTGGAAGAGAAACCTTACGGCGCGTCAGGCAGCCAAGATTAACTTCTCTATCGAGGGTAAGTCGGTAAACTTCGAGCTTCCACGCGAGACGTTCAACGCCATTACAGAGGATAAGCTCAACGAGACTATCGACGC
Organism: Rikenellaceae bacterium; assembly: GCA_015059715.1. Taxonomy (GTDB): domain Bacteria; phylum Bacteroidota; class Bacteroidia; order Bacteroidales; family Rikenellaceae; genus Alistipes. The sequence goes on along the minus strand of SUZV01000010.1, from coordinate 75,347 downwards.
AACAGCTAAGATTATCGAGATTGCCAAGAGCAAGGGTTACGACAAGATTGACGAGATTATCTTAGTAGGTGGTAGTAGTAAGATGCCACAGGTCGAGGAGCGCGTAAAGGCCGAGTTTGGTCTTCCTACACACATCACCGATCCGGACGAGTGCGTAGCTAAGGGTGCCGCTATCTTCGCGATGAACGAGGCTTATAGCCAGGCTGTCGAGGCATGGCAGAGTGGCGAGGGCGACCGTCCAGCACCACTTATGCAGGACCGCACACGTGTGGTAAACGTGACAAGTAAGACATACGGACTCGGACTTATCGACAACAAGGTTGAGAATATGCTCTTTGCTAACTCGGCACTGCCAGTATCACGTAAGAGCACCTTCGTCACCGTGCGCGATGGCCAGAGCGCAGTGGTTCTGCCTATCTACGAGAGCGACTTTACCGACGAGGAGAATGACCGCATTGTAGAGGACCGCTTCTGCACGTTGGCTACGGAGGATATCTCGGAGCTCAAGATTACGGGTAACCACCCTAAGGGCACAGAGATTCAGGTTACGTTCAGCATCGACAACGAGGGTATCCTCAGTGTAAACGCTACACGCGACAACGACGTAATCGACTTTACGCTTAAGGTTGCTGGCGTTAAGAGCGAGGATGAGCTTAAGGAGTCTCAGAACTTCATCACCAACGCTACGGTATAACGCTGCAAGTAATTTGGTCGTATGAAAGGGGGTAAGTGCAAGCTAAGCCCCCTTTTATAGGCCTTCTACGGACCACGCGCTGTGGTCTCCCCCATTGTGGAGTTGTATAACAAGCAAGGGTGCATTACGGCTATCGAGTCAAAACATTGGGCGCATAGCGTAGCGGTAGGCACATGTAAGGATAGTTGTTCGGCAGCTTCACGCCTTTAGCTTAAAATAGGATGGATAAGACACTACTACAACAAAAGATTAATGACTGGAAGAAGGCGTGCGACTACTTCTCGGACCCTGCGGTAGTCAAGCTACTCGCTGCCGAGGAGAGGGCGGCGATAGAGTTCCTTGTCAACTACTGGAGAGATAAAGAGTTTAACAAGGCGGCCTGCGAGGAGCAGATAAAGATACTCAAGCAGTGCGACAACTTCCACGCTTCAAATCGTGAGATTATCGAGAAGAGCAAGAGCCTCAGAGGCTTAGCGCAGACATTCTACACCAAGGATGCCACGACCTTCAACGAGTTCCGCATCGCTATGGGCTACAAGCCTACGGCGACACCAACACCTACACCTACGCCAACGCCTACACCACAGCAGAACTCTGTGCCCAATCAGGACGCAGTGATTATGCTCCGCAATGTCGAGAAGTGGACCAAGGCGTTTCAGTACCTCAAGAGCGAGGATATAATCCCTCTATTGGACAACTCGGAGCTTACGGCCATCGAGCAGCTTGGCGATATGTGGCGCAGACCTCGCTACTCGTCGTCGATGAAGGATGAGGCCAAGGAGTATATCGAGGTGCTCATCGCCTCGCACAAGCTACACTCGGCCAACCGCGAAATTATCGAGCATAGCAAGAATATCTGTGGCGTAGCACGCAAGATTTACGAGAACGAGGCGACCTTCAAGTCATTTAAGGAGGTGATGACCAAGTATCTGAAGGATAACAAGCCTCCACGTCGTACACCTACGCCTTCGCCCACGCCTACGCCCACGCCACGTCGTACACCTACGCCGACACCTACGCCACATAATCGCGATACGGTACTGGTTATCAGCGACGTACTATTTGCTAATGGCGATGGCGATGGCACTATCATCAGCAACTTTGGCAAGGTGCTCTACACCACGACAAAGTATATCAACCCTAAGCTTATCGTAACGAGCAACTACTATGGCACGCAGGAGATTGAGATACATCTTAAGTACTCGGATGGCGATAGCGACACCTACACCCATAACGTAAACTTCGAGGGTAAGGGCGAGTATGTCATAGGTGGCTGGGGCAGCAAGAGTGGCGTAGCGTTCAGCAGCTATACGTACATCAACTACGCCATACGCTTAGGCGGTAAGACGCTATGGTCTGGTCGCCTAAATATCGAGCGCGACCCGAGCCTACCTAAGGTTCCTGCCATCTCGAATATGATATTCGGTGCTACGGACTACGAGGGTAATATTGTCGTCGATTTTGGCAAGCCCCTGCACGTAGGTATTCCATATCTACAGCCACGTATCACCGTATCGAACAACTTCTACGGAACTGTTCAGTTCGACGTACTCTTCGATTACGCGAACAAGCCTTCGGAGCGTATGAACTGCGAGGTCTCTATCAATGGTGCTGGCGACTACTACCTTCCAGGCTGGGGTAATAGCGAGGGTACGGCCTATGGAGAGTCGCAGAGCGTCAAGGTTCGCATCGTCTACAAGGGTTCTACGCTCTACACTGCCATCGCAAAGATTGGCAGTGGTGGCAGAATCCCCGAGGAGCGCAAGCGTTATCCAACGTCGGATGGTACGGAGTCGGGCTGGGCGCGTTTCAACTACAAGATATCGCGCATAGGCGACTGGTTTGAGGATAATACCGATACCGTATCGGCGGTTATTATGGGTCTTATCGGCCTTGTCTACATCATCTCGGTTATTGCTACGTGGGTAAACGATGGCTTCTGGGTTGCGCTTATTGCGGGCATCATCGGCCTCTTTATCGCAGGTATTGCGTGGTTTGCTATCAGCATAATCACCAATATAGCGATGTGGGTGCTAAAGCTTATATTCAGCAATGGCTGGACCTTCATCATCGCGCTGGTAATCATCGTTGCGACACAGATACTACCTGCTATGGCACTGATATTTGATGGTGACGATGATGATAAATACAGCTATGTCGAGCAGGAGTACGTTGAGAGCACTACGCCATATGTTTGTACGGCGCGCAGCCTTAATGTTCGCAAGGAGCCTACGGGCAATGCTGCGGTTGTCGGCACGTTGCGCAAGGGCGATAGGATAGATGTATACAACATCTCAAACGGCTTTGCGCATATTAGGTACTTCAACCAGGATGCCTACGTTAGCGCACAGTATATCGAGATTGACGATTAAAGGGGTGCGATATAGTCTGAAACAGTATGGGTTGGCTACTTCGATTAGCCAACCCATATTGTTTATCGTAGAGATGGCAAGAGATAAGACCGCTACTCATTTGTAAACGTAAGTCCCTCGTCGTCGGCATCTACGGTAATAGGCTTACTGCGGTCTACCGTACCTGCGAGGATACGCTTCGAGAGGGTGTTTACCACCTCGCGCTGTATGGTGCGCTTGATAGGTCGTGCGCCGTACAAGGGGTCGAAGCCTACATCGGCGATGTAGCGTCGCGCAGCACTCGTATAGATAAACTCTATGCCACTATGGCGCAACATACGCCCTATCGAGCGAAGCTGTATATCCACAATCTTCTCGATATCGGCCTTACTCAACGGCTCGAACATAACAATCTCATCTACGCGGTTGATAAACTCGGGCTTGAGGCTGCGCTTAAGCAACTCGATGACCTCGCCCTTGGTGCGCTCCAAAAGTTCGTCGTCGATGCCCTGCTGCGCTCCCGACAGACGCTCCGAGATAATCTGCGAACCCATATTCGAGGTCATAATGACTATCGTATTGCGAAAATCTACCGTGCGCCCCTTATTATCCGTAAGACGACCATCGTCGAGCAGCTGAAGCAGCGTGTTGAAGACATCGGGGTGAGCCTTCTCTATCTCGTCCAAGAGCACCACGCTATATGGCTTGCGGCGCACAGCCTCGGTAAGCTGACCACCCTCGTCGTAACCTACATATCCTGGAGGCGCACCCACCAGACGCGATACGGAGTGCCGCTCCTGATACTCCGACATATCGATACGCGTAAGCATCTGGTCATCGTTGAAGAGGAACTCGGCCAAGGCCTTTGCCAACTCGGTCTTACCGACACCTGTGCTGCCGAGGAAGATAAACGACCCTATGGGGCGGTGGCCATCGCTAAGACCAGCACGCGAGCGGCGTACAGCATCCGACACCGCAGCGATAGCCTCCTGCTGACCTACAACCCTACGGTGTAGCTCCTCCTCCATACGCAGCAGCTTCTCACGCTCCGATTCGAGCATACGGTTAACGGGTATTCCCGTCCAGCGCGACACCACCTCGGCAATGTCGTCTGCCGAGACCTCCTCCTTAATCATCGCCGTAGGTGCCGCCATACGTAGCTCCTCGTCGAGCGTAGCTACACGCCTTTCGAGCTCCACGATGGTGCCATAACGTAGCTCTGCCACGCGGCCATAGTCACCAGCACGCTCGGCCTGCTGCGCCTCAATCTTGGCACGCTCGATAGCCTCCTTTGCCTGCTGAAGCTCCTGGAGTCGGTCACGCTCCGTCTGCCACTTTGCCCTCAGCGTGTTATACTCGCCACGCAGCTCCTCAATCTCGACATCGAGGCGCGACACGCGCTCTGAGTCATCCTCGCGGCGTATCGCCTCGCGCTCAATCTCAAGCTGACGTATACGCCTGTCGAGCTGGTCAATCTCCTCGGGTACGGAGTTCATCTCAAGGCGCAGACGCGAGGCCGCCTCGTCGACAAGGTCGATGGCCTTGTCGGGTAGGAAACGCTCGGTGATATAGCGGTGCGACAGCTCTACCGAGGCCACAATAGCCTCATCCTTGATGCGCACACGGTGGTGATTCTCATAACGCTCCTTAAGACCTCGCATAATGGATATAGCATCCTCCATCGATGGCTCGTCGACCATCACCTTCTGGAAACGACGCTCCAAGGCCTTATCCTTCTCGAAATATTTCTGGTACTCATCAAGTGTCGTAGCACCTATAGTACGCAGCTCACCACGCGCCAATGCTGGCTTAAGAATATTTGCAGCATCCATCGCGCCATCGCTCTTACCCGCCCCCACAAGGGTGTGTATCTCGTCGATGAAGAGCAACACCTCGCCCTCGGCCGCCACGACCTCCTTGACCACAGCCTTCAGACGCTCCTCAAACTCGCCCTTATACTTGGCACCAGCTATCAAGGCACCCATATCCAGCGAGTAGACCACCTTGTTCTTCAGGTTTTCGGGCACATCGCCATTTACGATACGCTGAGCTATGCCCTCGGCGATAGCCGTTTTACCCACGCCAGGCTCGCCGACGAGGATAGGGTTGTTCTTGGTTCTACGCGATAGTATCTGCAATACGCGGCGTATCTCTTCATCGCGCCCTATCACTGGGTCGAGGCGACCCATAGAGGCCCCCTCATTTAGGTTTATGGCGTACTTTCCCAGCGCGTCAAACTCCATATCGTCGCTCTCGGAGCCTATTGTCGCGCCCTTGCGAAACTCCTTTATGGCGGCTATTAGCTGGTCATAGTCGACACCATTATGACGTAATATGTCGCGTGCTGCGCTGCGCTCCTTGGCCAAGGCCGCTACGATATGCTCTACCGAGGCGTACCTATCGGAGAACGTGCGCGTGAGGTCTACGGCGCACTGCACCACAGCGGAGCTCTCGCGCGAGAAGAATATATCGCCCGTAGCACCCTCGACACGTGGCAGACGCTCCAACGCCTCGCGTACCTCGCGCCTGAGGAGATTAGGATTAACACCTACACGGCTAAGCAGATAGCTCGATAGCGAGTCATCCTCCGAGATTGCCGCAGCTAAGATGTGCAGCGGCTCAAGCGACTGCTGCTTACGGCTCTGCGCTAAAGTCATAGCACTACGCAACAACTCCTGCGCTTTGATTGTCAGTGTGTTAATATTCATATTATATAATCTATTTGGTTTATGTACTACAATTTTTTTTGTTCTGTTACAGGCTGCGACAATAATGTTGCCAATCGTAAAAAGAAGAAATTTTGTCACTCCATAGAGAGATATCACGACAAAGCGTCACACCGAAGCAGTAGATAGTGGTCAAAATGGCAGATGGAGAATATTTTTCTACTTTTACACAATAGTTTAGCGATTTTATCGTATATTTGCTTGACGAAATAATACGTAAACAGAACTAATAATAAAAACCATGAAAAAACTATTAACACTTGTGGCTATGGTGGCTATCACCTTTACCGCTGTGGCCGACGAGGGTATGTGGCTACTACCCTACATCAAGAAGATGAACAGCAAGGACCTTAAGCAGCACGGCTGCAAGCTCAAGGCCGAGGATATCTATTCGGCCGAGAAGTCATCGCTCAAAGATGCTATCGTGGTCTTTGGCGGCGGCTGCACGGGCGAGATAGTATCGCCTAACGGTCTGCTCTTTACCAACCACCACTGCGGCTACGACGCTATTCAGAAGCTCTCAAGCGTAGAGCACGACTACCTCAAGGATGGTTTCTGGGCACAGAACAACGCCGAGGAGCTCCCTGCCGAGGGTCTTTCGGTACGCTTCGTGCGCCATATCTTCGACGTGACAGCCGATATTAAGGGCAACATCCCCTCTACAGCAAGCCAGCAGGAGTACGAGGCAGCAGTTTCGACAAACAAGAACACACTTATCGCCAAGCTGTCAACCGAGTACCCAGGTATGGATATCATCGTTCCATCGTTCTTTGGTGGCAATCAGTTCTTCGCCTTCGTATATGAGGTATATACCGACATCCGCTTGGTAGGTACTCCCCCATCCTCTATCGGTAAGTTTGGTGGCGACACCGACAACTGGATGTGGCCACGCCATACGGGCGACTTCTCTATCTTCCGCGTATATGCTGGCAAGGATAACCGCCCTGCGGAGTACTCCGAGGAGAATGTTCCCTATCAGGCCGAGAAGTGGCTCGACATCTCACTTGACGGCATCGAGGAGGGCGACTTCGGTATGATTATGGGCTTCCCAGGCTCTACAGAGCGTTATATGACCTCTCACGAGATTGACTATATGCTTCAGGTGGACAACCCACAGCGCATCTACGTGCGTGGCGAGCGTCAGCAGATTCTTCGCAAGTTTATGGACGAGAACCAGGCTATCCGCATCAAGTACGACTCGAAGTATGCCCAGTCGGCAAACTACTGGAAGAACTCTATAGGTATGTCGCGCGGCATCGAGAAGCTTAACGTGCGCGATAAGAAGGCTGCGCAGGAGGCCCAGTTCCAGGCTTGGGCCGAGAAGAATACCCTCCCCGAGGAGCGTTATGTCGATGCTCTGCGCCTCATTGCCGAGTCACAGAGCGAAGCTCGCCAGGAGAGTGCTACGATGCAGTATCTGTCTGAGGCCTTCCTACAATCTGTAGAGGTTATACAGACGATGCTCGGCATAGCAGACTTCGAGCAGTTCTATAAGGACTACGATGCCTCGGCTGACCGCGCCGTAGCTAAGCGTATGTTCCAGATTTACCGCGAGAATAACGAACTTCTGCCCTCTATCTACAACAAGATAGACGCTCAGTTTGGTGGCAACAGCGATGCCTACGTCGATTGGCTCTACGACAACACCAAGCTTAGCACGTATGAGGACTACAAGTCTATCGCCGAGCTTGACGACGAGGCTCGCGAGCAGGCCTTCACCTCAGACCCCGTATACGAGCTTACCAACTCGATTATCGAGCTCTACCGCCAGCTTGTACCAAAGATTATGGCATCTAACACCAAGTTTGCCGAGGGCCACCGTCTATATATCGATGGTCTTATGAAGATGCAGCCCGAGAAGGCGTGGGCCTCGGATGCTAACTTTACTATCCGCCTAACCTACGGTAACGTATTGCCATACAGCCCTGCTGATGGCGTTATCTACCAGCACTACACCACCTTGGATGGTGTTATCGCCAAGGAGGACCCCTCAAACCCTGTAGAGTTCACCGTGCCCGAGCGTCTTAAGGAGCTCTATAGGACCAAGGATTATGGTCGCTATGCCGACAAGAATGGCGAGCTTCCAGTAGGCTTCCTCGTAAACTGCGACATCACAGGCGGTAACTCAGGCTCACCAGTGATGAATGCCAAGGGCGAGCTTATAGGCCTTGCCTTCGATGGTAACTGGGAGGCTATGTCGGGCGACGTGGCCTTCGAGCCAGAGCTTCAGCGCACCATCGCTGTAGATATCCGCTACGTGCTCTTTATCATCGAGAAGTATGCTGGTGCTGGCTGGCTCCTCGACGAGCTCACGATTAAGTAGCCGTAGCTGTAATGTAGCATAAAAATTGGGTTGCCCTTGGCTGGCAACCCAATTTTGTTTACCTTTGTGGCCACTATGGAACGTCATATAGATATCAACGACTTTAACTACGAGCTGCCCGAGGAGCGTATCGCCAAGTTTCCGCTCCAGGAGCGCGCATCGTCAAAGCTCCTTATCTACGATAATGGTGCGATATGCGAGAGCCACTTTAGCTCCATTGCCGACTACCTCCCCGAGGGCGCGATGCTCGTCTTTAATAATACGCGCGTGGTGCGCGCACGTATAGTTATGCACAAGGCCTCGGGAGCACGCATCGAGGTATTCTGCCTTGAGCCGACAAACCCTGCGGACTACGAGCGTGCCTTCGCACAGCGTGCCACATCGGAGTGGAGCTGCATCGTCGGCAACCTCAAGAAGTGGAAAGAGGGCCAGGTGGGCATTGACTTCGAGTACGAGGGCAAGCAACATACGTTGCGTGCCGAGATTGTCGAGCGCGGCACACGCGAACATGTGATACGCTTCCATTGGTCGGCAGAGTGCAGCTTCGGCGAGCTTCTGGAGACCCTCGGACGCATACCTATCCCCCCCTACCTCAACCGCGAGAGCGAGGAGATAGACAACACTCGCTACCAGACGGTCTATGCACGTTTCGAGGGCTCTGTGGCAGCACCTACGGCAGGTCTGCACTTTACGCCAGAGCTTATAGCATCGATGAAGGATAGAGGCTACAGCTTTGCCGAGGTGACGCTCCACGTCGGTGCTGGCACCTTCCTACCCGTTAAGGATGAGGATGCCGCACAGCACGCCATGCATACCGAGCACTTCTCCGTAACACTCTCGGCACTTACCGAGCTACGCGCAAAGTGGGGCAACATCGTCGCTGTGGGTACTACGTCGGTACGCACCTTAGAGTCGCTTACAGCCTTAGCGTGGCGCATACACACCTCGGGTACTCCCGCGTGCGAGCGCACCGTAGGCCAGTGGGAGCTATACGACATACCTGCGAGCTTTAGCGGTGGCGATGCTCTCGATACGCTCATCGAGTATATGCAGCGCGAAGGCTTAGAGTCGCTTAAGGCAACGACGCAGATAATGATTACGCCGCTTGGCTACCGCTTCCGCATCGTAAGCTACATAATCACCAACTTCCATCAGCCTAAATCTACGCTCCTACTCCTTGTGAGTGCCTACGTTGGCGATAACTGGCGCAACATCTATCGCTACGCCCTCGACAACGGCTTCCGCTTCCTGAGCTATGGCGACTCTTCGCTGCTCAAGGTGGATAATAGATAGCTTGGTCGCTTTACCCGTTTGGTAGGAGGATAGTATAGAGGGGGTAAAGCGTAAAAGAGTAGATGAGGGTGACTAAATAGTAAATAGTCACCCTCATCTATTGTCTACATTTAGTATTGCTCCTTCTCGTTGGGGAAGTCGCGGCTCTTAACATCGTCGACGTAGTGACCTACGGCCTCCGAGATGGTAGTGCCGAGGTCAGCATAGCGGCGCAGGAATCGTGGCGAGAAGGCCTGTGTGATGCCCAACATATCGTGGGCGACGAGCACCTGACCATCGGTGTCGCCACCAGCTCCGATGCCTATAGTGGGGATATGCAGCTCCTCCGACACGCGCTTACCAAGCAGCGCAGGTATCTTCTCAAGGACTATGGCAAAGCATCCTGCATCCTCCAAAAGGTGAGCATCGCGCACCAACTTCGTAGCCTCGGCCTCGTCCTTAGCGCGCACGTTATATGTTCCGAACTTATGTATCGACTGTGGCGTAAGTCCGAGGTGGCCCATTACGGGGATGCCTGCCGAGAGTATTCTATTTACCGACTCAAGAATCTCCTCACCGCCCTCAAGTTTTACGGCATCGGCCTCGGTCTCCTTCATAATCCTTACGGCCGAGTCGAGTGCCACCTTCGAGTTACCCTGGTACGTTCCGAAGGGTAGGTCGACAACTACAAGGGCACGCTCTACGGCACGCACCACAGACTTAGCGTGATATATCATCATATCGAGGGTTATGGGCAGCGTAGTCTCGAAGCCTGCCATAACATTGGCGGCAGAGTCGCCCACGAGGATTACATCTACACCTGCCTGATCGACAATCTTGGCCATAGAGTAGTCGTATGATGTGAGCATAGCTATCTTCTCGCCACGATGCTTCATCTCCGTAAGGCGCAGCGTGGTGACCGCTCTCACTGTGCTTTCAACTGACATAGTTTGCAAATATTGGTTACGTATAGTTTCACAAAGTTATACAAAAAAGTGATACCCGAGCCATAATTTTAGAAAAATATGTCCCTACGGAGTAAATTCACCCCTCGCCATACTAACTTAAAGCGCGATACGGGAGAATTAATCCTCCTCGCAGCCTTGCCAAATAGTATATTTTCAGTAACTTTGCAAATGGTCTACACTTCGCGTAGCCGAGAAGTGCGATTTTAACCTTAAAACAATATACCAAATTATGAGAAGAGTAGTGATAGCGTTGCTTAGCATCATAACACTTGCGGCGACGGCCGAGGCACAGGTGCGTAGCGAACAACTATTGGAGCGTGGCTGGCGTTTTACGCGCGACGACAGCCCCACATTTAGCCTTGTGGAGTGTGACGATAGCGCATGGCAACAGGTGACAATACCCCACGACTGGGCGATATATGGACCCTTTAGCATCCACAACGACCGCCAGAATGTTGCCATCACACAGGATGGACAGCGCGAGGCTATGGAGCATGCAGGACGCACTGGCGGCCTACCCTTCGTCGGCGTGGGATGGTATCGCCTCGGCTTCGACATAGCTAAGTTAGAGGTGTCGAACCGCGTAACCCTTATCTTCGATGGTGCGATGAGCCACGCACGTGTATATGTCAACGGCAACGAGGCAGGATACTGGCCCTATGGCTACAACTCATTCCACTTAGACATCACGCCCTACGTCACCGAGGGACACAACCAGCTCGCTGTGCGCTTAGAGAATATGCCCGAGTCGTCGCGCTGGTACCCTGGTGCTGGCCTGTACCGCAACGTACACCTCGTCGTCACCAACGACATACATATCCCCGTCTGGGGCACACAGATTACTACGCCCGAGGTCAGCGACCGCTACGCTAAAGTTGTCGTGCGTACCGAGGTATCGCTACCCGATGGTGCCAAGGCCGAGGGGTGTACTCTGCGTACCGACATCCTTAACTCTAAGGGCGAGGTTGTAGCCTCAGCAGAGGATGGCATAGGCCTCTACAACGAGAGTGTCATCGCGCAGCATATCGACGTTGCCAACCCCGAGCTATGGAGCGTCGAGAGCCCCACGCTCTATAGCGCAGCATCACGCCTATACTACAACGGCGAGCTTAAGGATGAGTACACGACACGTTTCGGCATACGCACCATAGAGATTATCCCCGAGAAGGGTATGTATATAAATGGCGAGCTTACCAAGTTCCGAGGAGTATGTAACCACCACGACTTGGGTCCTTTGGGTGCTGCCGTAAACGATGCCGCCATACGCCGCCAGATACGCATAATGAAGGATATGGGCTGCAACGCTATACGCACCTCGCACAATATGCCAGCTCCCGAGCTTGTCGAGGCGTGTGACGAGATGGGTATGATGCTCATGCTCGAATCGTTCGACGAGTGGCGCACTGCCAAGCTCGCAAATGGCTACCACAACCACTTTGACGAGTGGGCCGAGCGCGATATTGTCAACCTTGTGCGCCACTACCGCAACAACCCCAGCGTGGTGATGTGGTGCATAGGTAACGAGGTGCCCGACCAGGGCGATGTCATCTGGGGAGCTAAGCTCTCGCGCTTCTTGCAGGATATATGCCACCGCGAGGACCCCACACGTCCTGTAACTCAGGGCATGGACCAGCCTCACAACGTGGTATACAACAATATGGCGGCGACGATGGATGTAGCAGGCTTCAACTACCGTCCACACCTATATCCCGACAACTATCTACGTCTGCCACAGCAGATTATCCTCGGCTCGGAGACAGCCTCAACGGTAAGTAGTCGTGGTGTCTATAAGTTCCCCGTTGAGCGACGCTCGATGGCCACCTACGACGACCACCAGTCATCGTCCTACGATGTTGAGCACTGTGGCTGGTCAAACCTCCCCGAGGACGACTGGATTTGGCACGACGACTTTTCGTGGGCTATAGGCGAGTTCGTATGGACAGGCTTTGACTACCTGGGCGAGCCTACACCCTACTACACCAACTGGCCAAGCCACTCGTCACTCTTTGGCATCGTAGACCTCGCAGGCCTGCCCAAGGACCGCTACTACCTCTACCGTAGCCACTGGAATCCCGATGTCGAGACGCTCCACATCCTCCCCCACTGGACATGGCCAGGGCGCGAGGGCGAGGTAACGCCGATATTTGTATATACGAACTACCCCTCGGCAGAGGTGTTTATAAATGGCGTAAGCCAGGGTGTGCGCACCAAGGATTTGAGCGTAACGTATGACAACTCGCTGGGCGAGGAGTCTACACGCTCGCTAAAGCGTCAGCAGCGTTACCGCCTGATGTGGATGGATACGAAGTATGAGCCTGGCGTTGTCAAGGTTGTTGCCTACAACGACAAGGGCGAGGCTGTTGCCCAGAGCGAGGTGCGCACCGCAGGGGAGCCACACCATATCGAGCTTAGCGCGGACCGCGCAACTATCAAGGCCGATGGTCGTGACCTTGCCTTTATCACCGTCAAGGTTGTCGACAAGGATGGCAACCTCTGCCCCGATGCCGAGCATAGCATCAGCTATAGCGTTACGGGCGAGGGATTCTATCGCGCAGGTGCTAATGGCAACCCTGTGTCGCTGGAGCTCTTCCACGAGCCTAAGATGCAGGTGTTCAAGGGTATGATGACCGCCATAGTGCAGAGCAATGGCGATAGCGGCACGATTACGCTCAGGGCCAAGTCCAAGGGTCTTAAGAGCGCGTCGATAGTCATCACAGCTGAGTAGGCTGGGATAAAATAATGAGTCCCGATGGGTTTCTATGGAGAGGCGTGGTCGCTATCATAGAAATCCATCGGGACTCATAGTAACCCATCGGGACCCATCAAAAAATCATTACTCCTTACCCCCACTACCACTCTCCTCACGCTCGCAGCCGCCACCCAAGGCGATATAGAGTGTTATGCAGCCCTGAATCTCGTCATAGCGGTCGCTAATGGCCGATATCTGGCCCGCGAGGAGGTTCTGCTGCGCGGTGAGCACCTCAAGGTATGTCGTAGTGCCGTAGTCCATAAGTAGCTGTGTCGACTCTGAAGCACGCTTGAGGGCCTCGACCTGGCCCTGACGCAACGTAAGCTTCTCGCGCGCCGTCTGCACCTGCGACAGGGCGGTGTTTACCTCGCTACCAGCGTTGAGCAGGCTCTGCTTGAAGCTTAGCAACGCCTCCTGCTGCTGCGCCTCGGCAATGCGCACCTGCGCACGTAGCTTGCCCCCATTGAAGAGGGGCGCAGTGAGCGATGCCGCAGCCGAGAGTATCAACCCTCCAGGATTTGTCACCACAGAGCCAACGCTATTTGTCCAGCCGAGAAGGCCACTGAGCGAGAGCGTTGGATAGAGCTGTGAACGTGCCGCAGCGGTGGCATAGTGCGCCTGCATAAGGCTATACTCGGCCATACGCACATCGGGACGATTGGCCAATAGCGACACTGGCACACCAAGGCTTAGCTCCTCGGGCATCTGCTGTCCATCAAGCACCCCGCGCTCGATATTGTGGTGTGCATCACCTAAGATAGCACACAGAGCACTCTCTATGGCGACGATGTTGTGCTCAATATCGAGGAGGCGCGCGCGAGCATCGTAGGCCGCAGCCTCAAGCTGTGCGACACCCGCAGCATCGGCCATACCGCCATCCATCATAGCTCGCATAGTCTCGGCACTGCTATCTAACGACTCGGCAACAAGGCGTGTAGCCTCCGACTGGCTGTCGAGCATAAGCAGCGTATAGTAGTAGTTGGCTATGGCGGCGATAAGCTGTGTGCGCACCGCCTGCTGATACTCCTTAGAGGCGGCGTAGAGGGCCTTAGCCTTACGCTTGGCATTGGTTATGCCACCAAAGATATCTATCTGCCACGATGCCGAGAGGGGTGCGCTATATGTCCAGCTACCCTTCGAGCCATCGAAGCTCGACACCCCACCACTCGGGGCAAGGTTAAACGATGGCAGGTAGGATAGGCGCGCCGACTTAAGTGTCGCCTCAGCCTCCTTGATACGCCAATGCGTAGCCTGCATATCGCTATTATGCTCCAAGCCCTGACGTATAAGGGCCTGCAGGTGGCTGTCGGTGAAGAACTCCTCCCACCTAAGGTCGGCAACCGAGCTGCTATCGGCAGCCTCATACTCCGCGCCATAGAGCGCATCGGTACTCACCTCGGGACGCTCGTAGGGTCTGTATATGCCGCAGCTGGTCATCGCAACGGCCAAAATTATGGCTATATATCTCTTCATAACACGTTATAACATTTTTTGTTACTCCTCACCCTTAGGGTCATCTATCTCGATAGGCTTAATCCGCTCCTGTAGCCACTGGAAGGCGATAAAGAGGCCTGGCACCAAGAACAACAGTGCTATAGTACCGATAAGCATACCACCCACAACGCCCGAGCCGAGCGACGAGTTACCATTAGCACCTACGCCCGTAGAGAACATCAGCGGCAGCATACCGAATATCATCATCAACACCGTCATAAGGATAGGGCGCAGACGCTCGCCTGCAGCCTCCATAGCCGCCTCCTTAAGGCTCATACCAGCCTTGCGACGCTCTGTGGCATACTCCGTAAGCAGGATGGCCGTCTTTGACAATAGACCGATAATCATAATCATACCCGTCTGTAGATAGATGTTATTCTCAAGGCCCATCATCTTGGCAAACAACAAGCAACCCATAAGTCCTGCAGGCACGGCCAGCAGCACAGCAAAGGGCGTAAGATAGCTCTCGTAGAGCGAGGCGAGGAGCAGGTAGATAAGCAGGAAGCAGATGCCATAGACGGCCACAGCGTTGCTCGATGTGCTCTCCTCCTCGCGCGTAAGGTCGCTAAACTCAAACTCATAGCCTCGGGGCAGCACCTCTGCGGCCACCTCCTTGATGGCGCGGATAGCATCGCCCGACGAGTAGCCCGCAGCAGCCTCGCCACTTACCGCGATAGAGGTATACATATTGAAGCGGTTAAGCGTCTCGGGGCCATACATCTTCGTCAGCGTAACAAACTGGCTTACGGGAGCCATCTGGCCCTCGACACGCACATATACATTATCCAACGACTCGATATCCTTACGATTCTCGGGCGAGGCCTGCAACATCACTCTGTAGACCTTCGAGAAGCGGTTGATATCCGACACATACTGGCCACCGTAGTAGCCTCCGATAGTCGCCAGCACCTCCTGGGGCGAGATACCTGCGCGCTTACACTTCGCGGCATCTACATCGACCATATACTGCGGATAGTTGACGTTGTAGGTCGTATAGGCCATACCTATCTCCTCGCGCTGGTTCAGCGCACCGATAAACTGCATCGCCACCTTGTAGAACTCCTCTACCGAGCCGCTATTTATATCTTGCAGGTGGAGCGAGAAGCCACTCGCCGTGCCGTAGCCCGAAATCATCGGTGGCACGATGGCGATAACCTGAGCATCCTTGACATCGGCACACAGGGCCATAACCCTCTGACACAGGTACGCCACGTTATCCGTATCCTCTTTACGCTCCTCCCAGTTCTTTAGGCGGAGGATGAGCGTACCATACGACGAGCCCTGACCCGAGAGGATACCATAACCCGAAATCTTACAGAAGGAGTCTACCTGCTCGATAGTCGAGAGTCGCTGGCTCACCTGCTCCATAACCTTATCCGTCTGTTCGAGTGTCGAACCTGGGGCCATCGTCACGTTGACCATGATAGTACCCTGGTCCTCGGAGGGCACAAGGCCTGTCTTTGTCGTCGAGAAGAGGTAGACCATAACCACGATAGAGGCTATCAGCGCACCCCACAACGCCCACTTACGGTTGATAAAGAAGCCGACACCACGCTTATAGTGCTTAATCAAAGCATCAAAGGCGGTGTTGTAGGCCTTGGCAAGGCGACTACCCAGACCCTCGGCACTCGCACCCTCGGCGTGTGGCTTGAGCATAAGGGCACAGAGTGCAGGCGACAGCGTGAGAGCGTTGATACCCGAGATACCTACGGCGATAGCCATCGTCACGCCAAACTGCGTATAGAATATTCCCGACGTGCCTCCCATCATCGTCACGGGGATAAACACCGCCATAAATACCAGTGTCGAGGTGACGATAGCCGACGAGATGCCCTGCATAGCATCTACCGTAGCCTGATATGCCGAGCGATAGCCAGCCTCGAACTTCGCCTGCACCGCCTCGACGACAATAACGGCATCGTCAACGACAGTACCTATGGCCAGCACCAACGCAAAGAGCGTAAGCATATTTATCGAGAAGCCCAAGAGCGCGAGGGCCGCAAAGGTGCCGACAAGCGAGACGATAATCGAGATAAGCGGAATAATCGACGAGCGCACGCTCTGCAGGAAGATAAAGACCACCAATATTACCAAGATGATAGCCTCGACAAGGGTCTTGACAACCTCGTGTATCGAGGCAAAGAGGAACTCGTTACTATCCATGATGCTCACAAACTCAACATCGCGCGGAGCCTTAGCCTGCTCCTCGGCGATGAGCGCATCGATACTCTTGAGCACCTGCGTGGCATTCGACCCAGGGGTCTGGTAGAGCATAGCCACCACACCATCGTAGCCATTGACCTTCGAGGTGAAGGCGTAGCTCTCGTTGCCAAACTCCACGTCGGCAACATCCCTAAGATGGAGCACCTCGCCCGTAGGCAGCGACTTAATAACTATAGAGTCGAACTCCTCGGGCGTGACCTTACGGCCACGATAGCGCATCGTATACTGGAACGTACCTCCCGAGTTCTCGCCTATATTACCCGTCGAGGCCTCGATATTCTGCTCTGCAAGGATAGCACTTATATCGGAGGGCACAAGGCCATACTGAGCCATCACGTCGGGCTTGAGCCATATGCGCATCGAATACTTCGAACCGAGCGTCATACACTCGCCCACGCCATTGATACGCAACAGCTTAGGCTGTATGTTATTGACAAAGTAGTTCGACAAGAAGGTCTCATCGTAGGTACCCTCGGGCGAATAGATGCCTATGGCCTTGATGATAGATGTCTGCTTCTTGGCTGTCTGCACACCCATACGTGTCACCTCGGCAGGCAACACCGACGTGGCGCGTGTCACTCGATTTTGCACGTTGACCGCCGCCATATCGGGGTCGGTACCCTGCTGGAAGTACACCGAGATAGATACCTTGCCCGTATTCGAGGCCGTAGAGGTCATATAGGTCATATTCTCCACACCGTTAATCTGCTCCTCAAGGGGTGCGATTACCGACTTCTGTATCGTCTCGGCCGACGCTCCAGGGTAGGTTGTCGTGACGTTGATAGTCGGAGGTGCTATGGTCGGAAACTGCTCGATAGGGAGCGACATAAGGCCCACGATACCTGCCAACATTATGGCGATAGATATCACCGTTGAGAGTACTGGGCGGTCTATAAACTGCTTTAGATTCATCCTCTTATCTACAATCTGCTTGTTACTAATAGACTAAAATGGGGGCGAGCGACTACTGCTCCTTGAGCACTACGGGCGCACCTTCGCGCAACATAGCCACACCCTCGGTGATAATCACCTCGCCAGCCTCAAGGCCCGAGCGCACGATGTAGTTCTGGCCATCGTACTTCGACACCTCGATAATCTTCGATACGGCCTTGCCATCGACAGGCTGGTAGATGTAGGTCTTATCCTGCACCTCGAAGGTTGCTATGCAGGGGATGACTATCTGGTCATGCTCGACATACTTGAGCAGCACATTTCCCGAGCTGCCACTGATAAGCAGGTTGCCAGGGTTGGGGAATACGGCGCGTAGCGATACGGCACCCGTCTTAGGCTCTACAACGCCACTTATAGACTCTATCCTACCACGATGCTCATATACCGAGCCATCGCTAAGCTCTAGTTCGAGAGCTGGCAGCGCAGCCAAAGCCTCGCCGATAGAGCCATGCTTGCGCGTCAACTTTAGCAACTCCCTCTCGCCGAGCGAGAAGTATACGTACATCTCGCTATCGTCCGACACCGTAGTCAGAGGCTGGGCCATCTGAGGACCTACGAGTGAGCCTACGCGGTAGGGCAGCGTACCTACGACACCCTCCGAGGGTGCCTTGACTACGGTATAGCTGAGGCTATTGGCAGCGTTCACGCGCTGTGCCTCGGCCTGGGCCAACGAGGCCTTTGCCGTCAGGAGGTTGTTGCGGGCCATGCTGAGCTCATACTCCGAGATTACGTTGCGTGCATATAGCTCCTGCTTGCTGTCGTAAGTAAGCTGAGCGGTCTCGACACCAGCCTTTGCCGCCTCGACATTTGCCTCGGCAGTGGTCAGCGCAGCCTTAAAGGGCACTTGGTCGATGATAAAGAGCGTCTCGCCGCGCTTTACGCGCTCACCTTCGAGCACCCTAACTTCGGATATCGTGCCGCTAACCTGTGGCATAATCGCTATATCCTGACGACCACGTATCGAGGCAGAATAACGGCTCACAACCTCGGTATCGGCAGTCGTAACCTTCATATATCCATACGTCGCAACCTGCTCAACGACAGGCGTTTGTCCACATCCTATAAGTAGCAAAGCCATAGCTGCTGCCACACCAAGAGATACTCTCCTATTCATAAGTTCGGTAATTAAGTTTCTTTTTTAATTTTCTTGACGAAAAAAGTATGCGCAAAGATAACCATTTTTTTCGTATTATCAACCGATTAACGCTCTTTTTTTCGGTTTGATAATCACTCTGCGCACTCTACCACTTTGGTGTGATGCTAACGAATATCTCGAAATTGATGCCTGGCATGGGGCGCGAGAGCACCGAGAGGTACTCCTCGTCGAAGAGATTATTGACCAAACCCTTGAAGCAAAGCTCGGCCCAGCTTAGCTCGACAGACTTTTCAAGGGCGATGTTCGACATATAGTATTTGGGAAGACGACCCGTAAGCGTAAGGTCGTTAGAGGACATAGTATATCGCTCGGAGTAGTGACACCACATATAGCTAAAGGCCCAGCCGCGCCACGCTAACTGGCCCGTCACCGAGGCAGAGTGACGAGGTACGTAGGGCAGCTGCTTGCCTACGGACCTGTCGGCCGCCGAGATAGGCTCACCGACATTTACCGAGGGGGTATACGAGTAGTTACCATCGAGGCGTAGGGACCATCCACGCCCTAACTTAGCCTTCGCACTCGCCTTAAGCTCAACGCCATAGCTATGCACATCCTTAACATTGCGCGGCGAGAAGAAGCCCTTGGTCGTCGGTAGCCACAATATCCAATCCGAGATGCGAGAGTCGAACCACGTGGCCGAGCCTTGCAGCCTGACACCCTCGACGATATCTCCCCCAGACTCGATGCCTATATCGTAGCTCCAGCCACGCTCACTACGTAGGTCGGGGTTACCGCCAGGCATAAAGTATAGGTCGTTGAGCGTAGGATAGCGATAGTTGCGCGACACCGAGGCCTTGGCTATGACATTGCCACGCTTCGATATCTGCACATCGGCCATAAAGGCCGGGACAAGGGGCGATAACTTGCTACCCACGAGCTCCTCGCGCAGCGTAAGGCTCAGTCCCACACGCTCCTGAGGGCGGTAGCGCACCGTAGCGGCTGCCGACAACTCGAAACGCGCCTGCCTATACCCCACGATTGCCGTACCACCCTGCTGAAGGCGCAGGGCACGGTCACGGCTCTCGACAAAGTGCTGATGCGCCGTTAGCGACCCTGTAAATTGCCAGCTGTTAGCCACGTAGTACTCCACCTTGGCCTCGCCATAGATGGTATTTATATGGCTCTCGGATGCCGTCATCGTAGCCATGATGCCACTGCCCGGGTCGCTTTTGTAGTCATAGTTTTGGGTGGTGTGGGTATAGCCACCGCTAAGGTCAAGCAGATACTCCGCGCCACGATGTCGCCACGAGGCAACAGCACGCAACGTATGCTCACGCTGGCGGTTGTCATACGCGCTATCATCGCCATAGTCGGTAGTGAGCAGCGCAAGCTCGCGATTAGAGTGTAGATACCACGCCCCGAGCGACACCCTATCGCCCCTATCGTTATGCCACCACGCCTCCTGTAGCACGTTGATATCCAGATACGAACCACTCTTGTTGCGCTCCTCGGGGTAGTACTGCTCTACGATGTTCATATCCTCGTCGTAGATATTGAGTCGCTTATCGCGATTGATATACTTAAAGTCGTTGGGCGACGAGGCCACAGAGATACGTGTCGATAGTTGCCACCTCTGGCCACCCCACAGCAGGCGCAGGTACTCATCGAAGGTGCGAAACGACCCTACGCCCTGCGTATAGCTAAGTTCGAGCCCTTTGACATCAGTAGGTGCCGAGCCGAGGAGTATAGCACCGCCTAACGCCCCTGCGCTGTGCGACACCGACGAGCTACCATGCAGTATCTCGGCACTATCGACAAAGTAGGCGGGTATCAGCGAGAAGTCGACCATACCGAGCATCGGCGAGTTGAGCTTCATGCCATTCCACGTGACGGCGGTATGCGAGGGTGACGTGCCGCGAAACGACACCGTAGAGAGCGTGGCACGTCCATAGCTCTTGACAAATATCGAGCTTCCGAAGGTGAGCACATCGGCCATCGAGAGCGACACACTACGACGCAGTTGCATACTATCTATCGTCGTCTTGCTCACACCTATCTGGCACATCGGGCGGTTTGCCAAGATGTCGACAGCATCGATGTCGTAGTGACGTGTGGCTGTCGCCTGTGCCGAGAGCGTAGCGGGGAGGGCCAAGATGCCAAACGCAAGCACCACAGCCACCACCATATACTCCGTATATCTTCTCAACGCCCTCATCATCAACGCTTAGTTACGCCAGCAGAACGACCCAGGGATTATGCCCACGTAGAACTCATCGACAAGTTCGGCGCGACTGTTATATCGGTATATCTTACCCTGCTGCGTGTAGTCCACAGCATCGGCCACGTAGACATCGCCACTAATCGGGTTGACCGTAAGGCCGTAGTATATCGTGCCACGACTATCGAGAAATGGGCGCACAGGGACACTCTCGGCATCGACACTCATAGCCCATATATCGTCATTTATCCAGTAGAGGGTATCTCCTCGGCCATTTAGCTTCACCTCGGAGGGGGCATCGCCCTTGCGGAAGCGATACTCGGCCTCTACAGCCATACTCTCGGTATCGATACGGTAGAGCGCAGGGGCCTCGTAGCCATAGGGCGAGCCCTCAACGCCACCATCGGTCAGGGTCCACAGCTTGCCATTACAATCTATTGCCAGCGACGTAGGCTGAATACCAACCTCCAACTGCGCGACTATAGTGTCGGTGTCGGTATCGATTTTAAGCACTCTATTTTGGTAGGACCAGCAGTTGACATAGAGATACTTGCCCTGCTGTACCATCTGCTCCGTAGAGCCCTGCTCCATAGTCATATTCGGCACCTCGATATAGCCTGTAACCTCGTAACGCTTAGGGTCTACGATAAATATGCGGTTATCCCATATCTGCGTCACGTAGGCCTTCTCGTCCGAGACGAAGTGTATGTAGCGTGGCGACGTAAGGCCCGTTATGCGCCCTACCTCACGGAAGGTATCGAGGTCTATACAGAAGATTACGTGCGAGTTGTTTACCACCACCCAGCCGCGATTATTATAGATGGTCATCGACTGCGCCACATCGCCGAGCTTCATAGCATTAGCGCGATAGAAGACCTCATTTTCGACCTCCTTAGTATCGGGGTTGTAGTACGATAGCGTGGCGTTGCCATACTGGAAGTTACCCTCGTTACAGATATATAGACCACGTGCCGAGCCAGCAACGTTAAACTCCTCCTCAAGGCCATACTCCCACTTCATGCAGGCTGTGGCCATAGCTATCACCATCGCCACAACAACAAATTTATGAGGGGTGTATCCTACCGCATTACTCATCGACAACTGTCTTAAATCCTGTCACCTCCGTAGATACCTCTCCTATCCAGCCACACTGCTGCACGATGGCACCCTGCACCTTGATAAAGTCGATAGTCTCAAGCACCACAGCGTTGTGGGCAGCATCCTCGGCGTGTGCTATGTCGAAATAGTTGTCACGGCCGTTGCTATCCTCTGTCGAGGCGTTATCGGCATATCCCCAGCCGAAAAAGGGGTTTATCCACTGCGAGCCACTCCCCGACTTCTCGTAGCTCTGCGACTCAAGGCGTGTACCTCGAAGCGTGTAGCTGTCAGCATCAATCCACTCAGGGTAGTACGATGGCTGGTCGTGGAAACTCCTCAAATACTCAACCTCGCCACTACCCCCTCTGTTATCGCTCCACCTTACCGCCTGCTCCTCGGCCTCGGGGCGGTAGTAGGTAACCGCGTAGTCGTATATCGTACCCTCCTTCTGGCTCTCCGAGCCTCGCAGCTCATACCATAGGTCGTCGGCCCTGCCATTACCATTTACATCCTGCATAACCCACACGATGCCAGGCTCTGAGGAGTTTTCAAAGGCATTGCCCGAGATTATAAAGTCGTAGCCGCCACCGTTTGGTATGCTGGGGCTGCACTGCACCACGACATAGCCACCAAATGCTCCGAGCGAGATGAATAGACCCTTGTCGATACGCTGCTGAGCGTAGGCTGCGGCGGCCTCGGGGGTCGCTATAGGCTCCTCCTTGCTAAAGCCTGCACTCTTTGTATCGCCTATAAATTGCCCTGGCGCAGGGGTGTACTCGACAACGCTAAAGGTCGCACTCTTAGAGTCGGGCATAGTTGCGACTATTACCTCGCCGCTATTACACGACGAGGTAATAATCATCATCACACTTAAAAACAAAAATCTAAATCTTTTCACAAGCATACAATCTTCTTCATAATGTTGTTGTTAAAAGGTCATTCTCCGTAAACTTTAACAAACGACACTACGCCTATATGGGCCATACGTGGACTGCTACCACGGTGCAAAGCCTATAATCGAGGGGGTTATCACCCTAACGATACTCCATAGGCTACACCTATATGTACTCTTGAAAAACTCAAGTTGCAGACACGCCCATTCGCCGCAGGCATAATCTCGTTATAAACGCTTGGCAGGTCTTCTGACTCGTCTTGCCCAACGATGCCTTCCCAGGGTGCTACCCCCAGTGACAATAGATGTCGTAGGGCTGTGTAAGACTCACAGCAGCGGGAACTGTTCGGGGTTTTCACCCGATTCCCTTTTAATCTCTTCGAGGCGCGTGCCCCTTAAGAACCAATGCTGATGCAAAGATAGAAAAATTATTTGTAGCAACAACTGCTATGCAAGAAAAAATTTTCACACCTATATATAATAGAATAGGGCCAGCCGTAGATGGGGCTTACTCTATTTTTTTAGGACATTAAGACGTTAAGACCATAAGACATTAAGAGGTCGGGTATCATAACACAACACGACAACGAGAACCCTTAAACTACCCTTTAGCTCGCTTTGCGAGCGCACTACCCTTTAGCAAGCATAAGCTTGCGACCTACCCTTCCAGCTTTAGCTGTCACCGTTAGGTGAAACAGAGCTCTGCAAAATTTTTGATTAGAAGGTAGCAGATGTGGCCTCGATAAAGAGATTGCCTCGGATGGGACATACTTGTGTGTATTTCCCATTCGAGGCAATGATTGAGAGGCCGCAGATGCTGCCTTATAATCGAAAATTACTTGATGTTGGGTAGCTCAAGTCCATACCCCTTCTTACTATCCTCGCGCTTAAGCCATAGACCAAAGAAGAGAGCGAATACGCCAAATAACGAGAAGATAACCATAGGCAGGGTGTAACCGCCTGTAGCATCCAACACCTTACCGATAACAACGGGAACGAGGAGCAGACCCCAGTTCTGAATCCAGAAGATTACGCAGTAGGCAGAACCCAAGATGCGCTCGTCGATAATCTTTGGTACTGAGGGCCACAAGGCTGCTGGCACCAACGAGAATGAGACGCCAAGGATGGCGATAATAGCTACGGCCAACACCTTAGAGGGGAACATAGGCAAGAGGAAGGCGAAGCTTAGGTGGCAAGCAATCATAATGATAGAGCCAACCATAAGCATCGACGCTGCCTTACCCTTACGGTCGATAAAGCCACCAAGGAAGGGGGTCAGCACCATAGCCAAGATGGGGAAGCAGCTGAAGAGCTGTGCGCCATTAGTTATGCCGAGCGTCTTATCCAAGAAGTCGGGAGCATAACGCTGGAAGGGGAAGATAGCCGAGTAGTACAACACGCAGAGCAGAGCCACCAACCAGAACATCTTGCTCGTGAAGATAAGCTTTAGGTCGCTGAGCTTAAACTCCTCGCCACTCTCCTCCTTAACGAGCTCGCCAGCAGCCTCAAGCTGTGCATCGAACTTACGGTCTAAGAGCACAAAGACGAAGTAGAAGATAAGACCAATCATAAGGAGCACAGCACCGAAGGCTACGGGTGCCGATACCGAGTTACCGAACGACTCCGAGACCATAGGCGAGAGCCACATAGCGGCAAAGACACCAAGACGAGCGATAGACATCTCAAGGCCCATTGCCATAGCCATCTCCTTACCCTTAAACCACTTAGCTATAGCCTTTGACACCGTAGTACCTGCCATCTCGCAGCCACAGCCGAAAATCATAAAGCCTAAGCACGAGAGCTTTGCCGAGCCTGGCAGCGCAACCCACCACGAGTTGAGCCACGCCTCTAGACCCGTACCCGAGAACCACTCGCTCATAGCGTAGAACTTGATGCAGGCACCGATAACCATCAGCGAGGCCGAGAGCAGACCCGTAAAGCGGATGCCCATCTTATCGAGGATGATACCTGCGAAGATGAGGAAGAAACAGAATACATTGAGGAAGTACTCCGAAGCGGCATAGGTACCAAAGGTACTGCTGTTCCACGAGAGCGTAGTCTCCAGAAGCTCCTTAAGTGGCGAGAGCATATCGACAAACATGTAGGCGAAGAACATCATCAGGGCGATGAGTATCAACGCTGTCCATCTAACAAACGCCGAATCGTTGAGTTTTCGTTGAATTGTTTGAGTCATAACGTTTAAAGTTTTAGTTATTAATAAATTAAGTTTGTATGTGTCTGTTTCTTGGTGCTCCTATGAGCTTATTTTCCAGTTATCTCTAATCTCTCATTACTCATCTCTAAGTGGTCACCTTAGTGCTTAGCACCCTGTAGCTGACGGAGGATATCGTAGGCCGACTCGATACCGAGCTCACCAGCCTTCGAGAGGTCCAAGCACCCCTTGCGCGTATCCTTGAGGAATATCTGCAATAATGCGCGGTTGTAGTATGCCTCGCCCATACTCGGCTCAAGCTCTATAGCTCGCGTATAGTCCTCATAAGCCTCGGGGAGCTTGCCCGAGATGGCCATCAGGTTTGCGCGGTTGTAGTAGGCCTCGGCAAAGTCGGGATAGAGCTTTATAGCCTTGTTTATATCCTCAATAGCCTCGTCATAGCTATAGCTTCGCGATGTATTGTTATTGAGCCTCTTGGCAGGGTCGCTATCGAGCGTGATAGAGTGGTAGGAGTTATCTATCGACGAGATAAAGTCTATCATCTCGGCTCGCGTAGTCGCCCTGTTAAGGTAGAGGAACGGATTTGTAGGATTGAGGTGTATAGCCTCGGTAAATGTCGCCACAGCGTTGGTGTACTGCTTGATGAGCGACTGCGAGATGCCCCTCTCGAAGAGCTCGGTCCACTCCTTCTTGCCACTTAAGCGCGCGCGCTCTGCCACACGGCGGTCTATGGCAACAAGCGTGTCGGGCTCAAGGTTCGTAGTGCGGCAGTCGAGCCTTAGGCGGCTATTGTCGAAGAGCAAGATAAAGCTCTTGACACGCTCCGTAGCGTAGCGCGTAGCGCGCCTATCTATCTCCACACTATCGGCATCGAGGAGCGTGAAACGGAACATAGGTATCAGCCTTAAGCCATCGTCACCAGCATGCACCGAGGTCGAGGCTATGCGCTCGAAGTTACGCTCCAAAAGGCTACTCTCAAACGAGAGCAGCTTATCAAGACGCTGCGTAGTGTCGCTATATATCGAGTAGTCGGGGTCGCTAAGGCGCGTGCTATGCTCGGCTATCTTACGCTGCGCGGTGCGCTCATCGCTCTCGGCACCACGCACATCGTGGCGCATACGCCTAAGGTAGGCACGTCGAAGATAGGCATTGGCAAAGTCGGGATATAGCTCTATGGCGTGCGTATAGTCATCTATGGCGGCATCTATATCGCCTAGGCGAGCGTGGAGCATAGCCCTATTGTAGTATACCAACACATTCTCGGGTGCGAGCGTAGCTACGGTGTTGAAGTCCTCCAATGCGCGGTTATAGTCACCCACCTCGGTGCGCACTATGGCGCGATTAAAGTAGCCTAACGAGCTTGCGGTGTCGAGCTCTACTACTCTATCGAGGTCCTTAAGCGCGAGGGCAGGGCGGCTCATATAGCTACGCACTATGGCGCGGTTGAAGTAGCCTGCAACGTAGTTACTATCCGACGCTATGGCCTTGTCGAAGTCGTCGTGCGCCTCCTGAAAACGCTCCTGCTCCATATAGAGCACACCGCGACGATTATAGGGCTCGGGGTCCTCGCGATTGGTGCGCACCGCCTGGTTGTAGTCCTCCAAGGCGCGCAGCGTATCCTTAAGGTAGAGGTAGCTTGTGCCTCGGTTGATGTAGGCGGCGACGTTGCGCTTCTCGTAACGTATATACTTGTTGAAGTCCTCGATGGCGGCCTCGAACTGCTGGTTGAGCAGGCGCGTGACACCACGACTATAGTAGGGGTCGGGCAGGTCGGGGCGCAGCTCTATGGCTTGGCGGAAGTCCGCAAGGGCATCGTCGTAGTTGCCGAGGCGCGAGCGCGTGATGGCGCGGTAGTAGAAGGCACCCGTAAAGACGGGGTTGAGCTCTACGGCGTGGCTAAAGTCGCTATCGGCACCCACCAAGTCGTCCATATTATACTTGGCTATGCCGCGCAGGAAGTAGGCATCGAAGTCCTCGGCATCGTGACGCAGCAACACGTTAAGCACCTCGATAGCCTCGCGGTAGTTGTTGTCGGCCATACACTGCTGTCCCACCCAGTAGATATAGTTACGGTTGTACTGCGCCGACACCTCGCGTGGGAGTATCAACGTAAGAAAAAGTAGTATGCCGACTATAATGCCTCTCATTGTCTGTGCTCAACAGCTTCTTATTATCTAAGGAAGATTGCTAATTGCCTACTCGCTACTCCAACTCATATCCGAATCTACGGAGCTGGCCCTCGGAGTTACGCCACTCCTCGTTAAGCTTTACGTATAGCTCAAGGTAGACACGCTTGCCGAGGAACTCCTCAAGGTCGTGGCGTGCCGCCTGGCCCACGCGCTTAAGCTTCTCGCCCTTATGTCCAATGACTATGCCCTTCTGCGAGGCGCGCGACACATATATCGTCGCCTGTATGCGGTCTATCGTAGCCTCCTCCTTATAGCTCTCGATGGCTATCTCGCACGAGTATGGTATCTCCTTGTCGTAGTTGAGAAGTATCTTCTCGCGGATAATCTCCGAGGCGAAGAAGCGCAGCGTCTTATCCGTCAGCGTATCCTTCGGGTAGAAGGGCTCGCCCTCGGGCAGACGCGCCAATATAAGGTCAAAGATACCCTCGATGTTGAACCTCTCCTTTGCCGAGCAGGGTGCCACGACAGCCTCGGGGAGTCGCTCCTGCCACTTTGCCACCAACGCCTCAAGCTTATCGGGCGTGGTGAGGTCTATCTTGTTGATTACCACAATGGTAGGGATGCCCGAGAGGGCAATCTTTGCTATTATATCCTCCGAGCGCGTGGTATCCTCTACGGTATCGGTGACGTAGAGGAGCACATCGGCATCGGTGATAGCTCCGCGCACGAACTTCATCATCTTCTCCTGTAGCTTGTAGTTTGGCTTGAGGATACCCGGGGTATCGGAGTAGACAATCTGGAAGTCGTCGCCATTGACAACCCCCATAATCCTGTGGCGCGTAGTTTGCGCCTTGGCGGTGATAATCGATAGTCGCTCGCCGACGAGCTGGTTCATGAGCGTCGACTTGCCGACATTCGGGTTACCGATGATATTTACGAAGCCACTGCGGTGTGCCATACTGTTTTTATGTTGTTAACGATTTTATTCGATACTTAAACGATTTTATTCGATACTTATGTATATACGAACTTGCAAATATAACACTTTTTTGGCAAAGGTCAAAACTTTTCCCTCGGCCGAGTGAAACAAATATAGCACCCCGAGCGTATATAGTGACGTAAACAAAGGATTTCGGAATAATTGTTGTAATAGGAGTAAGATTTTATGCGTCAATTAAAGATTACTAAGTCGATTACTAACCGCGAGAGTGCCTCGCTCGACAAGTACCTTCAGGAGATTGGTAAAGAGGAGCTTATATCTGTAGAGGAGGAGGTAGAACTCGCCCAGCGCATCCGCAAGGGCGACCAGGAGGCTCTCGAAAAACTCACCAAAGCAAATCTACGCTTCGTAGTCTCGGTAGCTAAGCAGTACCAGAATCAGGGTCTTAGCCTGCCCGACCTTATCAACGAGGGTAACCTTGGACTTATCAAGGCTGCCGAGAAGTTCGACGAGACACGAGGCTTTAAGTTCATATCGTATGCCGTATGGTGGATACGCCAGTCGATATTGCAGGCCTTGGCCGAGCAGTCGCGTATCGTGCGTCTGCCGCTCAACCAGGTGGGCTCGCTAAACAAGATTAACAAGGCCTTTGCGCGCTTCGAGCAGGAGCACGAGCGCACGCCCTCGGCCGAGGAGTTAGCCAACGAGCTTGAGCTACCCAAGGAGAAGGTTACCGACACGCTGCGTGTTGCAGGTCGCCACATCTCGGTAGATGCCCCCTTTGCCGATGGCGAGGATAACTCGCTGCTCGACGTGTTGGTAAATACCGACTCGCCCAATGCCGACAAAGGTCTTATCAACGAGTCGTTAGCTACGGAGGTGGAGCGCGCCCTTGAGATACTCACCGAGCGCGAGAGGGATATCATCCGCTACTTCTTCGGCATCGGCTGCTCGGAGATGACCCTTGAAGAGATAGGCGAGAAGTTCGACCTTACACGTGAGCGCGTCCGCCAGATTAAGGAGAAGGCTATCCGCAAGCTCCGCCAGTCACAGCGCAGCGCACTGCTTAAGTCCTATCTCGGATAATTGAGTAGTGAGTAATGGTTTTAATGGGTCCCTATGTGGAGCGTTATCGCTATCATAGGGACTCATTCTTTATGGGCCCCTACCTAAGCTCTATATACTCGCTGTAGACGAGGCGTGTGTGGGGGTTTGAGCTCCACACCTCCTGACGTATGCCCTTAGTGCCGAAACGAAAGAAGAGAAACTTGCGCGGCACACGATGTATAACCTGATGC
The DNA here is from genome assembly GCA_015059715.1 of Rikenellaceae bacterium. Classification (GTDB taxonomy): domain Bacteria; phylum Bacteroidota; class Bacteroidia; order Bacteroidales; family Rikenellaceae; genus Alistipes. The sequence goes on along the minus strand of SUZV01000010.1, from coordinate 45,752 downwards.
AGGGTGTCTACAGAGCGATAATCGAGCATCAGCGTATCGCGCCTTATAATCCCCCACACGCGCATCCACGCCGTCGAGTAGTCGAAGCGGTATTGCGTCTTACCTATCACGCTATCGCACTCATTATAAGAGAGTTGCGCACTATCTGCCGAGATGGGGATGTTAAGGTGCAGTGTCGCGAGTGTCGCTGCCGTTGCGTAGCTTTGTACACGTCTAAGGCGCAGGCCGAGGGAGCGTATCTCGTCGATGTCGCGCTCGCGCTGCTCGCGCAGCTCGCGTATGGTCATCTGCATACGCGCCACCGAGGCTGCCGAGGCCCCAAGACGTGTGCGATAGTATGTCACGCCCTCGCTTAGCGTTGCTACATTCTCCTTTAGACGACGGTTGTCACGCCCAAGGTGCCAGAGGCTCACCCCCAGCACCACTACGGCAACAAGGAGCAAAATAGATGATGTAAGTCTTGTCATAAATAGTGGTTTTGGTTAGGTCATAGATATTTTGATTGGTCTATATGGGTACAGATGATAGCGACTACGAACACCATTGCGAACGCTGCGTTCGGTGCGTTCGCTGCGTTCGGTGCGTTCGGTGCGTTCGGGCGTTCGGTGCGTTCGGTGCGTTCGGGCGTTCGGTGCGTTCGGCGCGTTCGATGCGTTCGGTGCGTTCGGTGCGTTCGGTGCGTTCGGTGCGTTCGGCGCGTTCGGTGCGTTCGGGCGTTCGGGCATCACGACTCACCGCCCAACGGTGCTTGCGGCACCTTAAAGTATTCGCCATCGGCAATGATAGCACCGCGCTTTACGGCGCGATTGATGCGCATACGTGCGGCACTACGTACAAGGTGCATAGCCGCCATAATCCTATTTATGAATACCTCGCGCTCGACAACGCCACCATACTCCTCGCGCAGCACGTGGGCCACGATATCCTCCTTAAGAGGCTCTACGGGGAGGTCACACAGCTCGGGGATGCCCTCCTCGTTGACCATAAAGGCGAAACGCTCGAAGGACTCGTTACGGCAGAACTGAGGCTCGACGATGGTGCTGTCGCCACTGCGGTGTACGTAGATTACCGTCTCGGCCTTACGCTGTAGCGATGAGCCGAGGTGACCACGCGCCTTGTCGCTGCCAGGGTTGGTGTGCAACACACAGATAATATGTGTGTTTGTCCTTGTCGAGAGTGCCATAAGCTCGGCCACCAAGGCATCGCTCTCCTCAAGGTCATTGGTGTTGCGCTGTAGGTCGGCAATGCCGTCGATGACCACTAAGTCGTAGGGGTAGTGGAAGAGGGCATCGATGAATATCTCCTTGCGCTTGGCTGGCGGCTCCTCGCGCAGCGATAGCGTCGTAAGGCGTGGCTCTACGGGTAGTCCTCCAGCCTTGGCCCCCGTCATCGCGCTTATGCGCTCTATGACCTTGCGGACGTGGGGCTGCCCCTGCTCGGTATCTATCCATAGGCAGGTGAGGCTGAGGTTGCTATCGACACTCTTGAAGTTGTTGATACACTTGGCGCGTATGGCCATTGCCGAGGCTACGAGTGCCGAGGTGAGGAATGTCTTGCGCGACTTTGCCTCGCCACATATCGCCGAGATGTTACCGCGCGAGCATATGCAGCTACCGTTGATAGATATAAGTGGCTCAATGTCGGGTAGCTGCTGCGTGACATCTACGATGTAATTTTTGAGCATATCCTCTACGCGGTCATACTCCATCTTTCGTAGTGCCCTCTCCATCTCGCCACCCTCGGGCACTGGCGAGGATGGTGCTGCGAATGTTAAATTACTTAACTTTCGCTCTACTGATTCTGTAAAGTTACTCATAGGCTATCAATATATTAGTTATTAGGTATATGCATAGCTACTTACAGAGATAGATATATATAGTTGTATATATAGCTATATATAACTATATAGAAGGGGCGGTACATATATAAATATATGTATATATAGAGTTATATATGTATATAGTTACCTCTGTGGTTGTACCTATCGCTATCTCTGTAGTTACCGTTGCTGTTATCCTGCTATCTGGGTACAAATATACAACAATTTAACCCCTAAGTCAAGTATTTTGATAAATATTTTTACTTTTAGGGTAAAATTTTTATGTAGAAGTGGTAGTAACGACTGAGCCGTTACTTCACCTTGCGGTGACAGCTAAAGCTGTAAGGGTAGTGCGCAAGCAGAGCTTGCTAAGGAGTAGTGCGCTCGCTTGCAGCGAGCTAAAGGGTAGTTTAAGGGGAGTTTAAGGGTTTTCGTTGTTGTGGTTTGTTGTGATGCCCGACCTCGTAATGTCTTAATGTCTTAAAGTCTTAATGTCCTAAAAGAATAAAGACAATAAGACGATAGGACGATAGGACGATAAGACGATAAGACGTTTGATACCCGACCTCGTAATGTCTTATGGTCTTAATGTCCTATTGTCTTAAAAAACTAAAGACGATAAGACGATAAGACAATAAGACGATAAGACGGTCGCGGACAATAGGCCGAACGCCCGAACGCAGGCGAACGCACCGAACGCACCGAACGCAGCGAACGCGCCGAACGCGCCGAACGCGCCGAACGCCCGAACGCAGCGAACGCCCGAACGCGCCGAACGCACCGAACGCACCGAACGCACCGAACGCACCGAACGCACCGAACGCACCGAACGCACCGAACGTAGCCGAACGCAGGCGAACGCATCTTAAAAATATACGATACTCTTGCTTTTCTCGAAAAAAAATAGTAATTTTGCGCGCAACATATTAACCTTCGCTCTGTGACAGAGGTAACAGCTGTGACAAGAGCCTTAAAACGTAGTTTGCCATGTCTTTTATCGATGAAAGGGTACTGCCAACAGGTTTGACATTCGACGATGTGTTGCTCGTACCAGCCTACTCTGAGGTACTGCCTCGCGAGGTCTCGACACAAGGTCGTTTCTCTCGAAATATATCACTTAACATACCTATCGTCTCGGCGGCAATGGACACCGTAACCGAGGCTACATTGGCCATAGCATTGGCTCGCGAGGGTGGCATTGGCGTGATTCATAAGAATATGTCTATCGCCGCGCAGGCAGCACACGTGCGCCGCGTAAAGCGTGCCGAGAGCGGTATGATATACGACCCCGTGACAATACTCAAGAGCAACACCGTAGGCGATGCGTTGCAGCTGATGCAGGAGAATAAGATTGGCGGCATCCCCGTAGTCGACGACGAGGGTATGCTCATAGGCATCGTAACAAACCGCGACCTGAGGTTCCAGAGCGATATGTCACGCCTCATAGACGACGTGATGACCAAGGAGAACATCGTGACAACACACGAGAAAGACCTTAAGTCGGCAGCCGAGATACTCCTCGCAAATAAGATTGAGAAGCTCCCCGTAGTAGACAACAACGGCAAGCTCATAGGACTTATCACCTATCGCGACATCACCAAGCTCAAGGATAACCCCAACGCCTGCAAGGATGCCAAGGGTCGTCTGCGCGTGGCTGCGGGCATAGGCATCACACCCGATGCTATGGAGCGCGTAGCAGCCCTCGTGGCCGAGGAGGTCGATGCCGTAGTCCTCGACTCGGCACATGGCCATACCAAGGGCGTAGTCACGCTGCTCAAGCAGATTAAGGCTACCTATCCAAACTTGGACGTTGTCGTGGGTAACATCGCAACGGCCGAGGCTGCCAAGTACCTCATCGAGAATGGTGCCGACGGCATCAAGGTGGGCATAGGTCCAGGCTCGATATGTACCACACGTATCATCGCAGGCGTGGGTGTGCCACAGCTCTCGGCAATATATGCCGCCTCTACCGAGGCCAAGAAGGCTGGCGTGCCCATCATCGCCGATGGTGGTCTGCGCTACTCGGGCGACATAGTCAAGGCGTTGGCCGCAGGTGGCAACTGCGTGATGGTAGGCTCGATGTTCGCAGGTACGGAGGAGTCACCAGGCGAGACAATCATCTACAACGGCCGTAAGTTCAAGGCATACAGAGGTATGGGCTCTATCGACGCGATGAAGGCAGGCTCGGCAGACCGCTACTTCCAGAAGGGCTCGGAGGGTAACATCATGAAGCTCGTGCCCGAGGGTATCGTGGGACGTGTGCCCTTCAAGGGTAAGCTCTCGGAGACGGTATATCAGCTTGTGGGCGGCATACGCGCAGGTATGGGTTACTGCGGAGCTAAGGATATCGAGACGCTACAGCAGGCACGCTTTATCCGCATCACCTCAAGCGGCGTGACGGAGAACCACCCTCACGACATCACCATAACGAGTGAAACGCCTAACTATTCGCGTGGCGAGTAAAACGACGAACAACAACAAAGAGTATATGACAGAGAAGATATTAATTATAGACTTCGGGTCGCAGTACACCCAGCTCATAGCACGTCGTGTGCGCGAGATGCAGGTATATTGCGAGATACACCCCTTCAACAACCTCCCCGAGCTCGACGATACGGTGCGCGGTGTGATACTCTCGGGCTCACCACGCTCGGTGCGCGACGAGGGTGCTCCACGCATCAACCTCGACGCTATAAAGGGCAAGCTACCACTGCTCGGCGTGTGCTACGGTGCTCAGTACCTCGCCCACTTCTACGGCGGCAAGGTCGAGGCCTCGCCCTCGCGCGAGTACGGACGTGCGCGTATGAGAGTAGTAGATAGTGGCGATGAGCTGATGCAGGGCCTTAAGGCTGAGTCGCAGGTATGGATGTCGCATGGCGACACCATCACCTCGATACCCGAGGGTTACCACATCATCGCCTCAACGGAGGATGTGGCCGTTGCGGCATACCGCATCGCCGCAGAGCAGACATGGGCGATACAGTTCCACCCCGAGGTGTACCACTCGGAGGAGGGCTATGCTATGCTCAAGAACTTCGTGATGGGCATCTGCGGCTGCTCGGGCGACTGGACCCCTGAGAGCTTCGTGGAGAGCACCGTGAGGGAGCTGCGAGAGAAGATTGGCGACGACAAGGTTGTCCTCGGCCTCTCGGGCGGTGTCGACTCGTCGGTGGCAGCGATGCTCCTGCATAAGGCCATAGGCGAGAACCTATACTGCATCTTTGTTGACTCGGGACTGCTGCGTAAGAACGAGTACGCGGAGGTTATCGACTCGTATCGCGGTATGGGTCTTAATGTCAAGGGCGTAGATGCCTCGGATAAGTTCTTTGGCGACTTGGCAGGCATCACCGACCCCGAGACGAAGCGTAAGATTATAGGTCGTGACTTTGTCGAGGTCTTCGAGAGCGAGGCTAAGAAGCTCGCAGGTGTCAAGTACTTGGGTCAGGGCACCATATACCCCGATGTTGTGGAGTCGGCACAGGTAAATGGCACGGCTGTGGTCATCAAGTCGCACCACAACGTGGGTGGTCTGCCCGAGAAGATGGGTCTTAAGGTTGTAGAGCCTCTGCGCCTGCTCTTTAAGGACGAGGTTAGGCGCGTAGGTCGCTCTATGGGTATGAGCGATAGGCTCATCAACCGCCATCCGTTCCCAGGTCCAGGCTTGGCGATACGTATCCTTGGCGAGATTACACGCGAGAAGGTGGAGATACTGCAAAATGTAGATAAGATATATATCGACACGCTGCGCGAGACGGGGTGGTACGATAAGATATGGCAGGCAGGAGCTATCCTGCTTCCGGTGCAGTCGGTAGGTGTTATGGGCGATGAGCGCACCTACGAGCGATGCGTGGCACTGCGTGCTGTGCAGTCTACGGATGGTATGACGGCCGACTGGGTGCATATACCTTACGAGATATTGGCGCGTCTGTCAAACGAGATTATCAATAAGGTGCGTGGCGTAAACCGCGTAGTCTACGATATATCGTCAAAGCCACCTGCCACAATCGAGTGGGAGTAACGATTTCGTGTGATAAGGCAGACATCTACTGCCGCTAACAAAAAGTCCCGACAATGAGCAGTACGCCAAGTACAGCCCATCGTCGGGATTTTTGCCGAGCGTTGTATCTGCAGCCTTTTGACACGAAATCCCTCACGCTAATCACCCTGATTTCATGTCGAGGCCAAGCCTAACCCCTTATGACATCAAACGAGGTCACGCTAATTAAATATTGAATCCACTCATCAGTTAGCATCACCAAGATATCCCTTGGCCCCGTCAGGATGAGCTATTAGAAACATACGATAGGTTGGATTTTTAGAGATTTAAGCTAAATATCCAAAACAATGCCCCCAGGAGTGTTGTTCGTTCAAGAAATAATTAATAACCACTCAAAACCGCTGTTTTTGAAATAGAGTTTACGAATAGATTCGGCACAAATCAATCAACCCTACACAGGGAAACCAAAGATTTATTCTCTAATGTATGAAACAATTTTGTGGTGTTTTGCGTACTTATTGTAAGAGATGATATTTGCAAGGGGAAATTAACATTTTGTAGATTGCAAAAATTATTTTAACTTTGCACAAATTATAAATGATATTATGGCATTAGCAATTAAAATAGTACCAACATTAAGCGGTGAAGATGCTATCAACTTTGAGGAGAAAGCCAACAAAGTTGAGGAGAATCCTCATACCATTGATTGTTCAAAGGATATTGAGGTTGTGCGTCAATACTTAAATAGCATCAAACTATGACCATATCAGAGTTAATCTCAAAGTGTGATATGTTCATTGCAACACAAGAAAAGCTCGCGACATGCGAGCCTTTTATTTGTAATGAAGATGACCTAACTGACTTCTTTGCAAACGATGCAACAAAGTATCAGGAGAAGCTATTGGGCAAGACATACATATTCTGTCTAAAGGAGAACCCCAAGGTTATAGTAGCAGCATTCACACTCTCAAATGACAGCATACGCATAACCAACAAACTTAAGGATGAGGACAAAAAGAGCTTTCTACACAACACAGAGTTAGACAGCAAGGGTTTGCGTAGGTATCCATCAGTCTTGATAGGTCGTTTAGGTGTAAACAAGGAGTTTGAGAACTTGGGCTACGGTTCAGCGGTAATCAGCTTCATCAAGATGTGGTTCTTGTCAGAGAATAAGACAGGTTGCCGATTCATCATTGTAGATGCCTACAACAATGAACGCACGTTGCACTTCTACCAAAAGAATGATTTTGAATTCTTGATAGAGGATGAGGTAAACGAGGCGAAGTACATGGATATAGGTAGAAACAACCTACCGCTAAGAACAAGACTAATGTTCTTTGACCTACTACAAGTTAAGACTAAATAGCATAAACCACTCAATATTTCGATATTGGGTGTTTTTTTGTTGTCGCAGGTGCGGGTATGCTGACCTCTTATCGTTCTAACGATTTTTTTTAAGACAATAGGACATTAAGACCATAAGACATTAAGAGGTCGAGTATCACAACAAAACACAACAACGAAAACCCTTAAACTACCCTTAAACTACCCTTTAGCTCGCTGCAAGCGAGCGAACTACCCTTTCAGCTTTAGCTGTCACCGTTAGGTGAAAACTCCCCACGAGCAAGCCTTGTCCGCGACCATCTTATCATCCTATCGTCCTAAAGTCCTTAAAAAAAACGGCCCCCGAAGGAGCCGTTAGGAGTAGAAGCTGTTTGAAAAATTCAAACAGCTTCTAATATCACGCGATAGACTACAAAGCACCAGTGTAGCTACCCTTCCAAGCTGTGCCGTTTGAGTCAACAATATCGAAGGTAACCTTGTAACCCTCTGCAACCTCCTCGATTACAACCTCACCAGAGCTAAGCTTTATGCCATTAATTTTGCTTGAGGCATCCTCGCAGTAGTTCTGAGATGTTGTATACTGCCAAGGAGCAACGGTATATGTGCCAGCCGAAGGACAAGTGCCGTGGTTGTTCTTGGTAACACCTAACTCGTGGATGTAGAACTCAACGCTAAAGCCCTCGGCGTTACCCGAAAGAATGTAGCAGTCGTCAAAAGAGTAGCGGCTTGAGAATGATGTCCAGTTGGTTACACCCTCCTCGCCAAGCTCCTCATACATAAAGCCTGGAACAGCACCCTCGAATGTAAAACCATATACCTCGTTACCTACCTGGAACTGACCCTCGATATATGAGGTGTGTGCCTCAAGGTCGTTCTCAACATAGAGCTCGCAGATGGTAATGTCTGTAGCCGAAGAGTTGTAACGCCAGCTACTATTGCTATTGTCTGAAGCACTATTTACAAGAATAGAGCCATCCTCGGTGCTGTACTCGCCAGTAGGGATAAGACCTGTGTTGTCCTCCGAAAGCTTAACCGTGATACGAGTCATCATCTGACCACGCTCAGGGTGCAACTCACTCATGATAATATCCCAAACATCTGGAGTACGAGGCTTAGCCTCGAATGTGTAAATACCATATACGTAGTAGTCCAAGTCAGGGTCCTGGTTAGCAGCAGCCTGCTTAACAACAACGCTGTCAGAAGCCTCACCATAGGTTACGGTGATAGTAGCCTCACGAGCAAAGCCCTCATTTACCGAGGTGGTGAAGCTAACAGTACCATCCGTATCGGTAAGGTTAGAGAGCCACTCAGCATCGGTAGTCACTGTAGCAGCAACGCCCTCAACAGGGTTCTCAATAGTGTAGGTAAACGAACCCTCTGTAGCATCATAGGCCAGCTCAACCCTATCCTCGTTGATAGTTACCACAGGCGCAGGAGCAACATAAGCACCCTGCTTAACGGTAAACTCGATAGCTGGCAACATACCATACTCAGCGGTAATCTTACCCTCGCGAGCCTCGCCCTTGTTCTCAGACATGGCGAAGAGAATCTTGCCATCCTTAGCCTGAACCTGCGAAATCCATGTTGCAGTAGACTTAGCCTTAACCTCAACGCCCTCGATAGGGTTCTCAAGCTTGTACTCTACCTCGCCCAAGGTCACATTCCACTCATACTCTACGGTAGATGTCACAGCCTCAAACACAGGTGCTGTAGGCTCTGGCTCTGGCTTCTCACCCTCCTTAGCTGCCTGCTTAACAGCTACGCTCTTTGTGAGCTCGCCATAGGTAACCACTACGGTAGTCTCGCGAGCCTCGCCCTCGTTCTTAGCTACGGTGAAGGTTACGGTCTCGGCTACTGCAACGTTCTCAACCCACTCAGCCGAGCAAGTAGCAGCCACATTAGTACCCTCAACAGGGTTCTCTACAGAGAAGTTAATAACGCCCTGACCACCATCGGCCGTAAAGTCGAGAGTAGTCTCCGTAACGTTCAGAACTGGAGTCTTCTCCACTGGCTTGTCTACACCTGGATCAGTCTCCTCACATGCTGCAAATGCCAATGGCAATGCGAGCAACAAGTAAAATAGCTTTTTCATAATTTTGTTATTTTGTTGGTTGGAAAATTGTAAACTCTTCTCTGTCGCTACTCGCGCAAATCCTTAACGGTCACCGTACCTGATACCGAGCCAGTGATGTTGTTGCCAGCATCATCCTTGCAGCCGTACTCTATGGTTAAGCTGTCGCCCTCGACAACAATACGGATAGCCCCCTCGCCCATAGGAGCCATAACATCGCCCTTGATGGTGCCACCAGAGAGCTTGGCATACCACGAGCCTACAAGGCCATCCTCACCGATAAGGCCTGGAAGGTAGCGATTAGCAAAATCTACGCCCTCGATATCCATCATCTGGTAGAGGCCTGCGCACGACTCTACGCTTGCATTGAAAACATCGACCATAAAGAGGTCATCGCCCTTCTTAGCCTCGATAAACCAGTTTTGCTGGCCGTCGCTATCGCTATCGCCGAGCAGACTTGCGGTGATTGTAGCACCCTCAACCGCAAACTCTACATCCTCGACAAACGTCGAGAGTACGTGGCCTATGGTTGTCTGTAGCTTACCCTCGAAGACCACCTTGTGTACCTCGCCCGTGCTGAGCTCCACAATAGCCTCGAATCTGCCATCGGTAACAGCCACCGAGGCGGTCTTAAACTCGCCCGACTTGGCATACTCACCATTAGCATCCATCACAGCATACCAGCTACCCTCCTCGCTGAAGGTGAGGTTGGCACAGCTATTTGTGCTGTCGTACTTATAGTCGCCATTGGGGAGTATAGGCAACTCCTCGTCGGCCACCGTACTGTGGTACATATCGAAGAAGTAGTATGTGCCGTTAGCCTTGGGCGAACCGTCTGTCTTAGCACCTATATCCGAGAGGATGACGTAGTAGTTTGGTGTCGCCGAGTACTCCGTGCCGAAGTATATACCCTCGAAGCGGTTAGCCACGAACTCAACGTCGTACTGACTGGCGTTGTTAGCCTCCTGCGTTACGGTGATAGTCACCTCCTTGGCATACTCATACTTGAGCGTTACGACAGCCTCGCGAGCCTCGCCCTCGTTCTTAGCTACGGTGATTACCACCTCGGAGTTAAACTCCACGACAGCCTCCATCCACTCGGCACTCTCCTCGGCAGTGACGTTGCCACCCTTAGAGTTCTCGATTGTGAACTTTATGCTCTCCGAGCCGCCACTTCTACCAAACTCAGCTGTGGTCTTATCGAGCTTAATAGCTGATTGATAGTCCGTTGTTGTCTCCTTCTCACACGCCACAGCGATGAGTGCCAAGAGCATCAAAAATGAGAAAATCCTCTTCATAACCCTATATTTTTTGAAACATTTGTCTAATATCGGACAAATATAGTGATTTTTTGGTTTTCAACAAAGTTGATAGCATATTTTAATGAGTTCCTATGAGTTTCTATGGGTTTCTATGGTGTTCGTTGTCGCTATCATAGTGACCCATCCCCCTAACAAAAATATAGGCCACCCCCGAGTGGAGATGGCCCATAAGTTAGCTATCGAGCTACATTAGCGCACGACACGCTTTGGAAGCTCAATCCTAAAGCTCTTGCTCCTCTGCTCAGTGCCCTTGCTGAGTGCATAGGCATCTGAGTAAGGGGTGGCCGTTACCGAGCCTGTAATCTTATTGCCCTGGTCATCCGTGCAGTCTATGGTATACGTCTGAGTGCCATCACCGTTGAGAGTTACGGTAACACTACCCTCCGTCAACGGAGCCATTGTGCCAGTAGCCACGCCATCTTCAATCTCGGCATACCAGCTACCTGCCAAGTAATCCCCATCGATATAGCCAGGGACAAAGGTGTTGATACCCATACTCTCCGAGCCTGTGAACGTACCGCTATGGTCTACACACGTAGCATAGTCAGCCAAGAGGTCGAGAGCAAAATATCCACCATTGCCAGACTCTACATCCTCGAAGAGCTCGACATAGTAGTTGTCAGTAACATCATTGTAGTACTGTCCGTAGTACTGAACTATCGCATCCCAGCCTGTTGCGTTAACCTCAACATCACCCGAGATACCGCCACCACCAGAGCTTGAGCCTGCGAGCGATGTGCTACCCTCGTAGGTAACGATATGCTTAGCACCATCGGTCAAGACAAGCTCGGCTACAATCTTGTTGTCCGATACCGTAATCTTGCTACCCTCGTCGTAGAGATACCATGTAGGAACACCTCCCGAGATATAGAAACCAAAGCCACTCTCCTCGGTAAAGGTGCCCGTAGCGTAGCTATTCGATAGGTCAAATGTGTAGGTGCCATTAGGTACCGAGAGGTCCTCAGTCTCCACGCCTGCGTAGATATCGAAGTAGTAGTATGTAGCTCCCTCTACCGATTTGTCGCCAGTCACCTCGACATCCGAGAGAACGATATAGTAGTTACCATCGCCATAGTAGGTGCCACCGAAGAACTTTGCGGCAAACTCCACAGCCTCACCAGGTGTCTCGCCACCAAAGTTGAAGCCCTCGACAACGCCCGTCCAATCGATATTTAGGTGGTCGCCATACTCCGACTCGATATAACCCTTGATGGTCGATGTGCCATCCTCGTTATGAGCAATATCTATCTCGGCATCGGTAACATAGGCACCCTCGCCAGTCTCAACATTGGCAACGAAGTTTGACCACGAGGTGATGCTGCCATTGCTTGTCGAGTAGTGGCCCGCAGAGAGGTAATCCTCGTTGGGGTTAACCATATCCTGCATATCAAGCGCGTGGTAGCTGCTATCGTTGATATACAGCTGAAGCTCGAAGTTACCGAGTGTCCATGCAGACTCCGCGTAGGCACACACCTTCGTAGGCTCAAAGTCCACAGGGTCGGGCTTCTCCCTAGGAACCATATTCATCACCACACCCTCGTAGGTGAAGTGGAAGAGAAGAGCATCCTCGTTGGTAAGCTCGATATCGAATGTATAGTTGTCGCCATCGACAGCTACCGTAGCAACGCCCTCGGTGAAGGTGTGCTGCGCAGCTGGCTCCCAAATAAACATCTCGCACTCCTCGGCTAAGAGACGGCCTGTGTTGCTCGCATAGTCACCTGCAGAGAGGATATTCTCACCCTCGTCACCCACCAAGAGCAGGAAGAGCTCGATATTCTCCGCATCATCGACAAAGGCCAATGCGAAGTGATTATCGGTCAACCCGAACTCCGAGCTGGGGTAACGCTCCGCAGCGGCAAGCTTAACCTCTACGTCGTACTCAGGCATGGGGTCTGGCTCGTCGCCCTCGTTAGCTGCCTGCTTAACGGCCACCTCGAAAGAGTCATCGCCATACGTCACCACCACCTTAGTCTCGCGAGCCGCGCCCTCGTTCTTAGATACGGTAAACTCAAGCCTCTCGTTGGTTGGCTCGCCAAGCTCTACCCAGTCGGCCTGGCACGTTGCCTCTACCTCTGGCTGAGGAACGGGAGTCTCGCGTGTCACCTCCTTAAGCTCGGCCGTATATGTAATAACACCCTGGCCACCCTCCGAGGCAAACTCCATAGTAGCCTCAGATGTGAGACTCAACTCGGCAGCATACTCCTTCTTAGGTTCGTCAACGCCCTCGTCAACAGGCTCGCAAGCCGCGAACACCAATGGCAACGCCAACAATAGAGATAGTAAATTTTTAATTCTCATAGCATTATAAGTTTTTGTTGTTAAAAATATTAGTCAAATGTTTGCGACATTCACCAATTCTTAAACAAAACTAAGCAAATTTATTTGAACAACCAAATAATTTGGTCATTTTTATAGATATTGACCAAAAAATTGCGTAGAGAACCACTCACCACACCCACTGCCGACACCAAGGCTACTCCTCCGCCCTAAGGTCGTAGACCGTAGCCACCCCCTCGAAGGTGAGGGTGTGCTCCACATCGCCAAACCATACGCTTGCTACGATACCATCGGGGGTTATCGCGAGCTCGCCATAGTCGGGATAGGCACTCTCGGAGTACCCCGTACCCTCGCTGTTGATGGCGTAGTACTTGGTGTAGTACGCGCTTATAGTCCCCACAGCGAGAGTGTCACTATCATCCCACGTATAGGTACCGCAGGGCAGCGTCATATCGTCGACCTTCGCGGTATAGAGGTCGAAGGCGTAGTATAGACCCCCCTTCTGCTCGAAGCCATACTCGTCGAGACCCTTATCACTTATATATAGGTAGAAGTTATCTGCCGCGCCAGGCGTAAACTTATCGCCATAGTACTTGGCATAGGCATAGCCTGCCTGCAACTCACGTGGCTCGATAGGCTTGGGCATCACATTGGCGATTACGTGGTCACCAGTGAATGTCACCCTATGTTTCTCGCCCTCGATGACCACCTCGAGTGTCGTCTGACCCTCGGCGACTATCAATGTTCCCGACTCGAAGGTTAGCTTTAGCTCGATATCGGTGTCGTTGGTCTTGACATACTCCGAGTAGTCGGCCGAGAATGTCCACTCGGCATAGCTATCCTCGGCATCGTAGTGATACTCGCCATAGGGCAGGGGCATATACTCCTGCCACTCGCCCTCATACTTGGGGGCGTAGAGGTCTATGCGGTAGTATGTTGAGTTCGGGCGCACATAGCCATTCTCGTCGAAGCCGTTGTCCGAGAGCGAGATAAAGTAGTTATCCGCGCCTGGTGAGTACTGGTCACCATAATAGGCACCACTCGAATAGATAGCCTCAAATACCACACCATCTGGCTCGGGCTCTGGCTCGGGCTCTGGCTCGGGTTCGGGGTCTGGCTCTGGGTCGGGTTCTGGGTCTGGGTCTGGCTGAGGAAATTCGGTGTTGTCATCCTCTGATGCTCTCTCCTCGCACGATGCGAGCGTTAGCGCGAGTGCCAATAGCGCACAAAGTAGGTACTGAATCTTCATAGCTTAAAGAGGTGTTATCTAATTGTCGTTGCCAAGGTGGGGGTATCGAACACAAAGATACAAAAAAGTACTTAATTTACACCACGTGTGACGGTATATTATGTAATACAGTGCTGTAGTAGATGCATCATTATGATGCCAAAGATACAAAAAAGTACTTAATTTACACCACGTGTGACGCTATATTATGTGATGCGATGCTGTAGTAGATGCATCATTATGATGCCAAAGATACAAAAAAGTACTTAATTTACACCACGTGTGACGCTATATTATGTGATGCGATGCTGTAGTAGATGCATCATTATGATGCCAAAGATAGTAAAAATTTGATAAATAGCAAGTTTGTTGCGGCCGTAAAGCGCGCAACGTCCTATCCTCCTCTCTAGGGTAAGAAGCTCTCAAATACTCTCGAAATAAAATTCAAACAGCTTCTTAGGTGGATTGTAAATATATAAACGAAAATGCGTTAGCATTTTGAAGGCGAGCATATTTGTTGGGAGAAGGCATTAGATACAACGCTCGGCGAATTTCGAGGCGATGGGCTGTACTAAAACGTACTGCCCATTGCCAAGATAATTTGTTAGCGGCAGCAGATGATGCCTTATCTCAACAAAGAACGACAAAATACACCTTTTATTCAGCCTCATGCAATTCTGTGGCGATCTTCCTTTGTTTATACTTCCTCACTGATACGTAGGAGCCCAAATAGTGCTCCGCACCGCACACACGACTATCAATCTCACTCCGCACGGCTTACCTCACTGCGAAAGCTGAAACTAAGCAGTAGCGCGCCAGCACCACTCAACGAGTTTCTGCACAGCACTACTTTAATGCCTCGGGCCTACCTCTCCAGCTGCCCTTAAGCCTATTACCTCTATCATCCGTAGCCTCTATGTCGAGCACGATATCACCATCGCCTCCGTCGGTGATACGCAGCTCGCCCCCTGCAAAGGGAGCCATAGTAACGCCATCGTCGGTGTAGTACCACGAGCCTCGCATATACCCCATAGTATCCCCCGTGCCATCGCTCTCGATATAGCCCACAAGGAAGCTATAGGCCCTACTCTCGTCACCTAAGCTATAGGTGCCAAACATATCTCTATCACTCTCGTTGATAATGTCGAACTGTATGTGGTCACCCTCACGGTCTTTAGGCCATAGTGCGAAGGTCCAGTTGCTCAGTCCCGTACCGTAGTAGTCGCCATAGTAGGCGTAGATTAGCACATGGTCATCAAGCGTTAGTGTGTAGTCACCGACAAGCGTCGAGAGCACATCCTCAGTGTCATCCTCCTCGCCACCACCGACATCCTCGCCCGTTGCCGAGCGTTTATCGCTTACCAATGTCGCACCAGAGTATGTCACCACATGCTCCACGCCCTCGATAGTGACCCTAAGCGTAGCACCCTTAGCATCTACAACAAGCTCGCCAGCCTCAAACAACTTTTCGATGACGAAGTTACCCTCGGCATCCGACTCAAGCATTTTGGAGTATGCCACCGAGAATGTGCCATGCTGGAAGCTATTAGCCGTATCGAGAGTGTATGTGCCATAAGGTAGTTGCAGATGCTCAACCTCAGGACCACCATAGTAGTCCGAGTAGAGGTCTATGCGGTAGTATCTCGACTTGGGCAGCGCATAGCCACTCTCCTTAAAGCCGTTATCCGAAAGGTGGAGGTAGTAGTTACCTATGCCTGGGCTGTAGTAGTCGCCATAATACTCACCATCGAAGTGGTTAGCCACAAACTGCACGCTTTGGCCTCCTGACCCTGCGCCCTTAGCCGTCTGCGTTATCGTCACCTCGACCTTCTTAACGTCGTAGCTTATGACTATCGTCGTCTGGCGTGCCTCGCCCTCGTTGGCAGCCACCGTAAAGCTACAGCAGCTATTATCCGCACCCTTGAGCGTTATCCAGTCGGCACTGCACGATGCCCCCACCTTGGGTTGCGCGCCCGAGCGCGTCAGCTCGCGCAGCTCGGCAGTATATGTTATCTCGCCCTTGCCACCCTCCGATGTAAACACCATCAGCTCCTCTGAGGTTAGCGTCAACACCGGCACCTTATCCACAGTGTGGGCATCCTCAGCTTCGTACTCGTCACACCCCACAACCATCAACGCCAGCAGACCAAGCAGAGCATAAATATTCCTAAAACCCATATTTATCAATCTATGTTTACACATTTTGTTGCTTTGTTGCCAACAAAGTTACAAAATTATTTATTAAAAACACCGCGCGATATCATTTTTCGCATTTTTATGAGATATCGCGTCTGCTCAGGCCTATGGAGCACGCCCAACAGCAGGGTGGTCATCCACTTTACCACCTCGCCTATGTATAACCTCGCCATACGCCTATGTACCAATGCCCTACGGCGTTGGCTCACACCCGTATTGTAGCACAACCTCTCGAAATACTCCTCCGTAAGCTTCTCACGAGGGATGATGTGGTACATCACAGCACGCGGCTGGTAGTAGCATAGCATACCCACCTTGGCGGCCCTCTCGAAGAGGTCGCTCTCCTCGCCCCCTATAAGCGTAGCACCGCAACGCCCCAACTCGGTGTTGAAGCACCCTATGCAGTCGAACAGCTCACGGCGCATAGCCATATTACCACCTCCAGGTATGCGACCACGTGGAAAGAGACGCACCTCAGCTCCGAAGTCCATAGGGTTGGCTATAGGCTGCTCGGCATAGCGCGACATCCAGCGCGGCCTGCCCGAGGGGTACTCGGCGATAATCCTACCCCCTGCCGACATGGCATCACTATGGCTGTCGAAGAGCTCGATATAGGCCTCGATAAACTCCTCGACAATGCGTTCATCATCATCTATAAATGCTAAAATATCGCCCTCGGCAACAGCAATACCTGCGTTACGGGCGTATGATAGTCCCTGCTGGGACTCGTAATGGTAGCGCACAGCGACCCCAGGATGCCCTGCGATAAACTCCTCGACACGCTGCCGCGTGGCATCCTTCGAGTTATTGTCAACAACGATACACTCCCACAACTCGGCCTTGGCACTCTGCTTAGCTACCGACCCGAGGGTTACCATCAGCTGCTCACAACGGTTATACGTAGCTATTATCAGCGATAGACGTTTCATCTCTGCATCATCGCCCCAAATGTGGGAATCTGCTCCTCGGCAGTGAGTGCGTAGTAGCGGTCATCGGCCTCGGCCATAAAGAACATCTGCGTAAAGACTGGATAGCCTGGCATGTTAGCCCCATAGCTAACCACCGTAGGCTTTCCATCCATACCGCGTCGCACTGTGGCGATGTAGTAGTCTCCTGCGCTATTGTCATAGTAGTACCCCTCGGCATCGGCCGCAAAGAGGTATATATCAACTAAGCCATACTCCTGACCTATAGAATACTCCTCGGCAACACACTGCGAGGAGATATATGCAACATCCTCTGTATCGTCATACTCTACCTCGATAGCCAGCTCGTCGAAGCCCTCCCAGCCACGTAACGTGAAGGCGTTGTTGGCAACCTTCTGCTCTATTGTCACCCTCGTAACAACACCATTGCTGCCCTGAACACTCCACTCACCGAGCCACGACGAGTAGGCCTCAGAGGGCTCACCCTCGAACACCTCAAACTCCTGACTTACAGCATACATACCGCTCACATCACCCTGCGACGTATAGCCTATCGCCAAGGCCCTATAGACCCCAGGGCTTAGGTCGAAGTGCTCCACATTTGTACCCCTATAGAGCATATCCACAAATGCATGCTTTGTGCCAGTCGCCTCGTTATAATCTTCGAGGTACTCCTTCATCTCGTCGAGCATCTCCTCGGCAAAGTCGTAGAGCTCCTCGGGGTCATACTGCTTAGCATAGACCACCGTCAGCGCGTAGTAGTAGTCGTCGCTACTATCAAGCCTCACAACGTGGTCATACATCGTACCATCAATCCTCGCAGCACCACAATATTTCAGGCTCCACGCACCGTTCTGGACCATGCCGTTTACAGGCTGCTGACTTACGCTTAGCGTCTTGAAGCTCTTTGAGGCCACATCGCCATACTTCTCGCCCTCTGCCGTAAGACCTATGGCTATATATCGATACTCGGTCTGAGGCTTAAGCTCATCAAAGGTGGTTGTGTACTGCCTACCGCTATGGAGCTCGTCGAGCGACACGCCCCTATTTAGCTGCTCATCGATGAGTGTCGTCACAGGCGTAGCAAGGTCCTCGGTGAGCATACCATACCAAGTGCTCTCGGCACTGCAACTATGCGTCACCTTCACCTGCGCCGATGTCGCCGTAATGTGCGACACAGCAACGTTAAGGTCGAGAGCCTTATCTATGATATCATCATGGTGGTAAAGCCTCTCGCACGACACTATTGCCACAATGGCGACAAACAAGCCCGATATGCGTCTTAACAATCTAATCATAGGGCCACTACGAGATGTTACAACTCCTCAAGGATTCCAATATCCTCATTACCAACACTATGAGAGCCATTCGAGCCTTCATATCCTCTCTCTACTACCAGCTCCACAACCTCAAAGTCTGGAGCACTATAACCACTTAGCATTATCTTCTTCACAGCTTTAAAAATTTATTTAACTTCGCGTGCCATAACAAATAGGCACATATACATAGCAAAGGTACGGATAATTTTTCAAATATACAAAATTGTAGAGATTTGCGGAGGTTTCACCTTGCGGTGACAGCTAAAGCTGGAAGGGTAGGTCGCTCGCTGTGCGAGCTAAAGGGTAGCTTAAGGATAGTGCGCAAGCTTAAGCTTGCTAAAGGGTTGCAAACAGTAAAATGCTTGCCGCAACCATCTTATCGTCCTATCGTCTTATCGTCTTATTGTCCTATCGTCTTATCGTCTTATCGTCTTTTTTAGGACATTAAGACTTTAAGACCATAAGACATTAAGAGGTCGGGCACCACAACACAACACGACAACGAGAACCCTTAAACTACCCTTTAGCTCGCACAGCGAGCGAACTACCCTTTAGCTACCCTTTAGCTCGCACAGCGAGCGCACTACTCCTTAGCAAGCTCTGCTTGCGAACTACCCTTTAGCAGGCTAAAGGCCTGCGACCTACACTTCCAGCTTTAGCTGTCACCGATAGGTGAAACAGGGCTTACCCGACACAACACCACACAACACAAAAAAAACCACCCAATTAATATTGAGTGGCTTATGGTAGTGGGAGCAAAGGGATTCGAACCCCTGACCCTCTGCTTGTAAGGCAGATGCTCTGAACCAGCTGAGCTATGCTCCCGTCTTGTAAGGCTTGGGACTGCAAAGGTAGTATAAATTTCCGAATCTGCAAATTTTTCGATAAGTTTTTTTCTAAAGAGTCTTGTCATCTTCTCGAAGCTCGACTGCGTTATCCTGCTTATCGGCGGCGCGGCATTCTCCTCCACCTCCTATGGCCTTAGCCACTGCAGCTTATCGTTTGCTACCTCTTTCAATGTGCATCCCTCGCACTTGTGCGCCTGAACAAGGACTTGAACCTAGGACCCCATGATTAACAGTCATGTGCTCTAACCAACTGAGCTATTCAGGCATTGTAAAGAACCTTTATCTTTCGATTGCGGTGCAAAGGTACTACATTTTTTTTATTCTCCAAACTTTTTCGCAAAAAAATTAAAAAAAATATCACTTTTTATTGTCGCCACACCACGACACACCAACACATCCAAACGCCGATATCGACGCAACAACCTATCACTCAACGATTAGACACCCCACGCCTAACACTACGATATTTTTTCTAAATTTGTTGTGTTATATTGGATAATTTGCGTTACATTTGTATTATGAAACCTCTGCACATATATATAATCATAGCCGCCATCACGGCCGTAATGCTCCTCGGAATATCGCCTATCGCGGCACAGGAGCACAGCAGCGAGCCTCTATCGGCACTATCGTTTGCCTCGCATAACATCGACTTTGGCACTATTCGCGAGGATGGGGGCAGCGTGGTGCGCACCGTCGAGGCGATAAATCGGGGCACGAGCGACATCGTCGTTAGCGAGATTATATCTACCTGCGGATGCACGACCATAGATTTTAAGCCGCGCACCGTAGCCTCGGGCGAGCTCTTCACCTTTGCCGTAAGGTACGACCCGATGAACCGCCCAGGGCGCATCGACAAGTCGATATATGTTCGAGCTTCCGACAGCGAGGAGATGCTACGCCTGCGCCTTGTTGGCTTTGTTCTGGAGCGCGAGCGCAGCACCGAGGAGCTCTACCCCTTCGATATGGGGTGTGGGCTGCGCTTAAGGAGCAACTTTCACGCCTTCGGGTACCTTGAGGCGGGGGAGCAGATACGCGAGAGCATAGCCTACATCAACACCTCGGACCGCACCTTAGAGCTCGAAGTAGAGGGCTCAGCACTCTCGCCACAACTACTCCTCGATGCTCCTCGGCACATAGAGCCTGGCGCGAGTGGCGACATTATCATTGGCTACGCAACAACCGCTGATGAGCAGGTCTACGGCACCATAGTGGATAATATAACCTTATATATATGTGGCACACGTGCTCGCTACGACATCACCACACAGGTCATTGCGACAGATAATTTCGCCTCTACGGACGATATTTCTGCTCCAAAGGTTGATATCTCGAAAAATATTATTAAATTTGGGGAGGTAAATCGCGCTAACACCATCTGCGAGGCCGAGACTACGGTACACAACGTAGGTCACGACCCCCTGATTATACGCTGCATAGAGAGCACCTCGGAGGCCCTGACATGTGGGGTTATAGGGTTTGGCAGTGGCGAGGAGGTCACCATAGCGAGTGGCAAGAGCGCAACGCTGAGCATAAAGCTCGACACCTCGCACTACGCCAATGGCGACGACGTTATTGTCGAGCGCGTGCGCATCATCACCAACGACCCGATGCGTCCGATGCAGACAATTAAGGTGGGTGCAATACCTATGTGGTAGGATAACATTTACACTGAGGATACAAACTAAGAGATTAACCTAATACTTACACGATGTTTAAGATTGTAGAAAAACGCAAGCTCACAGATAACATCTACGAGATGAAGATTGCTGCTGAGCGTGTAGCACGTGCTGCCCTTCCAGGACAGTTCGTCATAGTACGTGCCGACGAGGGTAGCGAGCGCATACCCCTAACTATTGCCGACTACGATGTCGAGGCTGGCACAGTGACTATAGTGACCCAGACGATTGGCCACTCAACAAAGAAGATATGTTCACTCGAAGAGGGCGACTCGCTCGTCGACTTTGCAGGTCCTCTTGGCCGCCCCTCGGAGTTCGTACATATGCCCGTAGAGGAGCTACGCAAGCGCAAGTACCTCTTCATCGCTGGTGGCGTGGGCACAGCACCTGTATATCCACAGGTTAAGTGGCTCAAGCAGCATGGCGTAGAGTGCGATGTTATCATAGGTGCCAAGAGTGCAAATATGCTCATCTACATCGACAAGATGGAGAGAGTGGGCAACGTGCATATCGCCACAGATGATGGCACGGCAGGATACAAGGGTATGGTCACAGGCTTGGCCGCAGAGCTTATCGAGAAGGAGCAGCGCACCTATGACGAGTGTATCTCTATCGGCCCTATGATAATGATGAAGTTCGTATGCTTGGCTACGGCAAAGTGGAACCTTAAGACTACCGTATCGCTCAACGCCCTTATGGTCGATGGTACGGGTATGTGCGGTGCCTGCCGCGTGAGCGTAGGGGGCAAGACACTCTTTACCTGTGTCGATGGCCCCGAGTTCGATGGCCACAAGGTAGACTTCGACGAGGCTATGCGTCGCCAGGCGATGTACAAGAATCAGGAGAGATTAGACAACGATAACCGCGAACATAAATGTAAATGCTATGGCGAATAAGATACCACGTGTCGCAGTGCGCGAACAAGACCCAAAGGTGCGTGCTACCAACTTCGAGGAGGTATGCTACGGCTATAACCAGGAGGAGGCACTCTTGGAGGCTACACGTTGCCTCAACTGCAAGAACCCACGCTGCGTGGCTGCCTGCCCAGTAAATATCAATATCCCAACCTTTATCCACCACCTTACCGAAGGCAATATACGCGCTGCTGCCGACACCATCCATGTCGATAGCTCGCTACCCTCGATTTGTGGTCGTGTATGTCCCCAGGAGTCGCAGTGCGAGGGTTCGTGCGTCTTGGGCATCAAGGGCGAGCCTGTGGCTATCGGCAAGCTGGAGCGTTTCGTGGGCGACTGGGCCTTGGAGCACTCGGACGAGGCCGAAGCTCCAGTCATCGAGCCTAATGGCCACCGCGTAGCGATCGTAGGTAGCGGCCCTGCAGGCTTGGCGTGTGCCAGCGACCTTGCCAAGCTCGGATATAAGGTCGATGTCTTCGAGGCTCTCCACCGTCTCGGTGGTGTGCTGTCGTATGGCATTCCAGAGTTCCGTCTGCCTAAGGAGAGGGTTGTAGCACGCGAGATTAACGAGGTTAAGAAGCTCGGCGTTAAGTTCGAGACCGACGTAATCATAGGACGCACGATGACTGTCGACACACTGCTCGACAACGAGGGTTACGACGCTGTCTTTGTCGGCTCGGGCGCAGGACTACCACGCTTTATGGGTATCGAGGGCGAGAACCTCAATGGCGTACTCTCGGCAAATGAGTTCCTCACACGTGTCAACCTTATGGGTGCTTGGGACCCAGCGCATAACGACACCCCTGTATACGTAGGCCGCAAGGTCGTTGTTGTAGGTGGTGGTAATGTGGCTATGGATGCTGTGCGCACGGCAAAGCGTCTCGGTGCCGAGGCTGTTATCGTCTATCGTCGTGGCGAGGCCGAGCTCCCAGCGCGTAAGGAGGAGGTACACCACGCCAAGGAGGAGGGCATCGAGTTCCGTATGCTCACCAATCCGACACGTATCTTCGGCACGGAGGATGGATGGGTTAAGGGCATCAACTGTGTAGAGATGGAGCTTGGCGAGCCTGATGCGAGTGGTCGTCGCTCGCCACAGGAGAAGGCCGGCTCGGACTTTACCATCGAGTGCGATGTTGTAATCATGGCTCTCGGCACCTCACCTAACCCGCTTATCGCCTCTACCACATCGGGCCTCAATATCAACCGTCGTGGTTGCATCGAGGCTAACGAGGTTGGATGCACCTCGCGTGAGGGTGTCTTTGCAGGTGGCGATGCCGTTACGGGCGCAGCGACTGTAATCCTCGCTATGGGCGCAGGACGTAAGGCCGCCAAGGCTATCGACGAATATATCAAGTCGAAGTAACCATAAAGGGTGCTAAAACATAGACTCTAAGAGGGTAACTACAAATAAGAGGGTAACTACAAATAAAATAGTTACCCTCTCTTATTTATGTGGTTGAATGAAACGATGTCGTTGTATGCCCCAAATGCACTCATTACACTCTTAGCACCACCCTACCCTCGACGACCTCGGCAACAACGCTGCGCTGCTCGGCCTTGCCACGCACGATAATCTCCGAGAGAGGGGCCTCGATTATAGCAGCAACGTTGCGCCTCACCTCGCGTGCCCCATAGCGCGTATCTATGCTGTGCGATACGATATGCTCCACAACACCCTCGGCAAGATGCAGCTCGACACCGCGACCTAAGGCACGCTGTGCCAATGCCGCAACCTCGCGCTGCACTATAGCCTCGATATCCTCCTCGGTAAGAGTCTTAAAGAGCACCACCTCGTCTATGCGGTTTATCAACTCCGTAGAGAGCATCGCAGCGACCCTACTCCTTATGCGAGCCCTCTTCTCGGCACTATCACCCCCCTTAGGCACACTATACCCCACCGCAGCACTACGCTCCGTAGGTAGATTGGCCGTCATAATGATTACCGTATTGCGAAAGTCGACGATGCGCCCCATACTATCGGTCAAACGCCCCTCGTCAAAGAGCTGAAGCATAAGGTTATGCACATCAGCATGTGCCTTATCTACCTCGTCGAAGAGCAGCACCGCATAACGGTTACGCCTCACCGCCTCGGTAAGCTCACCACCCTCGCCATAGCCTACATATCCTGGCGGCGAGCCAACAAGGCGCGACAGAGAGTGTCGCTCCTGAAACTCCGACATATCGATACGCACCATACCGCGCTGACTACCCGTCAGATGTCGCGCTATCTCCTTAGCCATAAGCGTCTTACCCACACCCGAGGTCCCCACAAAGAGAAAGACTCCTAAGGGGCGATGTCCCGACGTAAGTCCCGCCTCGGCACGTAGCAGGCCGCGCGCCACGCTCTCAGCAGCCTCACTCTGCCCTATGACCACATCGCTGAGGCGTTGCGTTAGCTCAAGCATCGAGCTTCGCCTGCTCGGGATAAGCCTCTCAAGCGGTATCCCCGTAATTAGCGATGTTACGTGCGCCACGTGGCTCGGCTCGGCCACAGGCTCTGCGCCACGCATCGCCGTCTCGATACGTGCCCACACGCCCGCCTCGTCCAGAAGGTCGATAGCCTTATCGGGCAGGTGACGCTCGGTGATGTATCGCTCGGAGAGCTCTAAGCAGCTCTCTATAGCCTCGTCGCTATATCTTACGGCGTGGTAGCTACCATAGTGCTCGGCCACACAACGCAGCACCTGGCGCGCCGCCTGTAGCGACATAGGCTCGACCCTTACGGGTTGAAAGCGACGCTCTAAGGCACCATCGCGCTCTATTGTCTGGCGATACTCCTCAATCGTCGTTGCCCCGATGGTCTGCACACCACCACGCGCCAACATAGGCTTGAGCATATTGGCTATGTCCAACGCCCCCTGATTGGTCCCAGCACCCACGATAGTGTGTATCTCGTCGATGAAGAGTATCACACCCCTCTCGCGCTCGACGACCTCCAAAATCTGACGCATACGCTGCTCAAACTCGCCACGAAACTTCGTGCCAGCGACAAGCATCGCCATATCGAGCGCGTAGAGCTCCTTACCTCTAAGCTGCTCGGGAACACGCCCCTCGACGATGCGTTGCGCTATGGCCTCAACGATGGCACTCTTACCAACGCCAGCCTCTCCTATAAGTATCGGGTTACACTTCTTGCGGCGTGACAATATCTGCACCACACGCTCTATCTCACCATCACGCCCCACAACAGGGTCTATCTCACCACGCCGTGCTCGCTCGGTAAGGTTCTCGCCATAGCTATCTAACGACACCGCCTGCTTACTCTCGGCGGCTATCTGCTGAAGGTTCTCCCTAAGGCTACCTCTCTGTGGCTGGATAGCCTCCGAGGCACTCTTGTCGGCCGTCTCCTGCTCGCGGTCCTTGACAATATTGTCTATTGCCACGAGGATATCTTCGGGCGTTATGCCGTAGCCTCGTAGCTCGTAGCTCGTTGCCGTTTTGGTGTCGAGCGCAGCATAGTAGAGCACGTGCGCCGTAGATATACGCTTTGCAACAATACTATCGCCAAGGCTCTGACACATCCTGGCGTAGCACTCCTCGGGCGACGACACCTCTGTTTGTGGCGATGATATTATGCTGCGCAGCACACGCCTCATCACCACGCTGTGGGCCCTGTCGCCCACCAACGAACAGAGAAGGCGCGATGCAAATGTGCCACTCTCGCCCAGTAATTCCACAACAAGACGGTCTACGTATGATGACACTATCGCCTCGTTGCTAAGCATCAACACCGTGCGCTCAATTATAGCCGCTAAGCTCTTTGAAATCTTACTCTGCATACCTAATATTAACTATTTTTCTCGGATAAATAACGACAAAGGCACAGGAGTAGTATGTGGCAAGTGAAAAAATTAATTGTTGTGTGGGGGGAGGAGGGTAAGCCCTGTTTCACCTTGCGGTGACAGCTAAAGCTTTGTTTCACCCTTCGGTGACAGCTAAAGCTTTGTTTCACCTTTCGGTGACAGCTAAAGCTGAAAGGGTAGTTCGCTCGCCTTGGGCGAGCTAAAGGGTAGCTCGCAGGCCTTCAGCCTGCTAAAGGGTAGTTCGCAAGCTTAAGCTTGCTAAAGGGTAGCAAACAGTAAAATGCTTGCCGCAACCATCTTATCGTCTTATCGTCTTATTGTCCTAAATATATGAGGTGTCTTAAGATGGGTGCTTAAGAAAAGAAGAACCCCTCGGGATGTACCAAAGTGTACTATCCCGAGGGGTCTTACTTTAGGTTATTGCCGCAGAGTGCGGCACTTCACAAGTGATTACTTGTTCTCCTCCAACTGAGCCTTCAACTCAGCCAAGCCTGCGATATCGCCAAGAGTTGTGCGCTCAACCTGAGCGTTAATCTTCTTAACGGTAGACTTGGTAGCATCAGCTGCAGCACGACGCTCTGCCTTCTCAGCAGCATCAGCAGCACGCTTAGCCTCCTCGAAGATACGGCTGTGTGAAAGAGTGATGCGCTTGGTAGCCTTAGAGAACTCCAACACCTTGAACTGAGCAGTATCGCCAGCCTTCAAAGCCGAGCCATCCTCCTTAACGAGGTGACGTGCTGGGCAGAAGCCCTCGATATTCTCGCCAAGAGATACGATTGCGCCCTTCTCAGTAACCTCAGTTACAGTACCCTCGTGAACGCTATCTACGCCATACTGGCTCTCGAAGCCATTCCAAGGATTCTCCTCAAGCTGCTTGTGGCCGAGTGAAAGACGACGGTTCTCCTTGTTAATCTCCAAAACTACAACCTCAAGCTCAGCACCTACCTGTGTAAACTCGCTTGGGTGCTTAACCTTCTTAGTCCATGAGAGGTCAGAGATGTGTACAAGACCCTCAATACCATCCTCAATCTCTACGAATACGCCGAAGTTAGAGAAGTTACGAACACGTGCAGTACACTTTGTACCTGCAGGGTACTTCTTCTCAATCTCTGCCCATGGGTCTGGAGTGAGCTGCTTAATGCCAAGTGACATCTTGCGCTCCTCGCGGTCCAAAGTAAGAAGAACAGCCTCAATCTGGTCGCCCACCTTCATAAACTCCTGTGCTGAGCGCAATGGCTGGCTCCAAGACATCTCTGATACGTGGATAAGACCCTCAACGCCAGGAGCTACCTCAACGAATGCACCGTAGTCGGTAACAACAACTACCTTACCTGAAATCTTATCGCCCACCTTGAGGTTAGCATCAAGAGCCTCCCAAGGGTGTGGTGTAAGCTGCTTAAGACCCAAAGCGATACGCTTCTTAGCCTCATCGAAGTCGAGGATTACAACCTGAAGCTTCTGATCCAAAGCTACAACCTCCTCAGGGTGATTTACGCGGCCCCAAGAGAGATCGGTGATGTGGATAAGACCATCTACGCCACCAAGGTCGATGAACACACCGTAAGAGGTGATGTTCTTAACAGTACCCTCAAGAATCTGACCCTTCTCAAGCTTAGACATGATAATCTGCTTCTGAGCCTCAAGCTCTGCCTCGATAAGAGCCTTGTGTGATACCACAACATTGCGGAACTCCTGGTTGATCTTAACAACCTTGAACTCCATAGTCTTGTCAACGTATACGTCATAGTCGCGGATAGGCTTAACATCAATCTGTGAGCCTGGCAAGAAGGCCTCGATGCCGAATACATCGACAATCATACCGCCCTTAGTGCGACACTTAACGTAACCCTTGATAATCTCGTCGTTAGCCAAAGCCTCGTTAACACGATCCCAGCTCTTAAGCTGACGAGCCTTCTTGTGTGAGAGTGACAACTGGCCACCCTTATCCTCTACCGACTCAACGTAAACCTCAACCTTCTCGCCGATAGCCAAGTCGGGGTTGTAACGGAACTCAGTGGCTGGGATAAGACCCTCAGACTTGTAACCGATGTTTACAGTAACCTCGCGCTTGTTGATCTCGGTAACAGTACCCTCAACAACCTCACCTACGGCTACGTTAGACATAGTTGCGCCATAAGCGGCCTCGATAGCCTCCTTCGACTGGTCATAAACGCCAAGGTCCTGCTCAAATGCTGACCAATCGAAATTGTCGTTCGCTACAATTTTGTTCTGCTCCATAATGGAAAATAGTTTTGCGATACAATCGCTCGTTAAATGGTTAATAAATAGCTTGCCTAAGGTGCCTCGACCTCGGACCAAATAGCCCACAGGGTCGCGTGTACACAAAAGGCCTGCAAAGGTACTCAAAATTTCAGAATATGCAACGACCGTCGATAGATTTTTTCACTTTTTATCAATAAGCAGATAGCGCACGCTGAGCTTGTGCATGATTTTCCCTAAAACAGTGACTATAGCGTTTCGCTTTTCGCCCCCGAAAAAAAGAGTTACGCGCAAGGCAGTCCTTGCGCGTAAGTCGTGATATCGATACTCTTAAGAGCATTTAGAAGCATTAATTCTCAGCCTCAGTAGCTTTCTTTGACTTTTTCGCCTTCTTAGACTTAACACCATTATCCGAGTACATATCCTTAGCACCACCGAAGCTAAAGCCTACGCCCACATATGCATTGAGCGACTTGGCATAGCGTGGCAACGATGGCTTCATGCTACCAAGCGTAGGACCCTTGACCCAGCAGAGGTCGATGTAGTCCATACCTGCGTAGAAGTTAATACCGCTCGTGTAGAGATTCAGCGCGAAGCCAAAGATACCTGCCCTATTACGATTCAGGAAGGTGTGGCTGACGGTTGCCGACAACCAGTGTAGAGGCCTAAAGTTTACCGAGGCGGTAAGCTCCGAATAGCTCATAGTGTTATAGAACGTGGTGTGCGAGAGCAGACCAAAGCCTATACGGTCATTGAGGATGTTGTACTCAGCACCTATATTGAGCGAGCAGTTGAGCATCGAGGTGTAGCCCTGCGTCTCTGAACCATCGGTAACTAAAAGTTCATAGTCATAGTTGGCCTCTATCTCCGAAGTCTCGATGTTCATACCCGAGTAGTTAAACTCGCCATCTATAATACCTCCGATATGCGACTTTTTACCCCAACAGATAAAGCCAAGGTCGGTCACCGCAGCCGACACCCTAAGGTGGTTATCTAAGAAACACATCTCGGCACCTAAGTCAAAGGCTAAGCCATAGTTCTTAAAGTTGCTGAAGATGTAACCTAAGTCGGTCCTCATAACCTCATCCAAAGGTAGCTCACTACCTGCGCGCACCATGCTGTTGTCGATAAAGACACCATTGGCACGCCACTGGCCACTCATCACGCCGTTGACAACATTGGGGTCTACGTTAACCTGAAGCTTATTGAAGTCACCACCGAAATTGGCGATACCGACAAGCAGCTTGGCGCGAGCACCCACCCTGAGGTTGCGCAATATGCGTATCGATGTGCCCACATAGGCATCCATATAGGCATTGGCATTAAAGGCCGTATTTCCCAAGTCGTAGATACCATTGCCGAGCTGCTTGACAGCCTTGAATAAATCCATCGACATAGATGCATCGGTCGACACATTGGCATTAAGACCTAGGTTGAAATAGAGATTGCCGACGTAGAAACCTACACCTAAGATGTTGGATTTCATATTCATCGCCAATCTACCACGATTGGGCATCTTCTTAAGAAACTCCTCGGAAGATACCGAGCTATGGAACGCCGTAACAAGACCTCCGTCGCGCTCAAACACAAAGTTGTTGACCGATAGGAAGTTGCTCGACACGTCTACGTCTACACCACCCAGCACTGGCAGTGCCACATATCCTCGTTTTGGCGCAAAGGCGGGGTTAAGGTCGGTACGGAAGTAGGTACCTCCCATAAAATATGAGCTTTGCGACTGCGCCTCAGCACGCTGAATACCTACAACGGCAAGAACCGTAACTATGAATACAAGTATCTTTTTCATAATCTATCCATTACATTTCTTCACTATCACTATCGTTGAGCAGCTTCTCGATATCTATGGTCAAGCCTCCCGAGAGTTCGAGCTGAAGCTTGATACCTACATACTGGCTATTGTTCAGAGCTACCGAGCCATCCTTGGCAGCACTCAATGCCGCAAGGTCTACCTGAATAGCATCCACCAATGCCAACTGAGATATGTGGCCACTGCTGCCCAAATCGAGCGACAGACGTACCACGCTCTCCTGTGGCGTTACACCATCTGCCGAGCCGAGAACCCTATCATCCTTGCCAACAAATACCTGTGCCTCGGTAAGCTCGCCATCTACATCCTTAAGCGTAATGTCGGCATCGAACTCAAGAGGTGTGGTGTTTACGATGGTAGCGATGATAGTAACATCACCGACAGAGAAGTCGTAGCCCGAAACCATATCGAAGGTTGAATTAAGGTCCGAAACCTGACCCGTATAATATACCTCCAACGAGTCATCCACGGCGATAGGAACATCGACATTATAGCCATAGTCGATAACCATAGAGTCGGCAAGATAGAGCGTCTGTGTCTGCTGCTCGTCGACATCTATCGATAGCTCTATGTCGAGCGTGTCGGGCATCGTGCCAAGGAGTAGGTCTGAGACGTTGCATGGCACAAAGGTGTACTGAGCATCGCTATACTCCTCACGAAGGCTCTCGTCGGCAATGACAAGTATCATATCCGCAGGCTGAATATCGCCATTTGCATAGGTCGCAGGCTTGATATCTATGCCCTCGAACGATATAGCACCCTTCTCGTTTACCACGCCATCGGCACTTGGGGTAATCCTACCCGAGAGCTTGGCCGTCATGGTGAGTGGATGGGTGATATTTACCTCGATAACTGGCTTAACGCCCAAGCCCTTAATATCCATACCCATAGTATTTAGGCCGCCGAGCTCGAACTTCTGCTCGACGTTATACGAGTAGTCTATATTGCCACATACCGACTCCATCGTCAGCTCGGTAGACTCTATGCCCACCTCGATAGTCAAATCCTTATCGTGGCTTAGCGACGACACCTTTAAATCGGCACTCTCCCTGAAGTGAGCCTTAACATCGGCATCAAAGTTGAGACTTAGTGTACCATCTACAGGGGCTTTGCCCTCTGTGCCGAAGTCCAAAGACTCGATAGCGAGCTCAACACCCTCCTCCAACGCTGCGGCCGTAGCCGTAAGCACTCTACTCTCGGGGTTATAGTCACAGCCACTATGGTCAAGCGCATGAAGCTTCAAATACTCGGGCAGCGCAACTACAACATCTATGTCATTGGCATACTCCTCAAGCCATCCGAGGCCGTGTGAGAAGAGACACAGCGATGCGTTCTCATCCTGCTTCATATTTACGCTATATATCCTCTTCACCTCGGCAGGCATACCCGACACCTCAATAGGCTCGGCCATAGTCACATGGCTCTCGACAAGCTCCTTGCTTGAGTCTACGATAACATCGGCATCGCCATACTCAAAGTCGGCAAACAGCTCGACATGGGGCACTGTGTTAAGCGCGAAGTGGCCAGGCTTGGTGTCGAGCTCAAACTGAACATCAAACGTCAGCTCCAGAGGTATATCCAAGTGGTGATTTATATCAATGGGGTTGTCGTTTATCAGGCTCTCGACATATATTGCAAAGTCGAATGACTCTACACCGCTCTCGATTCTATACTCCTCGAAGTAGTGAGCATCATCGTGTACGGCGGTGAGCTCATCGTTCGAATTGAGAATATTGAGCGTACCACCCTCAACCTTAAGGTCGAAACGAAGTGTACCGCCACCATTTATCGCGGCAAGGTCGTTAAAGTCAACCGTGAGGTGCATAGGTGCTCCGTGATGACCGCTCTCGATATCGCGGAAGTATACCTTGCTAACATTCTCAATCTGCTCCGGAAGGTCGAGCTCAAGGTGCCAGTCATCGCCATCAAACACCTCTCCATAGTGGCCCGACACCTCGGGTATCTCCACACCCTCGGGGAGCTCCTCGGGGATAAAGTACTCATTCTCGGGGATGACAACACCCGTCTGCTCGTGTATCGCCTCCTTGAGCCTATCCAACTTGCTCAGGTCGACATTCATGTCGCTCTGCTCGTCGAGTTTAATCTGCTCGGACTCAAGGTCGAACTGTGGATACTCAACATCGAAGGATACGGCAATCTCTGGAATCTCGAACTCGGTACTCATACTCTCGAAGTGGAGCGTGTCACCCGAGCCAGAGAATTTGTACGACAGGTTTCCGTTCTCGTCGGTCTGGAGGCCATCGATACCCGCATTACCGAGCATCGTCTCCAAAGTCTTATTCTCGATGTAACCCAATGGCACTATTGTTGTACCACTTCCCAAGGTCACCTCCTTAGATACGTTGTCAAGATCAAACGAGTCGTTGACACACGATACTAATACGAATAGTGATATCGCACCCGTAAGGCGATACAGATAATTATTTATTCTCATATATTAAGATTATTTTGTTTCTTCGTCGTCTGGGCAAAGATTCCTAATGCAAATATAATAAATTTTTCTTATTTATACCATAAATCTCCGTTTTTTTTCAGCTAAGTTGCTACTTTTGTGGCATAACCTGCAACAACAGCAAAAGCATTGTTTCACCTTGCGGTGACAGCTAAAGCTGTAAGGGTAGTGCGCAGGCCTTCGCCTGCTAAAGGGTAGCTTAAGAGTAGTTCGCAAACTTAAGTTTGCTAAAGAGTTGATAAAGTCTCTTGGGTTGCCACAACCATCTTAATAATCCTATCGTCCTATTGTCTTATTGTCTTATCGTCCCATTTTTTTAGGACATTAAGACTTTAAGACATTAAGACATTAAGAGGTCGGGCATCACAACACAACACGACAACGAGAACCCTTAAACTACCCTTTAGCAGGCTGAAGGCCTGCGAGCTACCCTTTAGCTCGCACAGCGAGCGAACTACCCTTTCAGCTTTAGCTGTCACCGAGAGGTGAAAACCCTCTAACAAAATCGCAACGCGCACGATGCTATAATTCTAAAAAAATTATTACCTTTGTCGATGCCTTTGACAATAGGCCACAGGCGATAAAATAAGATAGATAAGAACATAATATAGAGTTTTGCAATATGAGATTGATTAACACCATCATCGCCCTTGCGGCAATAGTTATAACCACCTCGTGCAATATTCCCGAGGATGATAAGAGAAACTATGCGGAGCTTACAACCTTAGATGGCACGATGTGGTACAGCTACGACCAGCGAGAGAACATATACTACGATATATGGTACGATGGCGAGGGTCGCGGACGTATGCTCGGCTACGACAGCTCGGAGCGCACAAACGAGGTGGTAAACCGCCCCTTCGACTACGCCTTCACCCTCGCAACAGATGAGCATGACGCTATCGTAGACCTTACGTTTGACGACAAGCAACGCTACGGCGGCATACTGATACCGAAGGGTAACCTCAAAATCAACAACAAGGATGTATACGTCATCCAGCTCTACGAACTTACGGCCGACGGCAGTCAGATACTATACGACGAGAATGGCAATATAGCCTCGACATTGCAGATGTGGATGGAGTAGTGCCACACATTGCCGTTACACGACATTAACCCTAAGAAGCCTACACAGATATATGAGAGCCGTAGAGATATTGATGATTGTATCTATAGTACTACAGGTTATAGCTATGGGCATCGCTCTGCTCTTGGTCAACAAGACTAAGTTCAAGGCGTTGTGGATATGCTGCATCATCGCCCTTGTGCTCCTCAGCGTCGAGCGTTTCCTACAGCTACGCCTCTTCGCAGGCTTCGAGATCTCGGACTTAACCTTTGCCTGGGTGGGCATCGTCGTGTCGCTAAGCTTCTCGATATGCGTCGTGTGCGCTCGCTTCTTAGTCAACCACGTCGACAAAGTGAGCCTTGAACGTCGCATCCTCGAAAATAGACTTATGACCGCCGTGCTACGCACCGAGGAGCGTTCACGCGCCTCCTTCTCGCGCGAGCTCCACGATGGCCTCGGCCCGCTGCTCAGCTCGGCAAAGATGTCGCTCTCGGCACTACAACGCATCGAGCTCAGCGATAAGGACCGCTTGGTATTGCAGAATAGCACAGCAGCAATAGATGAGGCTATACGCTCACTACGCGAGATATCGAACAACCTCTCGCCACACATACTCAACAACTTCGGCCTAGCACGCGGCATCAAGAACTTCGTAGATAGGCTCGGCACGGTGCGCGATACGCACATAACCTTTAGCACGACGCTTGGCGACAAGCGTTTCGACTCGAACATCGAGGTTATCATCTACCGCGTGGTATGCGAGCTGATAAACAACTCGCTCAAGCATGCCAGCTGCACCGATATAGACATAACGCTTAAGCTTGGGGGCAAGTACCTTAGCGTAGAGTACCGCGACAATGGCTGCGGCTTCTCGGTGCGCGATGTCGAGAGTCGTGGCATGGGACTGTCGAACATACGCTCGCGCGTCTCCTCGCTAAATGGCAAGTTCACGCTGTCGAGCCGCCCAGGCGAGGGTATGCAGGCCAAGGTGTCGGTGGCCATAGATGGCACTGCGGCAAATCCTACGGATGAAGAGTACGAAACAAATAATAGGAGAAGAGGCAATGATAAGAGGAGAGGTAAAGATAGCACTCGTTGATGACCACACGCTCTTCCGCACAGGACTAAAGGGGCTACTTGAGCAGCACGACGACTTTAGCGTTGTTGCCGACGTAGGCAGTGGCGAGGAGTTTCTCGCGCTACTCCCCGAATTGGAGGTAGATGTGGTATTTATGGATATCTCGATGCCAGGCATCGATGGCTCGGAGACTACACGCAGAGCGTTACAGCTACGCCCCGAGCTACGTGTGATAACACTCTCGATGTATGGCGATGACCACTACTATAAGCTCATGGTCGAGTGCGGAGCCTCGGGATTTCTGCTCAAGGACTCCGACATTGAGGAGGTATACGCCGCTGTCGAGGCCACAGCCTCGGGCGACAGCTACTTTAGCTCCACGCTGCTCGGCATGCTTACGCGCAACATGAGCAGCCGCATAACCATCGATACGCCGAGCGATGAGGATGCCCTCTCGGAGCGTGAGATAGAGATATTGGTTGAGGTGTGTCGTGGCCTGTCAAATCAGGAGATTGCCGATAAGCTCTTCATCTCGAAGCGTACCGTAGACAAGCACCGCGCCAACATCCTCGAAAAGACAGGGTGTAAGAATACCGCCAACTTGGTTGTCTACGCCATAAAAAACCGTTTGGTCGAGATATAGACGCAGCAGCGATGCCTCAGGCCCCTGAGGCACGCTACCTTATCTCGTCGGCAAGCGACTTAAGCATTCTATAGTCGGTCATATCGGTCTGCACAGGGACTACAGCGACAAACTTATGCGCCAAGGCCCACTCATCGCTATCCTCGGCACTCGGCTCGCCATTCTGGAAGGCCCCCGTAAGCCAGAAATATTTACGTCCATGCGGGTCCTCGCGCTCGTAGAACTCCTCGCGCCAGAAGCCTCGCGTCTGACGACAGAGGCGTATTCCCTGAATCTCGTCAACGCCGCAGCGCGGAACATTGACATTTAGACATAGCGGACGTGGCAGACGCTCCGCAGCCTCCAGTACCGAGGCGATAACCTCACGGCCATACCTAACAGCACCCTCGAAGTCGGCATCGGCACTATGGTCGTCAAGCGAGAGACCTATGGCTGGCACATTGTAGAGACTACCCTCGATAGCTGCGCCCATCGTACCCGAATACATAACGTTTATCGCGGCATTCGAGCCATGATTTATACCCGAGATTACGAGGTCTACGCTACGCTCGGCAAAGAGGTGGTCGAAGGCTATCTTCGCACAGTCGACAGGCGTGCCCGAGAAGGCGTAGATGGTGACACCCTCGCGCTGCTCGACAAGACGCAGAAAGAGTGGATTATTTATGGTTATTGCCTGACTCATACCGCTTTGCACACGCTCGGGAGCTATGGCTATAACCTCGCCGAACTGGCTGGCAAGCTCTACGGCGGCTGCAAAGCCCTTAGACATATATCCATCGTCGTTGGTGACGAATATCAAACGGTCTCTACTCATCTTATACTCTTTTTTTGGGTCTAAACTATCACTTTAGGGATTTACCTCCCTTACGCGCACGCGAAATTATATGTTGCTATAAATATCCTTCTCCGAAGTCGAGGCATCGAGGCGTATCGCTATCATAATCAGCAGCGTGAAGGCCAGTAGCGACGAGCCTCCGTAGCTCATCAGTGGCAACGGGATACCCATCACTGGCATCAGGCCTATGGTCATACCAATGTTTACCAACACGTGCAGCAGGAGTATCGCCGCCACCGAGTAGCAATATACCCTGCCGAAGGGCTCCTTGATACGCTCACCCATACGCATAAGCCTAAGTATCAGAGCCACGTAGAGCGCGATAACCGTAAAGCAGCCTACAAAGCCCCACTCCTCGCCCACGATGCAGAAGATAAAGTCGGTATGCTTCTCTGGCACGTAGTCGTACTTTATCTGTGTACCCTCCATAAAGCCCTTGCCCCACATACCTCCCGAGCCTATGGCTATCTTCGACTGGTTGACGTTATATCCGACGTTTCGAGGGTCATCGACAAGTCCCACGAATGTAAGTATTCGGTTCTTCTGGTGCGGCTCAAGGTGCGAGAAGAGCATATCGGCAGTAGGCACAAAGAGCATAGCGTAGACGAACATGGCTATAGGCCAGAGCAGCATCAGCGTGCGCGTCTTAAAGGCCAGCACCGTAAGGGCCATAGCCGCGATGCCACAAGCTATCATCAGCGCAGCGTAGCCACTAAGGGGCGTAAGGAGCGCGAGAAGCAGTGCGACAAGGAGCACAAGGCAGAAGAAGCGCACGTGGCCCTGCACCTCGCCCGTATTGAACATATTGTAGAGCGTAAAGAGCACCAACAGCGTGATAAATATCACCACAGGATTGAAGATAAGGGCCGCAATGAAGAGCACTACGGTAAAGATTATCGGGAAGTAGATATACTTCGACAGACCCTCGCGATAGAGCACAAAGAGAAAGGCTCCGAGCACCAGACCCGAGCCCGTATCGTTTTGCAGCACGATAATCCCAAAGGGTATGATTATCACCATCGCCACCTTAACGAGGTCCGTAAGACGCTTGATATTGAAGGCGTAGTCGCTCATAACGCGCGCCATCATCAACGCCGTAGCTATCTTGACAAACTCTACAGGCTGGATACGTATACTACCAAACTCGAACCACGCCTTGGCACCATTTACCTCGCGGCCAAAGAAGAGGCAGGCCAACAGCATAACGATACCAACTATATAGGCCGGGTAGGCAAACATATGGAACAGACGACGCTCTAAAAGCAGCACAACGGTAGCCATGACCGACGATATAGCCACCCACATAAGCTGCTTCATATAGTTGTGGCTCATCGAGAAGATGTTGCCACTCTCCGAGTCGTAGGATGCCGAGGTGATACACATCACACCTATAAGCACTATGGCGATATATAGGCCCAAGGTCAGCTTATCGACTGCCCCAAAGAGTGAATCACGGCCACCACCTCTACGCGATATGTTATACTCAGAATACATATACCTCTACACTACTTTTGTTGTTAGGCACTATAAATCGGATTGGCCGAAATATACCCTCCACACAGCGTTTCACCTATTTACTTACTTTCTCTTTTTTCTCTGCTCCTCAGCGCGCTTAAGGTCATACTTACGCTGCTTTTCATCGTAGTTACGACTATAGTTGGGCTTAAAGTTGAGCACCTTTTC
Organism: Rikenellaceae bacterium; assembly: GCA_015059715.1. Lineage (GTDB taxonomy): Bacteria > Bacteroidota > Bacteroidia > Bacteroidales > Rikenellaceae > Alistipes. Next base: position 8,186 of record SUZV01000010.1, on the reverse strand, counting down.
GACCATCTCGGGGCGAGTGATTGTATCCGTTAGATATAGCTCCTCGACGAGGCTGGCTATAGGCACAGCTATCTCCGAGCCGAAGCCACCATGCTCGATATATACCGAGATGGCTATCTTGGGGTTATTCTTCGGGGCAAACGACAGGAATGTCGAGTGGTCAGCACCATTAGGGTTCTGTGCCGTACCTGTCTTACCACATACGTCCAACCCTGCCAATCGCGCCTTACCCGATGTACCTGCAACGTTGACACTGCGCCACATACCCTCGACAATAGGTACAAAGTGTATCGAGTCGACGAGCGTATAGTGTCGCTCATAGAAACGCCTATCTATCGAGTCACGTCCCTCGATATGCTTGATAAGGTGGGGTATATAGTAGTAACCTCGGTTGGCAACGATAGCCGCAAGGTTGGCCATCTGCAATGGCGTACATCCCATCTCGCCCTGACCGATGGCACACGATATCACCGAACCCCAGTTCCAGCGGTCGTTATACGCCCTGTCGTAGTACTCGGGCGTAGGCACATAGCCTGGGCCCTCGCCATAGAGGTCCGTACCGAGACGACGACCAAAGCCAAAGCTATACACATATTCATTCCACCGCCTTACACCCTCCTTTATCGAGCCATACTTCGGATTGGTGATAAGGTCGCGAAAGACGTAGCAGAAGTAGGCGTTGCACGAGTGTGCCACAGCATCCTGAAGGTTTAGTGGCGAGGAGTGTGCGTGGCAGGCCATCTTACGTGTACCGTAGCTAAAGCCCATACTGCAAGGATAGCGGTCCGAGGCGCGCAACACACCCTCCTGAAGTCCTATGAGGCCCTGCACAAGCTTAAATGTCGAGCCTGGAGGATACTTCGCCTTCACCGCACGGTTAAACTGCGGCTGACGCTGGTTGTGGAGCATGGCGGCATAGTTGTTATTACGCTGACGACCCACCATAAGGTCGGGGTTATACGTTGGCGACGAGACCATCACCAAAATCTCGCCCGTCGAGGGCTCGATGGCCACAACAGCACCTATCTTGCCCACCATAAGCTCCTCGGTAAACTCCTGCAGACGAGCATCTATGGTCGACGTAAGCTGCGCACCCTTTACAGGCAGGATATCATCTACGCCATCGTTATACTCACCCTTGAGCGCACCATGCGAGTCGTATATGCGGTAGCGAACACCCTTCTCGCCACGCAGCTCCGTCTCGTAGGCAGACTCCACGCCACCAACGCCGATATAGTCGCCAATGTCGTAGTACTCCCACATACGCACCTGACGGTCGTTTACCTCGCTGACATAGCCAAGTAGGTTGCCACCTATCTTACGCGGATACTCACGCGCTGTGCGGAAGCGCGTATGGAAACCCGTAAAGCTACCCTCGTCCAAGAGCAGCTTGTTATCCTGCGACAGGTAGTTGGTCACCATTATCGGGGCGCGAGGACTCCGCCTTGCCTGCTCAAGCTTCTTGGCCAGAGCCTCGGGCGTAATCTCTAAGATTGTCGCAAGACGTAGCGTGTCGAAGCCTTGCTTGGGTAGCTCCTTATATATCACCATCACGTCGTAACATACACGGCTCTTAACGAGGTACTCGCCTCGGCGGTCCAACACCTCGCCACGCATAGGGTACTCTATCTCGGTACGCACGATATTCTTCATAGCCTTCTGGTCGTACTCATCCGAGAGTATCTGCATAGAGAAGAGGCGCAGGAGCATAACAACACCTACGGCCACGACCAATATCCGAAGTATCTTATATCGCGTATTACCCTGTTCGTACATCGTTACAACACTATTTTAGAGCTAAATAGTCGCACTATGGGCCACGCTATCAGGAGCGAGAGCAGCGAGCTGCACAAAATCGTCGCTACGAGCATAACGGGCATAGCAAACGAGAGTCGCTCCAAGAGGAAGAACATCGTATGATGTAGCACAAGCATAGCACCAACGTATATCATCATATTGCGCATCGTAAGGCGCGAGAAGAGCGATGTCTGGTCGCCATGCTCGACACTGCGTCGCGTGGTGATGTAGAGCACCGAACCGCGCATAACCGCAAGCGGCAGCAGCGTGGCGGTATACAACCCCGCACCACCCAGCGCAAGGTCCATAATAAGACCTATGGCAAGCGTTGACAACATAACCCATATCGTGCGCCACTCCATAGGCAGCAGCACCACGATAAGCGGAAATATCATGGGCCTAAGCCATAGTGCTATAGATAGCTCATCGAGGATAAATATCTGGAGGAACAACACCATCAGTGTCATTGCCAAGTATGGAACACTTCTAAACATCACTTATGTCACTATTCTCTGTTTTTTGAATAATAGAGGCTCTCGCTATAAACCGACACTCACACCTACAGGTTTAGCTCCTGCTTTAACGCCTCAAGCTCGCCATAGTGCGTATTCTCGACTATCAGCACGTTGTCCAAGCGCGACATATCGGCAGCTATCGTTATCACCGCGCTATATGCCGACTTTGTCGAGTTTAGCTCACAGGACTCTATCGTGCCTATCCTCACGCCCTTGGGCAGACGCTCCGAGCGCACCTCGACAATCATACCCTCGCGAGGCTCGGCATAGACCGATATATCCTGCGCCTCGACTCTATACTTCGAGTCACCAGGCCATATAATCATACATACGTGGTCATTATCGACCAAACGACCTCCTGTACTGAACTCTACGTTGAGCATAGGCTGCACCACGCAGTAGTGCGAGCTGCACGACACCACATACCCCACAAGCTCGTTATTCGGCGTGATAACACCCATATCGGGGGCTATACCCTCCTCGGTACCCTTATCGAGGACTATAAAGTTACGCAGGCGGTTTGTCGTCATCGACACTGTACGCGCCTCGCGATAGCGGAAGTGGCCCATATGCTCCTTGTCGAGGCTATCGACAAGGTCGCCGCCACCCACAATGTCGGCCATGCCGCGCTCATCATATACCGCAAGTTGCTCGCTAAGCTCTGCAACACGCTCGGTAAGTAGGCGGTTGTTCTCGGCTAATGAGAAGAAGTGCTCGACATCACCTATGGTGCTGCTTATCGCCCCACCCACTGCCGTGGTGCGCGACAATATCTTGGCCTCGGTATATGGCGACGAGGAGGCATAGCTCCACAATGCCACACCCTCGATAATGAGGAAGAGCACCAATACGTATATACGCTTTATGAACTCTATAAGTCTGTACATAACAATGTGAAATTCTTCTTTAGATTAGCCAACGATTAGCCAAACCTTATGCATAAGCCCACCTATTTTCGGGTATCGCAATGTTACGCCCCTTGAAAATCCTTAGTGAGGCTGCCGCACCCTATGCCGACAGCCCCGCTATATTAGAACAATATCTTAAGATACGTTCTATAGATTAGTAAATATGTAAGCAGCTACAACACTACTTCTCGCCACCCATAAGGAATGAGAAGTTACCGATGTTGTTAAGTGCTATGCACGTACCACGTGCAATGGCACGAAGTGGATCCTCGGCGATATGTACGGGCAATCCCGACTTCTTCGAAAGACGCTCGTCAAGACCCTTAATCAGGGCACCACCACCAGCTAAGTAGATACCATTCTTCACCACGTCAGAGTATAGCTCGGGTGGCATCTCCTCCAACACCTCCATCAAAGCATTATCGAGCTTAACAAGCGACTTATCCAAGGCGTAGGCAATCTCGCTATAGTTGAGCGTCACGGTCTGTGGCAAGTTGGTGAGCATATTCGAGCCAGTGAAGATGTAGTCCTCGGGCTCGTTCTCAAGCTCGGGCACCGCAGCACCGATGGCACACTTTATATCCTCGGCAGTACGCTCACCGATACGGATGCCATGCTGCTGGCGGATGTAGTTCTGGATATCGTTTGTAAATACATCACCTGCCACGTTTATAGACTTCGAGCAGACGATACCGCCGAGCGAGATACAAGCAATCTCCGAGGTACCGCCACCTATATCGATGATAAGGTTACCCTCAGGAGCCTCGACATCAAGACCTGCACCGAGAGCTGCGGCCATAGGCTCGAAGATAAGGTATATCTCACGACCACCAGCATGCTGTGCCGAGTCACGCACCGCACGAATCTCTACGTTTGTAGAGCCCGAAGGTATACAAATCATCATACGTAGCGAGGGGGCGAACATACCGCGCGTAGCACCCACCTTCTTGATAAGGCCACGAAGCATAAGCTCGGTAGCCTCGAAGTCGGCGATAACACCATCCTTCAGAGGGCGTATAGTGCGGAGGTTCGAGTGTGTCTTACCATCCATTAGGCGCGCCTTGTGGCCGATAGCCATAAGATCGCCCGTCTTGATGCTTAGAGCCACGATAGAGGGCTCGTCAACGACAACCTTGCCGTTGTGCATAATCAGCGTATTGGCCGTACCGAGGTCAATAGCTAACTCCTGTGTCAGTGAAAATATTCCCATATATGTTACTATTTATTTACTCAAAGTTTAAGCCTTGCACATACGCACGATGTGCAACAATGGGCCATGCGGCCCTCAAATAACGCCTCGACCCCCACTTTTTATTATCATCCGTAGCATCCTAAACTGGCAGATAGACAAAAAAAGCGACTCATGACGCACTCTCGCATCAGGGTCGAAAACACCATATAATCAATAGGTTAGCCACATTTTCAACAAAACTGAGCCATACCCGTTTGCAAAGATAGAAAAAAGATATGGACATTTTGCAAGAGTTTTCACATTTTTTTGTTAATTTTGTCAATAATTTTGTATCTATGAATCAAGCGAGCAATCCTAAGTGTGCCGTAGTAGGCTATGGCAGCTGGGCGACAGCCATTGTAAAGACACTTACCATAAACCACCACCACGTAAATTGGCTGGTGCTTAACGACGATATACGCGAGTCACTCGAACTACGCAGCCTCAACTCGAAGTACCTCCCCTGGTGCTACATCGACAAGGAGTTCTTCACTGCCTCGGCAGATATCAACGAGGTGGTGCGCGATGCCGACATCGTCATCCTCGCTATGCCGTCGGCCTTTCTGAAGAAGTTCCTCGAACCTTTGAGCGTGAGCCTCGCCGACAAGATTGTCGTTTCGGCCGTCAAGGGTATCATCCCTGGCGACTACCTGACCATCGTCGAGCATATGAACCGCTACTACGACGTGCCTATGTCACAGCTCGCCGTGGTCACAGGTCCGTCACACGCCGAGGAGGTGGGACAGTGTCAGCTCACGTACCTAACCGTTGCTGCCGACAATATGACTACTGCCGAGCGCGTGCGCGACGTGCTCTCCAACGACTTCTTCCGTTGCAGCATCTCGGATGATGTGCTCGGTGTCGAGGCCGCAGCAATCATGAAGAATGTCTACGCCTTGGCCGTAGGTATCGCCGTAGGTCTGCGCTATGGCGATAACTTCCTCGCTGTGCTCATCTCGTGCTGCGCCGCCGAGATGAAGCACTTCATCGACGAGGCTGTACCCAAGCAGGGGCGCAACATCAACACCGCAGCCTATATGGGCGACCTGCTTGTCACCTGCTACTCGCCTCTAAGCCGCAACCGTCGCCTCGGTACGCTTCTTGGCAAGGGGTGCTCGGTAAAGAGTGCGCTCAACGAGATGACTATGGTCGCCGAGGGTTACTACGCCGCCGAGTGTATACGTCGCAGCTCTATGCGCCGCAATATCGAGATGCCTATCGCCGATATGGTGTGGGAGGTGCTCTACAACAAGGCCTCGGCACGTAAGGCGATGCAGGCCCTCACGCTCATACTACACTAATACTACACTAAGGTTAAGGTCAATAACTCAATAACTATATAAATTTTCAAGATTATGAAACTTATCAACTTCGATGCTCGTCATAGTGGCATCACCATTACAGCGGATATGCAGGCCGAGGCTCAGCGTGCCAACCGTCTACTCCACACTGGCGAGGGTGCTGGTAACGACTTCCTCGGATGGGTCAACCTTCCAAGCTCTATCTCGGATGAGCACCTTAGCGACATCAAGCGCGTTGCCGAGCGTCTGCGCTCTAAGGCCGAGGTTGTTGTATGCATAGGTATCGGAGGCTCATACCTCGGTGCTAAGGCTGTGCTTGAGGCTATGACCAACTCTTTCGAGTCGCTTAAGAAGCGTCACGACAACCCTACCGTAGTATTTGCGGGCGAGAATATCTCCGAGGACTACACCTATGAGCTTATGGATGCCCTTAAGGAGTACTCTATCGCAGCTATCGTAATCTCTAAGTCGGGTACTACAACCGAGCCAGCTATCGCCTTCCGCCTCCTCAAGGCCGAGATTGAGCGTCGCTATGGCAAGGCCGAAGCTGCCGAGCGCATCGTAGCAATTACGGATAAGGCACGTGGTGCTCTTAAGACCCTCGCAACACAGGAGGGCTACGACACCTTCATCATCGAGGACAACGTTGGTGGTCGCTACTCGGTACTATCGCCCGTAGGTCTTCTGCCATTGGCTGTCGCAGGTGTCGATGTCGAGGCCTTTGTTGAGGGTGCTCGCGACATGGAGCGTCTTACAGGCGAGGCTACGCCTATTGAGGAGAACATCGCCGCGCAGTATGCCATCGTGCGTAACGAGCTATATAAGGCTGGCAAGAAGATTGAGATTTTAGGGTCTTACGAGCCTAAGCTACAGTATATTGCCGAGTGGTGGAAGCAGCTCTATGGCGAGTCTGAGGGTAAGGAGCTTAAGGGCATCTTCCCCGCAAGCGTAACACTCACTGCCGACCTTCACTCAATGGGTCAGTATATTCAGGAGGGCGAGCGCACGCTCTTCGAGACTATCATCTCGGTGAAGAACTCGAAGTATGAGGTTAAGGTAGAGTCTGACGAGGCCAACCTCGACGGTCTTAACTTCCTTACAGGCAAGCGACTTTCGGAGATTAACAAGATGGCCGAGCTCGGTGTTCGCCTTGCACATATCGACGGCGGTGTTCCCAACCTTGTTCTTGAGATTGAGCGCATCGACGAGCGCACCATAGGTCAGCTACTCTACTTCTTCGAGAAGGGTTGCGGCATAAGCGGTTACTTGCTCGGCGTAAATCCATTCAACCAGCCAGGTGTTGAGGCGTATAAGAAGAATATGTTCGCACTCTTGGATAAGCCTGGTTACGAGGAGGAGTCTAAGGCTATCAAGGCAAGACTATAAGTAGTGAGCAATTAGTAATGATACGATAATTTTATATTTTCTGGGGGGGGGTGACTAAAAAGTATCTTAGCCTTCTCTTGAACCTAAGAGAGTGAATAAAATGATGTAGTTTTAGGCCTGCGAAGCCCGAAAAACCGCAGTTTACCCAGCGTAAATGAGGATTTTGAGGGCAAGCTTAACGACAAAATACACTTTTTATTCACTCTCACCTTATGAATATGAGGACTTGTTGAAATAAACTTCACAGGTCCTCATATTCATAATGCTTTTATTCAATCAAGATTGTAGAACTCTATTACGCCTGCGTAACCGCAAACGCAATCTTATGTCGTGGCGTATAAACTTATGAATGGCTCGATAAGTAGGCTCAATCACTCTCATTGGTCGAATACCACTATATCGCAACATAAGTCCGATTAGGCATACAATAGCTACGAATAGCAACCAACCGTAAATCTCCTTCATAGATTCAAGTAGTGACTGCACTTGTACCATACCATACAACTCGCCCAATTGGGTGTGTGAGGTGGAGAGTTCTACGCTGTCCATTCTTTCGCCAAGCAACATCGCGTTGCGAGTCATTACAACCTTCAATGCTCGACCTACGATGGCATTGCCAATAGGTGCAGCCAATGCTGCGCTGAACATATTTTGGAATGACAAGCCGTGCAGGAATGTATAGGGGAAAGGCAGTCGGGCATTTGCCGTTAGCATCATCACCGCCACCATCACATAACCCGCCGAGCGAACAAATACGGGCAGGTAGAGAGCCTCTTTGGGAATATTGTAATCTATACGGAAATAGAAGTACGCCAAGTAAAAGGCAAAGCACGAAAAGGCAATGACCAACATTCGTTGATAGCTCCACTTGCGGCGAGCAAAGGTCCGCCAAGTGAAGAGAATACCTATTACCACGCCGAGGATTGACACCCAATTGAGTGTTAGCGTATTCAGATGGTCGTACCCCAATACGCTCTCCATTAGGGCATGTTCAAAGATATGTGAGGGAGCAAGCAATAAATCCATTACGAGGATTACTGCCACGCAG
>SUZV01000009.1 GCA_015059715.1 Rikenellaceae bacterium | reverse complement strand
TAGATATTATCGGCAAATTTTGCAAATCGCAAGAAAAGAAAATTTGCCAGAATACGCTAAAACACAATGTTTTGCATATCATTAGCAAATCTTAGAAAATGGGTGAAAATACCCTATAATTTACTATGAGTTAATGACTGGTAAGTTGCCATTTGATAGTGCCATGACATTCACTCTAGGTATGAGCGGAAAACTCCCAGAGGACCTATTGCCATGCAAGGTCTCGAAGGACTTGCCTAAGTGGATGGACGAAGTTGTAAAAAAGACTATTGTTGGAGATTTGGACCAACGATGGACCTCTATCGATGATGTTATAAATTTCATAACCTCAGAACTAGAGAAAGAACAAGTGGCGTCACCAACAATTTCTCATTTAACAAGTACATCTGATTCTGAACAGACTCTATATCTCAAGGATATGAAGCCAGGTATGAAGGTGTCTCCTAGTATGACACTTCATGATATTTTGGGTCGAGGCGGATTTGGTCGTGTCTTCAAAGTTTGGCATGATATGCAGAAGCAGTATCTTGCTATCAAAATCTTTGAAAAGGATGCTTCCATAGATAATGCTTTAAATGAGTTCAATGCGCTAAAAGAATTGTCTCATCCAAATATTGTCGAGTTCAAACATAATGATAGAACTATGCCTGGTGGCTTATTCTATACATTGATGGAGTTACTTGAAGGAGACAATTTGCACAATTACATAAGTGGAGATTTGCGTTTGCCAATAGATGAGATATACAAAATGGCAACTCAAATATTGAGTGCGCTAGTATATATGCAAGAAAAGAATCCGCCTGTATATCACAGAGATATTAAGCCAAGCAACATTGTGTGGCATAAACGCCAGTTGTACAAGCTCATTGACTTCAATATATCAACTACTACCGATGACCATTCATTTGGAGGCACATTACCATATATGGCACCTGATTTGGTTATTTCAGGAAATAAGATTGACTGGGATTGTTCTGCCGATACATTTGCGTTGGGTATAACACTATACCAATTATTGACCCATGCCTATCCTTGGCCTGGTTCTCAGCTATGTCCAAACATTCATAAGAAGCCTACGCCCATTCAGCAATATAATGAAAAGTTAACGGATGAGTTTGCTGAATTTGTGATGAAGTCCATCATTACAGATAAGACCAAGCGTTTCGGAACAGCTAAGGAAATGATGACTGCTCTTGAGGGAATTGGAGTTGATGGAATTTTGAAGGATACAACAAAGATTATCATTGTTGACGCAAACAATACTGATAATCCTGTTGATTATATTAATTCTCTATATAGCCAAAGCCGTCATGGTAACAGAGGTACTCGTGCTGGCTCTCATTCTCACGTATTCGACTTATTGACTTATACTGAAACGAAATTAGACAAGGAACTTCTTTCGGATATCAGACAACTCAAATACAAGCTTATTATCATAACAGGTAATGCGGGTGATGGTAAGACAGCCTTTATTCATCGTATCGAAAACATTGGGGAGAATAAGGTTACATTTGAGTCAAACAATGGTTCTTCTTTTGATATTTCAGGTGTTAAGTTTCAAACTAATTACGATGGTTCTCAAGATGAGGATGAAAAGGCTAACGATGATGTATTAACAGACTTCCTTAGGCCATTTTTCGGTCTTGATAATTACAATAATGCAAACGAAGGCCGTGTAATAGCAATCAATGAAGGTCGTTTGGTTGACTTCTTAACAACACGACCTGAGTTGCGTAAACTGCAAAATAATATCGAGGAGTACTTCTACAAGGAAGGACATACAGAAGTGATGCCTGGATTGCTCGTTATCAATCTCAATCTTCGTTCTGTTACAGCTAGAGGAGAAAGCAATAGTCCGAGTTTGTTAGCTCAGCAAGTCAAGAAATTGACTAGACCTGAATTATGGACTATGTGTGAAGGATGTCCGATTGCAGACAGATGTTTCATTAAATATAATGTAGATACATTCCAGGATTCTAGTGCCGGAGAAGAAGTAATCAATCGATTAGAATGGTTGGTTCGTACAATCATATACAAGCGTGAGCTTCATATAACAATGAGAGACTTACGTTCTATGATCGCTTGGATGCTCACAAGAGATTACTCTTGTAATGAAGTAAAGCATTTGGTTGAGTACGTACAGTCAGAAAACATATCTGAATTCTTATGGCAGTATTATTATTTCAATCTTACTGCACCAGAAATATGGCCAGCAAAAGAGTCTTTTAATCTGCCATCTCTTGAGTCTTCTGATAGATTGATTAAGATGCTTAGAGAAACGGATGTTGCTGGTGTTGCACTCCCTGCGTTTGATAGAGACTTATATTATACCACAAAAAAGCCTGAATCATACCTTATTTTCAGTGATAGAAAACGTTCACTCCTCAAAGATTTCAATGAGGCGAACGTGATTATCCCTGCTTATGAAATAAAGGGAGAAGATATTAGAATGCAGGTGACTACTCGTCATAAATCTTATATCCGTCACCAGTATTTCGAAGGCATGTTTGAGTTTAAGCGTAGATTACCATATCGTTTTGCTAGCGAGTTTGAAGAGAAACTGAGAAACGAAAGCAACCTTGAAGAAACTATGCAGGAATTAGCTGTAGCTATCTCTGCAAGTGAGGGATGTGCCAACAAACAACTTGTAGATGGCTATCTGTTGTTGTCTAGCTCCAATATTGCTGACCCAATATCAAAAAGCTATAGAAGATTCTCATTAAATGAATTTGAGTTATTTGTAAATAAGACAGATCACCTTACTAAATACATCGAATACGAGAGTGATAGCCTCATATTCCGTCATAAGACCGATAAATTCATTCAATTGACAGTGAGTTTGGATTTATTCGAGATGTTGCGTTATATACACCAAGGTTATAGTCCTTCTATTAATGATTTGCGAGGACGTTTTATTGAGTTGCAAATATTCAAGAATCTGCTTGAAGCAAAGACTTATACAGAAATTATTGTAACCAAGAATAATCGTAAATTTACGGTTATTCGTATCGACGAGAATAAACGAATAGTTATTGAACCTCTTAAATTAACAGAATAAAGGTATGATACTCAAATTGAAAAAAGAAGCTGGGATACCTGCATTCTTTAATAAAGATATACTTTTTATTGACTTTAAGACAATAAAACTTGACCGAGTTCTAACCAATCTATTCATTAAGATGTATGCAGATGGTTATTCCGTAACATCGGCTTTCAAAAAGGAGTTTACAATGAATTCTCTGAAACAGATTTTATCTGAATTAGAGAAGCAAAATGAAGTAATCGGTGCATCTGATAATCCTGACGGTGTAGATGATTGGCTGCGAAGTTCATTATTGGAATTTGCCAATAGAGGAAATGTAATTAAGGAGCATGTTTCCTCTCTTAAACCTTTGCACTTGTTAAGTTTTAGAGTTCTTAATAGTAAATATTGCCGTGATTATCGTACATCTGACCAATTATATTTGATGCTCAGACATAATCCTGAAATCATGGAGGGATTAAGCAAGTACCTCAGCAAAGGTTTTGACAAACATTCTGGTGAACTAGTTGTTGGCGAAGACCTAGATGTTGATACAATAGGAATATTGCGTATAACTCGACCACTCAAAGAAAGAAAAAATCTTAATAGTGAAGTGGTTGAAATACCAAAGCCTTTTCTTGTACAACAAGCAGAACTGTTCAATGACGATATTAAAAGGTTACTTTTATACAAGACAAAAATTCCTAGGACAGTATTCATTGACTATCTAAGAATACTATGTGGCTTCCATTTGGCAATTTATACGATGAAGGTAGTATATCTTCTTCCAAAGATGGTCGAAGCGGGTACTCGCCAGATAAATGACGATTGGTCAATGGTTGTTGATTTGACAGACGACCTAGATAGTCCTGTTTCATTCTATGCATGTAAGGACATTGAACGAATTGAGAATACCGTAAACAAATACATTCGCTCTACATTTATGCTTCATGCCATACAGCAATACAAAAAATGTAATATAGATGAAGCATTGAGAGTCCTGAAAGAAGAGAATAATAACTCTGATGCTTATTATAGGGTAAAACTGGAGGTTATAGAGAACACATTGCCAGGAAGAGATGAGAAAGAATTTGACAAACTTGATTTTGCAGAGATGCTTTCTTTATTTTCAGAAGAGGACTATTTCAATAAACTGATTCATGTATATGAAAAGTCTATTGTAGCGAATCGTGTTTATAAATATTTCCCTGAATTTATTGACTGTGTGTCTATGAAAAACTCACCTTCAATGTTAATTGCAGATAGTAGAAGTCGTAAGCATCCTCGTAGAGGTGTGCTTGGTTCTAAATTGCTGGAAACACTTGTACAGTTGCTAGTATTGAAACAGAAAGAAGATGGAAGTTATGAAACTCATTCATTGTCAATTGAAGATTTAGCTTCTGAAATTAGTAATAGATATGGTCTAATAATTAATGGTGTACATGAAGAACGATTTGCCAATGCTGATGTAGAAACGAATGCTGCATTCAAGGTGAATATGGACGCTTTTAAGAATAAACTCAGACAAATCGGTTTCTATACAGATATGAGTGATGCTTGCATTTTACAGAAAATCAGACCGCGTTATAAATTGGATGAATAATGGAAAATATTAAATCTTTATATTTCGAACAGTTCCTGCAACATGTTATTGATAGTTATCGCAAAACAATTATGCAGGCAAAGCCAGGACATTGTATGAAAATTACAGGTCTTGCTATGAAAGAGCTTTATTCTTTATTACCATTACTTCGGACAATAAACGAGGTTGTTAAAGTTTTTATTCTATCAGAGACAGAGAAGGGTGATGAGTTTATTCATGCAACGAAGTTGATTGAATTACGCAATAATCCTAACTACGCTGTACTCATATTAGTTCCATCTAATAGTAGAACATCGGCTGAAGATTCCTATGGTGATGCTACTTTCCAGAATCTTTCAACTATAGACTTACAATCGTCTTTTTTGTACAAGTTAATTAAAGATATTCCTAGCGAAAAGACCTATTTATGGATGCAGATATATGATCTGCTCAAAGAAGTCCGTCATTCATATACAACATTAATTAACTATATTCTGTATTTGGAACTAAACCACTATTCAGATGAAAGTTGGGGTAATGGATTGTATATTTTTGGACTATTGCCTGATAGAGACTTGGTCAAAGAAGAAGCATCTATAAGACGAAGATTTCTTATAAACCTTGAGAAGGTCTCTGCTGTCATTGCTGATTTTACCATGACAGCAGCTGATAGGGTAGTTAGTCTGCCTATCGAAAAGAATACAATTCAAAAGGAATTGATGAACTTCCTTTTGAGAGAAGTATCATTAGAAGATAAGTATGCTCTTTTTGAGTGTATCCATAATGAACATGCTGAATTTAACTATGCCTCTATACCTTGGATTATTTCGGATAAAGGTCCAGTTAAGATAGAGGTTAATCTAGTCCCTGAAAAAGAGGTAAAAAAAGGAATAGTTAAAGATAATGAAGGTAATTGGATTTTGAATATTGTCAAAGATAGAAAGAGTAAGATATCATTCACAATAACAACAGATCCTTCACCTAAAGATAATCCAAGTATATATGCTTTTGAGATTGCTCTTATAAACATTGAGAATTTCTCTGAGGTTGGAGTTATTAAAAAGGCTCTTGTTGGAACAAACAAAAAGGCTCATAGAAGGCTATCTGTAAACATTCAGTCAGAAATGTTTGATGAAGGTGTTTATATGTTGCGTGTACGGGCTCTAGACGAAAATGGAATATTGCTGGAATCCAAGAACGAGTTCAAGGAAGAGCGTGTTCAAGCAGCGTGGGAGGACGCTAAAGAAAAAGATCCGAATCTTCAGATAGAACAATACCGTCTTGAAAATCGTGTTGCTTATTGTAATGAAAGCGAAGCTTTTGTAATTACAGAAGATGAAGACGACACGACAGATTCTGTGCCAGATAAAAGAGCAAAAGTGAATAGTTTTACACAAGCTGTAATTCATTATCGCTCTGTACATTTGGCAAAGAAAGAATCATTAGACATTGACTTCTTAAATACTGATAGAAACAAATGGGAAGAAGGAACATTAAACAATACCTATCAGTTTGATTTTGGTGCTGCATATGCTTATCAAATTCAGTTGCCCAAGAAGCTTATTCAGTTAGAACAAGTATTCTTGAATAAAAGCAATCGTTTAGGGCGTGCTGAAGCTTTGCTGAGTGCAAATCCTACTGATACAAAACTGTTAAACCCTCGTGATACCGCTATCGAAAGCCCTAATTTCGTAGTAGCATCTAATCTTGCTGTTCCAGAAGAGTTGTTGTCTTTGCGTCAAAATCTGTTTAATGTGATCAAAGAATCAGCTTTAGGCGATACTGGTTTAACATGCACTTTGGACTTTACAAGCAACATCAAACTCGTCAAAGACTATCTTTTTGAATACGATAATTGGTTGAGGGCATTACTGGAAAGTGATTTGGACGAGAATGATGTATTGACCCTACAGAATTTGGATACTGTTCTGTTGACAGTTGAGATGCCTGATGGTAACACTACCAATATCAGACTTATTACACCTTTACATCCATTACGTCTGTCATGGATGATGAACTTGTACGAACTTTATAAGGATTGGGAAGAAAAGACCAAAGCAAATCCTAAATATCGTAAAGCATGGTATAGAAAATTGGATAAACTTTTCCAAGGTCAGCTCCCTATGGATATAGCTCCTTTGGTATTGTGTGAAAATTCAATGGCAGAAGCATATCAGTATATAGGTGAACTTACTTTTGGCTGGGGTGTGTATGCTCAACCTCATTTTGACGACGAGGAAGCATTTGCATCAAGTTATCGTCAATTGAAGTCATACGCAGCTATGTTGCTTAATATCACTAAGGATAAACGTATTGATAGTGATGTTAATTTGGAGTTGGTGACCCGACACCTTATCAATTATGGACTTTCACATCCATATACCGATAAATTGGTCATTAATTTATTCAACGCTGGTGATGCAGCAGTGTTTGCAAAGGCACTTACACTATTAGAAAAACATGGTATTGGTAATAATCTGACTTACGAAGTAAGATTGTTTACTGATAATAATATGTTGCAATCAGGCGAAGCTTTGAAGGAATTGTTAGATCCAGAAGCATCTGTAGTTGCTACAGAAGCTGAAATCTTTGCACAAGCTTCATCCAACAGATTATTCCCTAAGTTAAGATTCTCACTGAATAGAATGAGTGACTTCATTAACAATCACAATAAATACCAGGCACATATATCGTTCCTAGTAAATCCATTCGCTGTTCATACAGAATTGGTGCGTCCTGATGAATTAAATCGTTCGTTCCATCTAAACGGAACCATCTGTAGAAATTTAGTGAGTGCAAGTGAAGAAGGTAAGTCTTTCGTTTGGAATAGATACTATTCTAATAAGACATTACCAAATCCTGTTTCTGAAGCTGCAAATATTGAAGTTAGTATATTTGCTAGACTACAAGAGGTTATCGGTAGAATGTTATCATCCACATTGGAAGAATCGGTTCCTGCCACAACTTTGAGACTAAAAGATAACGACATGATGTTATTGTCTTTTATTCACGATACTAGTGACTGGGTTGTAACCTTTGACAAAAATATGGGACCAGAGTTTTACGATCTCCCATGTGTAGGTGAAAATGATGTTCCTTATCTTCTAGACTATATTCCAAATGATGAAGCAACAGGTATTTCTTCATATCTTACTACAAAACCAACTAGTGAGATTGGTGCAATCATGATACCGTTATTCAAAGAGTATGGAATAGATATTGAAAATAAAAAGAATTACAATAAGATTCTCGAAGATGTGCGTTCTGTGAGCAGTTCATTGATTATGCAGGCTAATACTACATCCAGAAAGGGGTTTGAGGTTATTGGAACTACTTTGACCAAACGTTTCCTTGATAAAAAGGGAATTATGAAGGAGTCGTTCCTAATACCAATTGATCTTCATAAGGACTTATTCTCGGATGAGGATGCTTCAAATAAAGAGCGTGCCGATAATTTGGTTGCAAAAATCGATATCAAGAACAAGGAGATTCTGTTTAGTGTAGTTGAAATCAAATGTAGAAATGCATATTATAACGAATATGAACTGCATGAGAAAATTGTACACCAGATAGAAAATACGATTATTGCACTCAGACGCCACTTTGAAATTGCTGTTGATGGTCAAGACCGTCTTGATAGAGAATTAAAGACACTAGAGTTTAAGTCATTCCTTGAATTCTATATTCGTCGCTCAATGAGATATGGCCAGCTTGATCCTATTGTTGCACATGAATATTTATTATTCTTGAGCAAACTATCTGAAGGTTATACCATCAGATTCAAGCAACTAGGCGTGATATTCAACTTTCTCCAAACAGAAAGACAGAAAAAGGATTTCTATGGAGATGCAGTCATCTATACTATGGGACAAACTGTTATTGAGGATGTTCTCGATGAGAATGCAACTCTCAATACACAGAAACTCGAAAACATGGATCACGATGAGTTCACAAACTTCTTTGAACCTTCTTTAAATCTCTTTGGAAAGCCTCACGTGAAGAGTGAACTTCCTCAAGAAGAAGTAGTAGCTCATAGTGAAGAAGATGATTCTCATAATGATGAAGACGAACAGGTTCAAGATACAAATGATAATGATGTGATGGAAATCCCTTCAGTGTCATTTGAAGATCCACAAGATTCAGAAGCTGAACAACCTGCATCTGATAATGACGAAATTTCAAATGAAGCATCTGTTGTTGAAATTGAAATTGAAGAATCGGAGGAATCAAATGTTCCTGAGGTTGATGTAGATCCTAATTATGAAGAACCGAAATGTGATGTAACCATAGGTAAAAATAGTGATTCACTACAGTTTGGTATTCTAGGTAAAACACTAAGTAACAATAGAAAGATTGCTATTGACCTAAATGAATGTAATACTATCAGTTTATTTGGAGTACAAGGTGCAGGTAAGAGTTATACTATCGGTTCTATCACAGAAATGGTAGTTAAACAGTTCTCTAAAGTGAACTTACTTCCAGCTCCTATGGCTAGCGTCATTTTCCATTATAGTGATAGTATGGATTATGCACCAGAGTTTACATCTATGGTTTATCCGAATGACGATGCTGGTCAGTTGGCAAAACTTAAAGCAGAATATGGAGCAGAGGCATCATCTGTAAACGATGTTGTACTTCTTGCACCAGCAAGCCAAGTTGACATCCGCAAGAGTGAATACCCAAGTATAGATGTACATCCTATTGGTTTCGATTCATCAGAGTTGGCCGTTAGAGATTGGATGTTCTTACTTGGTGCTATGGGTAATGACTCAACATATATCAAAGAGCTTAAACAAATCATGAAAGCTTGCAGATATGACATGTCACTAGCCAACATTCGCAAAGGTGTTGCAGAAAGTTCACATATGTCTTCTTCTCAGAGATCGTTAGCTGAACAGAAATTAGACTTTGCTAGCGAGTATATTACAGACGGCAATAAGCTGCAACAATATTTACGACCTGGACGTTTGATTATAGTCGATCTTCGAGATGAATTCATTGAGAAGGATGAAGCTCTTGGTTTATTTGTAGTCATGCTCAATGTGTTCTCAAGTGTAATGAAAGTTGATGGTCAAGCTTTCAATAAATTCATCGTATTTGATGAAGCACATAAATACATGAATAACAAGGAGCTTGTTGGCTCAATTACCACAGCCATCAGAGAGATGCGTCACAAAGGTGTTTCTGTCATGATTGCAAGCCAAGATCCAATGAGTTTGCCAACTGAGATTATTGAGTTAAGTTCTATCGTTGTTATGCATAGATTCAGCTCCCCTGCATGGGTTAAACATGTACAGAAAGCTATAACGCCATTACAAACATTAACTCCGACAGAAATGGCTTCTTTGGGGTCTGGTGATGCATATATTTGGGCAAACAAAGCAACAGATAAGACTATAACTCAAAGACCAATAAAAATTAGCATTAGGCCACGTGTTACAAAACATGGTGGTGACACAATACAAGCTATTAAGTGATGACAATATACGAATACACAAATAAGGGATGTAGAGAAGAGAACCAAGACTATATTTGTCATGGTTCCCTACCTGATGATGGATACATTTGTGTTTTGACGGATGGTATGGGTGGATATTCGTCTGGAAATGAAGCTGCCAAAACTGTAGCAGAATCGATTCGAGAATATATCCAAGATAACTATAGTAAAATAGATATGCCGAATATTATCAATGAAGCAATCACATACTCTAACGATGAACTTATGTTAAAGCGTTTAAGTATTGGTTCTAAAAGAATGGGCTGTGTGATAGCGTTATTGGTTATTGCAAAAGAATATGCTTATATCAATTGGTTGGGCGATAGCAGAGTCTACATGTTTAGAAATGGCAAAGAAGTCTACAGAACAGAGGATCATTCTATGATAAATGAAATGGTTAAATCCAATGCCATTACAGCTGATAATATTAGAAAATACTCATCTGTTGTTACCAGGTCTATCATGGGAGAAGATAACCTTAATCTTGAATCTATTGTAAAAATCAAAATCAAGCCTAATGATGTCTTTATCTTATGCTCTGATGGCGTGCATAGACAATTGAATATTGAAAAACTAATTGGTTATACAGATAGTTTAAAAGATGATTATGACATTAAGTCGACTGATATGAATGATAATTATTCGTTTATCAAAATAGTTATATAATAAGATGTTTAACCCTTATATAAAGTCGTTTGATACATACGAGAATGGTTGTGGTAATTTGATCGTCAGTTGAAAACTCTATTTGAATAATAACAAACAAGGTGCTCGGCTATGACCGGGCACCTTATTGTTTCTAATAGTTGGAGACTTCTTCTGTTGTGGCTTCAGCTCCCTCCGTTGAGCTATCCCTTCCATTGAGGCTGAAACTCGTGCCGCTTAATGCAGCCGACAACTTATCCATCTCTCGGCTGACTGTTTGGTCGACGATGCGGGCGTAGATTTGGGTTGTCGCCAACTTTGTGTGGCCGAGCATCTTGCTAATCGATTCGATGGATACGCCGTTGGCGTAGGTTACGGTAGTTGCGAAAGTATGGCGGGCAAGGTGCGAGGTTACGCGTTTTTGGATGCCCAATGTGGCGGCTATCTCTTTGAGGTAGAGGTTGTATTTGGCGTTGCTCAACACGGGCAGGAGATAGCCGTTAATGCGTGTTGATTCGTACTTTTTCAGGATTGAAAGCGGTATGTCGAGCAACTTGACCTTTGATGCGACACCGGTCTTAACTCGGTGCGTTTCAATCCACATCGAGCCGTCGTCCGCCAAAACAAGGTTCTGTTCGGTCAATGATGCAGTGGTCGAGTAGTCGAAGCCTGTGAAACAACAAAACACAAAGACATCGCGTGCCTTCTCCAATCGCTTCTTCGTTGGTTTGTAGTTGAGTATCAGCTCCAATTCGTGGCGAGTCAGGTAGCCTCTGTCCTTCTTGACCTTCTTCAAGCGCACATCGCAGAATGGGTCTTTCGCAATTAGTCCGCTCTTAAAACACATCGTGGTAATACGCTTGAAGATACGCATCAACTTCTCGGCAGAGTTGGCTTGCAGGCGGTAATCTACCTTCAAATAGGCTTCAAAGTCGAGCACAAAATCTCTATCGACCAATGATACGGGGATATCTGGTCGGTTGCGTTTCACTCGCAGAAACTCTTCCAGGCGACGAAAAGTCAAATCGAACTTGTTGAATGTTGATTGTGTGATATCCACGCCAATAAGGTTCTCCTGTCTATCGTTGAACTCGGCAAACACCGAAAGGAGTGTCTTGCTGGGTGCTTTCACGCCGAGGAATTCATCACGCACCATTTGAGCCGTTACAGCCTCGCTCTGCTCGCACAGGCGATAATATATGGTATTGATGCGTGTAACTACGCTGTCGAGGTAGCGGTTGGCTTGCAGGGCTTCGTGGCTATGCCCAATGGCACGACCACTCTTGGCGTCCCAAATTTTCTCCGACACGCGGATTTTAAGGCTGAAACGCGCCTTTGTGCCGTTGATTGTAATGCGAACATAGATTGGGAGCATCTTTGCCTCATCGCTTGCCTCCCACTTTGCGTAGAATAGGATTCTGAATGTACTTTTCATCTGACTGTTTTTTAGAAAGTGTAGGCAACTGTCAGCCTGAAAAGTTTGTAAAAAGCCGAAAATTATCAAAGTGTCCCCTCATTTCGGAGTAAGTGTCCCTTATTTTCACGGTCGATATGCGGAGGGACACTTCGAGGTTCGGGCTATGTCGGGTAGGGGCTCCACGGTGTCGGAACGATTCCTACCGACAACAAATGAAAAACCCTCTGAAACGATGTTTCAAAGGGTTTTGCTTGATTTTATCCTCAAAACTTTTGGACTTGGAGCGGAAAACGAGACTCGAACTCGCGACCCCAACCTTGGCAAGGTTGTGCTCTACCAACTGAGCTATTTCCGCAACACTAACATCTTAAAATTTTACGACTACAACCTTTTCGATTGCGAGTGCAAAGATACACCAAAAATTTTAATCTGCAAATTTTTTGCAAACTTTTTTACATTTTTTTTGCAAGTTTTTTTCTTGGCAAATAACCTTAAATATTATTTATACACTGTATTAATATTTTAACGATTTAGATATCAGTGTGTTATATTGGTAAGAGGGTGATGGCAAGGGAGGTGAAAAAATTTTATATTTTTTCTATGCTGCATCTCCGATTTTCTTCGCCGTCGCGTATTTTGCAACTCTCTTAATCCTCTTAATGCTTCTGTCGGCTATCCTCGTAGATATCCCAAGACCATATATGGCTGGGGGGGTGAGCTATCTCTTTGTTGATGCTCTAAGGCCCTCGATGACGCTATGGGTAAAGCCTGCGCCCTCCATTGCGTTGAGTCCCTTGATGGTGAGGCCCCCAGGTGTGGTCACCCTGTCAATCTCGGCCTCGGGGTGGGCGTTGTTCGCTGCGAGGATATCTACTGCGCCACGCAGGGTCTGCATAACGATGCGCTTAGCATCATCGGCTCTAAAGCCAAGCTCTACACCGCCCTCCATCGCTGCGCGGATATAGCGCAGTGCGTAGGCGATACCGCACGAGGCCAATGATGTGCCTGCGGCGATTTGCTCCTCGCTGACCAGCATAGCCTCGCCAAGCTCGTTGAAGATGTCGAGCAGCGTGCTATCCATCGCCGTAGTAGAGCGTGTCGAGGCGATAAAGGTCATGCTGCTCATCGTGGCGATAGCCGTATTGGGGATTATAAGGTATGTGGCAGGTAGTTGGCGGTTGCCACTCTCTAACCACTCCGAGAGTTGTTTAAGGCCTAAGCCTCCGACCATCGAGGCTATGGCTTGGCGCGAGTAGTCTAAGTGCGGCTTAATCTGGTCAAGCACCTCGACGACCTTCCAAGGTTTTACGGCAAGGACCACCATATCGGCTGCGGTGGCAGCCTCGCAGTTATCCGTCGTTACATTGATATCTGGAAACTCACGCTTCAGGGCCTCAAGCTTTGCTGAGGATGGGTTGGAGATATATATGTTGGATGTTGCGATGGTTGTTCCCAGAGCAAGGCCACGCGCCAGTGCGCCACCCATGTTGCCTGCCCCGATGATAGCTATCTTCATATATATTGCGACTATTTATAGAGAATACTTCTGCAAAGATAGTATCTTTTGGTTAATAATGGAGCTGTCGCAGCTACTTATATATAGCCCCCGACATCGCTACGCCTCCGAAGCCGAGCGATGCCAAATAGGGGATGCTGTCGTGAGTGACACCACCTAAGGCAACGACTTTGTTGTCGATAATCCCCTTGTCGGCAGCTTGTCGTAGCTCTTCGTGGCTGAATGCCGAGCGGTAACCCTCCTTCGAGATACTATCGAATATGGGGCTAAGAAAGAGATAGTCGCACTCGGTCTTATACCTTACCACCTCGGCAAGCGTGTGGCAGGAGCGTGTGCGTGAGCCGCGGTAGTCGTCTGCAAGATGTGATATATTGCGGTTAAGGTGTACGCCACGCAGCGAAAACTCGCTATGTAGCTCGGCATAGTCGTGAATGACGATGCGAGCGCGCTCCTCTGAGGATAGTTGACCAAGTAGCTCTCGACAATAGTCTATGCCGACGATAGGCTTACGTAGGTGGACAAAGTCGAAGCCATCGCCGAGGAGTCGCCGAATTATGGCGACCTCCCCAGCAGTGGCATAAGGGGTAGTAATGGCTATCTTGAGCATAGATGTTAGCCTTTAAGCCTTGCGATAATAAGGTCCGACACCCTCTTTCCCGAGAGGAGCATACCTCCGAAGATAGGGCCCATGCGAGGTGTGCCGCTCACTGCCGAGGCGGCCATGCCACAGACATAGAGGCCTGGATATATCTCCTTTGTGCCATTTACCACCTCCTGCTCTCCTGCCACAACATCGAGCGAGCGTTCACCAATCACTGCGCCAGTATCGGTTGCCAGCTTAATGCCATTCTTACGGGCTACGGTGCAGCACATCTCGCTATCGTGGCCTGTGCCATCGACAACGCAGCGAGCTAAGATGTTGAGGGGGTCGACATGGAGGCCTTCGCGCAGCACTGGAGTCCAGTTCACGACCACGCCACTGACCACATTATTCTTGAAGATGACATCCTCTACGGAGTAGCAGTTGAAGATTGTAGCCCCTGCGTGTACAGCCTTGTAGAGCAGTGCCGAGGTGCTCTCCACCGAGTCCATAACGTATAGGTTGCCGTCGTACTTCTCGTAGTTGATATCGAACTCGTTGACGATATGCAGAGCCTCCTCCTGTACGACAATCTGGTTAAACATCATGGCACCGCCCCACATACCGCCACCAGGTGATAGCTTTCTATCGAACAGGGCCACTTTTAGTCCCGCCTTGGCCAGGTAGTAGGCTGCTACAATACCCGAGGGCCCGCCGCCCACGATGGCGACATCTAAATCTAAGTTTTGCTCTAACTTACTGCAATAGGTCGAGATAATACCTTGCGAAACACGTCTTTCAATCATAGTAAATTTAATATTTTAAAGGTTGTTAAAAACTATTTCTTCTCGTCGCATAGCGTGTGGCTAATCCTCATAGGGCCCTGAGATGTCGTAGATATAAATTGAGGGGTTGGGCGACTCAATGCGTTTGCCATCCTTGATGGTTATCGTTGGTGTCTGCCTAATTAGGCGCATGCCCACCTTGACGCTCGGATGTATCGTACCATCGAGATAGACCTTATCGGAGTTAGGATAGGTAATCTTAAGGTTCATCTTCATAATATATCAATATTTATCTGCTCTTGGATGGGTATACTGTGTCAACAATCTTTTTCATATACTCTATGGGGTTATGGTCATTGAGCACGCTGCTACTAAGTGCTATGCCGTCAATGCCGCACTCTGTAAGTGGGGTGATATCATCGTCGGTTATGCCACCAATGGCGACTATCGGTGTGGTAATACACGCGCTTTGCATCTTGGCGATAATCTCGCGATAGCCATCAAGGCCGAGTATTGGCGAGAGAGACTCCTTTGTTGTAGTAAAGCGATAGGGCCCACAACCAAAATAGTCGGGTGTGGCACGTTGCAGACAGAGTAATATATCCTCGAATGAGTTTACCGTAGCCCCGATGATGGCATCACAGCCAAGTATGGCGCGAGCCTTGTTTAGAGGCATATCCCCCTTGCCGAGATGTACGCCATCGGCACCGATACGTTTGGCAAGTAGCACATCATCATCTACGACGAACGTTGCACCGTAGCTTCGGCACATATCTCTTATGACGATGGCCGTATCTTCTAATATTAATGGGTTGTAGTCTGCCCCCTTCATGCGTAGTTGTACCCAGCGGCAACCCCCTTCGAGGGCTAAACGTGCCGAGTCGATATGCGTATATCGGTCGTTGCGGTGGGTTATAAACTGTAGCTTATAATTCGTACTCCTCATATATGCCCATTTTAAGTGGATTGAATAGGTGATTTACAGGACCAAAGCCGCGACCTATTGAGATGTCGGCCCCCGCCTCTATAGCCTTGGATATATACTCTTTTGCTCGGGCCACAGCCTCCTCTAATTTATCTCCACGAGCTATGTATGCCGCTATGGCCGATGAGAGTGTACACCCTGTGCCGTGTATATTCTTTGTATATACTGTAGGCGTTGAGAGGTAGGTGGACGTGACCATATTCCCTCTCTCTTGATAGAGTATGTCGCGCTTTATATCGCCCTCCTCGTGGCCCCCCTTAAGGAGTACGGCCTTTGCGCCAAGTGCGAGTAGGTGGCGTGCGGCACACTCCCTCTCGGCGAGTGTCGATAGCGGCATACGTGTCAACGCCTCCATCTCGGGGATGTTGGGAGTCAGGAGTAGCGACATAGGGAGTAGTCGCTGCTTTACCACCTCCTGTGCCTCGACCGAGAGTAGTCTGTGGCCGCTGCTTGATACCATTACGGGGTCGAGGATGATGGGTATGGAGCACCCTGTAAGAGCGTCGGCTACGGCACTTGCCACCTCGGCCGTCGAGAGCATGCCTATCTTGATGACCGAGGGGCGTATATCATCGATAACGGCCCTAATCTGGTCGTAGACCATTTGTGGTGGTAGTGTAAATTGTGAGTGTACACCCTCGGTATTCTGCGCTGTGATAGCCGTAATGGCTGTCGCGCCATAGACCCCGAGTGCCGAGAGGGTTTTAAGGTCGGCCTGAATGCCTGCACCTCCCGAGGAGTCGGAGCCTGCGACAGATAGTACGGCGTAGTACCGCCTTGTGAGGGTTTTGCCGTGTGAAGGGTGGCCATGACACCCCTCGGTGTTGTTTACTTTTAGTACCATAACAGAAGTTAATTAAAAGTTAAACAACGGGGTATCCTAAAAAAGAAAACGCATACCTACACTTGGGGTATGCGTTATGATATTATCCACAATTCCTACGGCAGCACTAACTGCATCAGGTTCGAGGGTATAATCTCAGCCAATCAAGGCACCCCTTTGTTTTGGACAAAGGTAGCTAAAATATTTGGAATATCCAAATAAATCTCTCTCTGACTGGCGAGCAGCATATCTTAGACTGCCTAATCTCTATAACTAAGCTTTAGAAATTTTAGGGCCGAGAGTATCAGCATAGGGCCTAATCCCGAGTAGAACGATGCTGTGAACTCTTGTGGGATGTGGGGTATAAATCTGAGGGTTATGCCTAAGCACATCATAAAGAGGATTAGTAGCCATCCGCGTAGCGAGAATGTCTGCCAGAGGTGTGCCCTCGCAGGCAGAGCGGCTATCCTTGCCGAGTAGCGAGCTACGACCCTGTGGAAGATGGTGTAGAACATAGCTAAGACAGCTGCCGTAGTGGCGATAAGCCACCATCGAATATCTGCTAATGTGGCGTATGCCGTTACGCCATTAATGGTGATAATAACCCCTGGAATACCCCATATCAGGGCCGCTGTAAGGTATAAAAATGCTCGCTTAACCATAATCTTAAGTTCTACTCTGTAGGTTTACGTTTAAAACCAAACCCAAAGGTAGCGATAACATTTCATATATACAACGATTTGTATCAATAACTTTTGCAGAGGTGTTGAGTAGCCTTTTGCAACGTTGTAGGCTGCACATAAAAAGTGCGGCTAATTGAGGTGTTACGTAGTGGTTATATTGATTATATTTCGTATATTTGCCCTGTTTTGAGTTAGTTTAGGTGTGGTAACAATTAAGTTGATAGTAACATATAAATTTGCAAAACATTATGAGTAACAAGGAGTATAATACACCACACGTAGATGTTGTTGTGGTGAATGTTGAGTGTGGTTACGACGCTTCGGGAGTGTCGGGTAACTCGTTGGAGAAGATAGCGGGTGTAGATGAAGAGGGGGCGTGGTAACTATGGCTATAAAGAGAATTTTTGCACTATTGATGGTGGCCATCGCGCTTGTTGGCTGCCATAAGGCCGATGTCGAGACCCAGGTGCGACCATCTACGCATCGCGACTATGCCGACCTGTTTGCCTCAATCGACAATGCCGAGAGTCGTGTATATATGAATAGCGACCTATCGTTGGCGTGGCATGGCGATGACCATATAACGGTGTTCTATGGCAATGACCATAACAACACCTTCGTTTTTGGTGGCGATACTGGCGATACCGAGGGAGACTTCTCGTTGGTAGGACTCGGGGGCGAGGGTGGCACGACGCTTGACCGCATCTACGCGCTATACCCACAGCAGGCTACAGCCTCGATAGACGAGACGGGGGTTATAAGCCTCAATATCCCCGAGGTGCAGAGGTATGCCGAGGGGTCATTCCCTCGCAATGGTAACATCATGGTTGCCGTAACCTCCGCTACGGACGATGTGGACCTGTCGTTTAAAAATGGCGTAGGTTACTTGCTACTTAAGCTTTGGGGCGAGGGCGCAGTAAAGAGCATCGATATTGAGAGTAATGCTAAGGAGAGGATTGCTGGCCGTGCCGAGATTACGGCGACGTATGGTGGCGAGCCGCAGCTTAGTATGACCGATACGGCTACGACGGCCATTAGGCTTGACTGCGGTGAGGGTGTGGCACTTAGTCGCGATAGGAGTGTGCCTACGGAGTTCTACATCGCCATCCCTGAGGTGACCTTTAAGCAGGGTATCACTATTACCGTTACCGACACCGATGGCGCGGTATTTAGCAAGGCGACACAGAACGAGATAGCTATAACGCGCAACCGCATAAAGCCTATGGCGGCTCTCGAAGCTGAGTTTATTGCTGTGCGCCCCTCTGAAAAACAGCTCTGGTACACCACCACAGATGGACTTAAGCTTGAGTTTATTGGCGATGCGTTCAATGCGGCCATCGACAGCCAAGAGTATGTTGATGGCGTGTGGGTAGTGACCTTTGCCGATAGGCTTACGGCGATTAATAGTGGGGCCTTTGAGTCAATGACAACGCTTAGCAGTGTGGTATTTCCCGATAGCCTAACTACGATAGGTGACTATGCGTTTAGGTCTTGCACCTCAATAGAGCAGATTAATCTGCCAGCATCGCTTGAGAGCTATGGCGTTAACCCCTTTGACGGTAGCACTATAGCCGACCTGACGATTAGTTGTAACCTCGCAGGCGAGGCTATGGAGGGTGGTGCGGTGGATACCGACAGGCTGCCTCTCTACGGTGCCGACATCAGGAGCATTACCGTAACCTCTAACGTAGAGCGTATCGGGGGCTTTGCCCTGGCTTGGCAGAGGGCCTACGACATAACCATCGAGTATGGCGTAAAGTACCTCGATGACTACGCGCTATACGACTGCGATAATATCTCGACAATCACCCTCCCAGAGAGCGTTGTATCGATAGGTAACAACTTTATGAGCAGTTCGTCATCGCTGTCCGAAGTATACTCGCTTGCAACCACGCCTCCCGACCTTGGGGAGAGTGCCTTCCCGAGTGGTGTGAGGGTCCATGTCCCCGATAGCGCGATTGCGGCATACCAGATGCACCCTATGTGGAGTACTTATACGCTTACCAACTTTGAGGGTGTTCTCTACGAGTCTGTAGACTACTCCGAGGATGGCGAGGTTGTGCTGCTACAGAGAGCATCGAAGGGCAATGGCATCGATATTGTGGTTATGGGCGATGGCTACTCCGACCGCCAGATAGCGGCAGGCCTCTATGAGCAGGATATGCGCAGCGCAATGGAGGCTATCTTTAGCGAGGAGCCATTTACCACCTTCCGCGACCACTTTAACGTATATATGGTTAAGTGTGTGTCGAAGCGCGAGGGTGTAAACAACGACCAGACCTATGGCGATACGGCCATTAATTGTAGGGTCCAGGCCGACGGTGTATCAATAAGTGGCGACTCGTGGGTTCCCCATGGCTATACCGAGGCGATATTGGGCCCCGAGCGCGCCGATGAGGCTATGATGATGGTGATTATGAATAGTCGTATATATGCTGGAGTATGCTATATAAGTCAGCCCAAGATAAACGATAGCTGCGACTTTGCTAATGGCCCATCGCTCTCATATGTGCCACTGTGTGACGATGATACGATATTTACTCAGCTCGTACTGCACGAGACGTGTGGTCACGGCTTTGCCAAGCTCGGTGATGAGTACTACTATACGGGAAATGGCCATATCAGCAGCTATGACTACGGCCTGAGCAAGGATTTAGAGCAATGGGGGTGGTATAAGAATGTCGACTTTGCGCTCGAAGGCTCGCTCGACGCAACGACGGTGAAGTGGAGCCACCTGCTTGCTGACGAGCGATATAGCTACGATGGCCTTGGTGTTTATGAGGGGGCCCTTACCTATGCAACAGGGGCGTATCGACCTACTGAGAATAGTATTATGCACCACCGCACCGAGGGCTTTAACGCCCCTTCGCGCGAGGCGATATATATCCGTATCCACAAGTTGGCCTATGGCAAGGAGTGGGTCTACGACTATGAAGATTTTGTGGCCTACGATGCCAAGAATCGTAAGGGCGAGGCTACACGCTGTGTCGTAAGTCGACCTATGGAGAGTCGCCCTCATGCAGCTCCTGTGGTGTGTGACTTTAGCTCGTGGCGTTAAGATAGACTCTATAAATTTACAACTATATGGTTACGACACAATATCGACTAAATAGACGCTCGGGGCTCATCCTCGAAGGGGGTGGTATGCGTGGGGTCTTTAGTTGTGGAGTGCTCGATGCGCTGATGGATAGGGGAGTGCGCTTTCCCTATACCATAGGTGTGAGTGCTGGTGCTTGCAACGGTCTATCCTACCTCTCTGGCCAGCGTGGCAGGGCCAAGTATAGCAATATCGACCTGCTTGAACAGTATCGTTATATAGGCTTCAAGCACCTGATTCTTAAGGGTAATATCATGGACTTCGACCTGCTATTTCATAAGTTCCCAAACGAGATTATCCCCTACGACTATGCCGCCTATGAGAGGTGTGCCGAGCGTTTCGAGATGGTGACAACGAGCTGTCATACGGGCCAGGCGTGCTACTACGATGAGAAGCACGACCCGAAGCGCATCATCGATATTGTCAAGGCCTCAAGCAGTCTGCCCTTTGTGTCGCCTATAAGCTATGTCGATGGCGAGCCTATGATGGATGGGGGCATTGCCGACTCTATACCACTCCTTAGGGCACGTGCCGAGGGTTTCGATAACAACCTTGTGGTGCTTACCCGCAATCGTGGCTACCGCAAGCCAGAGGGTGGTGTGTTTGTTCCACCCCTTTTCTACTGTAGGTATCCAGCACTCCGCAAGGCTATAAAACGACGTAACGCGCTATATAACGAGCAGATATCGTTTGTCGAGCAGCAGGAGATGGAGGGAAAACTTGTAGTAATACGCCCCGAGCGACCTATCGAGGTGGGACGTATGGAGCGCGATACGAGCAAGCTGCTCAAGCTATATGACGAGGGGTATGCTTTGGCATCAGAGGTTGATATAATGGCTGAATAAATGGTTCTTTGCAGTGATAAGGCACCATCTGCGGCATCTGGCTTGTCGTTGAAATGCTCATTTACCTTGAAGTAAACTCCGCTTTTGACATCTGCGACCACCCTGCTTTAAACAAACGTGGGTGACTAAGAAGTAAATTAGTCACCCTCGCTTGTATCTATCGGCTTGCGATACTCTACTTCATCCTCAGCCACTGCCACAGCTCGCCCCACGAGGGTCGCTTGCCATGCATAAAGATACCCACGCGGAATATCTTGGCAGCAAGCCATGTGGTCACCACGAAGCTTGCATAGAGGAGCACCAACGATAGGATTATCTCCCATGTTGCGATACCAAATGGTATGCGAGCAATCATAACTATAGGCGATGTGAATGGTATTATCGACGACCAGAAGGCTATCGGTGAGTTCGGGTCGTTAAAGACTGACATCATAACGATAATCGCAAGGATTATGGGTAGCATGATGATGGTGTTAAACTGCTGACCATCCTGCACCGAGTCTACGGCCGAGCCAGAGGCGGCATAGAGCGAGGCGTAGAGCAGGAAGCCTCCGAGCATAAAGAGTGCTACGTAGGTGAATAGCAGTGCTATATATCCCGTATCGCCGAGTGTGCCCATCACCGTTGTCATCATCATATCGTTTGTCGCAGCTAACTCTGGCGTAAAGAGCATAGGTATAAGCATCTTTGAGGCTACGATGATTAGGGCTGCCCAGATGGCTATCTGTGTGAGTGCTACGGCGGCGATGCCGAGAATCTTACCCATCATAAGCTCAAATGGGCTACAGCTTGTCACCATGACATCTATCACGCGGCTCGCCTTCTCCTCGACTACCGACGTGAGGACCATCTGTCCGTAGATGATTATCACCATATATAGCAACATTCCGAGTATGATGCCGAGGATATAGCTCATTCCCGACGATGTAGACTCCATAGATGTCTCGTCACCCGTACCATCGTTTATATATGTGCTCAGTTCGATGTTGGTCTCTACCTCGGCGAGTATCTCTTCGAGGTTGTCGATGTTGTAGGCACGCAGCTTCTCGCGCTCCACGATAGACTCTATTTGCGCGGTTATGCTCTGCTCCAACACCATAGATGACGAGCTGTTTGTTATCAGCTGTACCGAGTCGCAAGCCTCGATGTCGCGTCCTATGTATAGCACTCCGAATACGCCGCTCTGCTCGTTGTATACCGCGCAGGCCTCATCTTTCGACATCCCTCGCTCGATTATAAAGCTCACCTCTGGTGTTGCGCTGAGACTCTCGGCCACCATTGCGGAGTGGTCTACGACAACCACCTGCTTCTGGTCGCTTGTGCCGTAGAGCATCATTAGCGAGGGAGCTACCATTATGGCTATCATGAAGAGGGGCATAAGGAGTGTAACCACGATGAATGACTTCTTACGCACGCGCTCTAAGTACTCGCGCGATATTATCAAATATATATTTTTCATACCCTTATCTGGTTGTTTGGTTATTTTGTTAGTAAGCAGCGATGGTTATAGTGTTCCGTTCACTGCGCGGATGAATATGTCGTTCATCGAGGGCATCACCTCCTTAAGTGCGCGTAGCTGGCACTTGTTGTTGAGCATGGCTATCACCGTGCGTACATCCTCATCCTTGGGTATCGCAATGCGTGTCTCGCGGTATCCGCCCACCACGCCACGACTCTCGCCGAGGATTATGGCGTGTGGTGCTACGGCAGCCTTAAACTCCTCGTCCGATGCGCGGTGGAGCACCTCGAAGTTGTTGCCTCCTGCCGCACGGCGTATCTCGGCTACCGAGCCCGAGAGTATGTTGTGCGACTTGTTTATCAGCGTTATGTGGTCGCATATCTCCTCTACGGATGCCATGTTGTGTGTCGAGAATATCACCGTTGCGCCGCGCTCTCTAAGGCCCAGAATCTCCTCTTTTAGGAGGTTGGCATTTATGGGGTCGAAGCCCGAGAATGGCTCGTCGAAGATTAAGAGCTTGGGCTCGTGTACTACGGTAGATATAAACTGCACCTTCTGGGCCATACCCTTCGATAGGTCCTCGACCTTGCGGTTCCACCAGTCGGCAATATCCAAGCGGCTAAACCATGCACGTAGTCTCTTTTCGGCCTCTCGCTTGTCGAGACCCTTTAGGCGTGCGAAGAATACGGCCTGCTCGCCTACGCGCATCTTTTTATATAGACCGCGCTCCTCGGGCATATAGCCAATGTGGAATATGTCGTCGGCCGTTAGTGGCTTGCCATCGAGCAGTACGCGCCCCTTGTCGGCTATTGTTATGCGTGTTATCACGCGAATAAGTGTTGTCTTGCCTGCGCCATTTGGTCCGAGTAGACCATATACAGCACCTCGTGGCACCTCCAATGACACATCGTCTAAGGCCTTGTGTCCAGTGTAGCTCTTGGTTACATTTTCTATTTTAAGAATCGCATCCATAGTATGTTAAGGGATGTTCTAAAAATTAGTAAATACTCTATTCGTTGTTGAGAGGTTCTGTTTCAGTAGACCTAATTTATAGACCCTCTCTACATTGTTTTAATACGCAAATATACGAAAAATATTACAATTATAAGTGAGTAATGAGAAATTAGTAATTAGAAATATGTTTTCGTTGTCGTGTTGTGTTGTGATGCCCGACCTCTTAATGTCTTAATGTCTTAATGTCCTAAAAAAAGACGATAGGACGATAAGACGATAGGACGATAGGACAATAAGACAATAAGACGATAGGACGATAAGATGGTTGCGGACATAAGCAAAAAAAAATCTGCCCGAGGTCGCCCCCGAGCAGAAATTTGTAAAATTTATCTAAAAATAAATTAATTAATACCGATTGAAGAACCAGTAACAGATGCACCAGTTGCGCTGATAGTCACTGTAGAATCTGCAGACTGCCAGCCATTACCATTGTGAATAAGGTAGTTAATGGTCTTGCCAACCAACTCAGATGGAACAATAATACTCCATGTGTAGTTGCCTTCGTTGGTCATGGTGTTACCAGGCCATGAAGTGTCAAATGATGTATCTGTATCCCAAACGTGAATCTTCATGGTATCTCCCCACCACTGCTTAGCGTTATCAGTGTCCAAGGTTACGGTAAGCTTAATAACATCCTCTTCCAAAGTTACTTTAGCACCATTCTTTGTTACTGAAACATTTTGTACGTCAGATACCTTGCTGCCAGAGATAAACTTGCAGCTAAGTGTGCTACCGATATAGTCGCCACTTACAGCGTACTTATTGTCTGTAACAAGAGCACCCTCAGCAGGAGTAACTGCTGTACCATTGCTCTCAAGATAGATGTAGAGTGGGCTCCAGTTTGCCTTATTATCTACGGTGATATCTACAGTAAGAGTGGTGTACTCCTCTACGCACTCATACTTGAAAGCAAGAGTCTCAGGGTTGAAGTAGATATCAAACTTGCCATTCTTTGTAGGCACGATATTCTGGCTATTATCGCTTGCGAGGGTGTACTCTGTACCTGTCTCAGCAGACAAAACTCCACCATTGCCACCATAGCTTACATCCCAAGCGTTATCCTTGACAATCTTGAACTGGTCATCCTTGAAGAGCTCAACACCCTGTGCTGTGTACCAATTGTTTCCTGCGACCATTGCAACACCATTTGTTGCGTTCCAGCCCTGGAATGTACCAACAATGCTTAAAACTAAATCCTGTGGTAGTGGCTCTGGCTCAGTCAATGTGCCAAGGTTGTAGACCTTACCAGTAGCAAAGTTGATAGTTGTCTCCTTAACCTTTACGCCATCGATAGAGTATGATAGGGTGGTCTCGTTGCCAGTAGGATAGAAAGCGAAAAGATGCTTGTCGCTAACACTTGCAAACTCAATTGTGTCATGCATTTCACCCATGAGCTTGAAAATTTTCTCGCTTGCATTGAATAAAACGCTGTTAGGGTACTCAAAGTAGAAGAATGAGAGTGCTGACTCAAGGGTAACAGTCATATCCTTCTCGAAGGTTACACTCTCAGCTGCAATCTTATATGCTTTGTCGCCATAGTCAGAGCCGCCATTCTCACCTGTGATGGTTACCTCTTGACCAACGATGCTGTTAACACCCTCGGCATTGCAGGTAAACTTCTCACCATCGAAAGTAAACACATACTCACCTACCATAAGGGTATCTCCCGATGTCCAAGTAGTCTTCCATACGTTGTCCTCGCCCTTCTTGGTAACTGCACGTGTGTCAACTGCAATCTCTGCGCTGAACGAGAGGCCTGCCTCCTGACTCTTCTCTACTGACTCCTCTGTCTCTGTACATGCTGCTGCACCCAAAGTAACCAATGCAACAAGCATCAAACTCCAAAACTTCTTCATTTTTTTGCTCATTTTTAAGTTAAACATTGGGTTTACCAAACTACATCCTCCTCACCAAAAGTAGGACCATCGAAACCTGCCTGGGCAATAGAGCCCTCAAAGCCGCGCTCAACGCTGATCTCTACAACGTCGAACTGTGGTGCTACATAGGCACCCTCAAACTGATTTAAGACTTTCATAATAAATTAGAATTTATTTGGGTATTAATAAAGTTTTCGTCGTTGTCCACACCCTGGGGGAAAGGCATAGACGATGCAAAGATAAGTAATTTTGGTGTAACGAGTATGTAAAATTGGTTATTTGTGGATGAGTGGATAATATTTGTTGATGAGTGGGAGAAAATATGACTTATTGCAGTGATAAGGCATTATCTGCGGCATCTGGCTTGTCGTTGAAATGCTCACATACGTTTTAGTATGCTCCGCTTTCAACGCCTGCGACCAGCTACCACATCTAATGCCTTCTGACTGCAAAATCTGTTCTTTGCAGTGATAAGAAGGGGATGACAAATTTGCTTTTTGTCACCCCCTCTGGTTAAGTGTTATATCCCCAAGGCCGTTATCTTATCGATAGTGGCAGAGCGTGTGCCGAGGGGGTTGCTGTTGTAAGGTCAATAGCCTCGCCATTGCCTGTCCAATCGCCCGTAATCTTATTGCCAGCGTCATCAACAAGGTCGAAAACAAAGCGGTACTTGCCATCCTCAGCCTCCTCGATAACTACGCTACCCGAAGCGATAGGTGCTACCTGGCTCGAATAACCCTCAGCATCGGGTGTAAGGTCGCCATACCAAGTAAAGAAGATGTTACCAGCATAGTCAACAATACCAGGGAACATGGTGTGGTCCTTAATCTCAAGGGCAACGTTATATGTTCCTGTAGGCAGCTTATCACGCGCACCACCAGTCTCAACAACGAACTCTGCGGTAAACATATCGCCATAGCCATCTGGATAGGTGCTATTGGTGCCCAGAATGGTGATAAACCATAGGTCGTATCCCTTCTTTATATACTCGCCAAGGTGGAACGCAGCATAGGTTGCCTCATCTGGGAAGTTATATGTGTGGTCGGCGGTGAGGGTGGTGTATGGACGCTCAGGCTCAGACACATCGTTGTCGTTAAAATTGCCCACAACAAGCTTACCCGAGTAGTTTACCGTAACCTTAACACCATTCTCAGCCACAAAGTCTGCAGTAATCGTATAGCTATCGCCGCTACTCTCTACAGTCATAGTACCACCTGCGATGACAGCAACTTTCTTGGTATCGCCATCGATATAGGTAATATACGTGCCTACAAATTGCTTATCACCGAAGAGATCCTCGATACGACCATACTCAATAGTGTATGGCTGGCAGTAGTTAGCCTCGGGCAACATAGCAACCTCATATACGCCATCGGCCAATGGCACATATTCGGCATTGTAATCGGCATACTTAGGCATCATCACACGACTAATATGAACGTAGTAGCCACTTGTCATAGAGCCTTTATCATCAAACTCGCCACTGAACATCTCGACACCTACATCATCAGCAAATGGGTAGAACCAACCACCCCAGTAGCGCATCTGAGCTTCGTCGGCCGTAACCTCGAAATCCTCCTCAAAGAACTCGAAGGCCGAAGTACCGCCCTGAACAAACTGCAGAGTACCAGTGTAGCGTGCCTTAAACTCCATATCATCAAGCAACATAAGTGTTCCGACTACAGTGATAGTGTATGTTGGGCCAGTGCGCTCTACTGTAACGGTACCCATAATAGGCGATGACACAAGCTCGCCACCCTCAACGATGATATCTACGTAAGAGTCGCTTGGGCTATAGCTAAACGCCGAATAGTCCGAGTTAGGCTCGTACGTTCCGCTTGGAAGCACTGGGTTGATAGGATCGCTATCGGCCTCGTTGTATAAGTCGACAAATACCTGTATATCGCCTGCCCACTCCAGCTGTGTGGTATTACCAAACGTAACCTCATAGTTACCCATAACGGCCTCATTATCGGTGCGATATACCGCCGAAACGAGTTTATCCAACTGATAGCCATCGAAGGGGAGCTCCGTTGCAGCTGCGGTGGTAAACTCAACCTTAGAGCGTGCCTCCTTCTCGTTGCCAAGAGCCAGGGCGTAGGCCGTATACAAAGTCTCGGGCTTAAGATTATCGATAGTAGTCTCTGTGCCAGCTACTCGCTTGCCCTCGGCCTTGATGGTCGCAGTAGTAGCCTCGGCACTACCCTCAGCACAGTAGATATACACCTCCTCGGCATTCTCCGAGGTGATGGTAAAGGTGGCACTTGTGCTATCCGAGCTCTTAAGCTCAATATCTACCGTAGGGGTGTTCTTAGTCTGCTCTGGGGTGTTCTCCTTCTGGCATGATAGGGCCATAAGCGACAGACCTATAGCTAACATCGTAGCTACGTTGTACAATTTTTTCATAGGTTCTAATTTTTTGCTTTATTTGGTTTGTAATAAGTTAGTTGCTCGTTTCTCTACTCCGATACCATATCCTGAATCTCGCCCTTGTAGTACATGTAGAACGTCTTGGCCGTTGAGCCACTGCCAGCAGTGCCTATAAACGTAAGCTCATACTCCAAACCCTCTACGCTTACGACAAGTTCAGCCTCGGTAAAGTTCTCCGAAAAATATGGGCTATAGAGTGCAATGTTACTATAGCTATCAATAGTGCCATCCTCCATGGTGTAGCGACCAGCAGGAAGAGCATCCTTGCCATCGTTACATATCGCAGGGTCAAGCATAATGTCAAGCACGAGCTCATTCCAATTACTGTCGTAGAACTTTATATAGTACTCACCTGGCACTAGGGATGAGGTATGAAGACGTACAGGCTGTTTAACTTCAACGTCAGGCGTAAACACCGTAGCTCCCTCGGGGATATTTGGCGTATCAGGCAGAGGCTCTGGCAGCTCAATGCCCTCAACCGTGCCACTATAGTTAAGCGTCACGAAGTCGCCATTGGCAAAGTAGAGGTTTCCATTGAACGTGTACTGCACCTCGCGCGTCTCCTCATTAGGCGTTGCCTCTACGGTGATGCTACCGCTCTCAAATAGCGTCATCTGGCTCGATGGAGTCTCCATAAATGAGGTATACCTATTGTTAAGTAGGCCCTCAGCAGCCTCTCCGAGTGTATACTCTCCAGAGGGGAGATAGTCGCCAGTAGCGGCATAGAAGTCGCAACGCAGGGTGTAGCCATTGGTCTCATCGGTAAAGGTAACAAAATAGTTGTCAAGCGTAGAGCTGCTCTTGCTGGCTGTCGCCGTAGTGCTCTCCGAGAGCGTGTAGCTTACGGGCTCTATCTCGGCGGTGCGTATCACCAGTTTGTCGCTGAGCTGTGGCTCAAAGCCCTCGATATTGCACGTTGCAGCGGCATAGATGGCATATGGCGTATTGGGCTCAAGATTCTCAACCACTACCTCGCTCTCGCTGTTTGGCTCTGTAGATGTGCCGTTAGCAATCACCTGTGCTGCGGTAACGTCGCGCGAGCCATCCTCGATGCATACCCACTTGAGTACATCGGCATTGGTAGACGAGATGAAGAAGCTTAGAGTATTCTCCGTTACACTGCCCTCGCGTAGTGATATTGTAACCTCGGGCATAGGGACCTCCTCGGCCTCGGTCTTAGCACCTGTAGAGGCGTAGGCCTGTTTCTCGACATTTACCGCCACAACGCCTATCGCATAGTCGGTGTCGGGCTTTAGCTCCGAGCAGGTGATTGTATCTGTATCGACCTTTACGCCGTCGGTGAGCACACTCGATGCGTCGGGCGCAGCAGTGCCCTCGACCAAAAGATAGGTGATGGTGTTGGCATCTGTCGCCTCAATCGTAAAGGTGATGCTATCGGTCGTAATCTGGCTCACCTCTATCGCAACTGTCGGCTCCTTCTCATTTTGGTTAGGGCCGTCCTGGGGGGTGAAAGCTGGCTCTTCATTGTTGCATCCTACAACAGCAAACATCGCTAATAAGGCGAAAAACGTCTTTAGATAGATTCTCATTTTCATACTTTTTTATTTTTTTTGTATTCTTTGCTCAATAATCTTCTGTTTTGGGTATCTGTCTGATATCTAAGTGCCAACCCTATTATAGTCGTACATTAGCCCTCACACATCTCTCCCATCTGAAAGCAAAGGTATACAAAAAAAACTAATTTCCAAATAAAAAACAAATAAAAATGAATAATAAATTAATTTAATAAATTGCTAAATAGATTTAGATAATATTTTTTTTAGATAAAAACATTGTCAATATAAAAAAAGATTTTTATTTTTGTGGAGAGATATGGTTAACGATATTACTAATACCTATATAATAATAAGACAATGAAAAGATTCTTGACTATCGCAACAGCTGTGCTCCTCGGCCTACTTCTATCTGTAGCCTGCGAAAAGGAGAGCCCTACGCACAACGAGCCAACCCCCGAGCCTAAACCCCAGCCAGGCCCACTTACCGAATCACACACTCTGTTGATATATATGCAGGGTAACAACGGCCTTGCCGAGTTTATGGATTCGAACCTTCAGCGTGTGCTCACCGCCTTCTACAATGTGCCACACGACAAGGCTCGTATCGTGGTATTCTACGACCGAGGCAACTATACACGTCTTACGGAGCTATACCTCGATGACGGTATGGCCAAGCAGCGTCTTATCAAGGAGTATGAGACCTCGACATCTACGGTCGACAAAGAGTTTATGCGCGAGGTATTCGCTACGGTCAAGCGCGAGGCTGCGGCCGATAGCTACGGCCTTATCCTATCGTCACATGGCGGTGGCTGGGTCCCTGCCGACCTCTACGATGCCTATCTGCTTGGCGAGGAGTCGCGCGCAGCAGATGAGCCCTCGGCTAACCCTCTGTTCTACGGTCAGGACGATAGCGACTGTATGGAGGTGCCAGAGTTAGTGGATGCCATAAGCGATATCTACTTTAACTACATAATCTTCGATGCCTGCTTTATGTCCAATGTCGAGGCGTTGTACGATATGCGTAATGCGGCGGACTATATCATCGCCTCGCCTGCCGAGATTCTCGGTACGGGTTTCCCCTACGAGGAGATGATACCTATGCTCTTTAGTCGCGAGGACCATATGCTTGAGGAGGTGTGCAAGGAGTATATGGAGCTATATGCCTCGTCGTCGGGCACTATAGCCCTTATCGATTGTAAGAGGCTCGATGCACTGGCCGAGGCGATGCATCAGGTGGTGGCTACGGCCGACCTCTCAAAGGCCGATGCCGAGAGTATACAGCCATACGATAACTTCGACTACCACCTATACTTCGACCTGCTGCACTATGTCGAGATGGTAGCAACCGAGGAGGCATATAACAACTTTACTGATACCTTAGAGCAGGTGGTGCTCTATAGTGGCTATACTGAGCAGCTAATCACTACAACGGGTGATGATACCCCTATAGAGGTTACTCGCTCTTGTGGTCTTAGCTGTTACGTAGCCCAGGAGGAGTGTCCTGCGACATATAGCGCGTGGCAAGAGACTGCTTGGGCACAGGCGATAGAGTAAGGAGGCGTAAAGACGAAATTTTCTGCTATTTTGTATCATCTTTCGTATCTTTATTGTATCTTTGGCATCGTTATAATGGTGCTAAGTGCCAATGTCGAATATGGTAGCACTGCAATGGTGCGAAAAACTAAAAACAGAAGAGTTATGAAATATGCTATTATCTCTACCGAGAAGGGTGATATGAAGGCCGAGCTGTATGCTAACGAGACACCTATCACCGTCGATAATTTCGTGAAGCTCGCCGAGAGCCACTTTTACGATGCCCTCACCTTCCACCGCGTAATCCCCGACTTCGTTATTCAGGGTGGTTGCCCTAAGGGCGATGGCACTGGAGGCCCAGGATATACTATCCCATGTGAGACACGTGCCGAGCGTCAGTATCACGATAGGGGAGTGCTCTCTATGGCACACCGAGGCCCTAATACTGGAGGCTCGCAGTTCTTCATCTGCCACAATCGTATGAATACCCAGCACCTCGATGGTGTGCACACCTGCTTTGGTCGTGTAGTTGAGGGCTTGGACGTTATCGACGATATACGCCCTGGCGACCTTATCCTATCGATAACCATTGTCGAGGAGTAGCGGAGCTATGGATGGTTTACGCCCCTTGTTTGAGGAGTTGGCTTGCGAGCCGCTATATGTCGCAGGCCCATGCAGTGCCGAGAGTCGTGAGCAGCTGCTTGCGGCGGCACGCGGTGTGGCTATGGCAGGCGTAGGTGTGCTGCGTGCAGGTGTGTGGAAGCCACGCACCAAGCCTGGCTCATTCGAGGGTGTCGGTAGCGAGGCATTGGCATGGCTTGCAGAGGCTAAGAGGGAGTATGGCCTTAAGGTTATCACCGAGGTGGCCACGCCCGAGCATCTTGAGCAGGCTCTCAAGGCCGAGATTGATGGTGTGTGGATAGGTGCGCGTACTACGACTAACCCCTTTGCTACACAGCAGATTGCCGATGCTCTGCGCGGCGTAGATATAGCTGTGATTGTCAAGAACCCTGTCATCCCCGATGTAGACCTCTGGGTGGGGGCTATTGAGCGCGTATATAATAGTGGAGTGCGTCGTCTGGCGGCTGTGCATCGTGGCTTTGGTACGCACCAGACTACGCCCTATCGCAATGCTCCGCACTGGTCTGTGCCTATTGAGTTGCATCGTCGTATCCCGACTATCGCTATACTCTCGGACCCGAGCCATATAGGTGGTCGTCGCGACCTTGTGGCACAGCTCTCGCAGCAGGCCTTGGACCTTGGCTTTTCGGGGTTGATGATTGAGTGTCATCCACATCCTGAGGAGGCTCTGAGCGATGCTGCGCAGCAGATAACCCCTGCGGTGTTGCAGGAACTGGTGGCCACGCTTAGGCTGCGGCGCACGCCTGCAAGCAACGATGTGTTGGGTGACTTCCGCCTGCATATAGATACCATCGATAGTCGCATTATCGAGCTTTTGGCCGAGCGTATGGACGTAGCACGCCAGATAGGTGAGTATAAGCGTCAGCACGCTATGGCCGTTGTTCAGCACGATAGATATAACGAGCTACTGCTTGCTGCCGAGGCCAAGGCCGAGACAATGAGCATATCTAAGGAGTTTATTAACCAGATATTCAGTGCTATACATGAGGAGTCTGTGCGCCAGCAGCTCGATGTTAATAAGAGTAGGTGAGCCTTTGGTAGTGGTCCGACATACAGTCTTTTACTCGTCTATTCCATAGTTTGACTTGTTGTTGTGTAACGCTATTTTAGGATGGGACAACACAATAGAATGGGGGGTGACTAAGAAGCAAATTAGTCGCCCCCGTTCTATTGTGCTGTTGTCGCAAGCTAAGACTCTCGCTCTATCGTCCTGTTGAGCCAAAGCCTCCGCAGCCGCGCTCTGTCGTGTCAAGCGATGTTACCTCCTCCCACTCGACCTTCTCGTAGCGTGCCACGACCATCTGTGCGATGCGCTCGCCAGGGTTGATGATAAAGGGTTCGTTGGAGAGGTTGACGAGTATAACCTTTATCTCGCCACGATAGTCGGCATCCACTGTTCCGGGGGCGTTCAGTACCGTGATACCGAACTTTGCGGCTAAGCCGCTACGTGGGCGCACCTGTGCTTCGTAGCCCTCGGGAAGGGCTATGTAGAGCCCTGTGGGAACCATGGCGCGTTCCAATGGCGCGAGGGTTATTGGCTTATCTATATATGCCTTAAGGTCCATGCCTGCTGCCTGCTCGGTAGCGTAGAAGGGGGTCTCATAGCTCGATTTGTTTACTATCTGTACTCTCATAGTGCTCAATTTTCTATATTGTATTATTGCGGTGTCAAATATACGAAAAAAAGTGAATATTCGCTAAAAGAGATGAGGGTGACTAAAAAGTAGATAGTCACCCTCGCCTGTTTATGTGGTTGAATAAAGTGATGTAGCCTTAGAACTACCCGTCGACCTTTTATTCAGTCACCATTACTTTGTAACGCTCTCCAAACGCTTCATCATGATGAACATAAAGAGGGCAGAAATCAAGCACAATGCGATAAACACTGTCCATACCGACCATAGTGGAAGACCTGCCCAGAGGAATCCACCTACGGCAACGAGCATATTACCAATAGCCGTAGCTACGAACCAGCCACCCATCATCAGACCCTTGAGCTTTGGAGGTGCCACCTTCGACACGAATGAGATACCCATAGGCGAGAGTAGAAGCTCGGCAAATGTTAGAATCAAGTAGGTGAATATCAACCAGTATGGCGATGTGCGTGTCTCCTGCTTAGTGTCAGCCTTGATAGTCTCAAGTGTGGCAGTAGCCTCAGCAACAATTGAGCTATTCTCCTCTGCATTAGCGTCGTTAGCCGCAATAATCGACTGAGAGTTGTATACATCGAAGAAGATAGGCTTGGTGTTCTGTGTGAGCTTACCCATAAAGTCTGTAGCAGGCTTTACCGTAGCGGCATACTCTGCATCCTCCTTCATAGCCTCCAATGCCTCGGCCGTAGGAGCTATCGTGTAGTACTCCTTAGCAAATGTCTCAGCCTTGTCTACGGCGATAGCGCGCTGCTGCTCGTTAGGGGTGTTAAGACCATCAGAACCTACGGCCATAATCACGAAGCCGATAGCTGCAACCAACATACCGTAAGCAATCTTACGAGGTGCTGAAGGCTCCTTGCCCTTACGTGCCAGCGAGCCGAAGATAGCCATCGATACAGGGGTCAACGCCACTACATAGAATGGGTTAAACTGCTGGAAGATAGGTGCTGCAACCGCTACCTCTGCGGTAGGCTCTACGCCCATAGCGCGGTATACGAGGAAGGCCAAAACGCCCGAAGCGAGAAGACCCGAAAGGAGCTTGCCCTTGGCACCCTCGCTCTGGAAGATTGAGAATGTAGCGTATACGGCAACGATGATAAGTGCGAGGTTCCATACGTCGAAGAACATAGTGTCAAGACCTATAGCTGTAGTCTGTGTAAACTCATCGGCGAAGTATGTGAGCGTCAAACCGTTCTGGTGGAAGGCCATCCAGAAGAAGATAACAACGGCAAATACAAGGCAGAGAGCTACGATGCGCTGCTTAGTCTGCTCGGGTGTAAGGTTATCCTCGACAACGGTAGTCTCGCCCTTCTTCTTACCACCCTCGACATGGCGGAATGTAGAGCGGAATACGTAGTAGATAAGTATTGAGAGTACAAGGGCTACACAAGCTACGGCGAAGGCGAAGTGGTAGGCATCGTTCGATGAGAAGCCCCACTCGGTCATAGCGTAGTTCTTGATACCTACGGCCGTAGTAGGCGCAAAGAGCGAACCTACGTTGATGGCCATATAGAAGAGTGAGAAGCCCGAGTCGCGCTTATCGGCATATTTGGGGTCGTCGTAGAGATTACCCACCATAACCTGGAGGTTACCCTTGAAGAGACCTGTACCGAGGCTTATGAGCAGCAGTGCTGCCATCATAGCTATCATGGCGATAGTGTCGCCACCCAATGGGAATGAGAGCAACATATAGCCTGCGAACATTACCGTGATACCGATAGTCACCATTCGTCCGAAACCGAACTTATCGGCGAGGATACCACCTACAAGGGGCATAAAGTAGACCAAGCCGAGGAAGGTAGAGTAGATAGCACCTGCTGTACCAGCCTCAAGGCCGAAGTTCTCTCTAAGGAATAGGGCAAATACGGCCAACATTGTGTAGTAACCAAAACGCTCACCTGTGTTGGCGAGGGCTAAGGCATAGAGACCTTTAGGATGTCCTTTGAACATAGTTTAAAGTTTTAGTTAATTTATTAAATAGTTTTTGTTGTTGCAATAACACACAAAATGTGTGCGCAAAGGTATAATAAAAATTCGAATATCAAACTATATTGCTACTAACCAGGGCTAAATATATCTTATATTCATAAAAAGCGAGGGTGGCTACTTGGTTTTAGCCACCCTCGTACTTGTACTCAAATCGTTAAAGGGCCAACCTCCGCAATAGAGGTTGTCTGTCAGCCCGAAGCAATTTAGGCGTTTGTTACACGCTCAAGCCACTTAACCATACCAAGCATAATACCCATAGATACAAGGCATACAGCGAGGAATACGGTCCAGCATATCCAGATAGGTGCTGCGTTGTAGATAAGTGGTCCAATCCAGAGTAGGAGGTTACCTACTGCTGTAGCACCGAGCCATAGACCCTGGCAAAGACCGAGCATGTGCTTTGGTGCCACCTTCGATACAAACGAAAGACCCAGTGGCGAGATGAACAACTCGGCTACGGTGAGGAAGAAGTAGAGCACGAAGAGTACCCAAGGTCCTGAGAGCTCTACGCCTGTAGCACGTGCCTCGGTAGCTGATGGGTAACCCATAAAGTATGAGTACACAGCAAGGAAGACATATGCAGTACCTGCGATAGCCATACCGATAGCAATCTTACGTGGTGTAGAGATATAGATGCCACGACGGCCGAGAGCACCAAATACCCACATAACTACAGGGGTAAGGAGGATAACGTACAATGGGTTGAGTGCCTGCCATACCTCGGGTGCTACGCTGTCAGACTTGACGAAGTCGCGAGCAAACATCGAGAGTGATGTGCCATTCTGGTGGAATGCAAACCAGAAGAAGATGGCGATAGCAAGAACTGCAAAGAGTGCATACATACGCTGCTTAA
Source organism: Rikenellaceae bacterium (assembly GCA_015059715.1). GTDB lineage: Bacteria > Bacteroidota > Bacteroidia > Bacteroidales > Rikenellaceae > Alistipes. The sequence continues at coordinate 70,478 of SUZV01000009.1, read as the reverse complement.
TCTCGGTAGCTGCGGCCTTACGCTCCTCGGGGGTGTACTCAACAGATGTCACCTGAGCCTTCTTTGCTGGTGTTGGGAAACGCTTGCGCGTAGCGATAAAGATAGTCAACGAGATAAGCATTGCTGCTACAGATGCGATAAACGAGTAGTGGATACCCTCGTTAAATACCTGTAGGTATTCGCCACAGAATGTTGCGATGTCGGCAATAGGCTCGGCACTTGCCTTCTCGGCCAACGAGGTAAGGTTCTCCGAAACTACGCCGCTCTCCTGATACTGGTGGCAGAGGGCTGGTAGCTGTGCCTCATAGAACATGTTGTGGGCCTTGAGCCACCACTCGCGAAGAAGTGGAGCCACGAATGGGGCGATAACACCACCAATGTTGATAAAGACATAGAAAATCTGGAAGCCCGAGTCACGCTTCTCCTTTGCAGCCTTGAGAGCCTCCTCGCCCTGCTTTGCAGCCTCGGCCTCAAGGTTGTCGTACATCTGACCTACGATAGCCTGTAGGTTACCCTTGAACAGACCGTTACCAAAGGCGATGATAAAGAGTGCCAAGCAGGTAAGTGGCAAGAGCCAGCTGATGTTTGTCGATGTGGCAAGGATTGGGATAGAGAGCAATACGTAGCCTGATGCCATAATCATCAAACCTGCCATGATGGTACCCTTGTAGTTCTGAGTCTTGTCGGCGATATAACCACCTACGAGAGCTAAGATGTAGATACCAGCGTAGAAGAATGAGTAGATTAGCGAGCTTGTCTCCTCGCTAAGGCCGAACTTCGAGCAGAGGAACAGAACAAGTACGGCGTTCATAATGTAGTAACCAAAACGCTCGCCCATGTTACTGAGAGCTGCTGCTAAAAGTCCTTTAGGGTGTCCTTTGAACATAGTTTAAAGTTTTTGTTAATATTAAGGTTTATTCTATAAGTTTTAAATATGCTACTCGTTGTTGGGTGCCTATGTCTCGGTCGCTTGCATTTATTTTGTCATCATTCTCATCCCCTCCCTTGGTTACAACGCCCGCATTGTGCCATCAGACGAAACGAGAGATATCCTCAAAATAAGCGTCATAATCAACTCGACCTAATTTCCCCCCCCCTTGGTTAATTTTCAAATTGTCACGCTGCGATGTTAGTTGTAGTGGTTGTTATCCAAATAACATCAAATATAAGGCAAATATACGAAGATTTTTTGTATCTTTGCTAAAAATAAACAAAAAAATAGTATGGAAGAGAGAATTTCTAAATTGCCGATAGTGGCTGCCGATGAGTGGCTACAACCTGTTGAGGAGGAGATAAATCGCCGCTACGATATGTATATCAGACGTTTGAGTGATATTGAGAAGTCGGCAGGCTCGATTATCGACTATGCTAACGGATATAAGTACTTCGGCTGGCAGCGCGATGATACGATGCAGGGTTGGTGGTTTAGAGAGTGGCTTCCCGCAGCCAAGGATGTATATATCTTTGGTGACTTTAACAACTGGCAGCGCACCGAGCTACGGTTGCAACGCGGTAGGGATGGTGTGTGGAGTATCTTTATGCCCGATGGTATGTATGCCGCACGGTTAGTGGATGGCTCGCTCTACAAGCTCCATATTCATGGCGATAATGGATGGCACGACCGCATCCCCGCCTACGCTAAGAGGGTGGTTCAAGATGACACGACCAAGAACTTCAGTGCCCAGTTTATTGTCGATAAGCACTATGAGTGGCGCAACGACGACTTCCGTGCCCCCAAGGTGGGTGAGCTGGTAATCTACGAGGCCCACGTAGGTATGGCCCAGGAGCGTGAGGGTGTAGGCACATATGTGGAGTTTCGCGATACGATTCTTCCGCGCATCAAGGAGGCGGGGTATAACGCTGTGCAGCTTATGGCCGTTGCCGAGCACCCCTACTACGGTTCGTTTGGTTATCACGTGTCGAGCCTCTTTGCACCATCGTCGCGCTTTGGTACCCCCGACGAGCTGCGTAGCCTCATAGATAGGGCTCACGAACTCGGTATTGCGGTGATTATGGACCTTGTACACGCCCACTACGTAAAGAACTTCAACGAGGGTATCAACGAGTTGGATGGCTCGAAGCACCACTACTCCAAGGAGGGTGAGGCTGGCTATCAGAAGTATTGGGACTCTATGGTCTTCGACTATGGCAAGCGCGAGGTTGAGCACTTCTTGCTCTCTAACGTGAAGTATTGGTTAGAGGAGTACCACTTCGATGGTTACCGCTTCGACGGTGTCACCTCGATGCTCTATCACCATCGTGGCTATGTAGAGTTTGATTCGCGCGAGCGTTTCTTTGACGAGGGTGTCGATAGGGATGCTATCGTCTATCTTACGTTGGCCAATAAGCTCATTCACGACCTGCGCTCGGACGCTATAACCATCGCCGAGGATGTCAGCGGTATGCCTGGGTCGTGTGCCAAGCCCGAGGAGGGAGGTATGGGCTTTGACTACCGCCTTGGTATGGCCATCCCCGACTACTGGATAAAGCTCCTCAAGGAGAAGAGCGACGAGGAGTGGAACATTTGGGAGATGTGGTCCGTTATGACCAACCGTCTACCCTCGGTGCGCACGGTGGCCTATGCCGAGTCGCACGACCAAGCTCTTGTGGGCGATAAGACCATAGCCTTCAGGTTGATGGATAAGGAGATGTACTTCTCGATGGATAGAGCTTCGGAGAGCCTTATCATCGACCGAGGTATGGCTCTGCATAAGCTTATACGTCTGATGACCATCACTACGGGTGGCGAGGCCTACCTTAACTTTATGGGCAACGAGTTCGGCCACCCCGAGTGGATAGATTTCCCTCGCGAGGGCAATGGTTGGTCATATAAGCATGCACGCCGTCAGTGGTCTTTGGCCGAGAATGGCTTTTTGCGCTACTCCTACCTCGCCGAGTTCGACAAGGCAATGGTAAATATGGTACGTAAGTATGGTGTGTTGGGCGATGGCTATCCGTACAACCATATGATGGATGAGAACAATAAGACGATGGTATACTCGCATACCGACCTGCTCTTTGTGCTTAATTGGCACCCTACGGCCTCAATTCCCGACTATGAGCTATGTGTGCCATGGCCAGGTAAGTATACCATACTCTTCTCTACGGATGAGAAGCGTTTCGGTGGTCTGAATCGTGCAGATGTCCTAGGTGAGCACTTCACTACTACACACAAGCGCGAGGATGGCACCGAGTACTACACTATCAAGATGTACAACACCTCGCGAACAGGTGTAGTGTTTAAGTGGGAGAAGTAGTCAATAAGTAGTGATATTTGGAGTATGTTTAGGGCGCGATATATTGTGTTTGGTGTAGCGTTTATGCTACTCATGGCCTCGTGTGGAGGCTCTGATGTGGCTACTTCGGAGTCGTCGCAAGGCTACGACGAGGCAGCCGCCGATTATGGTGTTTCTGAGGAGGATGAGCTGCCTATGGGCGATGCCTTGAGGGCTGAGCGCGTGGTGATATCGAAGCAGAGTATGGCCCTAAAGCTCTACGATAGCGACAACCGTCTTATATGCCGTTTCTCGGTGGCTGTGGGTCGTGGCTATGGCAACAAGTCTCAGTCGGGGGATATGTGTACCCCCGAGGGGGAGTTTGCTATCGAGCAGATTCAGCCAGCGTCGCACTGGGTGCAGGACTTTGGTAAGGGTCAAGGCCTTGTTGAGGGTTACTATGGCAACTGGTTTGTGCGCCTTGATACGCCACATGAGGGTATCGGTATACATGGTACTAACGACCCGAGCTCTATCGGAGGTCGTACAACGGAGGGTTGTGTGCGCCTCGCAAATGGCGATTTAGATAGTCTTAGACCTATGCTTAGGGAGGGTATGAGGGTTGCCATCGTGCCGTCAATAAGCGATAGACGAGCTAATGGCGAGGTTGTCGATGAGCGTAGCGAGGCACGTGCAGTCATCACCGACAGAGGTGGCGCGGCCGAGAGGGTAGAGCAGACAAAGAGTGAGGTGGTGGCTACAGAGAGTGGTGTTCCGAGTGTCGAAAGTAGGCCTGCAAAGCAGCAAGGTGGCGAGGTGTGGCATACGGTAGTAGATGGCGAGCTTGTAGGGCGCATAGCGCGAAGCTATGGTGTCACAATCGCCGAGATAGAGCGTCTCAATCCAGGTATCAACGTTGACCGCATATCTATCGGTCAGCGCATACTTATATCGAATGGCACCGTAGCACCTCAGAGTGAGAGGGTCGAGAAGCCACAGCCCGAGAACAAGGCGCAAGAGGTTGTCGAGGCCGATGGCCAGGTGTGGTATACCGTTGTAGATGGTGACCTTGTAGGCAAGATAGCCATCAAGTATGGAACTACTTCGAAGCGTATCGCCGAGCTAAATCCAGATATCAATATCGACAAAATCTCTATCGGCCAGCGTATAAGGGTAAAGTAAGGTGCGTTGCAGAGAGGTGACTCAACAGAAAACTCAAAAAACTCGAAAACTTTTTTTGTTTTTCGAGTTTTTCTGTTTATATTTGCGCTGTCAAAATAGTAGAAATATATGACACAGAAGGAGATTATTGTAGAAAAAGCATCGCAGATGTTTGTCAATCAGGGTATTAAGGCTGTGCGTATGGATGATATCGCACAGGAGCTTAGTATCTCGAAGCGTACTCTCTACGAGTTGTTTGGCGACAAGGAGGAGTTGATATACGAGAGTATAAGTCTCTTCATCAAGCAGGGTAGGGAGCGTCGTCGTCAGCAGTGTATGCAGGTAGACAACGTCTTGGAGATTATGCTTCTCAATCTGCGCGATATGATTCACCAGGCCCCTACGGCTAATCGTATGCGTCGTAATCTACAACGCTTCTATCCCTCGGTGTATAAGCGTCTTGAGGGTGATGAGAAGCACGATACATCGCACGAGCTACGCACTTGGATTCGCGAGTGCATAGAGCGTGGCTACTTTACCAAGACTGCCGATAGCGACTTTGTGGTTAAGGTGTTGCAGAGTAGCGTAAATGGCATAATGATGGCTGATAGGTGCGATATAGGCGATGCCCAAGAGGTGGTATATATGATGACCTATGCAACAGTGGTGTTTATACGCGGATTGTGTACCACGCAGGGTATGGAGATTATAGATATGTGCTTTGATAACTACTTTGGCAATATTACGCCAAGTGCTACGTTATAGGAGTCGTGCAAATAGTGTAATTAATATAAGTATAAGATGAAAAAGTTATTCACTCTACTCTGTTTGGGCGTTGCGTCACTATGTGTGGTGCAGGCTCAAGAGCTGTCCACCGAGGCAGCACAGCAGGGCCAGCTAAGCCTGTCGCTCGATGAGGCGATAGAGATTGCCCTAAGCGATAACCCAACAATCAAGGTTGCTAACCTTGAGATTGAGCGTTACGACTATGTTCGTAAGCAGGCCGTATCGACGCTCTATCCACAGATTGATGCGTCGGCACAATACTCTTTGGCGTTGCGTCGTCAGGAGATGACCGAGGGTTTCTCGTTTGGTGGTAAGAATACCTTCAACGTGGCAGGTAGTATCGCTTTGCCACTCTTCGCTCCATCGGTATATCGCCAGATTAAGATGACACGAACACAGATGGAGGGTGCTGTTGAGAGTGCGCGTGCAAGCCGTATCGACTTAGTTGCTGCGGTGCGCTCGGCATACTACAATGTGCTCTTGGCCGAGCAGTCGTTGGTGGTGCTTAACGAGGCTGTAGCAACCACACAGCGCGTGGTGACCAACACCGAGGATTTGTATAAGAATGGTCTTGCCGCAGAGTATGACTACATCACCGCACAGGTGCAGCTCTCGAACCTTAAGCCTCAGGTGTTGCAGGCACAGAGCGCGATAGATATCACTAAGCTACAGCTTAAGATGTACCTCTCTATCCCCGAGGATGTAGATGTCGAGGTTATGGGTACGCTCGATGATTTCCGCAACCAGGTGCTTCTTGGCGAGGACTACTCGATGGATATTTCGGAGAATACAACACTGCGCACGTTGGATATTCAGCGTGAGCTCTTGGAGCACCAGGAGAAGCTTATCCAGACAACACGTATGCCCACTATCGCAGCCTTTGGCCAGATATCTTACATCGGTCAGGAGCGCGTAGACCTCTCAGGCCTTATGGGTGGAGCTATGGGTGGTGCAACCTCGCAGCCAGCTAACCAGTCTAAGTTCTGGTGGCAGTACCCAATAAACGTGGGAGCACAGATATCTATCCCCCTCTTTGCAGGTTTGAAGAAGACAAACCAGCTTCGTGAGGTGCGTAACCAGATACGCCAGCTTGAGCTTCAGCGTCAGTATGCCGAGGATGGTGTGCGTTTGCAGGTCGAGCAGTCGATAAATACGTTGCTTACGGCACGCGAAACGATGCTCTCTAACGAGCTTACCGTAGAGCAGGCCCAGAAGGCTTACGATATCTCGCTTACGCGCTATAATGCTGGTGCAGGTACTATTCTTGAGCTTAACAGCTCGCAGCTTGCACTTACACAGGCGCAGCTTAGCTATTCACAGTCTATATACGACTACCTCTCGGCCTATGCCCAGTACGAGAAGGCCTTGGGCGTAGAGACCTATATCGATACTCCTAACGTAGAGTAACCCAACAGCTTAAAACGATAAAATTAATAATAGATAGATAGTTATGAAGAAGAGTTTAATGCTTATGATTGCAGTTGCTACGCTTGTAGGCTGTAATTCAACCCAGGAGAAGAAGACGAGCGAGGCTGTGGCCGAGGAGCCAAAGAGCATTGCCATCAAGGCCTGCACTGCCGAGAGTATGACCGTCGACCTTAAGGAGACCTACACCTCGGAGATTCTGCCATACAGGGAGAACGATATCACGCCTGCGGCTCAGGGCCTGCACATCGACGAGATTAAGTTCGACGTAGGTGATAGAGTTAAGGCTGGTGACGTTGTGGTTACTCTAAACCGTACAAGCCTTAAGCAGCTTGAGATAAACCTCGCTACGGTGCAGGATACCTACGACCGTATGAAGCCCGTACATGCAGCAGGTGGCGTATCTGACCAGCAGATGATCGAGCTTGAGAATACGCTAAACCTCCAGAAGGAGATGGTAGACAATATGCGTCGTAACTCGGAGATTAAGTCACCTATCTCGGGCGTTGTCACAGCGCGTAACTTCGAGAATGGCGACCTCTTCGCCTCGATGCCTATCCTCCACATTATGCAGATTGACAAGCTCAAGGTTATGGCTAACGTGTCGGAGCAGTACTATCCTAATGTTAAGGTTGGCCAGAGCGTCGATATCAACGTAGATATCTTCCCTGGCGAGACCTTCGAGGGTAAGGTTACTCGCATCAACCCTGCACTCGACGCTGCAACACGTACCTTTGGCGTGGAGATTACCATTCCTAACACCAACGAGCGTCTGCGTCCAGGTATGTATGCACGTGCTACGTTCAACATGGGTAAGCGTAGTGGTGTTATGGTTGACGATGTTGCTGTGCAGAAGCAGATTGGCTCGTCGGAGCGTTTCGTATATGTCATCAAGGATGGTGTTGCCGAGTTCCGCTTGGTGCGCGATGGCCGTCGCGTAGGCTCAAAGATTGATATCATTGAGGGTCTTGAGGCGGGCGAGAAGGTTGCTACAACCTCGTTTATCCGTCTTTCGGATGGTGTTAAGGTAGACATCATCAACGAGTAACACTACAAAAGACTCAATTTCTAACAGGTAAAACCTTCAAGCAATGAAAATATACGAATCAGCGGTACGAAAACCGATATCTACCGCGCTTATATTTATCGCGGTCGTAGTCTTCGGCCTCTTCTCGGTGATGAGGCTCGGTGTCGACTACTACCCCGAGATTGATGTGCCCTATATCAGTGTTATCACCATGTATCCTGGTGGTAATGCCGAGGATATCGAGACCAACATCACCCGAGTATTGGAGGACCAGCTCAACTCGGTGGATAACCTCGATAAGATTACCTCGCAGTCCAAGGATAACGTATCTATCATCACACTGGAGTTTGAATATGGCTGCGATTTGACCGAAGCGGCCAACGATGTCCGCGATGTGGTGAGCCGTACACAGTCGATACTTCCCGACAATGTGGAGTATCCTACGGTTATGAAGTTCTCATCTTCGATGATGCCAATTATGATGCTCTCGGTGACTGCTGACGAGAGCTATTCAGCCCTGTCAAAGATTCTCGACGATAAGATGGTCAACGAGCTTAACCGTGTGAACGGTATCGGTTCGGTGGCTGTCATCGGTGCTCAGGAGCGTGAGGTACAGGTCAACGTAGACCCCAATAAGTTGGAGGCTTATGGTCTTACCATCGAGTCGTTGGGCCAGCTTATCGCCTCGGAGAATATCAACGTTCCCGCCGGTTCGCTCGACCTTGGTGACCAGGTGTTTAACCTTAAGTCTGACCTTGAGTTTGACGACTCGCGCGAGCTACGCGACATTGTAGTCTCGAATCGCAATGGCCGCACGGTGATGCTCTCGGACGTAGCCACTATCATCGATACGTTGGAGAAGGCTACGATGGATGAGCGTATCAATGGCCGTCGTGGTGTGCGTGTGATGATTCAGAAGCAGACAGGTGCCAACACCGTAGCTATTATCGAGGAGGTGCAGAAGCGTCTTGATGATATCATCCCTACGCTGCCTAACGACTGTAAAGTGGAGACCATCTTTGAGACTTCGCGAGAGATTAACGATGCTATTAACTCGCTTGCCGAGACTATTATGTTCGCCTTTATCTTCGTTATCCTCGTGGTGATGTTCTTCTTGGGTCGTTGGCGAGCAACGTTTATCATCTGTCTTACAATCCCGATATCGTTGATTTGCGCCTTTATCTACCTCTTTGCTACAGGCTCTACGCTCAACATCATATCGCTCTCGGCACTCTCTATCGCCATCGGTATGGTTGTGGATGATGCTATCGTGGTGCTTGAGAATATCACTACGCATATCGAGCGCGGCTCTAAGCCTAAGGAGGCGGCTATCTACGCTACCAACGAGGTGTGGCTCTCGGTTATCGCCACTACGCTTGTTGTCGTTGCGGTATTCTTGCCATTGACGATGATTCCTGGTATGGCAGGTATCTTGTTCCGTGAGCTTGGTTGGATTGTTACCATCGTAGTCTGCGTATCAACTGCTGCGGCTATCTCGCTTACGCCTATGTTGTCGGCATATCTGCTCAAGATTGATGGTGCAGCACATACGTATAAGGGTATAGGTATCATCTACAAGCCTATTGATAAGTTCCTTATCTGGCTCGACAACATTTACGAGAAGGCTCTACGCTTTGTCGTTAAGTGGCGTAAGAGCGTTATCGTAGCAATGTTGGCCTTCTTCGGAGTCTCTATGTCGCTGATGTCGCAGGTGCCTACCGAGTTCTTCCCACCTTCGGACAATGCGCGTATTACGATGAGTGTTAAGCTGCCACAGAATGTGCATGTAGACTACACCACTCGAATAGCTCGCCAGATTGACAACATCATAGCTGAGAAGTTCCCATATATCTTCTTGGTATCTACCTCGGCAGGTGAGAGTTCGTCGGAAAACGCCTTTGCTGCTATGCAGACTACAGGTTCGCACATGATAAACTACAACCTCCGTATGCCACGTCGTACCGATATCGAGCGACCCACAATCTTCGAGATTGCCGATGAGCTACGTAAGGAGCTTGCCGCTATTCCCGAGATTACGGAGTTTACCGTAACGCCTGGTGGCGGTGGTGGCCCTTCGGGTGGTGGTGCAAGTACCGTAGATGTCAAGGTCTTTGGTCACGATATGAACGATGCGATGTCTACGGCTAAGGATTTGCGCGAAAAGCTGTCGAACCTAAGCACTATGCGTGACGTTCAGCTCTCGCGTGAGGACCTTGAGCCAGAGTATAACGTGATTTTTGATCGCGAGAAGCTCGCTTACTACGGTCTTAACTCGGCTACCGCAGCACAGTTTATCCGTAACCGTATCTACGGTTTCGAGTGTACGAAGTATCGTGAGGATGGTGATGAGTACGATATCGTAGTTCGCTACGATGAGCCTTTCCGCGAGTCTTTGGAGTCGGTGGAGAATATCACGCTCTACACCTCTACGGGCCGTCCTATCAAGCTTAAGGAGGTTGCTCGTATCGAGGAGTCGTTCTCATCTCCTACCATCGAGCGCGAGAATCGTCAGCGTATCGTTACTGTTAAGGCTTCGGTGGGTGCTAACGTAGCACTTGGTGATGCTGTTGCCGAGGTTAATGCTCTGCTTGCAGACTACGAGGTGCCTGCAGGTCTTAGCCTTGAGCTTGGTGGTACTATCGAGGATCAGGGTGAGTCGTTTAGCGATATCATCACGCTGTTAGCACTTATCATCATCCTTGTATATATCGTTATGGCTACGCAGTTTGAGTCGTTGGCATACCCATTCATCATTATGTTTACTATCCCATTTGCTATGTCGGGAGTGTTTATTGCACTCTGGTTGACAGGCACGCCACTCTCGCTTATCGCGCTTATTGGTGCTATTATGCTTGTGGGTATCGTTACGAAGAATGGTATTGTGCTTGTAGACTATACCAACCTGCTTGTCGAGCGTGGCTGGAACATCAGCGATGCAGTTATTGCCGGTGGTAAGAGCCGTCTACGCCCTGTGCTTATGACCTCGCTCACGACCATCCTCGGTATGGTTCCTATGGCTATGGGTATCGGTGAGGGTTCGGAGATTTGGCAGCCTATGGGTATCGCCGTTGTAGGCGGTCTGTTGGTGTCAACCTTTATCACACTCTTCATCGTCCCTGTCCTCTACTCAATGCTTGAGGGTTACAAGGAGCGTAAGGCTATGCGCAAGGCTCGTCGCGAGGCTGAGGAGGAGGCATTTATCCGCTCGCAGCTTCTTAAGAAATAGATTTAGATGTAGGGTTGGCTGCCTATGCTGCCGACCCTATGACTATAGATAAACGTTTAATAAGTAGATATATATGAAAGCATTTTTCTTGTCATATAACCAGGCTTTGACTGACCGTGTTAACCGAATGCTCGATGAGCATGGCGTGCGAGGCTTTACACGTTGGGCCTTGACCGAGGGACGTGGTAGCTTCAGTGGTGAGCCTCACTACGGCACACACGCTTGGCCTTCGATGAATACCTCAATCCTTGCCATTGTCGAGGATGAGAAGATTCCGGTGTTGTTAGATGCTGTCCGCCAGATAGACTCTACTACCGAGCAGCAGGGCTCACGCGCCTTTGTGTGGGATATCACAGAGTGTATGTAGTCTAACAGAATGACACCTTAAACAAGCGAGGGTGACTATTTACTATTTAGTCACCCTCTTCTTCGTGCTATGGCGGTCAGCCTATGTGCGCAACCTAAGGTCTACATACTCTCCTCGGAGATGATAAGCTCAGTGGTTAATACGGATGTTGTGTCTGTAGTCTCGATAATCTCCTCTGTGCCATCTAATGAGACGATAGCCTCACTACTTGCGCTCCTATCGGTAAAGAGCATAGAGCGGTATTCTCCGTAGTTTAAGATGGCCAGCACCATAGCTGCTATGGCTGCGAGCGTAAAGAGTATGCCTAATAATCTATTCATAATCGTTGTTTAAGGGTTGTCCGAGGCTACTTACCTATTTTTGTAAGCTCCTCTACGGCGCGTTGCATAGCCTCGTCTATGGGGTATATGTTGTGGTAGAATCCCGCCTCGTCGGCCATAGCGTTGCGCCCTATATACGCTCTAATTTGAGCCTCGATAACCCTACGCGACTTTTTGAGTCCCTCCTCGTCACGCGCTACGCCATTACGCTCGGCGTATGCGATAAAGTTGTCGAGAAGAGGCTCCTTGTCGAGCACAGCATCAAGCTCCTCGATGGTAGTTACCCGATCTAAGGCCTTGCGATTGCGGTCCGTAAAGTCGAGCGTGTAGCGGTAGAGAACGTTGCTATCCCACACCTTGTTGTAGTACTCCGAGGCGTATAGCGTGTCAATCGGAATGAAGATGTCGGGCATAATACCTCCTCCGCCATATACCGTGCGCCCCTTGGGCGTAGTGAACTTCATGCTCTCGTCGAAGACTATCGAGTCGGCCGAGAAGAGCTCGTGGTGGTTTATGCGGTTGACCAAGTCCATGTGGTACTCCTCCTCGTTACCATTGACATATGGCTTCTGTATCGAGCGACCTGTGGGGGTGTAGTATCGTGCCACTGTAAGGCGTATTGCCGAGCCATCCTCGAAGGGTATCTGTGCCTGCACCAATCCCTTGCCAAAGGTGCGACGGCCGATTACCAGGCCTCGGTCGTTATCCTGCACCGCGCCAGCAAGTATCTCGCTTGACGAGGCACTGAACTCGTCGACAAGTACAGCGATGCCGATATCTGTATAGCTGCCCGAGCCATTGGAGTACTCGTTTGCACGTCGTCCATATCTATCCTCGGTGTAGACAATGAGTTGGTTGGCAGGGAGTAGCTCGTTTACCATAGCCACAACCTGGTCGAGGAAGCCTCCGCCATTACCACGCAGGTCGATAATAATGCTGCGCATACCCTCGCCACGAAGCTTGTCTAACGCCTTGCGCACCTCGTTGTAGGATGTGCGTGAGAACTGCGAAAGGCGCACATAGCCAATCTTGGCCTCGTCGTTGAGCATAAAGGCGGCAGTCACGCTGTGTATCTCTATTGGCGCGCGCGTGATGGTCATATCGACGAGGTTGTCGAGCGAGGAGCGTCTTATCGAGAGTTTCACCTTCGAGCCACGCTTGCCGCGCATCAGCTTAACCATCGAGTCCTGGGGTATCTTCTTGCCAGCCACCTCCCTGCCGTCGATAAGCATAATACGGTCGCCAGGGCGCACGCCCGCCTTGTCCGAAGGTCCTTGGGGTATGACGCTAAGCACAGTGATGGTGTCGGTCATGGCGTTAAAGACTATGCCAATGCCGTCAAACTCACCCTCAAGGGATTCGTTTACCTCTTTGAACATCTTGCGAGGTATATACTCCGAGTGAGGGTCCAACTCGGAGAGTAGGGCAGGTATCGCCTTTTCGTATATTGTATCGAGCGATACGGGGTCGACGTAGTGGTTGCGCACCGAGAGTATCGTCTGTATCATCTTGTCCTGGCCCTGCATCAGCTTCTCAAGGGCCACCATCTCTTGATTAAACGTCGCTATATCGCTCTCGTAGCGGCCGACACTCTCGGCCATAGCCTCGACAACACGCTTCGTGCGGTTATACTCGACGATACGCCCCAAGCCGACACCTATCCATACGGCACAGACGATGCTAAGCAGTATGATGACTACTCTCCAAAATCTCCTTTTACGCCTAATATTCTGCTCCATACTCAACTTTTCGGTGTGGCTATGTTAAGGTGCTCCTCCAGCGGCGAAATACCTATTTATGACCTGTCGAAGCACCTTTTGTGTGTGCTACTTATTCTTGAAGGTATATGTAAGACCTACGGACAACATCGATGATACCTGAAGCTGATGCCACTCCTGCTTGTTGTAGTATAGCTGGAAGTATATCTGCGTAGATATATGCTTTGTTGCCTTGATATCTATGGTATTCTCCCAACGTATCGTAGGTACAACATGCTCATACTTAGCCTGCTCCTCTGTAGGCTTAAACTTCGCCTTTGATGAGATGTCGGTAATCCAGCCATAGAACGAGTATGCCGTAGTGCGATAGCGTAGCCATCCATCCTTACCCCATGTGCGGTCAAAGTCGAGCTGTATTGATAGACCACCCTCATACTTCGACCTTTGACCCTCGCTAAGACCATAGTCCTTCGTCACGCTAAGGTCGTTACGATAGGTTGCACTCATGGCTATAGGCGCGAGGTTAACCTTTAGAGGCACCTTCTCCGATGGTAGTACGTAGGTAAAACCGGCCGAAACATCGAAGTATCCTGGTGTCATAAAGTTCGATACCGCATCTATGTTGTTGTAGTGGTCCGTGCGTGTCTCGTAGCCACGTGCAAATTGCGTGCGGAACTTAACATTGGCACCATACGTCCAGTTCTTAACCATTGCCCATTGTGGCGATGTTGCCAAGACTATCTCGTCGACATTCTTGAACCATAGGCCCTTCATCTTGCCATCGCCCACATCGGTCTTCATGTTGTTGTATCCGAACTTTGCCGAGGCGGTGTTTGTCAGGGTGAAACGTCCCTTCTTATATGTGTGGAGGAAGTTTACCGAGGCGAGAATGGTGATAGTGTTATCGCCTGCTGCCTGCCACGACTTGCTAAAGGCTGTAAGTGAGCCATGGAGGTTTGCCGAGAAGTCTATAGTGTTGCGCTCCTTGCGTATTGCGGCGCGCTCGGCGCGGTAGGTAGCCTCAGAGAAGTATTCAGCATCTACCTCCTTAGTTTTCATCTCGTTTTCGAAGGCGCGAGCCTCGGTTTTGGGAGCCACGTCGTCCATCGACACCTGCGCTGTGGCCGTTAGCGACGAAAGTAGCATCATCGCTAAGATAGTGTAAACGTTCTTCATACTGTTTGGTCTAAGTTATAATTTTTATCTATCCGTAGATTAGTAAATACAATGCAAAGATATAAATCTTTTCTTAAATTTTTACTATCTTTGGCATCATAATAACGCACCTACTACAGAAACCTATTACGTAGTAGGCTCGTTAGGATGATGTAAAGTATAGACTTTTGCTATATTTACCAGGTTATAAACATTGTAATATATTGAGAATATGAAATATTTTGGAGCGCACGTAAGTGCATCAGGAGGCGTTGAGAACGCCATAAAGAATGCTAAGGAGATAGGGGCTACGGCCTTTGCTCTGTTTACCAAGAATCAGCGACAGTGGCTTGCTCCAGAGCTTACAGCATCGCAGATAGAACTCTTTAAGCGCACCATGGCCGAGGCTGGTTATGCCGCGTGGCAAGTGTTGCCCCACGATAGCTACCTTATAAACCTCGGACACCCCGATGAGGATGGTCTTGCCAAGTCGCGAGAGTCCTTTTTTGAGGAGATGCGTCGTTGCGAGCTGCTGGGCCTCGACCGCCTCAACTTCCACCCTGGTAGCCACCTTAAGCGTATCTCGGAGGAGGGGTCGCTGGACCGCATTGCCGAGTCTATAAATATGGCCTTAGAGCGCACCTCGGGGGTTACTGCCGTCCTTGAGAATACCGCAGGTCAAGGCTCTAATCTCGGCTTTAGGTTCGAGCATTTAGCCTATATCATCGACAGGGTTGAGGATAAGAGTCGTGTGGGCGTATGTCTCGACACGTGCCACACGTTTGCCGCAGGCTACGACCTGCGTACCACCGAGGCGTTGGATGCTACGTTTGCCGAGTTCGATAGGGTTGTAGGCTTTGGTTATCTTCGTGGTATGCACCTTAACGATGCTATGCGCCCATTGGGCAGCCGTGTAGATCGCCACTCGCCCCTTGGCGATGGCCAGATAGGATGGGAGTGCTTCAAGTATATAGCACGTGATAACCGCTTCGACAACATCCCCCTTGTGCTTGAGACCCCCGATGAGGCTCGCTGGCCCGAGGAGATTGCCAAGCTTAAGGCCCTCTCGGAAAATTAGAAGAATATACCAAACATTATAACACAAAGATTATGAAACGATTACTACTACTCGTTGTCGCGCTTGTCGCGCTTACGTCGGCTACGGCACAAATATCTATCGAGCGCCCCTATGCCGTAGGTGCCGATATCTCATGGCTACAGTCACAGGAGGATGCTGGTTGGAGCTTCTCGGACGGCGGTGTCGAGGGCGATGCCATCGCTATTATGCGAGATAATGGCTTCAACTATATACGCCTACGTCTCTTTGTCAACCCTCGCTCGGAGTTGGGTTATTCGCAGCGCGATGGTTACTGCGATCTGGAGCACACGCTCGCCATGGCCAAGCGCATCAAGGAGGCGGGGATGTACTTCCTCCTCGACTTCCACTACTCGGATAACTGGGCCGACCCACAGAAGCAGATAATGCCGCAGGCGTGGCAGACATACTCCTATGAGGAGGTGTGCAGGGCCCTCTTTGAGCATACACGCGATGTTCTCGTAGCTCTCGATGCTCAGGGTACAGCTCCAGATATGGTGCAGGTGGGTAACGAGGTGAGCAACGGTATGTTGTGGCCCTATGGCTCGGTGCGTCATAGCTTTGAGGGGTTGTGTGGTCTGCTGCGTGAGGGTGTACGTGCTGTGCGCGAGTATGCTCCCAACGCCGAGGTTATGCTCCACGTTGCTCTGGGTGGCCAGGCCGAGGAGTCGCAGCGTTTCTTCGATGCTATGAACGAGTATGGCGTAGATTACGACATTATAGGCCAGTCGTACTACCCCGAGTGGCACGGCACGCTTGAGGAGCTGGAGGCCAATACCAATGCGTTGGTACTTCGATACAACAAGCCCCTCATCGTGGTAGAGTATCGCGACCACTACTTAGATATCGAGCGTATTGTTAGTTCGCTGCCTAATGGTTTGGGGCGTGGTACCTTTATCTGGGAGGCTACGTCGCCACATTGGGGCAAGCTCTTCGACGATAGTGGTGCTGCTACCGAGGCGATAAAGGCTTACAGACGTTACTAATCGATATAATCTCCCTGTAGAGTTGTGGGTGTTATAGAACTTGTTGTCGTAGCCATAGGGTTGGCTATGGATGCCTTTGCCATCTCGCTTGGCAAGGGCCTAACGGCGCGCCATGTCGCCCTGCGTCATGCGCTGACTGCGGGGGCGTGGTTTGGAGGGTTTCAGGCGTTGATGCCGCTTGTGGGCTACGCTCTCGGCTACAGCTTTACCGAGAGCGTGGCAAACATAGACCATTGGATAGCCTTTGGACTACTGTTGCTTATAGGTCTAAATATGATTCGTGAGGCTCTGTGGGGAGATGATGAGGCTCAGGATGCCGATTTTGGTTTCAGGGTGATGTTTGTTATGGCTGTGGCTACAAGTATCGATGCCTTGGCTATAGGTGTCACCATGGCCTTTCTCAATGTCAATATTCTGCTTGCTGCGACAGTTATAGGTGTCGTCACCTTTGTGCTCTCTGTCGTGGGCGTATATCTGGGCTCGCATATAGGCGATAAGCTCGGTTCTCGCGTGGGAGTCCTCGGTGGCGTGATTCTTATAGCGTTGGGGGTTAAGATATTAATCGAGCACCTCTCTACTACTTAGCGATAATCTCCTTGAGCTTGGCACCGAGCTCGGCATTTTCCATTACTCCGTTTATTAGCTCGGCCCCTGTGCCATACAGATAGATAGGTACCATCACGCCCGAGTGGCCATCTGTTGTCCAACGATACTCTACGCCCTGCTCCGAGAGGTTAAAGTCGGAGTTGTTGCTCACCAACGACAGTCCGCCCGTCTCGTGGTCCGCGGTGACAACCACCAACGTCCCTGCGTGGCTTGCGGCATACTCTAATGCTAACTCTATAGCCTCCATAAAGTCGCGCATCTCGGCCTGCTGACCTACAGCATCGTTGCCATGGCCTGCGCCATCGATTATCGAGCCCTCGACCATGAGCACAAAGCCACTCTCGCCACCTATGCGCTCAAGGTGTCTAAGTGCCGTTGTGGTGGCACGTGCCAGATAGCCTCTGCGATTCTCAATCTCCTTATCGGCTAAGAGAACTAACTGGCGTGGTGCGCTGCTTACGTTGGCTGCGTCTATGGTCTCGAAGAGCGTAAAGCCACTCTTGTCGATAGCCTTGAGCGCATCTTTGCGACCCTTGTAAAGCTCGTCAAGGAAGGCTGTGCCACCGCCTATGGCGATATCGATATCGCTGGCCAATAGCTGTCGCGTAATCTCGGTATAGTTGTGTCGCGAGGTGGTGTGGGCATAGAATACCGCAGGTGTAGCGTGCTGCACATATGTCGTCACCACAACACCTGTGGCCTTTCCCCTCTTTGAGGCAACCTCCATAAGTGTTTCGAGCTCTTCACCCTCGGGAGTCACGCTGATAAAGGTGTTGTTCGTCTTTACGCCCGTAGCAAGTGCTGTGCCCGAGGCTGCCGAGTCGGTCACGCGATTATCAAGCGAGTAGGTCTTCTGTAGTGCAACGTTGTCGGCGTGGTCAAATACAGTGGGCGCATAGCTGCTCTCAAGCTGCATCATCGACACCGAGGCTAAGCCCATGCCATCACCAATGAGGTATATTATGTTCTTAACCTCCTGAGCAGCAGTGCTCATAGATGTAAGTACTATAGCAGCGATAAGTGGTAGTATATGACGCATATTAGTTTTGGTTTTATATGTTTTGTATATCGTTCAACCTTGTAGAGTAGCCACAATAGCTACTCATACTTGCAAAAATAGTTAAAATTAGCTATCTTCGCAAGTATAAAACGCAATAAACGCAATAATATTTTTCTACGATGGCAGATGTTCGTATAGCCCAAGATTGGAAGGAGATATTGGACGCGGAGTTTCAGAAACCCTATTTCGAGGAGCTCGTGTCGTTTGTTAAGAGTGAGTACTCGTCGGGCGTGGTCTATCCAGCAGGGCGTAACATCTTTAGGGCCTTTGATAAGTGCCCCTTCGACAAGCTCAAGGTTGTCATTATCGGCCAGGACCCCTATCATGGTCCTGGGCAGGCTAACGGACTATGTTTCTCGGTCAACGAAGGCGTTGCCTTTCCGCCATCGTTACAGAATATATTCAAGGAGATACACGACGATGTGGGCACCGAGGTACCTGTGTCGGGCGAGCTCGACCGCTGGGCTGAGCAGGGGGTGTTACTACTTAACGCCGTACTTACGGTGCGAGCACACTGCGCCGCCTCGCATGCAGGGCGTGGCTGGGAGCAGTTTACCGATGCCGTAGTACGCGCCATTGCCGAGCGTAAGCAAGGGGTGGTATATATGCTATGGGGCAACTATGCACAGCGTAAGTGTGCTATTGTCGACGGCTCACAAAATCTGATACTTCGCGCCGTACACCCATCGCCACTATCGGCCTATAGGGGCTTCTTTGGCTGTCGTCACTTCTCGTTGGCAAACGACTACCTTGTAAGTCGGGGCGATACGCCTATCGAGTGGTAGCCTACTTCGATTGGCGATACTGCTTGGGCGAGAGGCCTGTGGCACGCTTGAAATACTTGCCGAAGAAGGATTGATTTGGGAAGTTAAGCGATGTGGCCACCTGCTGTATCGTCATATCCGACGATTGTAGTAGGGCGCGTGCTTCGAGTATCACGTGGCTCTCAATCCACTCGCCTGCCGAGCGTCCCGTATGCTCCTTGACCAACTTCGACAGATACTTAGGTGTTATGCACAGCTTATCGGCGTAGAAGCCTATAAGTCGCTCGTCGCGGTAGTGCTCCTGCACTAACTCAAAAAACCGCTCCACTACACTATTTTTGTAGACATGTTCGCAATGCTTCTCGTTGTTGAGGCTTGAGACTCCTCCGTAGTAGAATACACGTATCAGGTTCTCGATAACCTGTAGGCGGAAGGGGTTTGCCGTGTTCTCGGCAGCACGATATAGTATGGCGTAGAAGAAGTGTATGGCTGCGAGCTTGTCGCTATCGATGTTTACCACAGGGTTGTTGTACATGACCATATATTGGCGTTGCCAGCCTGGTAGGTTAAGCATATCGATAAAGCGTTTTGAGAGTGATATGGCGTAGCCATTGATGTTGTGGCTATGGCCCATAGGCTCGATAATCTGGCCAGGCATAAGGGTTATAAGCTGTGGGCTCTCTACCTCATACTCCGTAAGATTTATCTTGAGTCGGCAGTGCCCGCTTGTGCATATCACTATAACGGCGTGTGTGAGCTTGCGTGGCTCGTTCTGGGTGCTATTGTCTATGGTAAATAGCTTAAGGTCGTCATCAATGGTGACGATGTCCGATGGTATTCGGTCAATGTCGATGTGACTAAAAAATCGTTTCATAGTAAGATGTCTGTTATTTTGGTTTTGTCGTATGAGGAGTATCCTCGGTGCAAAGTAACAAAATTGTATTGGTAAATCAAAATGCAAATCGACCTATAGAATACAATAAAGGTCTAAAAAGAGTATTTTTTCAATAAAAATCAACCAATCGGCTATAATACTAAATGAAAGGTAGAGTGGTCAAAATGGGTAGAGATATTTAAATGTTGAAAACTTATGTGGCGATAATTTGTAGTTATCGTTGAAAAATTAGTACCTTTGGGCATTATAATGATACTCCCGCTGTGGGAGGAGTTTAAAGGGTGGGGTCTTGGTGTTGTTGGGGCCTTACCACAAAAAGATATAACTATGGCAAAGTTTATTGTTGAGGGTGGCCACCGCCTTAATGGTGAGATTGTACCTCAGGGTGCTAAGAACGAGGCTCTACAGATTATATGCGCTACGTTGCTCACCTCGGAGCGTGTAGTGTTGCATAATGTGCCTATTATCGCAGATGTTATGCAGCTCCTTGAGCTAATGAAGAGGATGGGTGTTAAGGTTGAGCGACTCTCCGACGACGACTTCGCTCTTCAGGCCGATAATATCGACCTCGACTATCTGCGTACTGCCGACTACCATAAGCGTTGTCGTCGTCTGCGTGGCTCGGTGATGATGATAGGTCCACTGCTCACGCGCTTTGGCGTAGGATATATGCCCAAGCCTGGTGGCGATAAGATTGGTCGTCGACGCTTGGATACCCACTTCCTCGGCTTCCAGAAGCTCGGCGCAGACTTCAACTTCGACATTAGCGATGAGTTCTATACTGTCGAGGCCAAACGTCTGAAAGGTGCATATATGCTCCTCGACGAGGCCTCGGTGACGGGCACAGCAAATATAGTGATGGCTGCGGTGCTTGCGCAGGGACGCACCACGATATACAATGCCGCCTGTGAGCCATACCTTCAGCAGTTATGCAAGATGCTGAACCGTATGGGTGCTAAGATTTCGGGCATAGCCTCTAACCTCCTCACCATCGATGGTGTCGAGTCGCTCGGGGGCACTGAGCACACTATGCTCCCCGATATGATTGAGGTGGGTAGCTTTATAGGTATGGCGGCTATGACACGCTCCGAGCTCACAATAAAGAACGTGTCGTATGATAACCTCGGCATTATACCCCAGCAGTTTGCGCGTATGGGCATACGTTTCGAGCAGCGTGGTGACGACATCTATATCCCTACGCAGGAGAACTATAGTATCGAGAGCTTTATAGATGGCTCTATTATGACCATTGCCGATGCCCCCTGGCCAGGACTTACGCCCGACCTGCTCTCCATCTTCCTTGTTGTGGCTACGCAGGCAAAGGGCTCGGTACTCATCCACCAGAAGATGTTTGAGAGTAGGCTCTTCTTTGTCGATAAGCTTATCGATATGGGAGCGCAGATTATCCTCTGTGACCCCCATCGTGCTACGGTCATAGGCCTTGACCACCGTCTACCCCTCCGTGCAGCTAATATGACCTCGCCTGATATACGCGCAGGTGTGGCACTGCTCATCGCTGCGATGAGTGCCGAGGGTACGAGTACAATACAGAATATCGAGCAGATAGATCGTGGCTATCGCGATATTGATGGACGACTTAATGCGTTGGGGGCGAAGATAATGCGTCTCGACGAGTAATTTGTTGTGATAAGGCATCATCTGCGGCATCTGGCTTGAGTGCAAAATGCTCATTTACCTTGAGTAAACTCCGCTTTTGCCCTCTGCGACCAGCTACCACATCTAATGCCTTCTAACAACAAATTTGTAGTGATAAGGGTGCATCTTCGAAGCTTTGCTTGTCTGAAAAATGCTCACATACGTCAAGTATGCTCCGCTTTTTCAGCCTGCGACAAATCTCCAAATATGCAACCCTTCTAACAACAAAATGGGGTCTTTGCAGTGATAAGGCATCATCTGCGGCATCTGGCTCTGGAGGCCTAAGGGCCTAAGAGGGCGGAGCTAAAGCTCCTTAGGGTGCTATGAGGGCAGGGCCTAAAGGTCCTTTTTAAGGGGAGCGTTTTTCCTCTTAAGTGTAGCGTCCTTTTACGCCTGAGCCGTAAATAGAGTATAATTGCCAAACGTAACGATATAGTAAACAAATAAGATATGTTTTTAGAGAATAACAAACACAAGGGGTGGATTGAGGTTGTCTGTGGCTCGATGTTCTCGGGTAAGACAGAAGAGCTTATACGCCGTATGAAGCGTGCGCAGTTTGCAAACCTCAAAGTCGAGATTTTTAAGCCTAAAATAGATGTGCGCTACTCCGAAGATGAGGTGGTGTCGCACGACTCGAATGCGATACTCTCTACACCCGTAGAGTCGGCACAGAATATCCTTTTGATGACATCGGATGTCGATGTTGTGGGTATCGACGAGGCGCAATTCTTCGACGATGGCATAGTCGAGGTGTGTCGTAAGCTCGCCGATAGTGGCATACGTGTTATCGTCGCGGGCCTCGACATGGACTATATGGGTGTTCCGTTTGGACCTATGCCTGCGCTTATGGCTACGGCAGAGTATGTCACCAAGGTACACGCTATATGTGTTCGTTGTGGCGATTTGGCGAACCACTCGCACCGCCTCACCGCTGACGATAAGCAGGTGCTCTTGGGCGCACACGACACATACCAGCCAATATGTCGTCACTGCTTTAACGAGTTGATGAACAAAAAATAGAGTTGCAAGTTATGCAAAAAGCTGTAGAACAGTGTGTTGAGGTCCTTCGAGCAGGAGGAGTGATACTATATCCCACAGATACGGTATGGGGCATAGGGTGTGATGCCACAAACGAGGAGGCTGTGCAGCGCATCTACGCGCTCAAGCAGAGTAACGATAAGCGAGCGATGTTGTGTCTATGTCGCGATGCCGATATGATTGTGCGCTACGTAAATCGTGCGCCAGGCATAGCTTTTGAGGTTATGGAGCTCTCGGATAAACCTCTTACGGCCATCCTTCCTGGAGCTGTGGGGCTCGCGCCGAGTCTTATTCCCGAGGAGGGGACGTTAGGTGTGCGCGTTCCGCGTCACGACTTCTGTCAGGCTCTGCTGCGTAAGTTTGGCCGTCCGATAGTCTCGACATCGGCAAATATATCGGGCGAGGCAGCAGCTAAGCGTCTTAAGGAGGTCGAGCGCGCAATTATCGAGGGTGTGGACTATGTTGTAAACCCACGTTTCGAGGGTAAGCCAACATTTAAGCCAAGCTCGATAATAGCATTTGGCGAGGGTAATGAGGTGAAGATTATTAGAGAGTAAAGCGTATGGCAAAGCAACTGATAACCCCTGTGCAGAAGCGTTTCTCGGATGTAGATTCGTTTATGCACGTCAACAATATATGGCAGCAGAGTTACTTCGACATGGGCAAGACCGACTTCTACACTCAGGTCTTGGGTATCACGGGAGTGTTCGATAAGCTGCGCATAATCACCGCATCGACACACACCGACTACCTTGGTCAGGTGCGCCTTGTAGATGATATAGTGGTTGTTACCGATGTGTCGCGCATAGGCAACAAGAGCATGACGCTGCACCAGCGTATACTCTCTGGCGATAGGTGTCTTACGGAGAGTAGCTCGGTGATGGTGGCCTTCGATTTCGAGCTTCAGCAGACTGTACCTATGCCCGAGGAGTGGCGTGTAAAGCTTCAGGAGTACCTTATCCAATAAGTAAGCTGCGTTTTTTCGGGCTTAGCAGGACTAAAACTACATCTTTTTATTAAACCGCCTCCTTTTATTGTCGATAATTTTCTGTAACTTTGCCGAGCAAAGTATCTCTGCTTAGAGCCTATTTTTGTAGTCGTAGCTGCAAATATAGATGGATGCACAAACAATTTTAACACAAACACATATGAAAAAGCTTCGTTTTCTGTTGATGGCCATCCTGGCTATCGTAATGGTGGGATGTAGCGACGATGCAGGTGTCGTATTACCCCCAAACGACAACCCCCCAGCACCTCCAAAGCCCGAACCCGAGCCTTCGGAGTTGCCACTTATCTCTACCGACCCGGCCTTTATCACCGAGTCGATGACCGAGGATATCACCATAATCCTCAATACCGCAGGTACAGCCGCCGATGGCTTCACCGGAGAGCTATATGCTCACACAGGTGTCTTGACTACCGACAGCTCCTCTACGGGCGACTGGAAGCATGTCTTGGCCGACTGGGGTAACAACATCCCAGAGTGTAAGCTCGAATCGCAGGGTGGCAACATCTGGCACTACGTCATCAAGGGTGGTCCTCGTGCTTGGTATAGCGTCGAGGAGGGTGAGACTATCACGCACCTTGCCTTTGTATTCCGCTCGGCAGATAACACTATCGAGGTCAAGGACAATGGTGCCGACATCTTCATTGAGTTGGCTACCGAGGGTATGTCTGTTAAGTTCCTCACCCCTGCCAATGGCGACATCCTCAAGGTGGGCCAGACCTGCAACGTGCAGGTACAGCAGCAGGCGGCTACCAATGTTAAGCTCTTTATGAACGATGAGGCTGTGGCCGAGACTGGTGGTGCAACGCTCGCCTATGAGTTCACCCCATCGGAGGCTATGGATGTATGTTTTAAGGCGGTAGCAACAGATGGCGTGGCCACTGTCGAGGAGAGCATCAACGTTGCTGTATTGGGCGAAACGGAGCTAGCTACACGTCCAGCTGATGCCTATAATGGTGTAACGATTAATGGCAACGAGGCTACTTTCGTGCTCTTTGCTCCGGGTAAGGAGTCGGTGATTCTTCTGGGTGACTTCAACGACTACATTCCTTCGAATAGGGCTATGATGAAGCGCGACGGTAACTATTTCTGGATTACCATATCGGGCCTTGAGGAGGGTGTAGAGTATGGCTATCAGTACCTTGTAGATGGCTCAACGAGAGTTGGTGACCCCTATGCTAAGAAGATTCTCGACCCTTGGAACGATAAGTGGATAGATGCCTCGATATATCCTAACCTTAAGGAGTATCCTGCGAAGCTTACCTCGGATATAGTATCGGTATTTGAGCTTAACCCTACGGAGTATCAGTGGACAGCTACGGGTTATGACCGCCCCGAGGAGAACTCGCTGGCGATATACGAGCTCCTTATCCGCGACTTTACCGAGGCTGGCTCTATAGATGCTGTTACGGCGAAGCTCGACTACCTTGAGACTCTCGGTGTTAATGCGATAGAGCTTATGCCTATCCAGGAGTTCGACGGTAATGACTCATGGGGCTATAACCCATGCTTCTTCTTCGCTGCCGACAAGGCCTATGGTACTGAGGAGGCATATAAGAGGTTTATTGACGAGTGCCATAAGCGCGATATCGCCGTTATCCTCGATGTGGTGTTCAACCACGCTACAGGTCAGTTCCCCTATGCTAAGATGTGGTGGGATGGCGGTGCTAATAAGACATCATCGGACAATCCATTCTTCAATGTCGACGCGCCACACAACTGGAGCGTATTCCACGACTTTAACCACACATACGAGTATACGGTGTCGTATATCGACGATGTCTTGGAGTACTGGATGGAGGAGTATAACGTCGATGGCTTCCGCTTTGACCTCACCAAGGGCTTTGTGCAGAACCCTGGCAACTACGATGCTGGTGGTTACTCGACTCAGCGTATAGCTATTTTGAAGCACTATGCCGAGACTATCCGCTCAATTGACGAGGATGCCTACGTTATCTTCGAGCACTTCTGCGATCAGCGCGAGGAGAATGAGCTCTACGAGTCGGTGGGAGCTCTCTGCTGGAATAACAATCAGCGTGGTGGCTACAAGCAGTCGGTACTCGGCTTTACGGGTAGCAGTTTTGCAGACTTTAAGAAGGGTCGCGTAAATAATATCGAGACTCACGACGAGGAGCGTATCGCCTACGATGCTGTCAAGTATGCACAGTCATGGGCTAAGCCTTGGGGTGTGCTTACTAAGCGTCTTCAGGCTATCTACGCCTTCCACTTCCTTACGCCCTATCCGAAGATGATGTGGCAGTTTGGCGAGCTTGGTTACGATGTATCTATCGAGGAGAATGGCCGTACAGGACGTAAGCCTGTGCGCTGGAACTACTTCGAGGATGCCGACCGTAGGGCCCTCTACGATGCGATGTCGAAGATTATCTCTTGGCGTACCGATAACGAGGAGTACTATGGTCAGGACGAGGTTAAGGTACACACTTGGCAGGTCGGTGATGCCAATATGGGTGGCAAGGTGTTAGTGATGGATAGGGTTATCGTCGTTGCCAACTTTAGCAATGAGGAGGCTACCACTCAGGTTAGCATTACTAATCCTGGTGAGTGGAGCAACCTTATGACAGGCCAGAAACGCTCGCTCGGAACATCTGAGGCGTTCACTTTGGGTGCAAGTGATTATGTCGTGCTTGTGCGCGAGTAGTGCCTGCTTACTCTGCATATTGGGCCGATTCCGCTTGGAGTCGGCCCTTGTTTTGTAGATAGAAAAAAGATAACCATCAAAGAATAAATTTTTGGGGCAAAATAGTGTGTCGGGGCGATTATTATTGTGAAAAGTTGGTGTTTTATACTATCTTTTATGTGGAATATTAATGCACGATATGCAAGAATAGTGCGACTAAAGTGCGTGAATTTCAATAATTATTATTACATTTGCGAGTTAATAGATATGTAGTAAATAGAGGACACATAACAAAAAACTAAATTATTAACTTTATGAAAAACTTTAAGCACTTTTTAATTGCCGCTGTAACTCTTGTAGCAGGCTTGGCAATAAGCGCGTGTACCAATGACGACATCGATAATAAGAAGGATGGCGTAGGTACAACGGTGGAGGTTACCGTAGGCGACATTACACCTAACGGTGCAACAATCACCGTAAAGACTAAGAACATCAAGGAGTATGCCTACATTCAGCGTGATGAGGCGTTGGATGCAGCCGCAATCTTTGTTGCAGGCGAGAAGGCTACAATCGAGAGCGTAGATGTAGAGTCGACAAACACCATCAAGCTCCAGGGTCTTGAGCCTAACACATCTTACAAGTACTACTTTGCCTTCCGCGAGTCAGATAACAACATCTACGATGAGGTTAAGTGTGCTGAGTTTAGCACAATAGGCTATGGTGACGATGTGTTGACTGTCGTTGAGCGCAAGCTCGATGGTTTTGCTGTGCATATTCAAGTGCCTGAGGAGGTTAAGGCGCGTGGTAATGCTTTGCGCTACTCAACATCGTCACTCCCTATGTACAACTACTCTAAGATTGAGGGTGGTATGGAGCTTGATATGTTGCTCTACAACGCTCAGCAGTTCACTACCGAGGATAAGACCGTGCGCTACGACGAGTACCACAGCTACGAGCGTGACGAGGATGGTAATGTCGTAGAGAATGGTGCGGCATACTCTGACCCTAAGGTCCCTGGTGAGCCAGGTGTATTCCTCGTAGGTGAGTATGGCTATATGGACGACCCTAACGAGATGGTTGTTTATATCGATGGCGAGGTAAAGACCGTAAGCGTTGGTGAGGACGACCCAGAGTTTATCGACTACATATCGAATGCTATATGGTCATACCCTGCAGGTTGGTCTGCTGGCTACTATATGCCTATGTACGACTGGAAGCGTTGGATTGAGGAGGCTAAGAGCAACCCAGATGGCTACGACCCTGAGAAGTACTGGACGGGCTTCTACGAGAAGCTATACATCACCACTCAGGAGCCAGAGAAGTTGGCAGGTAATGTGGAGATTAAGGTTACGGACAAGACCCCTATTGATGCTTGTATCACCTTCACACCTTCGGATGATGTACTCTTCTATAACTACTTCATCTGCACCGAGAGTGAGTATCAGAACAATGTGATGCCACTGCTCGATAATAATGAGGAGTATCTCCAGTGGTTCGTGGGCTCATACTTCGCTATGATGTCATTCGGTACAGATAGCGGTAGCGGTGTTACTGAGCAGTGGCTTAAGGATGACTGGTTTGTAGATACTAAGGGTCTGGCAGGTCAGCAGATTCGTGTTATGGTGGCAGGTATTGGCGACAACGAGGGTACTAAGCAGTGCTTCAACTCGTTTACCTTCACTATGCCCGAGGTTACACTTCCAAAACCCGACGTGGTTATTACCCCTGTTGAGAGCAACGACCCATATATCGTTACTTTCAACATCAAGAACCCAGACCTTACTAACCCTATTACCGAGGCTTACTTCGCATGTAACTATGTTCGTGAGTTCGACCAGATTCTTAAGGAGTACTCTTATACATCGCTCCTTCAGAGTATGGGTAACCCTCTTCACGTAGATAAGACCGCTATCGAGCAGATTAACTCAGAGGCTGGCTTCAACTTCTCTATTTCGAGCCGCGAGAACGCTACCACACGTCTTGCAATGCTTGTTTATAACTGGGAGGGCTCGGGTAACAACCCCGACACGCCAGGTTCGCAGGCCGTAGCTGAGTGTACTACACCTAAGGCCAACTATCCTGCACGTGTAAACTCTGACCTGTTCACTACGCTCTGTGGCGAGTGGGAGGCTACAGCTCCAATGAAGCAGTGGGTAGCTCCATCTGAGGAGTCTGGCGACACCGAGGGCTACTGGAAAGAGGTGGGCAGCTACACATCGCCTGTTAAGATTGCTGCAGGTGTAGAGTACCCCGAGACACTCTCTGACGAGGTATATGCTATATACGAAGAGTGGGGTATCGACCGCGATAAGACCGACGCTCTCTTTGAGGAGTTCGTAGCTTTGGCTAAGGATTACAACAACCGTACACGTGGTTTCAACCGCTTGTTGTGCCTCGGTTATAACTTCGCTGACCCAGCATATATGCTCAATGTTGTTCAGACACCTTACGATTTGTTCATCTCTGACGAGTTCTCTTCGGCTAACGTCTCTGATATGTTCTACGACTTCGGTCCAAAGTGGAATCTTGAGATTGACTCTGAGGGTAAGGTATGGTTGCCTATCAACATCGAGCGCGAGTTCCCAATGTCGACCTTCTACTTCGGTATGGACTATACGTTCTATATGTTGGCTGTAGGTGATAACTCATATATGGGTACTCCAGTATACAACCAGAAGGGTGAGCTTGTCTGCGACTCGAAGTTCCCAGTAGAGGTATCTGAGGATGGCAACACTGTAACTATCAAGCCTATCATCTACAACTATAAGGATGCTGATGGTAACGATGCTGTCGAGACCTTCTATCCTTGCGTAGCACAGCTACAGTATGGTATGGCTACACCTCTTAACCCACGTGTTTGTGGCGATGTAGTTCTTAAGCGTAAGGGTGCATCTACTCAGTCGGTTAAGGCTAATGCTTCGGTAGGTAAGGGTGTTCAGAACTATGTAGAGTCGTTTGGCGAGGCTCCAGTTGCTAAGCAGCGCATCTACAGCATCACACCACTTATCGTTGATGAGTCGAAGGTTGCTAAGCGTAATGTTCGTGAAACGCCTATCGACAACTCTGAGGAGGCTTACCACGCACGTGTGCGCAAGCTCTTCAAGCAGACATACGGCGTAGAGTTCCCTACTAAGTAGTCTAACATAACGCAATAATGATAATAGGCTGTCCCTCGGGGCGGCCTATTGTCGTTATTGTCACTATTATTGGGCAAAATTTAATACTTTTTTGTACCTTTGTGCTATAAACATATTGAGCTATGGCAGACAACTACCTTGAGAAGAGAATGGAGGACTATCTCCACGCCCCAGCAACACGAAAGCGAACACCATCACTACGTCGATTGTTGCGAGCCAATCGTAGCTATCGCGGATACGATAGCACCTTTAAGGTGCGCGAGGACCAGCTACGTCGCATAGTCGAGGTGGCCACGCTATGCCCCTCGGCACGCAACCAGCAGGTGCTGCGCTTTCGCTTGGTGCTCTCGGACGAGGCCGATAAGGTGTTGCGAAATATACGCCTTGGCGGTGCGCTGCCCGAGCTACACCTCCCCTTGCCTGGTACCGAGCCAAACGCCTTTGTGGTGATATGCTCAACGGTCGAGGAGTCAAAATATGTGGATATGGACCTCGGCATTGTAGCTCAGTCGATGCTCTTGCAGGCCGTAGAGATAGGCCTCGGAGGTATATGTATCGGGGCTTTCGACCATGCAAAGCTGCGTGAGGAGCTTGAGCTAAGCTACGAGCCTTTGCTTGTCCTCGCCATAGGTCGCCCTGCCGAGCAGATAGAGCTATGTGAGGTGTCGGAGCACGATAATCTTACCTACTATCGCAACGAAGGGGTACACTACGTCCCAAAGATTAATATTAATGACCTCATATTAAAATAGTTATGAGAAATCTGTTTGCTATCGTTATTGCGTTTGTCATAGCCTCTGTGGCTGTGGCGCAGGACCCCTATTGGGAGAATCCCGAGGTCTATGCCGAGAATAAGCTCCCTGCGCGTGCAACGCTTATCCCCTATCTCTCGGCCGACGATGCCCTTAAGCGCGGAGAGTCGCCATTGGTTATGGATATCAGTGGCGAATGGAGGTTCTCGTGGTCAGCAACGCCCGATGCTGCGCCCGAGGGTTTCGAGGCTGTAGATTATGACGATAGCGCGTGGGGTAGCATCCCTGTTCCTGGAAACTGGGAGATTAATGGCTATGGAGTGCCCATTTACACCAATGTCAACTATCCCCACCCGATGAATCCGCCATATATCCCCCATACGGATAATCCTACGGGTTGTTATCGCTACAAGTTTACGCTCCCTGAGGCGTGGGATGCACGTCGCACCATCCTCCACTTCGAGTCGGGATTAGCGGCTATGCACATCTGGGTAAATGGCGCGAAGGTAGGATACTCGGAGGGTACTAAGACCGCTGTGGAGTTTGATATTACGGAGTATCTACATTCGGGAGATAACCTGCTTGCCATCAAGGGATTTCGTTGGTGCGATGGCTCATACTTGGAGGACCAGGACTTTTGGCGACTCTCGGGCTTTGATAGGGCCGTAAAGCTATACTCGGTCGATAATGTGAGTATTGGCGATGTGTTCGCTATTGGCGACTTGGATAGGAGCTATAAGATGGGTCTTTACGATGCCGTTGTCGAGATAGAGAGTGTAGATGATGCTCTATTCGCTGGCTTTGTTGAGCTAACACTCTTCGATGCCGAGGGTAGGGCCGTAAAGCGACTTACGAAGAGTGTCGAGGTGGCCGATAGGTGCGCAGTGTCGTTTGCCTTTAAGCTCCCTAAGGTTAGGGTATGGAGCCATGAGCATCCAAACCTATACACCTCGGTCATCACGCTTAAGCGAGCCGATGGTGCCGTTGTAGAGTCCACATCGTGCCGCACAGGCTTCCGTAAGGTAGAGATTCGCGATGCTCAGCTGCTGCTTAATGGCCGTCGTCTGATAATTAACGGCGTAAATCTTCACGAGCACAACCCTACCACGGGCCATGTTATAAATCGGGAGCTTATGCTTAAGGATATAGCACTGATGAAGCGGAATAATATCAATGCCGTGCGCACGAGTCACTATCCGCAGCCCACCGAGTGGTACGACCTATGTGATGAGTATGGCCTTCTGCTTGTCGACGAGGCCAACATCGAGGCTCACGGTTGCGGCACTGGCTATCAGGAGTCCTATCCCGACTTCCACCCCTCGCACCGCGCAGAGTGGAAGGGTGCTCACCACGACAGAATACGTTCAATGGTCGAGCGCGACAAGAACCACCCCTCGGTGATAATATGGTCTATGGGTAACGAGAGTAGCGATGGCGAGGTGTATAGCGAGGCCTATCGCTGGATTAAGGGGCGCGACCGTAGCCGCTATGTGCAGTTCGAGCAGGGCTACGGAGGTCCAAATACCGATATCACGTGTCCGATGTATCCCCCTATGGCCGAGCTTAGGGCGTATGCCGAGCGCGAGAATCCCACGAAGCCATATATTATGTGTGAGTATGCCCACGCTATGGGTAACTCTACGGGTAACCTCCGCGAGTACTTCGATATTATGGAGGGTAAAGCACATATGCAGGGTGGCTTTATCTGGGACTGGGTAGACCAGGGTATTGATGCTACGGGGCGCGATGGCCGCCACTACTGGGCCTATGGCGGTGACTTTGGCGCGTGGATGTATACCCACGACGAGAACTTCTGCTGCAACGGCCTTGTATTGCCCGACCGCACACCGCACCCGGGACTCAACGAGGTGAGAAAGGTGTATCAAGATTTGGAGTTCGAGCTTGTGGACGATAATAGGCTACGTGTATATAACAATATGCACGATACGGACCTCTCGGAGTTTAGCCTGGGGTACTTTGTCTGCCGTAATGGCGTGAATGTTTCATCTGTCGAGGAGGTAGAGTGCCCACGCTGCCCTGTGGGTGGAAGCGTAGATATGCCTATAGAGTATGCGATAGATGACAGCGATGCAGAGTGGACACTGACGGTCTATGCGTGCTGCAACGAGAGGCCCGAGCTGCTCAACGAGGGACATATCGTTGCCGAGGAGCAGTTTGTGCTGCGTCCCTATAGCTTTAATACGGCACGCCCCGAGGGTAAGATAGAGGTAGAACGAGGCGATGGTTGGATTGCCGCCTATGTTGGACAGACAGGAGCTCTGTTCCATACGGGCAATGGTCGCCTAATGCGCTATGTGTCGGAGGGGCGCGATATTATGAAGGAGCTGCCCGAGCCTTGGTTCTGGCGTGCTATGACCGATAACGACTGGGGCGAGGGCCTTCAGCGCACAGCAAACGTCTGGCGCACGAACCGCCGTAAGGCACTGGGTGCTACCGTAGAGGAGTATGAGGATAGAGTAGTTGTTAAGGGCGAGTACTACTTAGTCGATGCACCGTCGTATTATACCACTATCTATACCTTCCGCGCCGATGGCTCGCTACAGGTCGAGGTGGAGTGGCGACGCGATGGTGAGTATGTTCCCGAGCTTCCTCGCTTCGGTATGCGTATGTCGTTTGCGGAGGATTACAAGAACTTTAAGTTTTATGGTCGTGGCCCCTGGGAGAACTATGCCGATAGGTGTGAGTCATCGTTCCTGGGCTTATATGCGCAGTCTACCGATGCGCAGCTATTTAGCTATGTGCGCCCACAGGAGTCGGGTAATAAGACGGATGTGCGCTGGCTGGAGCTTACCAATGCCGAGGGCGTGGGTATACGTGTCGAGGGTCTTCAGCCACTGAGTGTCAGTGCCATGCCCTACCGTAGCGAGGACCTCGACCCTGGTATGACCAAGAAGCAGATGCACTACTCGGACATAGAGCCACGTCGCGAGGTTATACTCCATGTGGACCTTGCACAGCGCGGTCTTGGTGGCGACACCTCGTGGGGAGCCTCACCCCACGACCCCTACCGCCTTACGGCTGATAGCTACTCCTACGGCTATATTATCACTCCGATAAGCCGAGCTAAGTAGTGTTGCCTATTTGTCGACTAACTCTTATACAAACACTAAACCCGACTATTTCGTCGGGTTTAGTGTTTGTATGCTTAGTATGTCTGTCACAAGCTATTAGTTGCAGCCGCCGCAGTCGCAGCCCTCGCCGCACTCGTGGTCGCCACAGCCACCACCACACTCGCCGCAACCGCAGCCTCCACCCATAATCTGAGCCAAGTCCTCAGGTGTAGTGTCGCGAACATCTACAACGGTAACGTCGAAGTTAAGGGTCTTGCCTGCCATAGGTGAGTTAAAGTCCATAACAACAGCCTCGGCCTTAACCTCCTTAACTACGCCCACCATCTGCTGACCATCTGCCGTAGCCATAGGTATCTGGTTGCCTACGAAGAGGATATCCTCGGCAACCTTGCCATCCATCATAAATACAGTCTTGGGAAGCTCAACGATAGCCTCGGGGATAATCTCGCCGTAGCCATCCTTAGGCTCAAGCGTAAATGATACCTTCTCGCCTGGCTCCTTATCCATAATAGCTGCCTCGAACTTTGGAAGCAACATACCCATACCACAGATAAACTCCAATGGCTGACCAGGCATCGACTGATCGGCAATCTGACCATCTACTGTGAGTGTATAATCTACAGAAACCTTCTTTCCATTCTCTACTTTCATATCTAAAAACTTTTTTTGGTTAATACTCATCTTTTTTGCCCTGCAAAGATAATGACTTAGAGGGGAGTTACAAAATTTGTAGTGAAAATTAATAGTAAATTAACACAAATTTATCGATAATATGTCGCTTTGTACCCTTGCATCCACCTTGGCAGGGGCTCTCGGCAGAGGTTGCGCAACAGATGACGAGCCTTGGCTGTCCGAAGATGTTGGTATATTGATGCTTGCACGCCTAATCGCAGCTCTTGACAACGAGATTGTGCTTATAATATATATAGGTATGGGTCGTCATCGAGGTCTAAAAGCAAAAAAAATGGGTGTAACTGAAAAAAAAGTGGGTTTAGTGTTTCACGTTTCATAAATTAGTTATATATTTGCACTCGATTTTCCGACAAAGGCGCGAGAGTGCTGTGCGGTGAGTTCTTTGAAAGGGGCAGGATAAATATTTTTTAAAAAAGTTCGCAAAAAATTTGCAGATATAAAAAATGTTTGTACCTTTGCATCCCGGTAAGGTCAAATGCCGATGTAGCTCAGTTGGCCAGAGCAGCTGATTTGTAATCAGCTGGTCGGGGGTTCGAATCCCTCCATCGGCTCTTAGAACCGCGAGTTGAAGACAGCTCAAGGTGATATCGGGAAGATACCAGAGTGGCCAAATGGGGCAGACTGTAAATCTGCTGGCTTATGCCTTCGGTGGTTCGAATCCATCTCTTCCCACAATGATGCCGGTTGGAGTTGCAAAGGCTTGCTTAAGTTCGCTTAAGCAGGGGTAAGCTCCGAGCGGTATATTTTTGCGGAAGTAGCTCAGTTGATAGAGCAATAGCCTTCCAAGCTATGGGTCGCGAGTTTGAGCCTCGTCTTCCGCTCACAAAGACTGCGTGTAGCACTACAAATCTCTGATGATAGAGTGTAGGTGCTGCGCGATTAGTCTGTAAAAGTTGAAACAAGTAACTTTAAAACTTAAAAACTTATATTACTATGGCAAAAGAAAAATTTGATCGTTCGAAACCACACGTGAACATCGGTACTATCGGTCACGTTGACCACGGTAAGACTACTCTTACTGCTGCGATCACCACAGTTCTTGCTAAGGCAGGTCTTTCAGAGCTTCGTTCATTCGACTCTATCGATAACGCACCAGAGGAGAAGGAGCGTGGTATCACCATCAACACTTCACACGTTGAGTATCAGACTGCAAACCGTCACTATGCTCACGTAGACTGCCCAGGTCACGCCGACTACGTAAAGAACATGGTAACTGGTGCTGCTCAGATGGATGGTGCTATCCTTGTAGTTGCTGCTACTGATGGTCCTATGCCTCAGACTAACGAGCACGTACTTCTTGCTAAGCAGGTAAACGTTCCACGTATCGTTGTTTTCTTGAACAAGTGTGATATGGTTGACGATCCTGAGATGCTTGACCTCGTAGAGATGGAGGTTCGTGACCTTCTTTCTAAGTACGACTTCGACGGCGATAACGCACCTGTTATCCGTGGTTCAGCACTTGGTGGTTTGAACGGCGAGCCACAGTGGGAGGAGAAGATTATGGAGCTCATGACAAACGTTGATGAGTACATCCAGTTGCCTCCACGTGACAACGAGAAGCCATTCTTGATGCCTGTTGAGGACGTATTCTCAATCACTGGTCGTGGTACTGTAGTAACTGGTCGTATCGAGACAGGTATCATCCACGTAGGTGATCCAGTTGAGATTATCGGTTTGGATGAGAAGATTCGTACCTCTACATGTACTGGCGTTGAGATGTTCCGTAAGCTCCTCGATCAGGGTGAGGCTGGTGATAACGTAGGTCTTTTGATGCGTGGTATCGACAAGAAGGAGGTTAAGCGTGGTATGGTTGTTGCTAAGCCAGGTTCAATCACTCCTCACACCAAGTTCACCGCTGAGGTTTATATCCTCAAGAAGGAGGAGGGTGGTCGTCACACACCATTCCACAACAAGTACCGTCCTCAGTTCTATCTCCGTACTATGGATATCACTGGTGAGGTTATGCTTCCAGAGGGCGTAGATATGGTTATGCCAGGTGACCACGTTACTATCACTGTATCGTTGATCTATCCAGTAGCTTTGAACGAGGGTCTTCGTTTCGCAATCCGCGAGGGTGGTCGTACAGTAGGTGCTGGTCAGGTATTGAAGGTTATTGAGTAATCAATTACCACAATAAACACCAAAGAGGCAGGTTCTGCCTGCCTCTTACTTAGGAGCATAGTTCAAGGGTAGAATAGCGGTCTCCAAAACCGTTGATGGGAGTTCGAATCTCTCTGCTCCTGCTAATTAAAAGTGAAAAGTTATGTTTAAGTACTTTAAGAATTCATACAACGAGTTGGTTAACAAGGTGACTTGGCCCTCGTTTGAGCAGCTTATGGGCTCAACGAAGGTGGTATTGGTTGCCTCTGTTATCTTCGCATTGGTTGTATTGGCTATGGATCTCGTATTTGAGAACCTTATGAACGGCATCTATAGCTTGCTGGGATAATAAAGGCTTTAGAGAGCTATGGGAGAGATTACAAAGGAGTGGTATGTAGTCCGCGCTATAGGTGGCAAGGAGAAGAAGGTCAAGGAGTATATCGAGGCCGAGATTCGTCATAGTCATCTTGAGGATTATATATCACAAGTACTTATTCCGACTGAGAAGGTCTATACAATTCGCAACGGAAAGAAAGTATCTAAAGAGAAGGTCTCATATCCAGGCTATGTCCTGATTGAGGCTGCACTCGTAGGTCAAATACCAATCATCATTCGCAATATTCCTAATGTGCTTGGCTTCTTGGGTGACACCAAGGAAGACAGCCGTAAGATGAACGCTACGCCTCTACGTCCACAGGAGGTGAGCAGGATTCTCGGTCTTGTTGATGAGCTTAGCCAGAAGGACGAGGAGAACGAGACTCCGTATTTCGTCGGCGAGACTGTCAAGGTTACAGACGGTCCATTCTCAAGCTTCCAAGGTACCATTGAGAGTGTCGACAACGAGCATCGTAAGCTTGTCGTAAGTGTGAAGATTTTTGGCCGCAAGACTCCAATGGAGTTGAGCTTTACACAAGTAGAAAAAGAATAATTAACCAAGGAAAATTATGGCAAAAGAGGTTGCTGCATTTATTAAATTGCAGATCAAAGGTGGTGCCGCCAATCCTTCACCTCCAGTAGGTCCTGCATTGGGTTCAAAGGGAGTCAACATCATGGACTTCTGTAAGCAGTTCAATGCTCGTACACAGGACAAGGCAGGTAAGGTTCTTCCGGTAATCATCACTGTTTACAGCGATAAGTCATTTGACTTTGTAGTTAAACAGCCACCGGTAGCCATTCAGCTCAAGGAAGCAGCTAAGATCCAGACAGGTTCGGCACAGCCTAACCGTCAGAAGGTCGGCCAGGTAACGTGGGACCAGATTAAGGAGATTGCTGAGGGCAAGATGCCCGATATGAACTGCTTCACAATTGAGGCTGCTATGCGTATGGTCGCTGGTACTGCTCGCAGTATGGGTATCAACGTAGTGGGTGAATTTCCTAATCTGTAACGAACATTACAAGAATGAGTAAGTTGACAAAAAATCAAAAGATTGCCTACGCCAAAGTCGAGGACAAGGCGTACAAGCTTTCTGAGGCTGCAGCTCTTCTGAAGGAAATTACCTTTACGAAATTTGATGCCTCGGTAGACATTGACGTCCGTTTGGGCGTGGATCCTCGTAAGGCTAATCAGATGGTTCGTGGCGTTGTAACGTTGCCACACGGTACAGGTAAGACTGTACGTGTTTTGGTGCTCTGTACTCCTGACAAGGAGGCTGAGGCTCAGGCAGCAGGCGCAGACTATGTAGGTCTTGACGAGTACATTGACAAGATCAAGGGCGGTTGGACCGATGTTGACGTTATCATCACCACACCTAACGTAATGGGTAAGGTTGGTGCTTTGGGTCGTATTTTGGGTCCACGTGGCTTGATGCCTAACCCCAAGACAGGTACAGTAACAATGGATGTTGCTAAGGCTGTTCAGGAGGTTAAGGCTGGTAAGATCGACTTCAAGGTTGACAAGTATGGTATTATCCACACATCTATCGGTAAGGTATCGTTTACCCCTGAGCAGATTGTGGAGAATGCACAGGAGGTTATGAGCACAATTATCAAGCTCAAGCCATCAGCTGCTAAGGGTACATACGTGAAGAGCATATTCCTCTCTACAACGATGAGCCCTGGTGTTGAGGTAGATCCTAAATCAGTAGAAAACAAATAATTGAAGGAGGATAGAAACTATGACAAAGCAAGAAAAGTTGGCCGTAATTAACGGTCTTACCGAGCAGCTCAATGCCTACCCTCACTTCTATTTGGCCGACATCGATGCCTTGAACGCTGAGCAGACAGCAGCATTGCGTCGTCAGTGCTTCGAGAAGAAGGTTAAGCTCGTGGTTGTAAAGAACACGTTGCTTTGCAAGGCTTTGGAGAATGTAGGCAAGGCTGACGAGGAGTTGGTAGCCGTATTGAAGGGCTCTACATCAATTATGTTCACCGAGACAGGTAAGGTTCCTGCGCAGCTCATCAAGGAGTTCCGCAAGAAGAGCGAGAAGCCTGTATTGAAGGCAGCCTATGTTGAGGGTTGCGTATATGTAGGTGACAACCAGCTTGACACTCTTTGCAACATCAAGAGCCGCGAGGAGCTTATTGGCGATATCGTATTGCTCTTGCAGTCGCCTGCTAAGAATGTCATCTCTGCACTGCAGTCAAATGCAGGACAGAAAATCGCGGGTCTTGTTA
The DNA here is from genome assembly GCA_015059715.1 of Rikenellaceae bacterium. Lineage (GTDB taxonomy): Bacteria > Bacteroidota > Bacteroidia > Bacteroidales > Rikenellaceae > Alistipes. The sequence continues at coordinate 31,946 of SUZV01000009.1, read as the reverse complement.
AGGCTCTCGAGGAGAGAAATAATTAATCAAAAGAAACAAAAACAAAATTTAATAAAATTACACAACTATGGCAGATGTAAAGGTATTGGCAGAAGAGTTGGTTAACTTGACTGTTAAGGAGGTAAACGAATTGGCTACTATCCTCAAGGAGGAGTATGGTATTGAGCCCGCTGCTGCAGCTGTTGCAGTTGCAGCTCCCGCAGCTGGTGCAGGTGAGGCTGCTCCTGCTGAGAAGTCAACTTTTGACGTAATCTTGAAGAGCGCAGGTCAGGCTAAGCTCCAGGTTATCAAGGTCGTTAAGGAGGTTGCTGGCTTGTCATTGGGCGATGCTAAGGCATTGGTTGACGCTGCTCCTAAGGCCGTTAAGGAGGGTATCTCTAAGGAGGAGGCTGAGTCTATCAAGGGTAGCCTTGAGGAGGCCGGTGCAGAGGTTGAGCTTAAGTAATTCCCAAGGGATTTTAAGTCTCTCACCAACCTTTAAGGTGTAGGGCTTACGTAACGTAAGCTCTATGCCTTTTGTGGTCTAATATTCGGGAGTGCGATGTAAGGCTGTGCCCGTATGTTAGATATGTCTATGCTCTCAGAGTGTACTTATGTGACACTGAGAGCATTAGCGGGATAGAATAACCGCATTTATCATAGACTTATGCCCATATCGTTGCTCCTTGGTGCTAGCGAGGCGGATGTTGTGTCGTCTTGCCGTGATGTTAGGGGAGTTAGTGTATCGGAGCGATGCCAAGCGATCAGTTGCCGTATATCTAGCGGCCGGTGATAGGTCAAGAAATATTATATTTCACTTAAACACTTTGGATTATATGTCCACTACACAACAACAACGAATAAGCTTCTCGACCATTAAGAACAGGGTTCCATATCCCGACTTATTGGAGATTCAGCTTAAGTCTTTCCGAGATTTCTTCCAGCTTGACACTACGGCAGAGAATCGTAAGAACGAGGGTCTCTACAGGGTGTTCAACGAGAATTTCCCGATTACAGACACCAGAAATAACTTCGTTCTGGAGTTTATCGACTACTACATCGACCAGCCTCGATACACTATCGAAGAGTGTTTGGAGCGTGGTTTGACGTATAGTGTACCCCTAAAGGCAAAGCTAAAGCTCTACTGCACAGACCCCGAGCATGAGGATTTTGACGAGGTAGTACAGGATGTCTACTTTGGTCTTATCCCCTACATGACTGAGCGTGGTACGTTCATCTTCAACGGTGCTGAGCGTGTAGTAGTGTCGCAGCTTCACCGTTCGCCAGGTGTGTTCTTCGGTCAGAGCATGCACACCAATGGCACGAAGCTATACTCGGCTCGTATCATTCCGTTCAAGGGTTCGTGGATTGAGTTTGCTACCGACATCAACAATGTGATGTACGCCTACATCGATCGTAAGAAGAAGTTACCAGTAACGACCCTTTTGCGAGCTATCGGCTACGAGACCGATCAGCAGATTTTGGAGATCTTTGACCTTGCAGACGAGGTTAAGGTTACCAAGGCTAATCTTAAGAAGAACGTAGGTCGCAAGCTTGCGGCCCGTGTACTATCAACTTGGGTCGAGGACTTTGTTGATGAGGATACTGGTGAGGTAGTATCTATCGATCGTCACAAGGTTATCGTTGACCGCGAGGTAGAGCTTCAGGAGGAGCACATCGACGAGATTATCGAGTCGGGCACCAAGACTATCCTCCTACATAATGAGAACCCCTCGGGCATCGACTTCTCGATTATCTACAATACGCTTCATAAGGACCCATGTAACTCCGAGAAGGAGGCCGTTGTCTACATCTATAGGCAGTTGCGCGCCTCGGAGCCACCAGATGAGGCTACCGCTCGCGATGTTATCGAGAAGCTCTTCTTCTCGGACAAGCGTTATGATCTTGGTGATGTAGGTCGTTTCCGTATCAACAAGAAGCTTGAGTTGTCTATAGACCCAGCGATTCGCACGCTTACTCGCGAGGATATTATTGAGATTATAAAGTATCTTATCCAGCTTATCAACTCGAAGGCTGAGGTAGATGATATCGACCACTTGTCGAACCGTCGTGTTCGTACCGTAGGTGAGCAGCTTGCTAACCAGTTCTCAGTAGGTTTGGTACGTATTGCGCGTACTATCCGCGAGCGTATGAACGTGCGCGACACAGAGGTCTTCACTCCCGAGGATTTGATTAACGCCAAGACATTGGCCAGCGTCGTAAACTCGTTCTTTGGTACCAGCCAGCTTTCGCAGTTTATGGACCAAATTAACCCCTTGGCCGAGATTACGCACAAGCGTCGTCTTTCGGCGTTGGGTCCTGGAGGTCTGTCGCGTGATCGCGCGGGCTTCGAGGTTCGAGACGTTCACTACACACACTATGGTCGTCTCTGTCCTATCGAGTCGCCTGAGGGTCCAAACATCGGTCTTATATCGTCGTTGTGCGTATATGCCAAGATTTCGGACATGGGCTTTATCGAGACCCCTTACCGCAAGGTTAATGATGGTGTCGTAGATCTCGATAATGATAACATTCGTTACTACTCAGCCGAGGAGGAGGAGGGTCAGACCGTGGCCCAGTCTAACGAGCAGCTTACCGACGATGGTCACTTTATCAATACCGATCGTATCAAGGCTCGTTTGGGTGCCGACTTCCCTGTTGTACACGATACCGAGGTAGACTTGGTAGACGTAGCACCTAATCAGGTGGCCTCTATCGCAGCGAGCCTCATTCCATTCCTTGAGCACGATGATGCTAACCGTGCGTTGATGGGTTCGAACATGATGCGCCAGGCCGTGCCATTAGTGCGTCCTGAGGCACCTATCGTAGGTACGGGTATCGAGAAGGATATGATTGTAGATAGCCGTATTCAGGTTGTCGCTGAGGGTGATGGTGAGGTCGTATTTGCTGATGCTACACGTATCGAGGTACGTTACGAGCGTTCTGTAGATCAGCAGATTGCTTCGTTTGCTCCCGAGGTTACGGTATATAACCTTCCACGTTACCGCCGTACCAACCAGAACACCACTGTTACGCTAAAGCCTACGGTTCTGACAGGCGATAAGGTGGTCAAGGGTCAGATACTCACCGAGGGTTACTCAACCGAGAAGGGTGAGTTGGCTTTGGGTCGTAACCTTAAGGTGGCGTTCATGCCTTGGAAGGGTTACAACTTTGAGGATGCTATTGTTATCTCGGAGCGTATCCAGCGCGAGGATATCTTCACGTCGGTACACGTTGACGAGTATATTATGGAGGTGCGTGATACGAAGCGCGGTGTCGAGGAGCTTACCTCGGATATTCCTAACGTTTCGGAGGACGCAACTAAGGATTTGGATGCTAACGGTATTATCCGCATAGGTGCCAAGGTCACTCCAGGTGATATCCTCATCGGTAAGATTACACCTAAGGGTGAGAGCGATCCTTCGCCCGAGGAGAAGTTGTTGCGTGCCATCTTTGGTGACAAGGCTGGTGACGTTAAGGATGCTTCGCTCAAGGCACAGCCTTCGCTCCATGGTGTTGTTATCGACACGAAGCTCTACAGCCACACTCAGAAGGAGGGTAAGCGTAACCGCGCAGCTGAGAAGGCTCAGATGGAGCAGCTCGATGCCGACTATGCAGCTAAGATTGCAGATTTGACAAAGACTCTTGTTGAGAAGTTGTGGCGTTTGCTTGAGGGTAAGACTACTACGGGCATCTATGACTACTACAACGTGGAGTTGTATGCTCCAGGAGAGAAGTTCACCGTTAAGATGCTTGAGAACATTGCAGCTACGAGCCACGATAGCAAGACAGGCGTGGCAAATGGCTACATGTCGCTCGGCCAGACACGCTGGACAGGTGACGAGCACGATGATGCTCTTATCTCGCTTACCATCAACAACTACACCATCGAGTGCAAGAAGGTTGCTGCTGCGGTTAACCGCGAGAAGTATAACCTCACGAATGGTGATGAGATACCTACTTCGGGTGTTATCCAGATGGCTAAGGTATATATCGCTAAGAAGCGTAAGCTCAAGGTAGGTGATAAGATGGCGGGTCGTCACGGTAACAAGGGTATCGTAGCTAAGGTAGTACGCGACGAGGATATGCCATTCTTGGAGGATGGTACCATTGTGGATATATGTCTTAACCCACTTGGTGTGCCTTCGCGAATGAACCTTGGTCAGATTTACGAGACCGTATTGGGTTGGGCAGGTCGTGAGCTTGGTCTTAAGTTCGCCACGCCTATCTTCGATGGTGCGTCACTTGAGCAGATTAACGAGTATACCGCCCAGGCAGGTGTTCCACGCAGTGGCCGTACCTACCTTTACGATGGTGGCACGGGCGAGCGTTTCGATCAGCCAGCTACCGTAGGTGTCATCTATATGCTTAAGCTCGGTCACATGATCGACGATAAGATGCACGCTCGTTCTATCGGTCCATACTCGCTCATCACGCAGCAGCCATTGGGTGGTAAGGCCCAGTTTGGTGGTCAGCGATTTGGTGAGATGGAGGTTTGGGCATTGGAGGGCTTCGGTGCAGCCAACATCCTACAGGAGATTCTTACTATCAAGTCGGATGATGTTGTAGGTCGTGCTAAGGCCTACGAGGCTATTGTCAAGGGTGACAATCTTCCACGCCCCGGTGTTCCTGAGGCAATGAACGTGCTTTTGCACGAGTTGCGTGGTTTGGCACTGTCGGTAAAACTTGAGTAAGCGAACTTTAAAACTTGGACACTATGTCATTTAACAAAGATAATAATAGAATGAGCAGCTATAGCCGCATCTCGATAGGTCTTGCCTCTCCAGAGGAGATTCGCGCGCAGTCGAGTGGCGAGGTTCTCAAACCCGAAACCATTAACTATCGTACCTACAAGCCTGAGCGTGATGGTTTGTTCTGTGAGCGTATCTTCGGTCCTGTGAAGGATTACGAGTGCCACTGCGGTAAGTATAAGCGTATCCGCTACAAGGGTATCGTATGTGACCGTTGCGGTGTAGAGGTTACCGAGAAGAAGGTTCGTCGTGAGCGTATGGGTCACATCTCGTTGGTAGTCCCCGTAGTTCACATCTGGTACTTCCGCTCGCTTCCATCGAAGATTGGCTATCTACTGGGTATCCCATCGAAGAAGCTTGAGGCTATCATCTACTACGAGCGTTACGTGGTTATCAACGCGGGAGCTGCTAAGGAGCAGGGTATCGAGCGTTTGCAGACCCTCTCAGAGAAGGAGTATCTCGATGTAGTTGCTGCATTGCCTAAGGGCAACCAGGCACTCGACAATGACGATCCAGACAAGTTCGTGGCCGAGATGGGTGGTGAGGCAATCCTTACACTCCTTAAGCAGGTGGACCTCGACTCAATGTCATACGCTTTGCGTGATAGAGCCTCGAAGGAGACATCGCAGCAGCGTAAGACCGAGGCCTTGAAGTGTCTTAACGTTATCGAGTCGTTCCGCGCCTCGAATGGTAAGAACAAGCCTGAGTGGATGGTACTTACGGATATCCCTGTAATACCCCCCGAGTTGCGACCTTTGGTACCCCTCGATGGTGGTCGTTTCGCAACATCGGACCTTAACGACCTTTATCGTCGTGTAATCATCCGTAACAACCGTCTTAAGCGTCTTATCGAGATTAAGGCACCCGAGGTTATCCTGCGTAACGAGAAGCGTATGTTGCAGGAGGCTGTCGACTCGTTGTTCGATAACTCGCGTAAGAGCAATGCCGTAAAGAATGAGTCTAATCGTCCGCTCAAGTCGTTGTCAGACTCGCTCAAGGGTAAGCAGGGACGTTTCCGTCAGAACCTGCTCGGTAAGCGTGTAGACTACTCGGCACGTTCGGTTATCGTCGTGGGTCCCGAGCTCAAGATGCACGAGATGGGTATTCCGAAGGATATGGCAGCCGAGCTTTACAAGCCATTCGTTATCCGCAAGCTCATCGAGCGCGGTATTGTGAAGACTGTTAAGTCGGCAAAGAAGATTATCGATAGAAAGGACCCAGTAATCTGGGGCATCTTGGAGAATGTCATCAAGGGTCACCCCGTATTGATGAACCGAGCTCCAACCCTTCACCGATTGGGTATTCAGGCCTTCCAGCCTAAGCTTATCGAGGGTAAGGCAATGCAGCTGCACCCACTGTCATGTACAGCGTTTAACGCCGACTTCGACGGTGACCAGATGGCGGTTCACTTGCCACTGGGCAATGCCGCAATCTTGGAGGCTCAGATTTTGATGCTTGGTTCGCACAACGTCCTTAACCCTGCCAATGGTGCGCCTATCACCGTGCCTTCGCAGGATATGGTCTTGGGTCTTTACTATATCACAAAGGCTCGTCCAAATGTTAAGGGTTCGGGTCTTAAGTTCTACGGTCCCGAGGAGGCTATCATCGCCTACAACGAGAAGCGTGCAGAGCTCCATGCAAATGTGACCTGCCGTGTTCGCGACCTTGATGAGAATGGTAACGAGGTATTTATCCTTAAGGAGACCACTATCGGTCGTATCTTGTTTAACCAGTATGTACCTTCGGAGGTAGGCTACATCAACGATGTGCTCACGAAGCGATCGTTGCGTGACATCATCGCTGTTGTGATGAAGAAGGCGGGTGCCGATAAGGTTGCCAAGTTCCTTGATGATATCAAGAATCTCGGTTACCGTATGGCGTTCCAGGGAGGTCTGTCGTTTAACCTCGACGCTGTTGTCATCCCAGAGGATAAGCAGAAGCTTATCGACGAGGGTTATGCCGCAGCCGATGCAGTTATTGATGACTATAACATGGGTCTTATCACCAACAACGAGCGTTATAACCAGATTGTCGATATTTGGACAACCATAAATAACCGATTGACAAACCAGGTTATCAACACGCTTAAGAGCGATCAGGATGGTTTCAACCCAGTATATATGATGCTTGACTCTGGAGCGCGAGGTTCTAAGGAGCAGATTCGTCAGCTCTCGGGTATGCGAGGTCTTATGGCTAAGCCACAGAAGTCGGGTGTAGAGGGAGGTCAGCAGGTTATCGAGAACCCTATCTTGTCGAACTTTAAGGAGGGTCTGTCGGTGTTGGAGTACTTTATCTCTACACACGGTGCTCGTAAGGGTTTGGCCGATACCGCACTTAAGACTGCCGATGCAGGTTACCTAACACGACGACTTGTCGACGTAGCTCAGGATGTTATCATCAACGAGGATGATTGCGGCACGTTGCGCGGTTTGACAGCTACGGCTATCAAGCGTAACGAGGATGTAGTTCAGACTCTTGGCGAGCGTATTCTTGGTCGCACGGCTCTCAACGATATTATCCACCCAACTACGGGCGAGGTTATCTGCCGCGCAGGTGAGGAGATTACCGAGGAGATTACCGAGAAGATTGAGAAGTCGCCATTGGAGTCAGTAGAGATACGCTCGGTACTTACGTGTGAGGCTCGTCGTGGAGTATGTGCTAAGTGTTACGGACGTAACCTTGCTACGGCACGTATGGTTCAGAAGGGTGAGGTTGTAGGTGTCATCGCGGCACAGTCTATCGGTGAGCCAGGTACGCAGCTTACCCTCCGTACATTCCACGTCGGTGGTGTTGCAGGTGGTTCTACGGTCGAGACTAACGTAGTTTCGAAGTATGAGGGTCGCCTTGAGATTGATGATTTGCGCACGATTAAGGGTAAGAATAGTGCAGGTGAGGCTATCGACATCGTTATGTCGCGTCAGTCGGAGCTTCGCATTGTCGATCCAAAGACCGATATTACGCTCTACACTCACGCCTTGCCTTATGGTGCAACCCTCTTTATGAAGGATGGTGCCGAGGTTAAGAAGGGCGACCTTGTTTGTGAGTGGGATCCATATAACGCCGTTATTATTGCCGAGACAGATGGTAAGGTAGTCTACGAGAGCGTTATCGAGGGTGTTACTTACCGCGAGGAGCGCGATGAGCAGACAGGTCTTTCGGAGCGCGTAGTTATCGAGTCTAAGGATAAGACTAAGAACCCTGTCATCAAGATTGTAAACAAGGATGGTGACGAGGTTAAGGCGTACAACTTGCCAGTATCGGCTCACATCATGGTTAAGAACAATGGTAAGATTCACGCAGGTGATATCCTTATCAAGATTCCACGTGCTGTAGGTAAGACGGGTGGTGATATCACCGGTGGTCTTCCACGAGTTACCGAGTTGTTCGAGGCTCGTAACCCATCTAACCCAGCTATCGTATCGGAGATTGATGGTGAGGTAGCATTCGGCAAGATTAAGCGTGGTAACCGCGAGATTATCATCACGTCGAAGGATGGCGATGTAAGAAAGTACCTTGTACCACTGTCACGTCAGATTATCGTTCAGGAGAACGACTATGTACGTGCAGGTATGGCACTCTCGGATGGAGCTATCACCCCAGGCGATATCTTGCGTATCCTCGGACCTACGAAGGTTCAGGAGTATATCGTCAACGAGGTTCAGGAGGTGTACCGTATGCAGGGCGTTAAGATTAACGATAAGCACTTCGAGGTTATCGTTCGTCAGATGATGTCTAAGGTGCAGATTGAGGACCCAGGTGATACACGTTTCTTCGAGGACCAGGTGGTCGATAAGTGGGAGTTTATGGATGTTAACGACGAGCTCTACGACAAGGTTGTCGTTACGGCAGCTGGTGACTCGCAGAATGTCCAGGCAGGCCAGATTATATCGTTGCGTAAGCTACGTGATGAGAACTCTGCCCTCAAGCGTCGTGACTTGGCTCTTGTTGAGGTACGTCCTATCGTTCCAGCCACCTCGAACCAGGTGCTTCAGGGTATCACTCGTGCGGCATTGCAGACATCGAGCTTCATCTCGGCAGCATCGTTCCAGGAGACCACTAAGGTACTTAACGAGGCGGCTATTCAGGCCAAGAGCGATGACTTGGTTAACCTTAAGGAGAATGTTATCACGGGTAATCCTATCCCTGGTGGTACGGGTCTTCGCGAGTACGAGGAGCTTATCGTGGGTCTTCGCTCGGAGGTTGAGCCTGTTGCAGAGCTTTAGTTTGACCTTCGCATATAAACAGAGAGAGGAGCGCATCAGTGCGCTCCTCTCTGTCTATATTTTGGTGCGGTATTAGGCTTAGTTGTTGACCATGTCGAGTATCGCCTGTGCGCACAACTCTGGCTCCTCGTAGAATCCCATGTGTCCCGAGTGTTCGAGCCATAGCACGCGAGCCGTAGGGTCTTGGGCAATCATCTCCTCGGCAACCTCTACGGGGATATAGTAGTCGTGGCGACCAAAGATGAAGAGGTGGGGTATGCCGCTCTGGCGTAGCATCTCACCGCGGCTTTTGCGCTCTATCATACCTCCGAGGATGGCTATTACGCCCTCATCCTCGGTGAGGAGTATCAGCTCGCCAATATCCTCTATGTAGTCCTTGAGTCGAGTGACATTTTCGGGAGCAAAGCCAGCGTGTGGCACTAAGCGAGCCAGCATATTCTTCTTACCAGCCTTGATAAGCTCTATCTCGCGTCGTCTGCGGTCGCACTTCTCCTGACTATCGGCAGATGTTGTCGAGCTAAGCAGGACGATGCTGTCGAGGCGTGATGCATACATCTCGGCCATTGCCAGGGCCACATATCCACCCATTGAGTGTCCCACGACGCTGTAGTGCTCTATGCCGAGGGCCTCCATCGTGAGGGCTACGCACTCGGCAAGATACTCCATAGTGTGTACCTCGCGTGCGACCACTGAGACACCATGTCCAGGCAGGTCTACGGTGACAACGCGCACGTTACTCTTTAGTAGCGATGAAAACTCATCCCATACAAGCATCGATTCGAGGTATCCGTGCAGCAGAACTACGCATCTATCCCCATGCAGGCTATCGGCTACGTGCATAGGGGTATCGCCTGCCATTATAAACTTCTCGGTCATAGGTTTGTAGAGTTTTAGGTTATTAGTCGAGGAGAGTCCAAAATATACTCAAAATCTATATCGAGAGGATTTATAGAACCAACCTCAATACAATATTACAAAAATTATAGCATAAAAACAATAGCTAAGTCTAAAAACAATCTCTAAATATGCTATTATGGTCCTATAATTTTGAAATCGCAGAAATAATTTGTAACTTTGAACATCGTATGCACCTCTATTGTTGTGCTATGATGTAACTATTATCGAGGCTATGCAGCGTATTAATATCATAAAGTGTCACGGCTCGGGCAACGACTTTATCTTGGTGGATGTTGTTGGCCGCGAAGAGCTTTCGTGTGTCGACTGGAGTCGCTTTGCCATGCTTGCTTGTGATAGGAGTCGTGGCGTTGGCAGTGATGGTGTGTTGCTTGTTGTAAGGGACAAGGATGGTACCTATGGTATGGATATGCTCAATCCCGATGGTACGCACGCTGAGATGTGTGGTAACGGCATACGTTGCGTGGCCCGTTATGCCCACGAGCGAGGATATATCGCCTCGGAGGATAGGTTGCGCTCTGCAGGTCGTGACTACCGCGTTGCGCGAGCCGTAAATCCTATCTCGGAGGGTATAGCTACCTACTCGGTGGATGTAGCGGTAAGGCTCCATAGCGAGGATTTTACATTCTTTTCGCCATCCGAGAGCTTTGTAGATGCGCAAATCGACGCTTTAGATAAGGATTTACGCTTTACGGCACTTAATTTGGGAAACCCTCACCTTGTAGCTTCGGTAGAGGATATCTCGATAGATAGACTTAGGAGCTTGGGCGAGAGGGTTACAACGCTTAAGGGTCTGCTTCCGAATGGAGTTAACCTCTCGATGTATAGGCCCCTATCGCCGAGGAGCATCTTTGTTGCCACCTATGAGCGAGGTGCTGGCATAACGCTCTCGTGTGGTACGGCAATGACGGCCTCGGCAACTGCTGCGGCACTTATCGGATATGTCGAGCGCGGTGAACGTATCGAGGTGCGCAATCGTGGCGGTATGGTCTACTGCACGACACTATTGGGCGATGAGCTTGTTACGCGCCTTGAGGGTAATGCTACATTCGAGTGGAGGGGCTATGTCGAGCTTGGTGACGAGGGCGTAACGTATAGTGTTGAGGAGTATAGTGGCGAGAGTGAGTTGTGGCAGCAGTTTGTGGCTAAGATAAATAAGGAGTAGTGTATATATGCCGAGGAGGTTACTAAGATATGTGGTGTTTGTTGCGCTGGTGGTGTTTGTTACCGCCTGTAGCGTTACGCGCTCGTTGCCCGAGGATAGCTACCTGCTCACTAAGGTAGAGTTCGAGGATGATAAATCTACGCCACGCGAGTTGCGCATTACGCAGGATAGGGATGACCTTGAGACCTACGTGCGTCAATCTCCAAACAAGAGGTTCTTCGGTATGAACATCTACGCGTGGATCTATCAAAAGGCTAATCCCAATAAGGATAACTGGTGGAATAACTTAAAACGTAAGATAGGCGAGGAGCCTGTTATCTTGGATGCGGCACTAACGGAGAAATCTATCGAGAACCTTGCCACCTATCTTCACACACGCGGATACTTCTCGTCGAAGGTGGAGTGTGATGTCGATACGGTTAGCCGTAGCCGCCGCGCACAGCTTACCTACAGGATTGAGCAGGGCGAGCCTACGCGAATCGATAGTTTGCAGTACGATGTTCGCGATCCGTCGTTGCGTAGCATCATCCTTGCCGACACCACCACGTCCCTAATTCGTCTTGGTGACCTGCTCGATATCTCGAAGCTCGATGCCGAGCGTAACCGTATCGCCTCGATGCTCAATAATCGTGGCTATTACGACTTTACGGCAAACAACATATCTTACGAGGTCGACACTATTGGTCGAGGCCTGAATGCCGAGGTTACGATGATTATCCTCCCTACGCTCATAGACTACAACGCGCGAGGCGAGAAGGTCTACGAGGATAATGCCGTATACCGCCTTCGTAATATCAATATCTATCCTACGTATGACCCTATGTTGCGCTCGACATCGGGCTTTGGCCCCAATGCCAAGATAGATACCACCTATTACTACGGCCTACGAATAATTCGCGATAGGAACACCACGCCGCAGCTACGTGATGCCGTCTTGCGTCGCGCCATACCCCTCTATCCGTACTATATCTACGATGCCGAGCAGATGACAAAGACAAACAAGAGTCTGATGTCTATCGGCTTCTTCCGCAACTCGAAGATATCGTTCGATAAGGTCGAGGAGGGTGACCACTATCTAACGTTTATCGGAACAGGTGAGTCGGAGTCTATTCACGACACACGCGAGCGATACCTCGACTGTAACATCTACGCCACGCCTGCGCTCAAGCAGAGTATGAAGGTCGAGGTTGAGGCCTCGACGACCTCGACATTCTATGGTCTTAGTGCTACGCTCGGCTACTCGAATAAGAATGTCTTTCGTGGTGCCGAGGCCTTCGATGTTGCCGCACGTTTCGGTTTCGAGTTTATGTATGCACGCGATGTGGATAAGCGCAGTGCGCAGGAGTTCAGCCTTACGGCAGGCCTGTCGTTTCCACGCTTCCTGCCAACATTTATGAGGCGGCCAAATATGAAGATTTCGCAGCCCAAGACGCGCCTTGAGCTGGCCTTTGACTACCAAAACAGACCCTACTATTGTCGTAACATCTTCACTACGCGCTGGGCATATAGTTGGCAGTATGGTGGCCGCTCGTCGTTTGTTGTGCGCCCTGTGGATATCAACTGGATTGATGTTAAGAGTGTAGATGAGTCGTTTCTTGCCGATATCGATAACCGCTACCTGCGTACCTCGTTTGAGTCGCAGCTTACGGCAGGACTCTCGGCCTCGTGGATATATAATACGCAGCGTTCCGACTTCGATAAGAATGTCACTGTTGTACGCGCAAATCTTGAGACGGCAGGTAACCTAATCCAGGGCCTTGAGACGCTCTTCTCGGAGCACGCTGCGGGCAAGAACTACTACGAGATTCTGGGTGTTCGCTATTCGCAATATATACGTGCCGATATCAGTGCTAGCCATAAGATAGACCTCGGACATAAGATGGCCCTTGCGGGACGTATCTTCGGTGGCGTGGGTGTCACGTATGGCAACTCTATGGGGCGTTCTATACCCTTCGATAGGATGTTCTACTGCGGAGGTGCTAACTCTATGCGTGGCTGGGCCCCACGAACCTTGGGCCCGGGTAATAAATCTATGATTACAGATACGGCCTATCCTGCGCAGGTTGGTGATGTGCGTCTTGAGGCAAATGCCGAGTTTCGCTTCCCTATATGGTGGATATTCCAAGGAGCTGTATTCTGTGATGTGGGTAATGTGTGGTATCTGCGCGATACGGAGGATAGCAACCCCGAGGAGGTCTTTCACTTCGATACGTTCTATCGCCAGTTAGGCTTTAATACGGGCTTGGGTCTTCGCATAGATGTGACGTTTGTGGTCCTTCGCTTCGACCTTGGCCTACAGCTCCATAATCCTGGTATGCCCGAGGGCCAGAGGTGGATACACAACCTTAAGTGGAAAAATATGGCCCTTAACTTTGGTGTCGGCTATCCGTTCTAATGTCGTATCTACAATATATTGTGTTTGCTTAGGGTGAAATCAAACCGTAGGCCCCCTTTCGGACGATTTGTAACCGTAATGGTGCCACCGTGGAACTGTACGGCGTGTTTTACAATAGCAAGACCAAGACCTGTGCCACCCTTATGGCGCGAGCGACCTTTGTCTACGCGGTAGAACCGCTCGAAGAGGTGGGGTAGATGCTCCTGCTCAACGCCCTTACCATCATCCTCAAAGCGTATGCGACACATCTTATCGTCGTTTTCGAGCAACGATATATATATATTTCTGCCCTCGGAGTAGGCTATGGCGTTCTCCGTTAGGTTGCGGAATATGGAGCCTATCAGCGAGGGGTTGCCATGAATGATAACCTCTTTGCCAAAGTCGCGGTGAAGTGTCAGCCTCTCCTCTTCGGGCATTACCTCAAGCTCCTCGGCAACCTCATCTACTATCTGGTTTATCACCACCTTTTCGCGGCTAATCAGCGCACTTCCATCCTCGATGCGAGTGATTAGCGATACGTCGTTGAGCAGTCGGCGTAGGCGGTCGTTGTGTGCATAGCAACGCTCGATAAGCTCCTGCCTCTTCTCTTCGCTCAGTGCAATTCCCGAGAGCAGTGTTTCGAGGCATACCTGAATAGATGCAACGGGGGTCTTAAGTTCGTGGTTTATGTTGTTTGTAAGTTGTCGTTTGAGGCGATTTTGTTCTTGCTCGGCCTCGTAGCGATTTACACGCTCAATATCCTTACCGAGGCGACGGGTGCTAAAGTATGCCACCACGCTCATCAGAAGCGTAATCGATATCATCACGATAAGGAACGACCAATCGGCTTCGAGGAGGTCTTGTAGGGTGCTTGAGTATGGGATGGCTGTACGAACAATGACCCTCTGGCCACAGGTTGCCGAGTAGAAGTAGTCGCGCCCATCGCTTGCCGATTGACGACTGATATTATACCCCTTGCCCTCGGTCAAGGCCTTTGCCACCTCGGGGCGACCACGATGGTTATCGAGCGAGTCAAGCGGTATGGAGTTGTCGTAGATGACGGCTCCCGTAAGAGTGATAAGCGTTATGCGTAGGTCCTCAAACGGCTTTTCGTGCGATGCAATATAGGTCTCGTAGGGCTCTCCCTCCTCTATGGCAACAAGCAGATGGCGGTTGTATTGCTGTAGCTGGGCGTTCAGAAACTCCGACTTATACTCCTTTTCGCGCAGATATTGATAGCCGATAAAGCAGAGTACAAGAGCCCACGAAAAGGTGAGCAACATCAGAAACAGACGTTTGTGAAACGATATTTTAGTCTCGGAAGCCATAGCCAAAGCCTGAACGAGTTACAATATATGAGCCGTATGCTCCAATCTTAGAGCGTACTCGTGTGATATTTACATCTATGGTGCGGTCTAATACCACCACCTCGTCGCTCCACACTCTGTTTAATATTTGCTCTCGTGAGCATATCTTTCCTCGGTGCTGAATAAGGTAGGCAAGCAGTTCAAACTCCTTTCGAGCCAGCTTGACCTCCTTGCCATCTACCGTGCAACGCTTAAACTCTAAATCGAGGCACAGGCCCTCGATAACCAATCGGTTTGGCTTTTCGGCCGAGGTGTTGTTGTTACTTTTATGGCTTGAGGATGTGCGGCGCAGGACGCTCTTTACGCGCGCAACCACATTACGCACGGTGTAGGGCTTCATGATGTAGTCATCGGCACCGAGGTTTAGTCCCATAACCATATCGTCCTCGGTATCGCGTGCCGTACAGAATATGATTGGGATATCGGCCGTTGCTACATCGGCTTTCAGCATCTTAGCCATCTTTATTCCGCTTATTTCGCCCATCATTATATCGAGCAAAATGAGTGAATAATCCTTTAGATTGTAGCCAAGAGCCTGCTCGGCACTAAATGCCGTATCTACATCGTATCCCTCATTTTCGAGATTTAGTTTTAGAACCTCGCATAGGGTCTCCTCGTCATCTACAATCAATATACGATTTGTTGCCATATACATATTATATAATTACTTGACAAATGTACACAGTTTTGGTAAATGAAGAGATGCTCAAAACGAGATTTAATAAAAATGTAATATTTTTAACATATTTCACGAATATCTAATTGTTTTGAAATATTTATGAAACATTTATTTAATTTCTTTGCACACGATAATATTATATACTTTATGGGAATACTACAAATCTTTACATTATTAGGAGCATTGGGTATGTTCCTTTACGGTATGAACCTGATGAGCTCGGGTTTGCAAAAGGTTGCAGGCGAAAGGCTTAGAGGGCTCTTGTCGGCCATGACATCAAATCCTTTTAAGGGTGTAATGACAGGTTTGGGCATAACAACCGTTATTCAGTCGTCATCGGCGACAACCGTGATGGTAGTTAGCTTTGTTAATGCAGGACTACTAACCTTGGCACAGGCCATAGGTGTGATTATGGGTGCCAACATTGGTACGACCGTCACAGCCTGGATGGTATCGTGGTTGGGCTTCAAGGCCGATATATCTGTTTTGGCTGTGCCCCTGATGTTGCTGGGTTTCCTATTTTCTAACTCGAAAAGGGATAATCGCAAGAATATCGGCGAGCTTATAGTTGGCTTTAGCCTCTTGTTCCTTGGTCTTTCGTTTATGAAGGATTCGGTGCCCGATTTGCGAGAGACACCACAAGTGCTTGAGTTTGTCACCACATGGTCTTCACATGGTTTTGGTTCGGTGCTTCTCTTTCTGGCCTTTGGTACGATATTAACCCTTGTGTTGCAATCCTCGTCGGCAACAATGGCCATTACGCTTATTATGCTCAGCATGGGATGGATACCATTCCAGATGGCGTGTGCTATGGTGCTGGGTGAGAATATCGGTACGACTATCACGGCAAACATCGCAGCATCGGTGGGTAATACACAGGCCAAGCGTGCGGCAATGTCACACACCATATTTAATCTATTTGGTGTTCTCTGGGCATTGATTCTCTATAGACCATTTTTGCAGGTTGTAGGTCTTGTGACCGAGACATTGTTTGGTCTACCCAATCCTGCTGCCGATGGTTTTATGATAACAGATTCAAATACGGCAGAGGGTACAGCGGCACTCTATGGTTTGTCGATGTTGCACACGCTGTTTAATTTGACGAATACGTTATTGCTGATTTGGTTCACAAAGTATATTGCCAAGGCTGTGAGTTGGATTATACCTGCTCCGAAGAATCAGGAGAAGGAGGTGTCGCGTCTGCAATATATCACGGCAGGTCCGTTAGCCACTCCTGAGTTGTCGGTCGAGCAGGCGTTTAACGAGATTATACATTTTGCGAAGATATCAAAAAATGGTGCTATTTACTCGAAGGATGCAATTAACGAGGCCGATACCGATAAATTCGAGGAGCTGAGAAAGAAACTCGTAAAGTATGAGGAGATTTCGGATCGCATCGAGTATGAGATAGCGACATTCCTAAACGGTGTGTCAGCCGAGGAGGTTAGCGAGGCAACGTTGATAAAGATAAAGGCTATGTATAAGATTATTGGCGAGTTGGAGTCGTTAGGCGATTCGGGCGAGGCTATTAGCCGTATTCTGTCAAGAAAGAATATACATAAAAAGCATTTTGATAGCGAGGCGATAAAGAATCTTAACATAATGGCCGATGCAGTATGTGAGGCATACGATGTTATGATTGAGAATCTAACCGCAGCATATAAGGGCGAGCTTGTCGATATTGCGAATGCATACAGTGCCGAGGATCATCTCAATGCTCTGCGAAACAACATCCGCGATGCGGTTATAGAGGATATTGACAACGATGGTAAAAACTATCAGACAAGCGTTTACTATATGGATTTGGTAAACGAGTATGAGCATATGGGCGACTTTATGATAAATGTGTCACAAGACCTCGAAAGAGCATTTATACGCAAATAGAGATACTAATTTGATATGGTGGAGATGTGTTACTCTTTGAATAAGAAGGGTAACACATCTTGTTTTTGTATCTATCATTTAAAGAATCTCTAATTTTTTTGAAATATTTATGAAATCTATCGCCACTACCTTTGCAGTGTAAAAAAAGGAGAAACAAACAACTTTAATAACACTATTTAATTATGAAGAGAGTGGTAATTTTGGCAGGTCTTTTAGCCTGCATCAGCATCACAGCGCAGGCGCAGGATGCAAAGAGCGAGGAGCCTAAGGGTAAGGCGATTGTTCAGGTGTTTGGAAACTTCCACACAGGTTTCGGGGCAGAGAACGATGACCGAGGTTTTGAGTTAGAGCGTAGCTATTTAGGCTATGAGTATAACTTTGGCAATGGACTCACGGCAAAGGCGGTAATGGATATTGGCAAATCATCAAGCGTAGATGACTATCACCGTATTGCCTACATCAAGAATGCTATGGTGTCGTGGAAAAAGGGAGGCTTGACGCTCAGTGGCGGTCTAATCTCGACTACGCAGTTTAACTTTCAAGAGAAGTTCTGGGGATATCGCTACATTATGAAGTCGTTCCAGGACCAGTACAAGTTCGGTAATAGTGCCGATTTAGGTATCTCGGTAGCCTACAAATTTGCCGATTGGGTATCTGCCGATGCGATTATCGTAAATGGCGAGGGATATAAAAAGATTCAGATAAGCGATGGCCTTAACTACGGTCTTGGCGTTACGCTTACACCCATTAAGGGCCTTCAAATTCGCCTATATGGAGGTTTGAACGAGAGTGGCGAGGAGGGTAAAAAGGGTATTGCCAACCTTGCAACATTCGTAGGATATAAGCACAAGAGATTCTCTATCGGTGCCGAGTATAACCATATGTGGAATGCCGCCTACGCAGACAATGCCAACCAATATGGTTATTCGATATTTGGCTCGGTTAATGTTGCAAAGTTTGCGGATATCTACGCTCGCTTCGATGACCTCTACTCAAACGACGACTGGAACATCGTCAAGGATGAGCGTGCTGCAATTATCGGTGCTCAGTTTAAGTTGGGCAAGTATGTAAAGATTGCCCCTAACTTCAGAATGAGCATGCCAAAGGCCGAAGGCGCAAAGAGTGTCTACTCGGCATATATTAACTGCTATTTCGGATTTTAAAAAGTATAAACATTTAATAATTAGACAAGTATGAAGAAGATTTTTAAGTCTGCTATGACATTGGCCGTTATGCTCTCTGTGGTAGCATGTGGTGGTAATACAAACGATGGCGGTCGCAAGGCCCAGGAGCTTGCAGGTGCAGGTGCAACATTCCCATTGCCCTTTTACAATGTGATTTTCGAGCAGTTCGAGCAGCTTAATGGTGACAAGGTAGCATATGGTGGTATCGGCTCGGGTGGTGGCGTGCGTAACTTGCGTGACAAGATTGTAGACTTTGCAGGTAGCGATGCTTTCCTCTCGGATAAGGAGATGGCCGAGATGGCTCCCGTAGTACACGTGCCAACATGTATGGGTGCTGTGGTTGTTGCCTATAACCTCGATGGGGTCAAGGAGTTAAGACTATCTGGCGAGGTTGTGGCAGAGATATTTGCAGGCGATATTACGATGTGGAATGACGAGCGTTTGGCTGCGCTTAACCCCGATGTGGAGCTACCTGCGGAGGCTATTATCCCAGTATATCGTTCCGACGGCTCGGGTACAACCTTCGTATTTACCGACTTTTTGACAAAGGTGAGCCCTATGTGGAGTGAGAAGTTCGGTACAGGTAAGTCGGTAAACTTCCCAACGGGTCAGGCAGCAAAGGGTAACCCAGGCGTTGCAGGTGTCATCAAGCAGACAAAGAATACCATAGGCTATGTAGGCTCGGAGTATGCCTTTGCGCAGAAGATACCCTATGCACGTATTCAGAACCCACGTGGAGAGTTTGTTTTGCCTACCTCGGCAACAATATCGGCGGCTGCATCGGGCGAAATACCTGCCGACACACGTTGCTCTATTACCAATGCCAATGCCGTTGGAGCTTACCCCATCTCGACATTCACGTGGATGATTATCTACAAGGAGCAGAACTACTCTGACCGCTCAAAGGAGCAGGCCAAGGCAACGCTCGATATGTTGAAGTATATCCTTTCGGACGAGGCGCAGCACATAACAATAGATGTGCATTACGCTCCGCTACCTCCAAAGGCTAAGGAGCTTAGCATTACGAACCTAAAGACTGTGACCTATAACGGTGTATCAATCCTGATATAAATAAAGCTATGAACGATAAGTTATACAACATACTATTGTTCGCAGCCGCATTGATAATGCCCGTAGTGTGCGGGGGCGTAGTCTACGCCCTCGTCACTGACGCATACGAGGCTTTCGAGCACTTCGGGTTCTTTAAGTTCCTGACCTCAGCGGAGTGGAGCTACACCGAGGGTGCAGAGCAGTATGGCGCGTTGCCATTTATCACAGGTACGCTGATGACTACGCTCTTGGCACTTATATTCTGTATCCCCTTTTCACTCCCTGTTGCGCTGTTCGTCGGCGAGTACTTTAAGGGTACGCGCATTGCTGCCATACTGAGTACCGTTACGGATTTGCTGGCGGGTATCCCCTCGATTATCTACGGCCTATGGGGTTTCTACACCTTGCGACCACTCGTTATGGCTCTCAACATCTCGCCACAAGGCTCGGGCGTATTGACCGCCTCGTTGGTGTTGGCAATTATGATTGTGCCATACGCAGCCTCGCTAAGTGCAGAGTTTATCAAGATGGTGCCCAACGACCTTAAGGAGGGTGCCTACAGCCTTGGCGCAACACGTGCCGAGGTGATTCGCAGGGTGGTATTCCCCGTTGCAGGCTCGGGAATCTTCTCGTCGTATGTCTTGGCTATTGGTCGAGCGTTGGGCGAGACGATGACCGTAACGATGCTTATTGGAAATACCAACAACATCCCCAATTCAATCACCTCGACAGGAAACTCAATGGCATCAATCATAGCTAATCAATTTGGCGAGGCCGACGATTTAAGGCTCTCCTCGCTTATCGCCATAGGTCTGATACTCTTCCTTATTACGGCGATTATCAATTTGATAGGTAAGATGATGATTAAACGAGCAAGAATAGCATAACTATGGATAAAAAGAGAATAAGAAATCGTTTAGCCAAGGATAGGGTATTACGGTGGTCTGTATGCCTCTTGGCCGCGCTCACGGCAGTGCCCCTCGTTGCCATCTTGGGCGAAGTGCTATTGCGTGGTTACGACCAGCTATCGTGGTCATTCTTTACCGAGCCTACGCCTACGGCGTATAAGGCGATGAAGGCTATCGAGGCTGGCGAGCCTATCCCTGGCGGTATCGCCAATGGTATTATCGGCACGATGATAATGCTCGGTATGGCTGCGGTAGTGGCAATACCTGTAGGCATACTCTGCGGTGCTTTTTTGGCTGAAAACCCCAAAAACAGATTTGCGCAGATGGTGAGTTACCTTACCGACCTGCTGCAAGGAACGCCCTCGGTGATTATCGGTATTGTGGTATATATCTGGGTTGTCGTGCCAATGAAGGGGTACTCGGCAATAGCTGGTAGCGTAGCTCTCTTTATTATGATGCTTCCGCTTATTATCCGCTCAACCGAGGAGACATTGAAGATTCTGCCTGCATCGCTTAAGGAGGCAGGCTTGGCTCTCGGTGGCAACCGCGCTCGCGTGATGCTGAGGGTGCAGCTCCCTGCCGCCTTCGGAGGTATCTTTACGGGTATACTGTTGGCCATCTCGCGTGTGATTGGCGAAACAGCACCGCTGATGTTTACCGCACTCGGTTGCTCGTTCATACGCTTTGCTGTTGACAAGCCTATATCGGCAGTACCTCTACTTATCTGGGAGTTCTTCAACGACCCAAACCTACAGGAGTTGATTTGGGGTGCATCGCTCTTCCTCTTGTTATTCGTACTAACATTAAATCTTACAGCTAAATACCTTGCAAAGAGATGGAATCAGTAAAACCTATATTAGAATTTAATAAAACTTGCGTATCCTACACCAAGCAGACGATGGCCGTAAAATATGTGTCGGCCGCCATCGAGTCAAACAGCATCACCGCTATAATGGGACCCTCGGGCTGTGGCAAATCTACGCTTCTTCGTGCCGTAAACCTGATGCATAGCCTCTATCCCAATATTCGTGTCGATGGCGAGATACTTCTCAATGGCGAAAACATCCTCTCGATGGAGCCTATCGATGTGCGACGTAGGGTAGGTATGGTCTTTCAGCGTCCTGCACCATTTCCTACGATGAGCATCTACGACAATGTGCTTGCTGGCTATGCCCTCAATGGTATCAAACTATCAAAAACCGAGAAAGATGAAACCGTTGAACGCTGCCTAAAGAGTGTTGCGCTGTGGGATGAGGTTATGGATGTGCTCAATAAGAGGGGAACATTCCTCTCGGGTGGCCAGCAACAGCGATTGTGCATAGCACGTGCGTTGGCCATGAAGCCCGATATATTGCTTATGGACGAGCCAACCTCGGCACTCGACCCTATAGCGACGGCACATATAGAGGAACTGATGCAGGAGCTTCAGAAGGAGGTGACCATCTTGATTGTTACCCATAATATGGGTCAGGCGATGCGAATATCGTCAAAGTCGATGTTTATGTACCTCGGTGAGTTGGTTGAGTATGGCGATACTGCCACAATGTTCTCCAACCCCTCGGACGAGCGCACCAAGGCCTACCTTACTGGTAAGATGGGGTAGTGGTATGCTTGTAGCATAGGTTTTGCTTGCTACAATGAGAGTAAACAAAAAAGAGCCTTTTTGGGCTCTCTTTGCCGATAAGTCATTAACTACCTCGGCTAACGTATTATCAATAGCGATGGGCAGTACGCAGAAAGTGCTGCCCATCGCTATGAAATTCACCAAGCTCTATGGCGGCCTATGTTGGCCTCTAATAGTTATCAAATACTGGGGCGAGTATCTCTGGCACGACCACGTTGTACTCTTTAAGTGCGCCGAGTCGCTCTCTGCCAGCCTGCGTGAGCGTCATGTTTATCTGACGTTTGTCGTGTTTGTCGATGCTGCGACACACTAACTCTCTTCTCTCCAATGCCGATATTATCTTCGAGCAGTGTGAGGCTCGCATCCCTGTACGCTCGGCTACCACCGAGGCTGCGACGCTATGCTCGCCAATTGCACATAGCGTCATCGCCTCGTTAAGCGTAAGGCCAAGTTGGTCGATTATTCCGTTTTCAAGCTCCGACATAGCCGATACAATGTCGCGCATAACGCATATACACCTTACCTTCTCCATATTACAACCTTTGTAGTGGTGGTAAATATCTACTTTCACTCTATCGTGGCTTTGAGATTATCTCGACCGCTATGGTAGAGTGTCACTATATAAAGAGGTTTACGCCAGATTTTTCAGCTCGCTCCATATAGGTGGCGACACCTCCAACGCTTACCTCGTCAATTAGCTCCTCGCGCTTAATGCCCATGACATCCATTGACATCTGACAGGCAATAAACTCTACACCACTATCGAGAGCCTGTTGGCGCAGATTCTCCAGAGATTCCACTCCGCGAAGTTTCATCAAATGTCGCATCATTATGCGACCAAGGCCAAACATATTGAACTTCGATAGCGATAGCTGCTGCGAGTCTGATGGTAGCATCCAGCCAAACATCTTGCCCCATATATCCTTCTTCACTCGCGGCTTGTTGGTGCGCTTTATAGCATTAAGTCCCCAGAATGTGAAGAATATAGTAACTCGTTTACCCGTCGCAGCAGCACCATTTGCGAGTACAAAGGTAGCTAAAGTTTTGTCAAGATCGTCGCTAAACATAATAAATGTTTTCTCGTCCTTGTTCTGGGTGTGTGCTGCTGCAGGTGTGCTGCTTTCGCTCATGCAACGCTGCACCACTGCGCGGTATATACCCTTATCGCAGCTTGTAGTTACCAAGCGGTTGCCCGTAGAGTTGCACCACGCCTCTACGTCACGCCTAAATGCCGAGTCGGTAGCCAAAATCTCCAAGCACTCACCCTCCTTGAGTGTCGACACCCTCTCGCGTAGCCTTAAAATCGGACCTGGGCACTGTAGGCCGCAAGCATCGACAACGATGCTTGGCATGGTGCCGCTCTCTGTCGTAAATTCCTTTGTGTCAGTGTCGTTTTCCTCGCTATGCTTGTCGTCTGCTTTTGTGTAACGCCCTGTGGCAGTGTTGTATGTGCGAATACCGCCTATAAGGTTGCGAACATCGCTAAAACCATTAGCTTTGAGGATGTTAGATGCGAGGTATCCGCGCAGACCTACGCCACAAAACAGGAATATGGGTTTGTCGCGTGGTATCTCATCGAGTCGTTCACGTAGAGTGTCGAGCTCGATATTTATCGCGTCATCAATAGTGCCTAAGGCGTACTCTTCGGCTGTTCTTACGTCGATGAGCACCCTCTCCTCTCTCTTCGATGTTGCAAGTTCGCGCCAGTAGAGTGGTGTCATCTTGCCATTCAGTATGTTGCCTGCGACGTAAGCACTCATCGCCACAGGGTCCTTGGCCGATGAGTATGGCGGAGCATAGGCGTGTTCAATCTCCATGAGCGATGTTATGCTCAGGCCGAGCTTTATAGCCATAGCAAAGCTATCAATGCGTTTGTCTACACCATCTGTGCCAACTATCTGTGCGCCAAGTAGCTTGCCATCCTTGGGTGAGAATATCACCTTTATGGTCATCGGCATCGCCCCAGGGTAGTACTGAGCGTGTGAGTTGGGGTGTATGGTGGCTGTGAGGTAGGGTATGTTTATATCGCGCAGTCTCTTAGCAGGTACACCTGTTGATGCTACTGTGATGTCAAAGACCTTTGCTATAGCTGTTCCTATCGAGCCTTCGTACTCGGTGTGGTTGCCAAATACCATATTATCGGCTGCAATACGTGCCTGCCTATTTGCAGGTCCTGCCAAGAGGTTGAGCCAAGGCTTATTTAGCAGTGGATGCTCGAACTCTACAGCATCACCTACGGCGTATACACCTTCGGCTGAGGTCTGCATAAAGTTATCTACACGTATGCCACCCACCTCGCCAAGTGCTATCCCCGCATCCTTTGCCAGTGTCGTTGTGGGGCGCACTCCGATGCTAAGGATAACGATATCGGCTGCGATAGACTTTTGCGAGCTAAGCACTACATCTATCCCTTTGTCGCCTCTCTCGAATGCCACTACGCCCTCGCCAAGGTGCAGCTCAACGCCCTTAGTTACGAGGTGCTCGTGAACTATTTGTGCCATCGAGAAGTCTATAGGAGCCATCACCTGTGGAGCCATCTCTACGACCGACACTGTAGCTCCTGCATCGTGAAGATTCTCCGCCATCTCAAGACCTATAAATCCACCACCTACGATAACGGCTCTCTCTATGCGGTGCTTTGTTATGTACTCCTTAATGCGGTCCGTATCGTATACGTTTCGCAGGGTAAATATACCCTCGCTCTCAATACCCTTTATTGGCGGTTTAACTGCTGTGGCTCCTGGAGATAGTAGAAGCCTGTCGTAGCTCTCGGTGTATACTCTGTCGTCGCAACCCCTTACCTTTACCTCTCTTCTCTCGGTGTCAATCGCTATAACCTCGTTCTTGGTGCGCACGTCAATATTGAAACGCTGTCCAAAGGCCTCGGGTGTCTGTACAAATAGAGCGTTGCGGTCCTTTATAGTTCCACCTATGTAGTATGGCAATCCGCAATTTGCATAGGATATGTACTCACCCTTCTCAAAAAGTATAATCTCAGCCTTCTCGTCATTACGCCTTATTCGTGCTGCCGCCGTAGCACCTCCAGCTACGCCACCGATTATTAGATGCTTAACTCTTCTCGTCTCTTGCATAAATCACTTAATGTTTGTATGTTATCATATATTTAAAAATAATTTCCATTGGAAAACATTGCAAATGTAAAACATATTTTCCAATAAACAAAATTTCCAGTGTAAAATAATGTAAAAACTCAAAAAAAGGTGGGGGAGAGTTGTTTCACCTTGCGGTGACGGCTAACGCCGCGAGGGTAGTGCGCTCGCTGTTAGCGAGCTAAATGGTAGTTTAAGGGTTCTCGTTGTCGTGTTGTGTTGTGATGCCCGACCTCTTAATGTCTTATGGTCTTAAAGTCTTAATGTCCTAAAAAATAAAGACAATAAGACGATAGGACGATAGGACGATAAGATGGTTGCGGCAAGCATTTTACTGTTTGCTACTCTTTAGCAGGGTGAAAGCCTGCGCACTACCCTTAAACTCCCCTTTAGCTCGCACAGCGAGCGCGCTACCCTTTAGCAGGCGAAGGCCTGCGCACAACCCTTCCAGCTTTAGCTGTCACCGTCAGGTGAAACAGAGCTTTAGCTGTTACCATTAGGTGAAACAGAGCTTTCGCTGTCACTGCAAAGTGATAATGGGTATAGCGTATCAGCAAGCAAGCTTAAGCCGTAGGTATAAAAAACAGAAGGTGTCGAACAATCGACACCTTCTTGCTTTGTTGGTCTTTGCGGAGAGGGAGGGATTAAGATACTATTTTTCAATATTCTCACCCCTTATATATGTCCCTCATACTGCCAATAATACAATCTACGATGGGATATTGGGGTAAATTATCTGCTTTTTACCTTCTTAATCCTCGCATACTATTCTATCGGTCTCACATCGGTGCAACTTTTTTATGTCAAAAATGCACCAAAAACGCCCATATTTACACACATATAATCTATTGATAACCAATAAAATAATTATTATTTGACCGATACTCACTTTCTCCCTTGAACGCTTCTTCTCAATTTTCTCATTCTTGAGATGCTGTGAGACTCAAAGATGGCTATTGAACAATCTCTGGTCGCATCACTACGAGGGTGCGGTTACCGTCGTTGAGGAGTTTTTGAGCGAATGCCTTAACATCATCGGCGGTTACGCTTTCGAGGATGCCGAGATACTCGTCTTTGTAGTTGTAACCCTCGTCGTAGTAGCGTGAGATAGCCGAAATCCAGCCGTTGTTGCTCTCGAGAACATTGTTATAGTTTTTCTGCAAGAACTCCTTTGACTTTGCGATGTCTTCTGCCAATGGACCATTTTCTGCAATCTTGCGAATCTCGGCATCGCAGATAGCAATCAACTCATCAGCAAGAGTCTCGTTAGTATCAAAGCCAATAGACAACTGGTATGTTTCAACTGGATATTTATCGATGCTGCCACTAACGCCGACACCGTATGTGCCGCCCTTCTCCTCGCGGATAGAGACCATATAACGAGAGTCGAGTGCTCTACCCAATAAGTTGACGATAAGTCGATTCTTTGCATTGTCCTCGATAGCACCAGTATAGTTGAGGCGAACAGAGACTTTAGGTTGCTGCATAGGAGTGCGGAAGTCGTTAGTTACCTCGCCCTCGACTGTGCGAACGCCATCATCAACCACCGCATACTCCACCTTTTTAGATGTAGGTAGCGAGCCGATATACTTCTCAACGAGTGGTTTCAAGGTATCCAAATCAATGTTGCCAGCGATAACAAAGCGGAAGTCATCAGCATAGCCATACAACTGCGAGTGAACACTTTGCAATGTGGCGATATTCAAAGCCTCAATCTGTGCAGCAGAAGTAATCTGCTGGCGATAGTGTTTGTTGAAAAGTGTCTTTTGCAACTCCTTTGAGCATATATAATTAGGGTCTTGCTCCATATTGGCAAAGTATGGGGCGTACATCTTCTTTAGGTTGTTAAGGTCGCTATCATCGAAGCGAGGAGCAGTGAAGTTGAGATATACAAGTTGAAGTATCGTCTCGATATCCTTGGGCGAACCACCCGCCTGTATAGCGTGCTCGTATGCTGCAACAGCGGTGGATGCCCAAGCAGACTTACCAGCCAACTGCTTATTTAACTCCGTAGCAGAGAACTTACCCACTCCCGACTGACTCATCACCATACCGAGGAACTGACCGTGGTAGTACTCATCATCGTTAAGCATAGAGCAGCCACCCTCTGATGCAGCGTTGATAACCACCTCATCAGCCTTTAGTGTTGATGGGCGAACTATCACTTTAATGCCATTCTTCAATGTCCACTCGGTAAAGCCTAATGACTCGTTATAAGATGTAGCCTTAACCTTTGAACCATTAAGTTTTGTCGTTGGGTCAATGAGTGGTTCGATAACGGTGTTGTCGTTGTATGGCTCAACATTTGATGCCTCAACCTCGGCGATGATTGCTAACAACTCATCCTCGGTAGGGATATTAACACCATCCTTTTTGGGCGAACGAGCAAGAATCACAAGATTCTCGTTAGGTTTTGCCATCTCGGCGTATGCCTGATTAACCTGCTCTACGGTTAGCGAGTTGATAAACATCTGTGCCAACTGCCACTCTGTCTCGGCATCCATCATCGAATCGCCATTAGCGAAGTGTGCGATGCAACGCTCTACATACGCCTCATTGCTCACATCGTTGCGATTAGCATAACTACGCTCTGCCCAGCGAAGAATCTCCTGCTTTGCACGCTCGAACTCGCCAGCAGTAAAGCCATAACGACGCATACGCTCCATTTCGGTGTACATAGTGCGGAAGGCATCATCGATGCGACCATCGTGTGCAGTTACCGAAAATGCTGTAGACTCCATTGTAGGGCAAATGCCAATACCTCCCTCGCTCATACCGCCACCGAGGATTGTTGCATCAGCAGCCTGTGCAATCTCCTCGAAGCGAGCATTCATCATCACGCTGGCGAATGTCTTGATAAGGTCATACGAGTAACCCACAATAGAGTTTTTATACTCCTTTGGCAATGCCTCACGACGAGCAAACATCATCACACCCGAACGGGACATCTCTGGGTCAGCGAAGATAGAGATGATTGGCTCCTCTGTTGCGGGAACAGTGATAACCTCCTTTTGTGCTGCATCAGCCGCAGATGTTGGGATGTCTGCCATAAGAGTCTTAATTTTCGCTTCTACTTCATCTACATCAACATCGCCAACAATGACGATAGCCTGATACTCGGGGCGATACCACTTCTTGTAGAATGCCTCCAACGCTGTGTGGTCGAACGACTGTAAGCCATCGAGGTAGCCGATAAGGTTGCGACGCTCATAGATAGTGCCCTTAAATAGATTTTGGAGCATATCGTTCTGGGCACGAAGCATAGCACCATCACGAGTACGCAACTCCTCCATAATAACGCCACGCTCCGAATCAATCTCTGTGGGCTCAAGTGCGATAAACTGCGACCAGTCGTGAAGAATGAGGAGTGCCAAATCGACATTCTCTGCAGTCACGGGCAAATCCTTAATCTCATATTTTGTGTAGTCCCACGATGTCGCAGCATTGAGGTTTAGACCGAACTGAACTCCTGCAGCCTCCAAACGCTCTATCATCGCCTTGCCAGGGAGATTTTTTGTGCCATTGAACGCCATATGCTCAAGGAAGTGAGCCAATCCTTGCTGGTCATCCTCCTCCTGCACAGCACCCACATCGTGATAGATATAGAAACTCGCCTGACCCTTTGGCTTCTCGTTGTGGCGGATATAATAGGTCATACCATTATCCAACACGCCAATGCGAACGGCAGGGTCGAGAGGTAATTGCTCAATGCCCTGTGCAAAGATATTCATCATACCAATGATGAACATCACAAAAAGTGAAAATAGTTTTTTCATAGTTTGTTATTTTTTAGGTTGTAAATTATCGTGACTTGCTATGGCAAAGATATGGCATAAAATAACGAAAACTACTATATACGCACGGTTATCTATATAACAAGATATATTGCTAAATCATTGTAAGTCAATAAAATAAATAAGATGTAAGAAATTGAAATCTTACACCTTATTGTAACTGATTGATTTTATGCGATATACGCTCGACCTATAAATATGCTTTGTAATATGGAAACAGCCTCTTATGGCATCTCCTCAAGGACAACCCTTGCATTTGCACTATCTAACTTGGCAATCTTTGAGCGTAAACGCGATTTTCTTGTTAGAATATTACTTGTTGTCTCGCCAATAAATATGCTAATACTCTTTGCCGAGAAGCCAGCATAGATGTAGCAGAGTAGGGTGATATCTCGCTCCGAAATATTAGGTATCTCCGAACGCACCAAACCGATTACATTACGCTTATATGTATTCACAATCTTTTCGAGTTGGGCAACAGCCCTCTTATCTGTGGCGAACTTATCTATCTCCGACTTCACCTGCTTAAAGATGTTCTCCTTCTCCTTGCTTACACCCTGCGTCTCATAGTAAGTGTTGCTCAACTTATCCAACAACTCATACTGCTTCTCGAAGAGTTCGGCAATCTGGCGGTGCATATCGCTAACCAAAGTATTGTGTGCCTCCTCTTGAGAAGATATATGCTCCGAAATAGCAGATAACCTATCTTCTCTATCGCGAATTGCTGACTGCAACTCCGAAGATAGCACCATATACTTGCTAATCTCAAGGTCTTTGGATAGCATACGGTGACGAATATACATTGCAACAACTATCAATGCCAATAATGCGATTATGCCCAATGTTATGTAGAGTTCTCTATCCTTCTTTAGACGATAGGCATTATGCTCGGCTTGTTGCTGGAAATACTCCTTTTGCGTGGTCTCTATAGGTTGTTTAAGCGAACTACGCACCTCCCTGTTTTGACGTTTTACACCTGCCTCAAAATATTGCAATGCCTCTTCGGGTTTGCCTGTACGCTTCAATATATCGGCTTGAGTGAGATATACATTTATCGAGTCTTTGGCATTGGTGGTATTGCTCCACGCACGACCGATATACTCCTCCATTCTATCATATTCCTCGACCTCGGCATAGTAACTTGCTATGGCGACCAGCGAGCCAGAATCGAACTTCTCGATGTTGTATTGATCAACCAAAGCCTCTACAATACTTCCACACCTTCCAACCGCATCAATATCATCGCACAAGATGACAATATTCTGATAGCATACCATTTCGAGGTATTCATCTTGTAGTTTGAGAGCCATTTGCAAAGCCTCATTGATATACTCAATGCCCTTTGCGATGTCTTCCAAGTTCCAATATGAAAGACCTATATCCAATAGGGCATAGGCGGCGTATGACTCCAAGCCTACAGCCGTATAGTGGTCGTATGCTGGTTGATACGCCTCCAAACTCTTTGCGTAGTCATAGTTACTACGATAGATATTACCTATTTCTGTGTGCAATTGACCAGACAAATAGTGATTATCTATTCCACCCAAAAGTTCTTTGGCTTGTGCATAGGCAATCATTGCCTGTGTGTCATTACCTTGATTTTGGTAGATTCGTCCCTGAAGATAGTATGTCTGAAACTTCTCTGTTGCCGAGCCATTATCCTCGTAATAGTCAATTGCGGGTTGCAATACATTGAAGTCAGTCTTATCGACGTAGTTCTTATCCAACGCCATAGATAGCAACAAGGCGAGTTTTGCTCGCTCCTCTTTGCTCGTCAACTCCGAGATATCAATCTGCTCAAGCACAATCAATGCACTATCGGGATGCTCTACAATATATGATTCAACATTAGATAATGTATTCCAATGCTCCGAGTGACGATTGCAAGAAACAAAGGTTAAGGCAAATGCAAGTATAAATAGTAGTCGTTTCATCCTAAAATCGTTGTTTACAACACAAAGATAACCGTATAATAGTTTTCTACAAAATTGAATGTAATAAAATTATTCAACAAGTGATATTTGCTGTGGTGTTATCTCCAACTATGATGAATTATTGAATATCATACAAGATGCTATGTAAGTTGATTCCGAGGCTTCATACTTAAAGGTGGTTTTGACGAGTATGTTAGCATTGAGGCAGCGAATTGGGAAAACGATTTTGGGGTTATTTTTTCGTCACACACAAAACAACCGCCATAATGTCTAACATTACAGCGGTTGGATATGAAGATAGTTTATGTATTGAAAGGTGCTTATTCTTCGGGTAGTTCGTGGCCACGTTCGTATTCATCAATGAATGAGTGGATATAATCCTCTCTCACATTTCGTGCTGTCTGGCAGAGCGAGAAAATGGGATATGTGCAATTTGAAAAACGCCCGTAGAAGTGCGTAGAAATGGGGTCGGTGCTTTTTTGGTGCAACTTTTTAGTGGCAAAAATACACCAAAAACACCCATATTTATATACATATAATCCATTGATAACCAATAAAATAATTATTATTTTACTAATGCACGCTTACTCACTTGAACGCTTCTTCCCAATTTCTCATTCTTGAGATGCTCAAAGAGATGACAAACAAAAAATAAAATTATTTTTTGTTGCACCGAAAGATTTTTTTCAAATCGTCTTCTATTTTTCAGATGCATTATAGAAAATGGCACAAACAATCACAAGATATTCCGGGAGTAGCCCATCTTTGCCCCACAGAAGTTTAATACCAAAAAGTTCTTGGGATATCAGAGCGACATCAAAGCCACAAAGATACTACTTTTTCATCGCTCCCCACTTTGGAGTAATACCTATAAATATCTCGAAGTTGATGCCCGGCATTGGGCGGGAGAGCACCGAGAGATACTCCTCGTTGAAGAGGTTGTTAATTGTACCTTTCAGCGAGAGATCGGCCCACTTGAACGCCAGCACCTTTTCGAGCGAGATA
>SUZV01000008.1 GCA_015059715.1 Rikenellaceae bacterium | reverse complement strand
TTGTCCACGCTTTGCAGCTTGGATAAGTGAGCTAATTGAAAAGTGCAAGTAGATAATAGGTTTGCGAAGTTAGACACGATTTAGACAAAAAATCGAAACCTATAGCAAACCATGTCTGCGGATTCCTTGTTCTACGCCCTTCTGTGCGGGTTTATGCCACGCCCTGAGGGGGTACGAAGAAGACAATCGAAAGGTTGTCTTCTTTTTTTTTGTATTTGTACACTTGGTAATATGCCAAATTTTCTTTAACTTTGAAGCTAGTTTTAGGGTTTCATTGTAGCAATACTGAAACCTGCATGAAACCAATAAAGATAGTAGAAAAACCAAATGTGTGATATGAATATAGCCCCAAATAAATTTACATTTATAGACCTTTTTGCTGGCGTAGGAGGTATTCGACTAGGTTTTGAGCAGGCTTGTAAAGACTTTGGTTTAAGTACAGAATGTGTTTTTACAAGCGAAATCGATGAATGGGCATGTCGAACATATAGAAAGAATTTTCCAATGGATAATCATGATCCAAAAAGTGATATTACTAAAGTAGATGAATCTCAACTTCCAGACTTTGATGTGTTGTTAGCTGGATTCCCCTGCCAAGCATTTTCAATTGCGGGTAAGAGAGGTGGCTTTGATGATACACGAGGAACTCTTTTTTTTGATGTCGCAAGAATAATAAAAGAGAAACGACCTAAAGCCTTCCTTTTGGAAAATGTGAAAGGACTAATCAATCATAGAGGGGGTAAAACACTTGAAGTTATTGTTAATACATTAGAAAATGATCTTGGATATACGGTTTTTCATAAAGTACTCAATGCAAAAGACTATGGGTTAGCTCAAATGCGTGAAAGGGTATATATTGTTGGTTTTAGAGGTGATTATGGAGGAGGTTTTGTTTTCCCTCAGCCTGTATCGGAGTCAGAGTTTAAGGTTATTCGTGATATAATTGAGGAAGATCCTGTTGAGGCTAAGTACTATTTATCAACAGTGTATATAGAATGTATGAAGGCTCACAAGGCCCGTCACCAAGCCAAAGGTCATGGTTTTGGGTACGAAATCCGTAATCTTGATGGTGTTGCTGGTGCAATCGTTTGTGGAGGTATGGGTAAAGAAAGAAATTTGATTATTGATCCTCGGCAAACTGATTTAACTCCTACTACACACATCAAAGGTGAGTATAATAGGGATGGTCTTAGAAGAATGACCCCAAAAGAGTGGGAGCGCCTTCAGGGTTTCCCTGATGATTGGACGGCGGGCATAGCTAATGTTCATCGTTATAAGCAAATGGGAAATTCGGTAGCAGTGCCTGTAATTAAGGCAGTGGCGCATAATATAATAACTGAACTTAGAAACCCAACACAACTTAAGAGGGTGTCAACTATAGCTCAACTTAAATTAGTTTTTTAATTTGTATACTGAATGTAGAAAGATTAATATAATATTATTAAAATAATAACTTAGACATACACCTTTAGAAACTAAAGTCGGCAAACTTTAAATAGATGACGAGAAGATGTATGTCCTCACTATCTGTGTTATAACATGGGTCGGTGGGGGTATTGTCATCTATGTTTGCCGACACAGTTTCTTACCCCCTCGCTCATGTTTCCCATAAAATATTGAGTATGTATTTATGGAGTCTTCGACTGGATAGTGATATTCAATCGAAGATTTTTTATACATATTAAATAGATAGTTTATGGCAAAAAACATTGGCGAATACGATGAAATGCGTGCTAAATTACATCTTATTGAGTTGCGAGATGCTGGTAAATCTGTTGTTATTGACGGCAGAGCAGTTAGAGTCCAATCTGTTAAGAATAATGGTGTAGAATGTCCTTCGCTTCCTGTTGGAACAGTATTATCAAAAATGACTGATTTTCAAATCGAGGGTATAGCTAAACGAGTTAGTGCTTTCAAATCTCCTGCAGGAAGTAAGGCAGATGTCTATGTAAATGGTTTAGGTATTTCCGTTAAATCTCACCGAGGTGCCAATCCAGCTTTCCTTAATCATACGCATCGAGCAGGATTTCTAAAGGTGTGCGAACGGGTTGGTGTGAGTATTGATGAATTAGATAAAATCATTAGAGATTACTGGGTGAGAAGACAATCTGGGATCATTGGTGAGGACATCAAGAATAGCGACCCTAATTCACCATTCAAAGATCATCTTGCCTATCTCAAACCTATAATGAACTATTTCTTGTTTACAGGAACTGCGAAAAAAGATTCTACTTATCCAGCAGATTACATTCTTGATTTTATAGATCCCTTAAATGAATATGCTTGGAAGTTTTCTAGAGATGAATATCTTGATGATAACTGGGATCATATAATTTTCTCAGTTCGTTCAAAAGGAATGCCTCGTTCATATCCAAAAGGGAAAGACGCAGTAGATATTGAACCATGGGTAGAAATGGCAGATGGGCAATTTAAGGGTTCATTGCACGGTCGTGCAAAATTTTAGCAATTGCTAGTTATACAATGGGGTTTATACGGAAGAACTAGAGATTTGTAATGTGTTGGAATGGGAGTTGAAACTTAGACACGATTTAGACAAAAAATCGAAACCTATCCCAAACCATATGTGAAAAATCCACCTTCTACGCCACTCTGTGCGGGTTTATGCCACGCCCTGAGGGGGTACAGAAGCGAGAAACGAAAGTTTCTCGCTTTTTTGTTGTTGCTCAACGAGTTAAGCAGCCCGCCCTGGGGCGCACCAGTGGCGTATCGTGGCTCAGTCGTAAAGTTTCACCTTGCGGTGACAGCTAAAGCGGAAAGGGTAGGTCGCAGACTTTCAGCCTGCTAAAGGGGAGTTCGCAAGCAGAGCTTGCTAAGGAGTAGTGCGCTCGCTTTTAGCGAGCTAAAGGGTAGCAAACAGTAAAATGCTTGCCGCAACCATCTTATCGTCCTATTGTCTTATCGTCCTATCGTCTTATTGTCTTTATTTTTTTAGGACATTAAGACGTTAAGACCATAAGACATTAAGAGGTCGGGTATCACAACACTCCACAACAACGAAAACCCTTCAACTACCCCTTAGCTCGCTGTAAGCGAGCGAACTACCCTTTAGCAAGCTCTGCTTGCGCACTACCCTTTCCGCTTTAGCTGTCACCGTTAGGTGAAACAACGCTCGGCAAAAATGCCGTCGATGGGTAGTACTTGGATGTACGTCCCATTGACGGCACTTTTTGTTAGCGGCAGTAGATGCTGCCTTGGAGTCGAAAATTTTTGATTAGAAGGTAGCAGATGTGGTGCATCACAAAAGAAGGCCCATCGGGATAGTACACGTAGTACAGCCCGATGGGTCTTACTTGTAGGGGTGTGCCGCAGATGCTGCCTTATAATCGAAAATTACTCGAGGTTCATCTGGTCAATAAGGGCCTTTGTCTGTGGCTTATGACCTCGGAAGTTAACGTAGAGCTCCATAGGATGCTCATGACCACCCTTCTCCAACACCTCATAGCGGAACTTATCGGCAACCTCCTTAGAGAAGATACCCTTCTCCTTGAAGTATGAGAAGGCATCAGCAGCCAAGACCTCTGCCCACTTGTAACCATAGTAACCCGTAGCATAGCCACCGCTGAAGATGTGTGTAAAGGCTGGACCCATAGCACAACCCTCGACGATAGGCACCACCTTAGTAGGCTCAAGGGCAGCAAGTTCGAGCTCCATGATATCACCCTCGTAAGGTGTGGTGATAGTATGCCATGCCATATCGAGCATACCAAATGAGAGCTGACGAACATTAAAGTAGGCTGCAAGATAGTTCTTTGCTGCAACAAGCTTCTCGATAAGCTCGGCAGGCATAGCCTCACCCGTCTGGTAGTGCTTAGCCCAGAGGTCGAGGTACTCCTTCTCTGTTGCCCAGTTCTCCATAATCTGCGATGGAAGCTCTACGAAGTCACGCTTAACCGATGTGCCGTTGATAGACTCATACTTACCCTTAGCGAGGATGCCGTGAAGACCGTGACCAAACTCGTGAAGGAAGGTGGTAAACTCGTCGAAGGTGATAAGCGATGGAGTGTTAGCCGTAGGCTTTGTGAAGTTCATCACGAGCTGTACCAATGGACGCTGCTCGACACCATTCTTCGTGCTCACACCTCTAAACTCGGTCATCCATGCGCCCTGACGCTTTGACTCGCGTGGGAAGAAGTCCAGATAGAGGATAGCCAACAACTCGCCATTCTCGTCCTTAACCTCATAGGCCGTAGCCTCGGGGTGATAGGTCTCAATCTCGGGTGCTGGGCTAAAGGTAAGGCCATAGAGCTTACCTGCAAGCATAAACACTGCATTCTGAACATTCTCAAGCTTGAGGTATGGCTTAATCTGCTCGTCGTTGATAGCATACTTAGCCTCCTTATACTTCTCGTTGTAGTAGCCCCAATCCCAAGGCATAAACTCACCCTCGAAGCCAAGCTCCTTAGCGTAGGCTGTTACAGTAGCAACATCCTTCTTGGCGTAGTCGAGCGTAGCATCGCAAAGCTCATCGAGAAAGTCGTTAACGATGGTACGGCTCTCGGCCATACGGTCCTCCAATACGTAGTCTGCATAGCACTCGTAACCGAGGAGGTTGGCAATCTTAAGACGCAGGTTTGCAATCTTGCGAATATTCTCCATATTGTCGTTCTCGCCACCTACGCCACGTGTATTGTAGGCCTTGTATAGCTGCTCCTTAAGGTCGCGCTGCGATGAATAGGTCATAAATGGGCCATAGCTTGGTGCCTGAAGCGTAACGGTCCAACCCTCCTGACCACGAGCCTGAGCCTCGGCAGCAAGACCCTCCTTAACGAAGTCGGGAAGCTCGGCAACCTTAGCCTCGTCTGTGATATTTAGAGCGAAGGCGTTTGTTGCAGCCAAGGCGTTCTGACCAAACTCAAGAGTAAGCTGCGACAGCTCTGTGGTGTACTGTCGATAGAGCTCCTGAGCCTCGCCTTCGAGCAATGCGCCTGAGCGAGCAAAGCTCTTGTATGTCTCCTCAAGGAGCTGACGATCCTCTACATCGAGGTCAAGCGACTCACGCTGCTCGTATACCGCCTTGACACGTGCAAAGAGTTCGGGGTTAAGTGACACATCGTTAGAGAGTGCCGTAAGCTTAGGTGTCACGTTGAGCGCAATCTGCTGCATCTCGGGAGATGTAACACAGTTGTTGAGCACGAAGAATACACCCGACACACGACCGAGGAGCTCACCAGCCTGCTCCATAGCTACGATAGTATTCTCGAATGTTGGAGCCTCTGGATTGTTGATAATAGCATCTATCTCTGCACGATTCTGCTCGATAGCGTAGTCAAATGCTGGCTCATAGTGCTTAAGTTCAATCTTTGAGAATGGTGGGGTCTGGTATGGAGTATTCCACTCCTCGACCAGAGGGTTACCAGCAAGCGTATCGCCCGACTGGCAGCCTACAAGACCCATAGTCAATGCTGACATAACAAAAAGTAGTTTTTTCATAAGTAATTATTTAAGGTATGTTCTTTAAATTAGTGTTTTTACTTGTGACACCATCACGATGTTGCCGAGAAGTTACTCCTTGTCTAATGACTGTTTGTTAACCACCGCAGGACGTTTAATTGCAGGGCGCATAGGTCTGCGACCAGGCTCTAATTGCATATCATCGGTCTCCACGTCGAGCTGTTCAAGCTCCTCGACAGGCTCAGGCTCGCTCCACAAGCCACGAGCCTTGAGCATAGCACTCTTATCAGGCTCTGCACCTCGGAACTTACGATACATATCCATACCAGCACGCTGGCCACCCTGAGCAAGCAAATCGTAACGGAAGCTGTTGGCAAGGCTCTTATCGCAGATGTCGCTACACTCCTTAAATGCGGCAAAGGCATCCTTGTCCAACACCTCGGCCCAGAGGTAGAAGTAGTAGCCCGAAGAGTAGCCACCATTGAATATGTGCGAGAAGTAGGTGTAGCGATAACGTGGCTCAATCTCTGGGATAAGGCCACGACGTGTCGATAGGTTATACTTCTCGAAGTCATTGATATCCATATCGGTATACTTCTCCAAGGTGTGTATATCCATATCTATGAGCGCAGCTGCTGCCAGTTCGGTAGTTATGAAACCTTGGTTAAAGAGCGCGGCATTCTGAATCTTAGCGATAAGGCTATCCGAGATTACGTCGCCCGACTTGTAGTGGGTAGCATACTCCTTCATAATCTCTGGCTCGAAAGCCCAGTTCTCCATAATCTGTGATGGGAGCTCTACGAAGTCGCCCTCAACCTCGGTAAGTCCGCGATAGCGCACATCGGCAAAGAGGAAGTGTAGAGCGTGACCAAACTCGTGGAACATAGTCTCAGCCTCGTCAAAGGTTAGGAGCGATGGAGTTTTACCTACAGGGGGTGTAAAGTTGCACACGATACCTACGACAGGAGCCTTACGCTCGCCGTTGACATAACGCTGCTCGGTAAAGTTGCCACACCATGCGCCACCACTCTTTGACTTACGTGGATAGGGGTCGAGGTAGAGGACTCCGATGTGCGACTGGTCGTGGTCAAGCACCTGATATACACTACACTCCTTATGGTAGCGAGGGGCTACGATAGGACGGAACGTGATGCCATAAAGACGGTTAGCAAGGTAGAACATACCGTCGCGCACGTTATCGAGCGAGAGGTACTGGCGCACGGTCTCCTCGTCGAGCTGATACTTCTGCTTGCGCACCTTCTCGGCGTAATACCACCAATCCGACTTCTCGAACTCGGCATCGGGGTAATCCTTCGCAAAGAGTCGCTTCATATCCTCCAACTCGCGCTTTGCAGACTCCAGGGCGGGCTCCCAAATCTCATCAAGGAGCTTATACACAGCCTCGGGAGAGCCAGCCATCTGGTCGTCGGTAACGTAGTGTGAGTATGACTTAAAGCCGAGCAGGTTTGCCTTCTCGACGCGCAGGCGTGCCATATCCTCGGCAATCTGCTTGTTATCGTACTCGTTATCGTTGTTACAACGCATAAGGTAGCCGTTGTAGAGCTGACGGCGCAACTCTCTATCCTTGCTGTGGGTCAAGAAAGGGAGCATGCTTGGCTTATCGAGCGTAAATACGTAGCCCTCCTTGCCCATAGCCTTAGCAGCCTCCTGAGCCTGATTCTTCACACCCTCTGGCAAATCGGCAACCTGCTGAGCATCGAGCTCAAGGAAGAAGTTGGCATTCTCTGCAAGGAGGTTGTTACCAAAGCGTATCGCAAGCTCCGAGAGCTCGGCATTTATCTGCATAAGACGCTCCTTGTCGGCACCTTCGAGGAGTGCGCCCGAGCGCACAAAGTCGTTATAAGTCTTCTCCGTAAGGCGCATCTGCACGTCATCGAGCTTAAGCGTATTGCGCTTGTCGTAGACAGCCTTGACACGTCTAAAGAGTGAGTCATTGAGCATGATGGTGTTGTAGTGCTCCTCAACGCGAGGCATAATACGATTTTGAACCTCCTGCATCTCGGCATCGAGGTCCGAAGATGAAAGCATACCGAAGATAAGGTTTATCTCCATAAGCTTTACACCAGCGTTATCCAAGGCGACGATTACGTTGTCGAAAGTAGGCTCCTCGGTGTTGCGCACGATAGCATCGACCTCGTCGTTATGCATCTGCATAGCCACGTTGAAGGCTGGCTCGAAATGTGCGGTGCGTATTTTGTCAAATGGAGGCACACCAAACTCCGTTGTCGACTCCTCAAGCAGGGGGTTAGCACCCTCCGAGAAGCTCTCGCTACCACACGACAGATTCATAGTCATAGCAAACAATAGTGACGATAATGTTAAAAGGCGTTTCATCTATAATATTTTTTAATTAACTTTGCAAAGTTAAAAAAATTATTGGCAATGCAACTATTTTATGCTCCCGAAATTACACTTCCGCAGTACACACTATCGGAAGAGGAGTCAAAACACTGCGTTAGAGTGCTGAGAATGAAGCACAACGACGAGCTACACATCACCGATGGCAGAGGCAATATGTATCGTTGTAAAATTGTGGATGACAATGCAAAACGCTGCGTTGTCGAGGTTGTCGAGACAGTGTCAAACTACGAACCTTTAGCCTATCAGCTTACGATGGCCGTAGCTCCGACAAAAAATATCGACCGCTACGAGTGGTTTTTGGAGAAGGCTACCGAGGTGGGCATATCGGAGATATACCCTATCGAGTGCGACCACAGCGAGCGTAGACAGATAAAGGCCGAGCGCGAGGAGAAGGTTATTACCTCGGCAGTCAAGCAGTCGCTGAAGGCCTACCACCCTACACTCCACCCGATGACACGCCTAAGCGATGTTGTGACCATGCCTTTCGATGGCCAAAAGTTCATTGCGCACTGCAACGATAGCCTTGGCGAGCGCGAATATTTAGGTCGACTCATAGAAAAAGGGGGTAAAACCCTAATTTTAATCGGTCCAGAGGGCGATTTTTCCGAAGAAGAGATTACCTTTGCACTCGAGAATGGATTTAAGTCCATCACCTTAGGTAAGGAGCGTCTGCGCACCGAGAGCGCAGCCCTCGTAGCTACGGTGATAACCTCGACAATTAATAAGCTATAACTCAATACTTTACACAAACAATGTTTTTATACACTTTACTGGCAGCGGCTGTAGTTGTCACAGTAGCCCTATTTATCACCCCACTCAGATATAAGGTGTGGGTGGCTACGGGCATCATCGCTACAACAGCCATAGCAGCCATAACCCTTGCGGTGATGGCACTTAGCGGTGGCGAGGTTGTGCTCGCCGAGCTAACTACGCTCTTTGGCGCAGAGAGTATCGCAGTAGATAAGCTCTCGTCACTATTTCTTATCATCATAGCCATCGCCTCGGTAGCTACGGTACTCTATTCGAAGGGGTATGTCGAGGGCTA
Organism: Rikenellaceae bacterium; assembly: GCA_015059715.1. Lineage (GTDB taxonomy): Bacteria > Bacteroidota > Bacteroidia > Bacteroidales > Rikenellaceae > Alistipes. Next base: position 105,369 of record SUZV01000008.1, on the reverse strand, counting down.
CCTCAAGCGATTCTCATCGGCACACATCGCACTACACTACACAGCATTGACACTCTTGGTGGTTTCGATGATGGTGGTTGTAATGTCGAGTGGAGGCTTCTCGTTCCTCTTTGCCTGGGAGCTTATGACCATCGCGTCGTTTGTGCTTATACTCTTCGAGGCGGAGCGTCAGGATGTGCGTCGCGCAGCTCTTAACTACCTTGTTATGATGCACATCGGCTTTATGTTCTTAGTCATCGGCTTTGTACTCCTGTACAACGTTACGGGGGCGGCAAACTTCTCAGACATTGAGCATTATTTCAAAATCGAGGCTCCTCTGCCACTCTTTGTCATCCTCTTTATTGGCTTTGGCATGAAGGCAGGTATCTTCCCCATGCACATCTGGCTCCCTGAGGCTCACCCAGCAGCACCCTCGCACGTGTCGGCCATAATGTCGGGCGTGATGATTAAGACGGGCGTTTATGGTATCATGCGCCTTTTGCAGGCTATTGACCAGAATGGCGACCTACTCTACACCATAGGCCTTATCGTGCTTCTCTCGGGCATTGTCACAGGTCTGTGGGGCGTGATTTTGGCAGCTATGCAGAACGATATCAAGCGTCTATTGGCATACTCAAGTATCGAAAATATAGGAGTGATACTCATAGGTTTGGGTATCGCAGCTGTGGGCCACGCCGCAGGTAGCGACCTGATAGGTATGTGCGGACTATGTGGCGCACTGCTCCACACCGTAAACCACTCGCTATTTAAGAGTATGCTCTTCTTTAGCGCAGGCAACATCTACTCGAAGCTCCACACCACGGCAATGAACCAGATGGGTGGCTTAGCTAAGCATATGCCCATTACCGCAATGCTTATGCTGCTGGCAACGTTGGCCATCTGCGCCCTACCACCGCTTAATGGCTTTGTATCCGAGCTACTAATCTACATCGGCATGTTCAATGGTGTAAGCGATGGTCACGAGGTGCTATACTCTGTGGCAGGCATCATCGCCCTCTCGCTTATCGGCGGTATCGTGGTCTTGGCCTTCACGAAGCTCTACGGCGTTGTATTCCTCGGCTCACCACGCTCGACACATGTTGCCGAGAGTGGCGAGGTGGATAACCTACGCATAGGAGCTATGGCGATACCTGCAGCACTGATACTCTTTATCGGCCTACTACCACAGTATGCTATACGCCCCATTGCCATCGTCGCAGAGTCTATCTCTGGAGCCGACAATACCATAGCTCTCAACTACTTTGCACCGACACTCAAGGCTGTTAGCTCGGCAGGCTGGATACTCATCGCCATCGTGCTGCTGCTCTATGCCCTCAAGCACTATCTACAGAGCCGTAGCAAGATTGAGGAGGGCCCGACGTGGGGTTGTGGCTTTACGGCGATAAATACACGTATGCAGTACACAGGCGAGTCCTTCTCTGAAGGATTGGAGAATATCGGCAAGCCACTGATGAAGGATACGATAGATGGTCGCGCAGTAGACAAGGGCGAGATATTCCCATCGCCACATAACTACCACATAGTTCATAAAGATAAGGTGGATTCGCTACTCGGACAGTGGTGGGTTAAGATGCTACACCGCATAAACGAGTGGGTTATGCGCCTACGTACTGGCCGCGTAAACAACTATATCACCTTTGCCCTTGCGTTCTTTATCGCAGTGCTGATACTGAGCCTTGTAGGCATACTCTAACCCAATTTAGTCTTGCATTTACACTATGTTAGTTAAGATATTAAATACACTGCTTATGGTCGTTGTCGCCCTCTCGATTACGGGTGTCATCAACCGCACACGCGCACTGCTGGCAGGAAGAAAGGGCATACGTTTCTTCCAGCACATCTACAACGTTAGACTCCTGCTCCGCAAGGGCTCGGTGTACTCAACCACGACAACTGCGCTCTTCCGCATAGCTCCCGTAGTATATCTCGGTAGCGCACTGCTCGCCTCACTGTTTATCCCCGTTGCCAACCTTGAGCCACTGCTCTCGTTTCATGGCGATATAATCCTTGTTGCCTATCTTCTCGCCCTCTCGCGCGTAGCCATTATCCTCGCAGCGATGGATACGGGCAGCTCCTTCGAGGGTATGGGTGCAGCACGTGAGGCACTATATGGCGCGTTGGTCGAGCCTGCGCTGATGATGGCTATGGCGACATTGGCCCTCTTCTGTGGCTACTCATCGTTTGCCGAGATATTCTCTACGGCACAGGAGATGAGCGTAAACCTCACCATCGTTCTTATCCTCGTGGCCTACGTATTCTTTATCATCATGATTATCGAGGCTGGCCGCGTACCTGTCGACGACCCAAAGACGCATCTTGAGTTGACGATGATTCACGAGGTTATATGCCTCGACTACTCGGGTGTCGATATGGGTATGATTCACATCGCCGGATGGCTTAAAAATGCAATATTTGCCACTATTGCAGCCAATGCTGTGGCAGTGACCATATCGTTCCACTGGTGGTTTGCCGCACCGCTTGCTATATTGGTTACGGGAGTAGCTATCGGTGTTGTCGAGTCGCTTAGAGCACGCAATAAGCTCTCGCGCAACATCACCTACATCCTCACCATCGTAGCTATGGCTGCCCTGGTGCTGCTCACAGGCTTCCTACTAATCCAAAACATCGAAATATAGGAGATACGCTATGATACTATCACTAATAATACTCTACACGCTGACGCTCATCTATTTATCTATAGCTGACCGCTTCCGCAACCACGCATCGATACTCGCCATTCAGGGTCTACTACTCTTTGGCATCGCCATAGCGCGTATGCACGAGTTCCACCCCGTAGAGATGAGCTTTATCATCGTCGAGACGCTAATATTCAAGGCTATCGTCATCCCTGCGATACTTATGTATGTTATCAACAGGACAAAGATTAATCGCATACACTCCTCGTCGTCGCAGTTCGGTGCGCTGACAATGTCGATAGTCGCACTTATAGCGAGTTGCACCATAACCTACTATATGGCCGACAATCGTACCGATATGATATTCTTCGGTGTAGCCCTCTACGCGCTACTCTCGGGATTGATTCTTATCGTTATGCGTAAACGCATATTTGCCCACTTAGTAGGCTTCCTGGTTATCGAGAATGGAGTATTCCTCTTCTCGATGGCTATAGGTGTCGAGCTGCCGATGCTTATCAACCTTGCTATTATGCTCGATATCCTTATCTCGATACTTATCCTCGGTATGTTCCTCAAGCGTATGGACAACGACATACATACCGATGAGACAGATGCTCTAACCTCTATTAAAGATTAACGACTATGGAAATGCTCATATATATCATCATCTCGGTGCTACTCGCTATAGCCCCCTTGGCTGTTCGCACGGAGCGCGCCACACACTTTATCGCTGGCCTCTTCTTCCTTGTTCAGGTGGCAGCCATAGCCTTAATCTTGGCATTTGACAGAGTCGATGCGGTTATGCTCTCGATTTTCCGTGCCGACACCTTGGCCGTGCTATTCCACCTGCTTATGACCTTAGTGCTTGGCTTTACGCTCATACACTCATCGTCGTACCTCAAGGCCGAGGATATATCTACACGCTCCTACAAGGCCTACTACACGCTACTTATGCTACTTGCAGTGGCCATCAGCCTGGTATACTACTCCGATAATGTAGCCATGACCTGGGTATTCCTTGAGGCTACGACCATCTGCTCGGCAGGCATCATCTACCATCGTGAGTTTGAGCAGTCGCTTGAGGCTACGTGGAAATATATCTTCGTATGCTCTACGGGTATCGCAATGGCCTATCTTGGCATCCTGCTCCTCTCGACCGTAGCACAGCACGGAGCCCTGGACTACACCTCGCTTAAGGATGTCATCGCCGAGGGTAATCCACTATACCTAAAGGTTGCATTCTTGCTCATCGTCGTAGGCTATAGCTGTAAGATGGAGATTTTTCCACTCTACACCGTCGGTGTCGATGCCAACTACGCAGCGATAGCCCCAGCCTCTGCATTTATATCTACAGCGTTGGTAAACGCAGGATTCCTCTCTATCTTCCGCATATATGACCTCTATGCCGCTGCTGGCGAGGTCTTCGAGTGGGCATGCCACCTACTGATACTCATCGGTATCCTCTCGTTGGCCGTAGGAGCTATGTTCCTGCGCCGTACAAACAACTACAAACGCTTCTTGTCGTACTCTACGGTGGAGAATATGGGTATTGTGGCCATAGGCTTGGGTATCGGAGGCATAGCGTTGTGGGCCGCAGTATTTCACGTGGTGTGCCACACGCTGGTCAAGAGTTCGATGTTCTTCCAGGTGGGCATCTTACGCCATATATACGACAGCTATAGCATAAACCGTATAGGCAACTATATGAACATCAACAAGGTTGGAGCCATAGGCTTTATCGTCGGTACGCTGGTGCTGCTGGCCTTTCCACCCTCGCCACTCTTCATCTCTGAGGTGATGATATTCTCCGAGATAGTCACCGTAGGTAGCTGGTGGCTCTTGGCCCTTATGTTGGTACTTATGTGCGTGGTTATATACTCTATCTGGAGCCGCACGCTGCGCTTAGGCTACCACTCTAATCAGGATGAGCTCCACCTTACGGCCGTAAATCGCCGTCTATCATACTCGGCAGCCGTACTGCTACTATTAGCTATCGTATTGGGCATCTGGCAGCCTGCCATACTTAAGGATGCCATCGATGTCATTGTAAATATTGGTTAATGCTATGAAACTATACCTAACAACCAACAATAGAGCCTCGGCCGTAGAGCTTAGTAACATCCCCATAGTGGATTACACGGAGCTTTACCGCGACCTTAGCGAGCGTATGAGCGACACTCGCTACCACGTGGCACACTACTTCGCTACCGAGATAGAGAGTGGTCTACGCTTCTATCTTATACTCCTCGATGACGAGACATCCGAGGTGCTTATCACCTCGTTTATTCCCGACTACTACGCCGAGGGGTTGGCATCACTTACGTCCATACACCCACAGTTCCACCCCTTCGAGCGCGAGATGCACGAGCTATATGGCATACCCTTCGATAGCCACCCTTGGCTTAAGCCCCTGCGCTTTAGCCACGATAGACGTGACAAGAGCTCAACGATGGATAGCTACCCCTTCTACTCGATTGAGGGCAAGGAGCTTCACGAGGTGAACGTAGGACCTATCCACGCTGGCATCATCGAGCCTGGAGCCTTCCGTTTTATCTGCGATGGTGAGCAGGTTTTGCACTTAGAGATAGCCTTGGGATACCAGCACCGAGGTGTCGAGGGCGAGATGGTTAAGAGCGCAAATCGCCTACGCCAGACGCTCATCGCCGAGTCTATCGCTGGCGATACGGCTGTGGGACACGCTACGGCCTACTGCGAGCTAATAGAGAAATTTGCCAACTTCGAGGCCCACAAGTCGCTACGCTTAGAGCGTATGATAGCCATCGAGCTTGAGCGTATCGCTATGCACCTTGCCGACACTGGAGCCTTAGCTACGGATATAGGTTTCCAGCTCTATCAGGTGGCCTGCGAGGCTCTGCGTACCGTAACTATCAACACCACACAGGCGTGGTGCGGCAACCGCTTTGGCAAGAGCCTTATACGCCCTATGGGTAGCAACCACCCCTTGACCAAGGCCAAGATAGAGCTTATATGCAAGAACATAGCGGATGTACGTCGCCGCTATAACGAGATACGCGAGGATATCTTCGAGGCACACACCCTCTTAGCACGTTTCGAGCAGTGTGGCCTTGTGCCTAAGGGCGAGATGGAGCGCATAGGAGGTGTAGGTCAGGCTGCCAGAGCGAGTGGCGTTAAGCGCGACATACGCCTTACCCACCCCTCGGGCTACTATACCGAGCTGGAGCACCACCCCATTCTTAAGAGTGATGGCGACGTAATGTCGCGCCTTGCGACACGTCTTGACGAGGTAATCCAGAGTGCCGACTACATCGAGCGACTACTGGCCAACTACACCCCCTCGCAGGATATCACACCACCCGACTACAACGCGCCACTGAAGGCCAACTCACTCTCTTTCTCGCTTGTCGAGGGCTGGCGCGGTGAGATATGCCACGTGGCCTTAACGGACGAAAATGGGGCTATTGTAAAGTATAAGATTAAGGACCCAAGCCTTCACAACTGGCTCGGGTTAGCAATTGCAGTGCGCTCGGAGGGCATCTCGGACTTCCCTATCAACAACAAGAGCTTCAACCTCTCGTATTGTGGTCACGACCTGTAGTTACACCGAGCAGAGATATTAATTTGTATATATAAGGAGATAAAGATATGCTATTTGGAAAGGCAAAGATACTGCGCAGTCACGGCTGGCAATATATCCCCGACTTAGATGCCGTAACCCTCACAGAGGAGTTTCGCGGCTTCCCTATACTTAGCGATACTACAGATAAGAGCGACGTTGAGCGTGCCGCAAAGATATGCCCTACGGGAGCCATCACCTCGACACCACTGACGCTCGACATGGGCAAGTGCCTCTTCTGTGGCGAGTGCCAGAGGTGCGCACCCCGCAACATACGCTTCAGCAACGAGCACCGCTTGGCCGCAACGCGCCGCGAAGACCTTGTTGTCAAGGTTGGTGACACAGCCCCTAAGTTCGACACCTCCTCGGTACGTCCCGAGATAGCTCGCTACTTCGGCAAGGCGTTGCAGCTACGCGAGGTATCGGCAGGTGGCGACTGCTCGGTAGAGATGGAGCTTAACGCTACGGGCAACGTAAACTTCGACTTCGGACGCTATGGTGTGGGCTTTACCGCCTCACCACGCCACTCCGACGGTCTGGTTCTGACAGGCCCTATAAGCAAGAATATGGCCGAGGCATTGGATATATGCTACAACTCGATTGCCGAGCCAAAGATATTGGTAGTATGTGGCTCTGAGGCCATCTCTGGAGGTCTCTATGCCGATAGTCCTGCTGTCGACAGGTCGTTCCTGGATAAGTATCACGTAGACCTCTGGCTACCTGGTGCTCCCACACACCCATTGTGCTTTATCGATGGCATCACGCGCCTACGCAAGAAACAACACAAGTAAAAACCTAAGATATATGAACGCTATTGTAAAGAATGATTTTCAGTTCGAGGGCCAGAAGGGCCACTATGTAGGCAAGGTACGCGATGTATACAACATCAACGACGAGTACCTTGTTATGGTCGTATCGGACCGTATCTCAGCCTTCGATGTAGTACTTCCTAAGGGTATTCCATTCAAGGGCCAGGTGCTTAACCAGATAGCCGCAAAGTTTCTCGATGCTACGAGCGACATCCTGCCTAACTGGAAGATTGCAGTTCCCGACCCTATGGTCACTGTCGGTCACCGCTGCGAGCCTTACAAGGTGGAGATGGTCATTCGTGGTTACCTCTCGGGCCATGCATGGAGAGAGTATAAGGCAGGTAAGCGCACCATCTGCGGTGTAGCAATGCCCGACGGTATGGTCGAGAACCAGAAGTTCCCCGAGCCTATCATCACCCCTACGACAAAGGCCGATGAGGGCCACGATGAGGATATCTCTAAGGAGGAGATTATCGCACAGGGCTTGGTATCGCGCGAGGAGTACGAGCAGCTTGAGGCATATACACGTGCCATCTTCCAGCGCGGCACAGAGATAGCCGAGAAGATGGGCCTTATCTTGGTAGATACGAAGTATGAGTTTGGCAAGAAGGGTGGTGTTATATACCTTATGGACGAGATTCACACGCCCGACTCATCGCGCTACTTCTATAAGGAGGGATACGAGGAGCGTCTTGCAGCAGGTCAGAAGCAGAAGCAGCTCTCTAAGGAGTTTGTGCGCGAGTGGCTTATGGAGAATGGTTTCCAGGGCCTTGAGGGCCAGCAGGTCCCCGAGATGACACCAGAGGTTGTTGCAGGCATTACCGAGCGTTATATCGAGCTCTATGAGGCCGTTACGGGCGAGAAGTTCGTGCGTGCCGAGGCCGATAATGTCGAGGCTCGCATCGAGAAGAATGTAAGCGACTACCTTAAGAGTCTGTAATATTCCAAACGCGCTTTATACACAATAAGGAGCAACCACTTTGAATAGACCCCAAAAGTTTTTTCCAAACTTTTGGGGTCTATTCTCAATTTATTGGTGTTAGTTAATAATGGGCTGAGCGTTCATAATGTATGCTTATGCTTGTCATTGCCATCGCCGAGTAACCGCAGAGGGTATATTAGGCCCTCTTAGCCCCTATCTTCGTAAGCTCGCTAAGGAGCAGTACACCAACCGAGAGGGCTGCAACAATCAGCCACTGCTGGGTATTTAGTGCCGCAAGGTCGAAGAGCGACATCATACTTGGCGTGAGCATAACAAACATTGTCACCACCACAACAAATAGTATCGTCAACCACAACCAGCGATTTGTAAAGAAGCCCGTAGTGAATATCTTGTTACCTGTGCGGATGCTAAAAATCACCGTAAACTGCGAGAATACCATCACCGCAAAGGTCATCGTGCGTGCCACATCGAGCGATGCACCAAGACCGAGGAGGTAGGCAGCGATAGAGGCACCTCCGACAATCAACGCCTGGAACGATATTCGGCGAATAAATGGTCGCGTAAAGAAGCCGCGCTTCGAGTTTACAGGGTTGCGGTGCATGATATCCTTAGCCGCAGGGTCGACACTTAGGGCCAACGAGGGGAGGCTATCGCACACAAGGTTGATAAAGAGTAGCTGTATAGGGAGCAGAGGCATAGCCCAGTTACACAGCACAGCGACTAACAGCAATACTATCTCGCCAAGGTTCGTCGATATCATAAACTGTATCGACTTGACAAGGTTGTCGTATATACGTCTACCCTCGCCTACTGCTGAGACTATGGTAGCGAAGTTATCGTCAGCGAGCACCACATCCGAGGCCTCCTTAGCCACATCCGTACCCGTGATACCCATCGCCACGCCTATATCTGCCAGCTTAAGTGCAGGGGCATCGTTTACGCCATCACCCGTCATCGCCACGACATTACCTTGCGATGCAAAGGCGGCAACAATACGCACCTTGTGCTCGGGAGCAACACGCGCATATACCGCCACGCGGCTAACCATCGCACTAAGCTCCTCGTCGGTAAGCTGCTCTACCTCGTTACCCGTAAGCACCTGGTCGCCATCCTGCATAATGCCCAACTGGCGCGCTATGGCCATAGCCGTAATCTTATGGTCGCCTGTAATCATCACAGGCTTAATGCCCGCAGCTCGACACTCGGCAACGGCGACGCGCGCCTCCTCGCGTGGTGGGTCAATCATACCCACCATACCGACAAAGGTAAGGCCGCTCTCGGCACCTTGGCGCACCCTCTCGACCTCGGCCATATAGTGCTCCTCGTCGATAGCCTCGATGTGGTGCTCGGCATAGGCCAAGGCTAGAACGCGCAGTGCCTTCTCGGCCATAGAGCTATTCTTGGCCGTAAGTCTTGCAATATCCTCATTGGTGATGGTCCTTACACTACCATCCTCGCCTACGATATGTGTCGTGCAGGCTATAAGCTCATCGAAGCCACCCTTGGTAGCCACCAGCAGGCTCTTATCATCTGCGCGGTGCAGCGTCGTCATCAGCTTACGCTGCGAGTCGAACGGTATCTCGGCAACACGTGGATAGCGAGCCACCGCCTCGCTCTGCTTATGACCCTTGAGCTCGGCCCACGCTACAAGGGCTGTCTCTGTAGGGTCGCCAATAAGCTCGCCATCCTCACCATGCTTAACATCGCTACACAATAGCGTAACGTCATATAGACGCTGCGAGGGCATAGCCTCAGCATCAACGACCGTCATACGGTTCTGAGTCAACGTACCAGTCTTGTCGGAGCATATCACCGTCGTGCTGCCCAACGTCTCGACAGAGGGGAGGTTGCGCACTATGGCGTTGCGCTTAGCCAGACGCTGCACACCGAGAGCCAACACTACGGTCGACACGGCAGGCAACCCCTCGGGGATAGCCGCTACGGCAAGGCTCACCGCCGTCATAAACATCTCCATAAAGTTATTACCGTAGGCTAAGCCTATGACGAAGATAATCGAGCATACTACCAGGCAGATAATTGCCAATACACGACCGAGCTGGTCCAAGCGTTGCTGCATCGGTGTGCGCACCTCGCCTACAGACTCTATCATCGAGGCGATATGTCCCACCTCGGTCTCGGAGCCTATGGCCACCACCACGCCACGAGCCCTACCTGCCGTCACACTGCACGAGCTATAGGCCATATTCACACGGTCGCCAATAGCGCAATCGCCATCTATAACCTCGACACTCTTGGTCACAGGCACCGACTCACCCGTAAGTGCCGCCTCCTGAATCTGGAGGTTGGCACACTCGATAATCCTAAGGTCGGCAGGCACCGAATCACCAGCCTCCAACTCGACGATATCACCTACCACCAGCTCGCGCGTAGCGATGACACTATGTTCGCCATTGCGCACCACCTTACAGTGTGGTGCCGACATACGCTCCAGGGCATCGAGCGACTTCTCGGCCTTCGACTCCTGGAATACGCCAATTATAGCGTTAAGCACAAGTATCACCATGATAATCAGCGCATCGGTAATACCCTCACCATTCAGATACCCTGTAACACCTGAGATTACTGCCGCCACCACCAAGACGATAATCATAAAGCTGGCAAACTGCTGTATAAACTTGGTAAATAGCGATGTGTGCGGCTTACGCTTAAACTCGTTAAATCCATACGTCGCTCTGCGCTGCTCTACCTCCGCAGTCGTGAGGCCTCGCTGCTCCTCTACTCCCAACTGCTCAAGCACCTCGGCAGAGGTCATTTGATAGAATCTCTTCTCCATATTACGTACTATGATAATTTTGTGCAAATATACGCCTACCGAATGAGAAATTTATTATATTTGTAGGATTAAAAATTTATAATTTTTCGCCTATGGAGCCTTTTACCACAAATATCCACGAAATGGACATAGCCTCGATAACGGCCGCGCAACCCTATGGCGTGGCTATCGGGTTAGATATTTTTGGCTATGGAGATAAGATTATGGTTAGCAACGGCCTGATAATAATCATCTGTCGTGGCAAAGGTAGTGTGCTTATAGATAACAAGAGGTACGAGCTTAGTAGCCACAACTTGATAATTCTCCCCGAGCGACATATCGTCGAGTTTTGTCACCAGCTACCGCGCGATGCCTACCACAGCATAGCCCTAACTGCGGATAACCTTCTGGCTATGCCCTCTCCGATAGATACAAACATACTCAACTACTCGCGCTTCGTCTCGGTGATACCTATCACCACCGAGAAGTATGCCGATCTTAGCAGCTACTATACCTTTATATATAAAGAGACGCGCGAGGAGTCGCTCTACCAACAGGAGATACTACAGTCGCTGCTCTACGCTATGGTTTTGGAGGTCGCTGCCGAGTACGAGAGCCATCTACATCGCGATGCTGCCGAAAATATCAAGGCCGAAGATCTCTCGGATAGCTTCCTGCGACTCTTAGCACGCGACTACCGCAAGCACCGCACCGTAGCCTATTATGCCGAGGCACTAAGCCTGACACCCAAGTATTTGGCTGCGGCCATCAAGCGTATCACAGGAAGACCAATCCTCGACTGGATACACGAGGCAGTGCTCATAGATGCCAAGATGCTGCTGCGCACTACGGACCTTACGGTGCAAGAGATATCCGAGAGGCTCAACTTCTCAAGCCCCTCAGCCTTTGTTCAGTTTTTTAAACGCAAAACGGGTAGCACCCCGAAAAGACACATATAGTCGCCTATGCACCAACGCCTTAGAGCAGCTTTTTAACCCACCGAAACAGCTTATACGGCATATATCTAAACGGGAGGTCTATCCACGTGGGCGTGGTGAGCACAGCACGGCGATGCGAGAAGGCGTATAGCGAGTCGCGCCCATGGTAGCGTCCCATACCCGAGTTTCCTACACCACCAAAGGGCATATGTTCATTGGCCACGTGCATAATGGTATCGTTGATACATCCCCCACCCGACGAGGTGCGGGCAAAGAGTCCACGCGCCACCTCCTCGCGAGCAAATACATAGAGAGCCAAGGGTTTCTCTCGCTCAAGGATAAAATCCTCAGCCTCGGCAATGCTATCGATGGTGAGCATAGGGAGTACAGGGCCAAATATCTCGTCACGCATAACCGCACTATCGACCTTGACATTATCGAGCAGCGTAGGCTCGATATACCTCTCCGACGCATCGGTTCTACCGCCATAAAGCACATCACCATCGGCAATGTAGGCTGCCACGCGCACAAAGGCCGTATCCGACACCATGCGCACATAGTGCTTACTAAGCTTAGCATCGTCGCCATGAAGCTCGCGCACAGCGCGTGCAAAGGCCTCCACAAAGCGAGCCTTAACGTCGCGATGGATAAGTATATAGTCTGGAGCTATGCACGTCTGTCCTGCATTGAGCGTCTTGCCCCACGCTATGCGCTTTGCCGCCACCTCAATATCGGCACTGCTATCTATAACCACAGGGCTCTTGCCGCCAAGTTCCAAGATTACGGGCGTGAGATTCTCTGCCGCAGCACGCATCACTACACGCCCTAAGGCTGGTGAGCCAGTGAAGAAGATTACGTCGTAACGCTCACTGAGCAGCTGTGTGTTTACCTCCCTATTACCCTGCACCACAGCGATATACTCCTCATCAAAGTTCTCATAAATCACTCTCTCCAACACCTCGGCCACGTGGGGCGTGTAGGGCGAGGGCTTAAGCAGTGCGGTACACCCTGCTGCTATCGCTCCGATAAGGGGGTTGAGCAGCAGCTGTACTGGGTAGTTCCAGGGGGATATGATAAGTGTACAGCCCAACGGCTCAGTAAGTATTACACTACGCGATGGCCTTAGCTTTAGTGGCGTAGTACGTTTCGAGGGGGCTGCCCAGCGACGCAGATGACGCTTGAAGTTATCTATCTCGGCATATATAATGCTTAGCTCCGTAAGGTAGGCCTCCTCTGGCGACTTATGTAGGTCTATACGCAGGGCATCGAGCAGCTCCTGCTCAAAACGCTCTACGGCACAGCGTAGCTTGTCGAGCATCGATAGACGATACTCTATGTCGAGTGTTACGTGGCTACGAAAGTATCTTCGTTGCGCCGATACCAAACTCTTGATGCGCTCTGTAGAGGTGTTTTGCATAGTATTTTAAATTGTTGGTTGCTCGTTGGTTTCACCTTTGGTGACAGCTAAAGCGGTCTTCACCTTGCGGTGACAGCTAAAGCGGTCTTCACCTTGCGGTGACAGCTAAAGCTGTAAGGGTAGTGCGCAAGCTAAAGCTTGCTAAGGGGTAGCTCGCAGCTAACGCTGCTAAAGGGGAACAAAAGGTTAAAATGGTTGTCCGCAACCGTCTTATTGTCTTATCGTCTTATTGTCTTATCATCTTATTGTCTTTATTTTTTAGGACATTAAGACTTTAAGACCATAAGACATTAAAAGGTCGAGTATCACAACAAAACACAACAACGAAAACCCTTCAACTACCCCTTAGCTCGCTGCAAGCGAGCGAACTACCCTTTAGCAAGCTCTGCTTGCGCACTACTCCTTAGCAAGCTCTGCTTGCGAACTACCCTTTAGCAGGCGAAAGGCCTGCGCACTACCCATACTGCGAAGCAGTGGCCGCAAGGCCAAACTCCAGAGAGCAATTGATGTGCCATTATCGCAAGAAAAAAACTAATTTCTTGTCAGAATAAGAGCACATTTCTTGTCAGAATGGTGCAGATTTGGAGATTTGTCGCAGGCTGAAAAAGCGGAGCATACCTGACGTATGTGAGCATTTTTCAGACAAGCAAAGCTTCAAAGATGCGCTATTATCACAAGAAAGGCCCAATTTCTTGGCAGAATGGTGCAGATGTGGTAGCTGGTCGCAGAGGGCAAAAGCGGAGTTTACTTAAGGTAAATGAGCATTTTGCACTCAAGCCAGATGCCGCAGATGCGCTATTATCACAAGAAAGACCCTGATTTCTTGTCAGAATGGTGCAGATTTGGAGATTTGTCGTAGGCTGAAAAAGCGGAGCATACCTGACGTATGTGAGCATTTTTCAGACAAGCAAAGCTTCAAAGATGCGCCATTATCACAAGAAATTATTTGGAGGTCATAATCCGAAGTATCATCGCATCAGTATGCGTCATCGCATCACGACCTATGTCGGTGAGGTTGCGGATAGACTTATCTACATCGTCATCGATGATACCCTCAACAGACTTGACGTAGCGGTTGTTCATAGCCATAAGGGCAGATACTACGGCAGTAGATACGCCAGATGCGCACTTCATAGCACACGAAGGCTTAGCACCATCACATATCATACCTGCGAGGTTGGCAATCATATTCTTTACGGCATAGGTTACCTCGCTGTAGCCACCGCCCATAAGGTAGGTGATACCACATGACGAACCTGTGGCGGCAACGACGCAACCACATAGGGCCGAGAGGCGACCGAGGCTCTGCTTGATATATATGACGGTGAGGTTGCTGAGGACTAACGAGCGCACCATCTGCTCGTGTGAAGCACCCGTCTGCTCGGCATAGACTACAACAGGCACGGTAGAGGTAAGGCCCTGGTTACCACTTCCCGAGTTACTCATCACAGGAATCATGGCTCCAGCCATACGAGCATCACACGCTGCGGTGGTCATACCCACAATCTGGCAGTGGAGAGTATCGCCCATAATGTTACGCTCGGACTCTGCGCGGAAGAGTTTGCCTATAGCGTGGCCATAGTCGCCCTTGAGCGAGGCTACGGCAGCACCCATGTTTAGACGCTTGGCCTCAAGGATAAACTCTATCTCTTCGAGGGGTGCGGTCATTGCAAAGTCCCACACACGGCGCAGGTTAAGCTCCGGGTCGCGGACCTCTGGGGCGGGAGCAGTGTCGCCATCCTGTGGAGCGTCGGCACTGAAGATAACCTCGCCACAGCGCGACACGTGGGTAAAGCGTGTATGGCCACCTGCGATGATAGCCATAGCACTTGCGCCACCAGCAAATACCTCGACCTCGATATATAGCTTCTCGGTGATGTTGTATTTAAGGTCTACATCTATGGCCTTCTGCTCAATCATCTTCTTACCCTCGGCTACAGATTCTGGCGTAGCATCCTTGAGCACCTCAAGTTCATACTCCGAGCGGCCCACGATAGCTCCGAGGGCCATGGCTATAGGCAGTCCGGTCATACCTGTACCAGGGATACCCACACCCATAGCATTCTTAAGGACATTAGCACTCAGGCGTGCCTCGATGCGTTCTGGTCGACAACCCAAGGTCTCGGTAGCCTTGGCTACACATAGTGCTACTGCGATAGGCTCGGTACAACCTATGGCAGGTACAATCTCTCGATTCATCAGAGCGATTATATCTCTACGCTCCTCAGCGGTAAAGGTGCAATTCATAGTAATTTGATAGGTATTAGATAGACATTTGTTAGTTTCGGTTGTTTTATCATACGAAGGTACATATTTTTACCATAACTACAAAATCGCCCACCCATTTTTTACGCTAAAAACAACTTTTTATCTCACAAATTTTGTCAAAACATATATTTTCTTTATCTTTGGGGGATAGAAAGAACCTCGCCAAGGTAGCATTTTTGCATGACGGGGTTTTAGCGAAAGATTATTAGTATTGTAAAATGGAGATTCTACAGATTAGGGGGCGCAGGTTGTAAAGATTATTTTGATAGTGAGTGCGATAACGATGCCAAGAGAGGCCCACAAGCTACCGAAGTAGGATTTACACAGCGAAGGCGTTGTAATAATCTGTAGGATATCCCTAAACTTTAAAATTAATAGTGTTATGGCAGGAAAGACTCCTACGCCTCACATCGGGGCGCAATATGGCGAGATTGCCGATAGAGTGATTATGGCAGGCGACCCACTACGTGCTAAGTTTATGGCCGAGAACTTCTTAGAGAACCCCGTGCAGTATAACAATGTGCGCGGTATGCTCGGCTTTACAGGCACATATAAGGGCAAGCGCGTATCGGTTCAGGGCCACGGCATGGGCATACCCTCGATAGGCATCTACACCTACGAGTTGTTCAACTTCTACGATGTAGAGCGCATCATACGTTGTGGCTCGGCAGGAGCCTACGACCCGACGCTTAAGCTCGGTGATGTGGTCTTTGGCATGGGTTCGTGTACCGACTCGAACTATGGCTCGCAGTTTAACCTTCCAGGCACGTTTGCCCCTATTGCCGACTTTGAGCTTCTGCGCTCGGCAGCTGCCAAGGCCGAAGAGCTTGGCATCGACTACCGCGTAGGTAATATCCTCGCCAGCGACGTATTCTATGGCGACGATGCCGAGGGATGGAAGCAGTGGCAGAAGATGGGCGTGCTGGCTGTGGAGATGGAGGCTACGGCACTCTATATGAATGCTGCACGTGCCGGTAAGAGCGCGCTATGTATATGCACCATATCGGACTCGTTGGTACACGGCACAGCCTGCTCAGCCGAGGAGCGTCAGACATCGTTTACCAACATGATGAAGATAGCCTTCGACATTATCTAAGCAAAGAGCGTTTGCAGACAGGATAGTGTTTCGAAGAGGTGGTCATAGAGTTTGCGTATAAGTGAGAAGGCATTGAGGGTGGATAATTTCCACAGGATTGCATTGAGCCTATAGGCATCACCACGGTTAGTGTATGTAACGCTTTGTAATGGGTTTGTTTTAACTACTAATTTCAGATGATATGTCGGCTAAGGATACAATATTAGAGATTACAAGCTATACTGGCCCAAAGGATAAAGAGGGCAGGCCCAATGGCTATGGTGTTGCATACTACAGGAAGAAGAGGCATGAGTATAAGTATGAGGGTATGTTCCTTGCAGGCAAGCGTCATGGCTTTGGCGCATACTTCTGCAAAGGCACTATCGAGAATCCTCAGGAGGAGTGGCAGTGGTATATGGAGGGCGAGTACGACTCTGCAGGTAGACTCATACAGCCACGCCACGAGCCAGGCTCCTATACCAAGTATATCGACAAGTGGTGGTGTGAGTACTCGGGGTGGTGGCGCGATGACGCGATGATAGAGAGCTACACCAAGGCGGATGGGTATGCCACCTATGTCGATGACTTCGAGATTACACAAGACGAGGCGTTCCTAAGCCACTTCTACGACAGCAGATCGGTAAGATTGCTATCGCCTGCGATGGTCGAGAAGCTCAGCAGGAGCGACGACCCATACGCTCGCTACGGATATGGCAAGTGGCTCTACAGCACCCAATATGGCGACTCCTCGCTTATAGAGGCGACCGAGTGCTTTAAGTATGCTGCCGAACATGGCGTGGCCGATGCTATTATGATGCTCTCGGAGCTATACTACAGGGGCGACGTATACAACCCTCGGAGCCAGACGTATATCCTAAACTATGCCCTCTCGCAACAGCTATGCTACGAGGCCTTGGAGCGTGGTAGCCAGTATGCAAAGCTACAGCATAACTACTATCAGTTTCATGGCATAAAGGGGATAGCCAAGGATAGCGAGGCGGCCCTTGCCGAGGCCGAGAATGAGGTCCGTAGAGAGGCCCCTTCGGTACTATGGCTTGAGCAGTTGGGGTGGCACTATAGCGAGCTGGAGCGTTACGACGAGGCAGCAGAGCTCTTCGAGAGGTGCATAATAGAGGGTTATATAAGGCCGATGTACGAGTTGGCGATGATACACCTTAAGATGGGCAACGAGGAGTACTACAGGGTCATTATGAAGGAGGGTATAAGGCGTAACTCCTCGGATTGCATGGTCTTAGGCATCGAAAAGGAGAGTGTGTGGTATGACCTGCACAATAGCGAGCGAGCTTCGACATCTCGACAGATGAGGGAGCTACTCAAAAGGGGCGCAGCACTAAACGATGGCTACTGCACATACCTTATAGGCCACATGTACTACTACGGCCATTTAGACTTCTTGAAGGATGTGCCACAAGCCTTAAAGTATGCCCTTGATGGTGTCAAACTGCGCGATGCAAACTCTATGATGTTGGCCACAAACATTTTGCGCGATGGTAAATGTAGCGGCACAACGCTCCGCGAGCTACAGATTACCGAGCACGATATATTGATGCTAAACCTCCGCGCACTACGCTATGGCGCAGAGGGGGCACTCGAAACGGTCATAGAGAATCAGGAGCAGTATGCCCAGATGGGCTATGGCGACGAGATAGAGTCGGTGTGGATACCCAAGTGGCTAAATAGCAGTAGCAAAGAGCCAAAGGAGAGGGCCAAGAGTAGCACAAAGGAGGATAGTTTTAGCGATGACGATGCTATGATACTCTTGATACACCCCTCGGGCACTGTAGACTTTGTAGATATCGATCCGAGCGACAGGCGTAGCCTTACGCAGCAGATAGCAGAGCTTATAGATGCCGAAAAGGTTGGAATGACGATATACGCCGAGACACTGTATAAGATTGCGGAGGAGTGCCAGCTATGTGGCCGCCTGACGCTCTTCTACGACATGTATGGCGATGAGAAGTCCCTTGAGTTAAACCCTGCGGCTACACTTCTCGACACATTTGGCGATGTTCAAGGCACGGTAGCCCTTGCCCTTATAGACGACGAGAATAACTACACTCCTTTCGCGAGCGAGGAGGAGGCGGAATCTGTATTCGAGGCCTTAGAGCAGCTTACCAATGGTCAGGTAAGTCGCGAGTGGGAGGAGGACGATAGTCGCTACGATGCTTGGGCATAGAGCACAACACAAAAGAGCGAGCGAGATTGCACACAGCCTATAAATTCATAGGCTACCGACGCAGAACCTCTCAACTTTGAGTAAAGTAACATATTTACTAATTTATAGAACAACACATAACAGAATAAGTAACAGAAGAAAACCTATGATTAAGACCCTTAAGATTCTTGCCACCGTAGCGTTGGCAATATTTATCGGCCTAAGTGCCGAGGCACAAGACCTCTCGTCGCAGCGCGGTGAGTCTCAAGACCTTGGAAAGCTTCTCGGACACCGCGTAGAGCGTGGTGGTCTTAACATTAACCCCTTCCCGCAGCAGTATGTGCCTATGTCGTGCGATGGCGTAGACCTAAGCAAAGGTGTAAAGCTCATTGGCGAGGCTGCAAGCTATGCCGAGGAGCTTAGCTTTCTTGAGCATAACAAGCGAGGAGCAAAGCTAAACATCAGGTTCTACACCGCCGAGAGCGACGAGGACGATATCTTTGCCCACGTATCAGGGGCCTATGCACTCTCGATTAGCGAGGGCGAAATCATCATCGATGCCTATGACGATGCTGGTGCCTTCTACGCCATTCAGACGCTACGTCAGATTGTCGAGAGCCCTATTTCGGCCAAGGGTGAGCTCCCTGCGATGTACTTTAACGACTGGCCCAACCTGAAGTATCGTGGCGTTGTCGAGGGCTTCTACGGCGAGCCCTGGTCACACAAGACCCGTCTGTCGCTGATAGACTTCTACGGTCGTTTCAAGATGAACTACTACATCTATGGTCCTAAGGATGACCCATACCACTCGTCACCCTACTGGCGCGAGATGTACCCCGAGCAGGAGGCCGCAGAGATTCGCGAGCTTGTCGAGGCGTGTAAGCGCAACCGCGTACACTTCGTGTGGGCCATACACCCAGGCAAGGATATCCAGTGGAACGAGACCGACCTACAGAACCTTATGAACAAGTTCGAGGCTATGTATCAGCTTGGTGTGCGCGCCTTTGCCGTACACTTCGATGATATCGAGGGTGCTGGTGCCAACCCATACCCACAGACCGAGCTTATGAACATCCTCAACGACGAGTTCGTAAAGGTCAAGGGCGATGTCGAGCCTCTTATCGTATGTCCTACGGAGTATACACGTCTTTGGGCCAACCCTACCGAGCGTGGTAGCCTTGTCATCTATGGCAACGAACTTGACCCCTCGGTAGATGTATTCTGGACTGGCGATGCCGTATGTAGCAATATGACCGAGTCTACGATGGAGTGGATATCGTCACGCATCAAGCGTCCTGCCCTCTTCTGGTGGAACTTCCCCGTAACGGACTACGCGCGCCATATCATTATGCAGGGCCCAGTATACGGTCTTGACTCTACGATGGATAGCACCAAGACTCGAGGCATTGTGAGCAACCCTATGGAGCATGGCGAGGCCTCGAAGCTGGCACTCTACAGCACGGCAGACTATGCGTGGTGTCCAGCAAAGTATAACCCCATAGATAGCTGGGAGCGTGCCATAGAGTGCGTAGCATCCGAGGTTAAGGATGCCTACCGTCTCTTCGCTATCCACTCGTGCGATACCGAGACGGGCTACCGCCGCTTGGAGTCGTGGGAGACCGAGACCTTCACATTTGCCGACTACAACGACGCTAAGGCCGCCAAGCTGCGCAAGGAGCTTGAGCGCATAGTTAAGGTGCCTGCCGAGATGGAGGCTATGGAGAATAAGGCCCTTTTTGAGGAGCTACGCCCCTGGTTGGTGGAGTTTGGCAAGCTCGGCCAGCGATGCCTTAAGGCGTTGGATTGCTATGAGCTCTACCGCAAGGGTGATTACACAGCCTTCTGGGAGCTATATGTAGACAACCTGATGAGCGAGGAGGAGGAGGCAGCGTTTGACGCACACCGCTGCGGCACAATGAAGCTACACCCCTTCTACGAGCGTATGATGGACGATATGGCTGCGGCATACTACGAGAGCCTCACAGGCCAGAAGTCCTCGAACCTTGCTGCCGTAGGTAGCTACAACTCACTTGCAGCACCTCAGGCAAAGTATATGTTCGACAACGACCTTGAGACCTACTACCACTCGGGCCAGGCACAGCGCACCGACGACTTCATTGGTGCCGATATGGGCATCGTGCGCGAGGTACGCGAGGTGCGCATCACACAGGGTCGCAACTCGGTTGATGATGTTGACTACTTCGACCACTGCATCTTGGAGTACTCTGCCGATGGCAAGACGTGGAGAGCACTTACGGAGCCTATGCAGGGCATCTACGACATTGTATGGAGGGGTGAGCCATTCGAGGCACGCTACGTAGGCATCCGCAAGCTTGAGTCTAAGAAGCGCAACTGGCTTGCTATACGCGAGTTTGCCATCAACCCCGTCACCGAGGAGGAGTATGGCTGGGATGGTAACCCATTCACGTCGCGCAGCGTGGAGGAGAGCATCGAGATAGAGCTTTGCAGCGACAGCTATTCGGAGAAGCAGAGCTTGGAGCTTATGCTCGGAGAGCTTAGCGGCAATGTTAAGTATCGCATCTACAACGACTTTACAGAGTACTCAAGTGGCGAGATTACCTCGTCGCGCGCCTCTATCGCACTGCCTACTACCGACATCGCGTCGGGCAAGTGGCGCATTGAACTTGTAGGCAACTTCGACCTCTACGAGCTCTTCTATCTATAACATCTATGTTGTCGCGCTAACGACACATGCACATATCGAGAGCGGCTTGCATCACAGTGGTGCGAGCCGTTCTCTTTTACCCCCGAGGGAGGGTCGGGATTTTCGACAAAATGGCTTAGAGTGGCTAAAAAGGGCCTTTACGGCGACATTTTTACAAAAAGAGTATCAACAGCTCCCACTTTTTCGGGGCAACACTTGGCAGAAACGAAATTTTTGAGTAAATTTGCGCACCTATATATATTTATAGGTGGCGGCAGGCTAATGCTCGTCGACTTACATACGAAGATAGATACGTAGACAATAATAAATAGAACATAAACATTATGTCAGAGGAGATAAACAACACAGGTTCGGCTGGCGGACGTATAGTCCAGGTCAACCTCGAAGAGCAGATGAAATCGGCATATATCGACTACTCGATGTCGGTAATTGTGTCGCGCGCACTACCCGATGTGCGCGATGGCCTCAAGCCCGTACACCGCCGTATTTTGTATGATATGTCAGCCGAGCTGAACCTTTACTCGGATAAGCCTACACGTAAGAGTGCCCGTATTGTCGGTGATGTACTCGGTAAGTTCCACCCACACGGCGATAGCTCGGTATACGAGGCTATGGTGCGTATGGCTCAGGATTGGTCTATGCGCTACCCCTTGGTCGAGGGTCAGGGTAACTTCGGCTCTATGGATGGCGACTCGCCCGCTGCGATGCGTTATACCGAGGCGCGTATGCAGAAGATTACCGATGAGGTTATGGCCGACATCGAAAAGGAGACTATCGACTGGGGCCTTAACTTCGACGATACACTTAAGGAGCCTACCGTGTTACCTACAAAGATTCCATTGCTCTTGGTAAATGGAGCAAGTGGTATTGCCGTAGGTATGGCAACAAATATGGCCCCACATAACCTTTCAGAGGTCGTGGATGCCTGCTGCGCCTATATCGACAACCCCGAGTGCGAGTGCGAGGAGCTACTCAACTATGTCAAGGGTCCCGACTTCCCTACAGGAGCTATAATATATGGCTACGAGGGTGTCAAGGAGGCACTGCTTACGGGTCGTGGCCGCGTGGTTATGCGTGCAAAGACCGAGATTGAGCATACGGCATCGGGCAGAGAGTGCATCGTAATTACCGAGATACCATATATGGTCAATAAGGCCGAGATGATTAAGCGCATCGCCGACCTTATCAACGAGAAGAAGATTGAGGGTATATCCTATATCAACGATGAGTCGGACCGTCAGGGTATGCGCATCGTCATCATCCTCAAGCAGGATGCTGTGGCCAGCGTAGTGCTCAACACGCTCTACAAGAATACCCCACTACAGTCGTCGTTTGCGGTAAACAACATCGCATTGGTAAATGGCCGTCCACAGCTTCTCAACCTCAAGGATCTTATCCACCACTTCGTTGAGCATCGCCACGATGTCGTAGTACGTCGCTCGCGCTTCGACCTACAGAAGGCCGAGGAGCGTCTACACATTGTCAAGGGCTTGCTCATTGCTCAGGACAATATCGACGAGGTGGTACACATCATCCGCTCGTCAAAGACCGGAGAGGAGGCTCGCACACGCCTACAGGAGCGTTTCGGACTATCGGAGCTACAGACGGCCGCCATCCTTGAGATGCGTCTACGCCAGCTCACAGGCCTACAGCGCGAGCAGCTCGAAGCAGAACACGACGAGTTGGTCAAGACCATAGACTACCTCAACGCTGTCTTGGCAAATGTCGATATGCAGATGCAGATTATCAAGGACGAGCTTTGCGAGATTAAGGAGAAGTATGGCGATGAGCGTCGCTCGGAGATTGTCTACTCATCCGAGGAGTTTAACCCCGAGGACTTCTATGCCGACGATGATATGGTCATCACCATCTCGCACCTCGGATATATTAAGCGTACACCACTCGCCGAGTACCGCACGCAGCATCGTGGCGGTGTAGGTGCCAAGGGCAGTGCAACACGCGACGAGGACTTTATCGAGCACATCTACGTAGCCTCGATGCACAATACGATGATGTTCTTTACGGAGATGGGCCGTTGCTACTGGCTCAAGGTATACCAGATACCAGAGGGCACACGCGCATCCAAGGGCCGCGCAATACAGAATGTCATCCAGATAGAGCCAGGCGATAAGGTACGCGCCTACATCAATGTCAAGAATCTGGCAGACAAGGAGTTTGTCGAGAATAACTACTTGGTGATGTGTACTAAGCGCGGTATCGTTAAGAAGACGACGCTTGAGGATTACTCGCGTCCACGTACTAATGGTGTCAAAGCCATCGTTATTAGGGAGGGTGACCAGCTGCTTGAGGTTAAGCTCACCAGCGGCAATGCAGAGGTTATGATAGCCTCGCGCGAGGGTCGCGCCATACGCTTCAACGAGTCTACGGTACGTCCTATGGGTCGCGTAAGCTCGGGCGTAAGAGCTATATCTATCGAGGAGGAGAACGAGGTTATCGGTATGATTGCCATCGAGCCCGACAGCAAGCAGGATGTACTTGTGCTCAGCGAGAATGGCTACGGCAAGCGCACCGACCTTGAGGAGTACCGCGTGACGAACCGAGGAGGTAAGGGTGTAAAGACCATAAACGTTACGGAGAAGACAGGTAAGCTAATATCTATCCAGGCTGTAACGGATGATAACGACTTGATGATTATCAACCGCTCAGGCCTTACGATACGCACATCGGCCGAGCAGATACGTGTTGCAGGTCGCGCCACTCAGGGTGTTAAGATTATCAACCTCCGCGAGGGTGATGCCATCGCCTCGGTAACGGCAGTACCTAAGACCGACGAGGAGGATATAGAGACTACTACGGAGGGTGTCATAGCCGAGGTTTCGCAGCCTACGGAGGCTACGGAGCAGGGCTCGGAGCAGACCAACGCATAAATAGATAGGCTAAAAGACAATTAACAAATAAACAACTGAGAAATTATGAAGAAGTTTTTGTTTCTTGCTGCCGCAATGTTGATATTTGCATTGCCAGCAGCAAATGCACAGAAGGTGAACACCGCCAAGGAGCTCGCTACGCTTGAGAAGGCTGACGCAGCATGTCAGGATGCTAAGAAGGCATCGAAGGGTGCTACATGGGTGGCACGCGGTAAGGCTTATGCCGATGCCTACATGGCACCAACTAAGGAGCTTGGTCACGGTGTTCCAGAGCAGATGCTTTTGATGAACGCAGGTCAGCCCGAGGGTGCTTACCAGAGCGAGTATGCAGGCTACCCTGCTATCGTATATAGCTACGATTATGTAGATGTATATATCGTTAACGGTATGATTGAGTGCTGGAACCAGAAGAAGGCGATAAAGGAGAACCTTGCGCAGACGGCTATAGAGTCATTCGCCAAGGGTTATGAGCTTGACCCTAAGCAGGAGTCAAAGATTGCCTCGGCAGCAATGACCTTGGCAAACTCGTTGGCACAGCAGGCAGACGTTATGAATAGCATGGGACGCTACGACGAGGCTGCCGAGGCCTTCGTCTTGGCCTACACAGCACAGAGCTTGGTGCCATCTACAACGCCTAATCTGAACAACCTCTACAACGCAGGTATGTTGATGACCATCAGCGCATCATCGCTTCAGGGTGATGAGGCAGCTGCTAAGTTTGCTGCTGCAAGCGATGTCTTCAACCTTGCCCTCTCGCAGAACTTTGCCGACACCGAGGGTAACATCTACTACTACCTCTTCCACAGCTATTATGGCCAGCGCGAGAAGAACCGCGAGGAGAGCCTTGCCAAGGCTAAGGAGGCACTGCTTACAGGTATTAAGCTCTTCCCTAAGAACACCACTATCCTCGATGGTCTTATGTCGTTCTACACAGCCGAGGAGGGTGTTGGTGACCCTGCCGAACTTGTTGATATGATTGAGACCTCGCTTAAGGAGGACCCAACGAACTACGACTTGTGGTTTGGTCGTGGCCGCGTATACAACTCGCTTAAGAACTATGACGAGTGTATTAAGTCTTTCGAGAAGTGCGTAGAGCTTCGTCCTAACGAGTTTGATGCTAACTACTTCACTGGATACTTCATCGTTGAGAAGGCTAACGCTGCTATCGAGGCACTTAACAGCAACTCGAACCTCAGCTACGACGAGTACAATGCCGAGAACGATAAGATTAACCTTATCTACATCAAGGCTATACCTTGGTTGGAGAAGGCCTATGAGATTAATCCATCGGATGTTGGTACTCTTGAGTTCCTCAACCAGCTATGCTTCCGTCTTCGCGATATGGATGGTATGATGGATAAGTACAACAAGTACCACGAGTTGTATAAGCAGACTCGCTAATAGTTTATCTATATGATTAAGAGCCTGTCTAACAAGTTTTTTGTTAGGCAGGCTCTTTGATTATATTACGGTTTGATAAGTTTTTAGCTATAATTGGTAGCATAGCAATAAAGAGTATCGCCACAAGCTTGCTTGAAAGCGATACAATTAGTAAATTATATTTACAATCCCTCTAAATCTCCCTTTGAAAAGGGAGACTTAATTATATTACGGTTAGATAAGTAGTGAGCGATAATTGGTAGCATAGCACCAGAAAATCAAGACAATAGCAACAATACTAATTACTAATTACTAATTACTCATTTGCATATGCCTCAATCTTCTCAAGCAGAGGTGTAAAGTCAGAGTGAGCATCAGCAAACTCGTCGTAAGAGTGCTCCGAGTGGCCAGCCTCGGGGACATCCGAGACATACTTAACCACCAAAACAGGGATATTGTCATATAGCTCTGCAACCTGGCAGATGGCAGCAATCTCCATATCGAAGAGGCCGCACTCAACACCAAAGCGACTCTTAACCTCGCGGATAATATCGGCATTGACAAACGAGTCGCCCGTAAATACCGTCTCGGGGTCGTGGCCACAGAGCCTACGTGGGTCGGTAATCTCGGGGCAGAAGTTCTCGGGGATTATAGCATCGTGGTGTATAGCACACGAGGGCATAACGATATCGCCCTGCCTGCGACCCAAGGCCGAAGCAGCAAAGCCTATGACGGCCAACATATCGTACTTAACCCCCTTAATCTCGGCAAGCGTAAGTATACGCGCCAGGCCCGAAGAGGAGAGGGCCTTACCTATACCCACCTCCACAAGGTCGTAGTTGTTCTTCAAACTCGCGGCCTTATCCAAGGCGTAGCGCATAGCGCGGTACTCGCGTGTCGTAGGGGCACAAATCAGAACTCTCATACTACCACCACTTCTCGTAAACACTACCTATACCTAACGCCGCGGCCTCGTCGGCAGTAAAGAGCGTGCGCATATACTCTGCCATCGCAGCATTTGTCGAGTCTATGGCGTATAGTCCAGGGTTACCGCACTGAATCTCGTTAAGGCCCACAACATCCGAGGCCGACTTTAGTGGGAATACCTCCTTATACACCTTAGCCAACGCTAAGCGTATATCCTCGGCCTCGACGCTCTGCATTGTCGAGAGGTAGAAGCCTGTCTTGCATCCCATAGGGCAGAACGACACGATAGATGGGCCAATCTTCTCATCTAAGCGTAGATAGTAGGCCATAAGGTGCTCGATGGTGTGTACCTCGCCCGAGCCGAGGGGTGCATGAGCCATAGGGGCGCGGAAGCGGAGGTCCCACGAGCGCACCTGGAACTCATCGTTTATGGTATATACTGAACGTAGGTATAGTCCAGCATCGAGTGTGCGATGATCTACATCAAACGACGAAACGATATTTTTCTTCATAGCTTAATTGTATTAGTTTTGCGCAAATATACGAAAAAGTAGGAACTTTGCACCACGTAAGGGAAAGATATTGCATCGAGCTTTTCACCCCACACTATGGAATATATCGTCATACGTGGTGTAAATTACACACTTTTTTGTACCTTTGGCATCATAATGATGTATCTACTATGGCACACTATACGGGATATATCGCCACACAAGGTTTAAACCGCACTTTTTAGCAATAACAGTGACTATGACATCACCACACACTGCCCAACGCATCTACTTTCTCGACTACCTGCGCGTCGTGGCCCACTACATACGCAAGTATGTTGATTGGAGTGCCGCAAAGACACTTGCTGTGGCTATACCCATGTTCCTCGTCGGCTACCTTATCGTTGCACTACCCTTCTACTGGCAGCTTCCCGAGAGCTACCCCATAAGTGGGCCTATAGAGCTTGCCATAGCGTGGGAGCGCAGCTGGTGCTTTGCCACTACGGGCGTTGCGCTGACAGCCATAGCTCTCTTCCTACTCTTTAGGCTGATAACTAAGCCCTGCCGCATATATCCACTCTTCGAGCAGCTCTCGAAACTAAGCTATGGCATATATCTTGTCCATATCTTTGTCCTCGTTGCAGTGTTCGACACCCTCAACGGCTTAGGCCTTATAACACCCGTTATGATGATACTTACTTCGATAGCGACATTTATCATATCGGCACTCATAGTCAAGCTATTGTCGCTAATACCTAAAAGCAAATATATTATTGGATAGTATGAAGTTTCGCACCGAAATAGAGGTTAAAAAGTGGGATAAAAGCATAGAGTATCGCCACAAGATATTGTGCTTGGGCTCGTGCTTTGCAAACAATATCGCCGACTACCTACAACGCAATAAGTTCAACGTCACGGCCTCGCCTACGGGCATACTCTTTAACCCTGCATCTATAGCCATAGCTATGCGTCATATGAGCGAGGGATACACCCCCAAGGAGGAGAATATCGTAGCACTCGACGGCAGTTATGTAGACTATAACTTTCACTCCCAAATCTATGGCAACAGCATCGAGGAGCTAACTGACGCTATCCATATATCCCTCGAACAGGGTCGTAGGGCCATGCTGGATGCCGACCTAAGCATCGTCACCCTCGGTACGGCGTGGGTGTATCGCCTAAATGCTACAGACGAGGTGGTTGCCAACTGCCACAAGCAGCCCCAGAGGCTCTTTCGCCGCACACTACTCACCGTCGATGAGTGCGAAGCGGAGCTTGAGACCATTCTCAGCCTCACACACTCGCGGCTACTCCTTACGCTCAGCCCTGTGCGACATATTGGCGAGGGCATGGAGGATAACTCGCTAAGTAAGGCTATTCTGCGCGTAGCCATCGCCAACTTCTGCCGCCGCCACCCCGAGCGTGCAGAGTACTTCCCCTCGTATGAGATAGTGTTAGATGACCTGCGCGACTATCGCTTCTATGGTGACGACTTGGTACACCCCTCGCCACAAGCCGTAGAGTATGTCGCCGAGAAGTTCTTCGAGGCTGCGCTCTCGGCCCACGCCAAGGAGCAGATGCAGCACGTTAGGAGCATAATCGCTGCTGTAGGTCACCGCCCACGCAACCCTCGTAGCGAGGCTTACCGCGCGTTCTGCCTCAAGCAGCTCGCACTAATGGAGGAGCTCGGCGAGATAGATTTCTTAAACGAGAAGGCCTTAATGGAGCGAATGGCACAAATAGAGTTGTAGAACGACACATCTTTGGCATCATAATGATGCACCTACACAATATGCAATTAGATAATAGATAATATAGCGTCACACGTGGTGCAATTTAAGTACTTTTTAGTATCTTTGGCATCATAATGATGCATCTACTACAGCATCGCATTACATAATATAGCGTCACACGTGGTGTAAATTCAGTACTTTTTGTTATCTTTGTGGGTTAAAACCAACTTTATGGTAAAAAGAGTAGTACTTTGTGGGTTACTTGCCCTAATAACAGTAGTTGTCACACCTCTCTGTGTCAAAGCTACAGAGCCACAGCTTGTCATCAACATCGTGGTAGGCTCGTTGCGCAGTAGCGACCTTGACCGCTACCACGACAACCTCTCTGATGGCGGCTTTCGCCGTCTGATGGAGGGTGGTGTATACGTTACATCGGCACAGGTAGACTACGCTCTATGTAGCACCGCAGCAGGCTTGGCCACACTATCTACTGGCACACAACCCTCCGTACACGGCATCATAGGCGAGAGCTGGTGGAGCTATGCCGACTCGTCGCGCGTATCGCTTATTGGCGACAGCAAGGCCCACCCCATAGAGTTTAGCATAGGCGCAGTGAGCTGCTCACCGAACCGCCTTATAGTCCCCACAACAGGCGATATGCTCCGCTACCTGCACCCCGAGAGCAAGCACTTCACCATAGCTATAGATGCCCTCTCGGCAGTGGTGACTACCGGTCGTAGCGGCATAGCCTACTGGGCCGAGACAAACAAGACACACTGGACAACATCGTCGGCATATACAGATCGCTTAGCCGACTGGGTAAAGGAGTATAACCGCACCGAGAGCAACGATATGTATCGCATGGAGAGGTGGACACCGCTCTACGATGCCAAGCTCTACAAAAATAGCGAGGTGGCCGTAATTGAGGATATCAAGGGTAAGAGCACCAAGCTACTCAGCGACGTAGACCTTAAGCTTGCCAAATCGAAGATTGGACATATGTGCTACACCCCTGCAGGCAACAGTATGGTCTTTGAGTTTGCACGTAGGCTCATAGCTCAGGAGCGACTTGCCACAAACGACACTCCAGACCTGCTAAATATTGTCCTCGACACCCCACGCTACATAGCTACGGCGTATGGTCCCGAATCTATGGAGTATGAGGATATGCTCTACCGCCTCGACAAGAAGCTTGAAGAGTTTCTAACATACGTCTATGCTCAGGTTAAGGAGCCGAGCGATGTGGTCATCGTAGTTAGCTCGCCACACGGCACCTCGCCATCGTACAACCCCGTAGGCCACAAGCCCAAGGAGCGATTTAACGTGCTGCAAGCCGAGGTGCTGGTAAATGCCTTCCTTGGGGCCCACTATGGCTCGGACAACTACGTCTTAGGCTTTGCCAACAACGCCATGTACCTAAACCATACGGCTCTGCTCAACAAACAGCTATCCATAGATGCTATTCGCGAGCAGGTTGCCACGTTTATGCTCCAGCTACGCGGTGTGGCCACAGCCATATCGGCATCATCGTTGCGCAACACCTCATTTGCCGAGGGGCGTAGCCGACTCCTCCAGCAGAGCTTCTACGCCACACGCTCGGGCGATGTAATCGTAGACCTACAGCCAGGATGGATTATCGAGCGAAGCGACTGCCGCTCGGCAGCCGATGCGGGCTACAACTACGACCGCGAGGTGCCCTTAATCATCTACGGAGGCATCGAGCCACAGGTTGTAGAGCGCAGTGTGAGCATCGTGGAGCTCGCCCCAACAATAGCCCACATACTCGGCATTGAGCGACCCTGGGCCTCGACAACAAGGCCTATGAGCGAGGTTCGACGAGCAGAGAACAGATAGCGATACGAAGATTTTACTACACATAATAAACGATAATATATACTACATATATGACACAGGATGCAATTCAGGATGCAATAATCGAGGAGTTTGCGATGTTTGACGACTGGTTAGACAAGTACGACTACCTTATTAGCCTTAGCGACTCGTTGCCAGCTATTGACGACGCTAAGCGCACCGAGAAGTACCTTATCGAGGGTTGCCAATCGCGAGTATGGGTAGCCTCGGAGCTACGTGATGGCAAGGTATACTACACTGCCGACAGCGATGCCATAATCACCAAGGGCATCATCACCCTGCTTGTAAGGGTTATGAGTGGCCGCACACCCGAGGAGCTTGCGAGCATCGAGCTATACTTTGTCGATGCCATAGGCCTTGGCGAGAACCTCTCACCGACGCGAAGCAATGGCTTAAGGGCTATGATAGCGCAGATGAAGATGGATGCCTTGGTTTATGCCAACACACAGAGATAGGCTTGTAGCATCACCACTATCAACAAAATTACAATTTTAGGGGGGATATAGATTAGGTCGAGTCGATTTTGAAAGTTTTTCTGAGTAGATTTCTCAGCTCTTACGAAGGCGCAATAGATTCAAACGCAACCGAAACATAACCTCTCAACAACGAATAACATATTTACTAATTTATAGAACACTCCTGTAATATAGAGTATGACACCCGAAGAGATTCTCAACGTCGAGAAGAACATTGTTCTGACGCTTAAAAACATATACGACCCCGAGATTCCTGTTAACATCTACGACCTCGGTCTTATCTACGAGATAAATTTCGACCCTACAGGCGTTGCCGATATCATCATGACGCTCACAGCCCCGAACTGCCCTATGGCCGATATGCTCCTTGAGGATATACACCGCGAGGTGAGCAAGATTGATGGTGTCGAGAAGGTCAACATAACGCTCACCTTCGAGCCACAGTGGGATAAGTCGATGATGACCGAAGAGGCACTTCTTGAACTAAACTTACTATAGAGGGCAGGCTATAGTGCTATGGCTAAGCAGAGTAGAGAGATGGCAACACAGGGTTCTATACGTTCAGAGTGTCTTATGGGCATAGGCCACATCGAGCGTAGTACGCTACAGCGTATACTCTTTACGCTGACCGATGAACGTCTTAGGCGCAAGGTCAGAGATATCAACGCCTACCTGCAAGCTACACATAACGACTGGAACCAGACGCTCATAATTCTACTCTTTAGAATCATGGGAGGCACGCAAAACCGCGAGGCTATGGAGCGTCTTGCCAACACTATAAGCTACACGATTCTCGCGCGTGAATCTACATCGAAGCTCAACCTCGACGCACTACTTCTGGGCAGTGCTGGTCTTTTAGAGCTCTATCACGAGGATGAGTATATCGCCAGGCTTAGGTCAGAGTTTACGCACCTTGCCACCAAGTATAGTATCAGACCTATGGCCGCTTCGGAGTGGCAGTTTAACAATATATACCCCAATAACAACCCCACGCTTCGTCTGGTGCAGATTGCCGCTATGCTCAACAACAATATGATTACCTTAGCGAGCATCACAGCCTGCAGGAGTCGCAGGGATGTATATAGGCTCTTTGGGGGTAACATTTCGGAGTACTGGATTAATAAGATATCTGTCGAGAGTGGCTACACCAACCTCTCGCGTCGCATAGGGCACTTCAAATGCGACATCTTGGGCATCAACCTCGTAGCACCTATTATGTGCGCATATCGAAACTACACCTCGTCAGAGTTTTTCGATAGCAATGTGTGGCAGCTGCTGATGGATATACCCTCCGAGGAGAACATCTACACAAAACTATGGCATAGCTACACCACTGTAGCAACCACAGCCTTAGATAGCCAAGCCCTTATACAGCTCTCGCGCGAGTACTGCAACATGGGATTCTGCCACCGCTGTCCTCTGGCACCCCACACGTTAAAATAGCCATATCAACGCACTCTAACACCCTTATAACCATATGTTCGCAACTGATAGAGCATTTAAACAGGGGTGGGTTCACCCCTCGAAGGAGAACTACCAGCCGTTAGCCGAGAGCATAGTGGCAGGGTGTACAAATAGGCGCGATAGAGTACGAGCCATATATGCGTGGATATGCAAGAATATCGAGTACGACACCACCTATACGATATACCACGCTGACGAGTGCTATGCCGAGCGTCGCGGTGTATGTCAAGCCTACTGCGAGCTATTTCACTACATCGCCAAGTGCGTGGGTATAAAGTCGCGCATAATATCGGGCATATCGAAGAGTAGCAAGGGTAAGATAGGCCCTGGTGGCCACGCATGGCTATATGTAGACCTCGAAGGTTGGGGTATGCTTCTCGATCCTACGTGGGGCGCAGGACATGTCGAACGGGGTCTATTTACTCGCAATAGCTACATCTGGAGTTGGTACGATGTCGACCCTCGGCTTATGGTTATGTCGCACCTTCCAGAGCAGGCCGAGGACCAGTTCATAGCGTCACCTATCAGCCGCGAGGAGTTCGAGGCGATGATACCTGCATCGAGCGAGTGGGCCACATATAGACTCGACATCGAGCGACTCTTTCACCTTGCACGTCGCCGACGAATAGAGCTTCCCGAGCTTCTCGGAGGTGATAAGCCCCCGATTATAGAGCTCGTAGATATACCACTACACCGACACCTTAACGTAGGGCGAAGCTATAGCTTCCGCATCAAACTACTTGATACGAGGTATAATATAGCACTTATCAACTACCGCAACATCGTACCTCTTGAGCAGTGGCAGGACGAGGGTGACGGGGTGTACCATATCCGTTATACGCTCCAAGGCACTCCTCAGCTCAACATCGCTTGCAATAGTGGCAGGGATAATAGATGGAGTGTAGTTGTAAGCTACCATAAGCCTACAACTTCGGAGGGCGATATCGAGAAAGGGGATAATCCGCTCCTTAGCCCAGAGTTTCGCAACGTAGGCAACCTACAGGTCGAGGAGTGGAGAGCCGCAGGCCTTGCTCCCGAGATATTGGCCCGCCTAATACGCGAGCAACATATCCAGACGCTGCCAGCCATAAGCACCAACTATGGTGATATGCTCCGCATTGTCGAGATTCCTATGCACTACCACCTTAAGAGGGGCGAGAGCTATACGTTTAAGTTCTATCCGAATAACGATAGCAAATGGGCCATTATCGAGAGTGGTAAGAGGTGGCACTTTATCACCAAGGCCTCGGCAGATGGCATGCTCTACATCGACATAAGTCCATCTATCGTAGGACCTCTCTATCTAATGTATAACAGCCAGGAGCAACACTATATCAGTTGCATAACGTATGAGGTGGTGACGTAATACGGCGTTATTGCTATATACTTGATATAAGGGATGTTCTGTAGATTAGTCGACGAGCCTATCTATAACCTCCATTACGGCATCGTAGTCGTATCCAAGTGTTAGGCCGTAGCGCAGCAGCTTACCACGCAGTTCGTATGTCGAAGCACTCTTTGTCGTGCGCATCTTCTTTATAAGCTTGGTCTCTAAGCGTTCCACCTGCTCATCCACATCGAGCTTAGCAAGTGTCGAGGTGATTATATCGCGACTTATACCCTTAAGACGCAGCTGCTCGGCTATCTTACGCACACCCCACCCTGCCATAACACTCTTCTCGCGCGTGTAGGCCTCGGCATAGCGGGCATCGTCGATAAAACGTTGCGCGATAAGCCTATCGAGCACACCCTGTCGCTCCTCCTCGGCTACGCCCCACGTGCGCATAAGGCGCAGAGCATCGCCCGACGACTTCTCTGCCCTCGAACATAGGCGCATAAGCGAGCTGAGAGCCTCATCGGCACTCTTAGGCTTACGCTCCTTGGGCTTTCGCATTAGTTCGTGTGAATCGGTCTTGCGCATATCATTCTTGGTTTTCCTCTAAAGTCCTCGCGTAGCACCACATCGCCATAGCCTTCGTCGCTAAGCATGGCCACCATCTCCGAGGCTAACGACTCATATATCTCGAAGTATAATACCCCCACATCGCTCAGCATAGTACGCGCCGTGCGAGCTATGGCTCGGTAGAAACATAGTGGGTCATCATCCGATACAAAGAGTGCGGTATGCGGCTCGTAGTCGACGACATTAGGGCGCATAAGAGCCATATCCGACGTTGGAATATATGGAGGATTCGAGACTATAACATCAAACGGGTGAGTAAAGAGCATATTAAACTCACCGAGAGCATCACCCTCGATAAACGTTACACTCGGAGTGTAGCGTTGTCCGTTACGTCGCGCTACGGCTAAGGCCTCCGTAGATATGTCAAGGCCATATACCTTCGCATCGGCAACCTCGCGGCTTAGTGCTATGGCTATGCACCCCGAGCCTGTACCGACATCGAGAATTGTCGCACCCCGAGGTGTACTCTTAGCTATCCAGCATAGCAGCTCCTCGGTCTCGGGACGCGGTATAAGCACCGAGCCATTTACCTCGATACGAAGTTCCATAAAGTCGGCATAGCCAAGGATATATTGTACGGGGGTCCAGCTACGTAATTTCGATATAACATCCTCTAAGCCATCAACACATACCTCGGCATTGGGTTCTACCAACAACTCGTTACGCGATATATGCGCTTTATCGAGCGTAATCATCTCGGCAATCTGGCGTGCCTCAACATCGTCGTAGCACTCACACGCAGCCGCACGCAACAAATCAAACAACTCGCGCCTACGCATAGCGACTCCGAAGTTTTAACTCCGCAAGTGCCAAGGCCGCCATAGCCTCGACAACGACAACGGCACGTCGTGCAATGCAGCTATCGTGGCGACCACCGATAACAAGCTCTGTAACCTCACCACGCTCAAAGTCGTAGGTAGACTGCCTACGAGATATGCTCGGTGTAGGTTTTATCGCCACACGCACAACGATATCATTACCATTTGTTATACCACCATTTATACCCCCCTCGTTGTTCGTTGCTGTCCTGCCCAAGGCATCGATAATCATATCGTTACGCTCCGAGCCACGCTTTACGGCACAATCGAAGCCATCGCCAAAGGCTACACCCTTAACACCTGGTATGGAGAAGAGTAGGTGCGACATTACGCTCTCTACCGAGTCGAAAAATGGCTCACCAAGGCTACACCCTGCACCTCGAATCGTGCAACGCACGACACCTCCCACCGAGTCGCCCTCGGCACGCGCCTGGGCGATAACCTCACCGAAGCGCAAGCTATCCTCACAGCCGCCGACCGAGATAAGCTCCGAAGTAAAGCTTACATCCGAGAGGAGCTGCTTAGCCACAACACCTGCGGCAACCAAGGCCACAGTCATACGCCCCGAGGCTAAGCCGCCACCCGAGATATCGTAGCCAGAGCCATACTTTCGGCGTTGCACAAGGTCTGCATGCGAGGGGCGTGGGTGGTGCTCAAACTCCGAGTAGTCACCCGAGCGAGTATTGGCATTGCGAAACGTGATGGTTATAGCCTCGCCCGTAGTCATAGACTCCTCGTCCGTACCCTCGATATGTGGCATATCGGCCTCCACGCGCGAGGTCTCGCCCCTAAGCCTTGGGCGACGACGCTCCAAATCCTCCGTAAACATATCGGCACTAAGGCGTATGCCTCGGGGCAGACCCTCGATTACTACGCCTAACTCCGAGGCGTGCGACGCACCGAAGATGGTTACGCGCAGAGTATCTCCAAAACTATTATTCACGCTGCTGTAGGCTCAATGATTCTAAATCTTCGAAGAACGATGGGTAGCTCTTGGCCACACACTCCCGATTCTTGATAACAACCTGACCATCTATACGTAGTGCCGTAATAGCCAACGACATAGCTATACGATGGTCGTCATGCGAGTCTACCTCGGCAGCCGTAACAGGGCCACCCACTATGCGCATCTGGTCAGCGTCGTAGTCAAGCTCTATATCGATGCCTAACTTGGCATACTCTGTGCGTAACGCCTCGCCTCTATCGCTCTCCTTACCCCTTAGACGACCTATGCCGCGTATCACCGACACGCCCTTAGAGGCGGCGGCCAACGCTACAAGAGCTGGGAAGAGGTCGGGGCACTGCGTAGCGTCGAAGTCGAAGGCCTCAAGTTCGCGGTGTGCTACGGTAACGGTGCTCTCCTCGATGATTATAGATGCTCCAGCGCGCTCCAAAGCTCGGCATATGGCCGTATCGGCCTGGCGCGACAGAGTAGATATATTCTTTATGGTCACCTCGCCAGCGATGGCCGCAGCAACCATAATGCTGGCCGCAGCACTCCAATCACTCTCAATGGTGTACTCAACAGGGCTATAATGCTGCCCACCCTCGACATAGAACTGTGTGTAGTCGCCCTCGTTATACATAATCTCGACACCGAAACGCTCCAACGTCTCAAGCGTCATATCTATATATGGTGTGGATACCGCGCCAACAACCTCGATGGTGGTATCGCGCTCGGCAATGGGCAGCGAGAGGAGTAGTCCTGTGACAAACTGTGAGGACATAGAGCCATCCACCGTAATCTTACCGCCACGCATAGGGCCACACACCTCGATAGGGAGCCGTCCTCCACCATCGCGCACCTCGACACCGAGCTCCTTAAGCGGCTCGACCATCATAGCCATAGGCCTATGGCGCAACGTACCCTCGCCCTCGATGGTTATAGGCTCGCAGTGCAGCGCAGCAATCGGGGTAAATAGACGTGCCGCAAGGCCCGACTCTCCGACATTTAGGCAGTTGGTGCGAGGCTTGAGGCCTCCGTGAATATGTAGGGTATTGTTATCTACTATCTCGACCTCGGCACCGAGAGCCTTAATTGTTGCTATCGCCGAGAGGGTGTCGCGACACAGCTCGATGCCATGAAGCGTTGTGCATCCAGGGGCCAAAAGTGCCGCTGCCAACGCACGCTGAGCATAACTCTTAGAACAGGGAGGGGTAACCTCGCCACACAATCTATTCCCTAAGGGAACTGCACTATCATCCATATAATAATTATTACCTATCTACAATCGACCCAAATAGCTCTCTCCAAGTCGCTTAAATATTGATTTTTAGTAAATATAGATACTACTCCTCATCGTCGTCATCGTCATCATCATCGCCCTGGCTACCGCTGATGTGTCCCAAGGCGCGTAGAGCCTCCTCACGCTCGCGCTCCTCGCGCTCCTTGCGCTGTCGAAGAATCTGGGGCGAGGTACGAAGCTCGAAGTTGCTTCCGAGGTATACTCTACGTACCATCTCGTCGTTGGCCAAATCCTCGGCAGTACCTGTCTTGAGAATCTTACCCTCGTAGAGAAGATATGTACGGTCCGTAATTGCCAGCGTCTCGTCGACATTATGGTCGGTGATGATAACTCCGATGTTCTTATCCTTAAGCGTACCCACGATACTCTGTATATCCTCAACAGCGATAGGGTCGACACCAGCAAAAGGCTCATCGAGGAGGATAAACGATGGATTTATGGCTACGGCACGTGCTATCTCCGTGCGACGACGCTCGCCACCCGAGAGCTGATTACCATAGCTCTTGCGCACCTTAGCAAGACGGAACTCCTCGATAAGGCTCTCCACCCTATCGCGCTGATACTCCTTAGAGTACTTTGTCATCTCCAATACGGCGCGAATATTATCCTCGACAGTGAGGTGGCGAAATACCGAGGCCTCCTGTGCCAGATAACCCACACCCATCTGCGCACGACGATATACTGGCAGCGAGGTGATATCCGTAACTACGCCCTCGTCGCTCTCAAGGAATATACGTCCCTCGTTAGGCTTGATAAGTCCTACAATCATATAGAATGTCGTAGTCTTGCCTGCACCATTAGGCCCCAGCAGACCGACAATCTCGCCCTGATTAACGTCGATAGTCACGTGATTCACGACAGTGCGTGATTTATAGGATTTTACTAACTCGCTTGTGAAAAGTCGCATCTTGGTGTCGTAAGTTTTTTGTAAGTTTTTTGCAAAGTTATTACATTTTTACAAAAAAATATATTATATTTGGGTAAATTTTGTTGATTACGAAAAATTATGAGCACTAAACAGGGAGTTTTACTACACGAAAAACTACGCGAGTATTTCGGATTCTCATCGTTTAAAGGCAATCAGGAGGCTGTCATAAATAATGTTCTTGAGGGTAAGGACACCTTTGTCCTTATGCCTACGGGCGGCGGTAAGTCACTATGCTACCAGCTCCCTGCGCTTATTATGGATGGCGTGGCTATCGTCATCTCGCCACTTATTGCGTTGATGAAGAATCAGGTAGACGCTATGCGCACCTTCTCTACCGAGTCGGGCATAGCACACTTCCTCAACTCGTCACTTAACAAGTCGGCCATAGCACAAGTTAGGCAGGATGTCCTCGAAGGACGCACCAAGCTACTATACTTCGCCCCCGAGTCGCTTACCAAGGAGGACAACATCGCCTTTCTTCGTAAGATTAAGATATCGTTCTACGCCATAGATGAGGCACACTGTATCTCGGAGTGGGGACACGACTTTAGACCTGAGTATCGACGTATACGCCCTATAATCAACGATATCGGCACCGCACCACTGATAGCCCTCACAGCTACAGCAACGCCCAAGGTGCAGATGGACATCCAGAAGAACCTCGGTATGACCGACGCTACGGTATTCCGCTCGTCGTTTAACCGTCCCAACCTATACTACGAGCTACGCCCAAAGCACAACGTAGACCACGACATCATCCGCTTCATCAAGCAGCACGATGGCAAGAGTGGCATCATATACTGCCTGAGCCGTAAGAAGGTAGAGGAGCTTGCCGAGCTACTTGTGGCCAATGGCATCAAAGCCTTAGCTTACCACGCAGGTATGGATGCCCAGACACGTGCCGATAATCAGGATGCCTTCCTGCACGAGCGTGTAGATGTCATCGTGGCAACCATAGCCTTCGGTATGGGTATCGACAAACCCGATGTGCGCTATGTCATACACTACGACATCCCCAAATCGCTTGAGGGTTACTACCAAGAGACTGGCCGCGCAGGCCGCGATGGTGGCGAGGGTCACTGCCTAACATACTACAGCTATAAGGATATCCAGAAGCTCGAAAAGTTTATGCAGGGCAAGCCTGTTGCCGAGCAGGAGATTGGCAAGTTGCTACTCCTCGAAACGGTATCGTATGCCGAGAGCTCGATGTGTCGTCGTAAGTCGCTCCTCCACTACTTTGGCGAGGAGTACACTGCCGAGAACTGCGAGAATTGCGACAACTGCTGCAATCCTAAGCCAAAGGTAGAGGCTAAGCGCGAGATGAGACAGGCGTTAGAGGCTCTGGAGAGCATAGGCGACAAGTTTAAGATTGACCACCTCGTAGCAGTGCTTATGGGCAAGGTTACGGCTATGGTCAAGAGCTATGGACACAACAAGTTAGAGCTCTTCGGTGTTGGTGCAGAGCGCGATGTTCACTTCTGGAACGCTGTGATACGCCAAGGCCTGATTATGGGATATATCGACAAGAATATTGAGAACTACGGCCTTATATCGGTAAACGAGCGAGGCAAGGAGTTTATCGACCACCCACACCCCATAACTATAACCTTAGACCACGACTACGACTCGGAGGATGAGAATATGGCCTCGGGACCTATGAAGGGTGGCGGTGCTGCCGATGAGGAGCTCTTTGCGATGCTTAAGGACCTACGTCGTCAGGTGGCCAAGCAGAATGACCTACCCCCATATGTTATCTTCCAAGACCCATCGCTCGAAGATATGTCGATACAGTACCCTATAACTATGGAGGAGCTACAGACCATCTCAGGTGTAGGTGCTGGCAAGGCACAGAAATTCGGAGCGGAGTTTATCAAGCTCATCAAGACCTATGTCGAGGAGAAGGAGATTATACGTCCTCAGGACCTCGTAGTTAAGGGTGTGGCCAACAAGTCGAGCAACAAGATATTTATCATCACCTCTATCGACCGCAAGATGGACTTCGAGGATATAGCCCACGCGCGTAATCTGGATATGGATGAACTCCTAAGCGAGATTGAGGCCATAGTAAACTCTGGCACGCGCCTCGACATTCAGTACTACCTAAACTCGGTGATGGACGAAGAGAAGGTCGAGGATATATACCTATACTTCAAGGAGGATGCCGAGACCGACTCGCTTGATGATGCTATCGAGGAGCTGGGCTCGGAGTACAGCGAGGAGGAGATTCGTCTGGTGCGCATCAAGTTTATCTCGGAGGTGGCCAACTAACCTGGTTATACTATATTATATTAATATACTGCTGTTTTAGTATGTCGGAAGTAAGAGCAAAGAAGGCTCTCGGTCAGCACTTTTTGACCGACCTAAACATAGCGCGCAAGATAGCCACATCGCTCTCGGGTGGTAGCGTAGAGAACCCCGATAAGGTGTTGGAGGTGGGTTGTGGCATGGGTGTACTAACACAGTTTCTGCTCCAAAGAGAGGATATCGTAACCTATGGTGCCGAGATAGATGGCGAGTCGG
Source organism: Rikenellaceae bacterium (assembly GCA_015059715.1). GTDB lineage: Bacteria > Bacteroidota > Bacteroidia > Bacteroidales > Rikenellaceae > Alistipes. The sequence goes on along the minus strand of SUZV01000008.1, from coordinate 64,347 downwards.
TCGAGTATCTCCACGCCCACTATCCCGAGTTCTCGCAAAGACTCTCCGAAGGCGACTTTCTAAAGATGGACCTTAGAGCATCCTATGGGTCACGACTCAAGATAATAGGTAACTTTCCCTATAATATATCTTCACAGATATTCTTCAAAGTGCTCGACAACAGAGATATTGTGCCCGAGTGCGTTGGAATGATTCAGCGCGAGGTCGCTGTTCGCCTTGCCGAGCCCCCAGGCTCGAAGGAGTATGGCATCCTCAGTGTACTGCTACAGGCATGGTACGACATCGAGTATCTATTTACCGTTGGCGAGAAGGTCTTTAACCCACCCCCCAAGGTCAAGAGTGCCGTTATACGCTTAGTACGCAACAATGTCGACAAGCTTGACTGCGACGAAGGGCTATTCATCAAGGTTGTTAAGGCCTCGTTTGGCCAGCGTCGCAAGATGCTACGCAACTCGCTTAAGGCTGTTTTTGGCGACTTCGGAGGCAGCGAGCACCGCTTCTTTACGATGCGTGCCGAACAGCTCTCGGTTGCCGACTTTGTCGAGCTAACAAACTGGGTCTCGGAGCATAGATAACCCCACACACAGAGTATAAGCTATCAGAAGCTAATCCTCTAACGTCACAACCTGATGGTTTGTGATGCGGAAGGCCACATCCCCACGATAATAATCGACGATGCCAAGTGTGGCTATCGTAGCTGTAGGCACACGCTCAGAGCTGTAGCGACACTCGCCAGAGGTGATAAAGGCTATGGTGTCGCGCCCATCGCTAAAGTGGCGTAACGAGGGCATATACTCCCCACTAAGGGTATCAATATCGCACCATCTCTGCCCACGCTCCTCAGCTATAAGCTCAACACCTGAGAGCATGACATAGCGAAACTGCTCGCGAGGGGTAATATCGCGAATGTCGAGCTGCAAAGCGCGTGGCGCGGTGATTGAGTCGGAGATAAGGCGCAGGCGGCTCGCAAGCTCGGGCATCGTAATACGGTCTACGGCATAGCTATCCGTAGGCTCAGCACCCAGCAATACCCTACCATACTCGCGACATATATATAGACCCGAGCAGCTAAGCTCGATATGGGAGTATAGCGGCAGATGTTCATCGACAACCGATGCATCCACCTGTACCTCTACGCCTGACGACTCGTCGGCGATAACAAAGGCACGTGTCAGCTCACCGAGGCGGTCATTAGCCACCACATAGCCCACAATCTTAATATCGCGCGTTATGGGCTGCGCAACATCGCTTGCCAGGCTACGAAGGTAGCCTATAGATACCTCACTGGAGATGATATCAACCTCTCGGCTATCGCACGATATGCCAAGGAGCATCGCGGCAAGGCTAATAAGCCACACAGTCACTCTCATAGCGCATAATTATATGGTAGCACTTCTCCGCGGCGTTATCGTAGCTACCCCACTCGACAATGCCACGCAGCGAGACCCTATCCTGCGGAATAGCACTATCGGCAAAGTAGGCACTGTTGCGTGTCCTTACGGCGATACTATCGCCACGACTATCCTTAAAGAGGCTATATCCACGCCAGCGAGCATCCTCCAAGCTCTGCCCTTGGAGCGTATCTATCGATGTAGAAGCGACAAGATGCAGGTCATCTATCTCTACTAAGCAGCCGCATATCGAGGCACTTAAGTCAGATATCGTAAGGCGGCGTGGCGACACCTGCTCTACATCTACACCTCGCTGCACAACCATATCTACACCATCGCGCGAGCCTATATAGCCTACACTACTATATCTCCCGTCGTAGCTATCCTCGCCCCTATCGCCTACCTGCAACACTCCACGATAGTAGTCCGCATAGCAGTTATTGAGCCTGAGCAACACCTCAAGACCCTCGGGATAGGCGGCACTGAGCTGCGTAAGGCCCAACATCACCTCCACACCGCCTGTGCCATCCTCTACATAGATGCTCCCATAGATATTTTGCTCGCTATCGGACGACACCACGCGCCCACGAATACGCACATCGGTAGTTATATCGCGCCCCGAGGAGCCCACAACATCGCTACGCAGACGCGCTATTGAGGTTGTCGCCTCGTCGAGCTCAGGGCGTATAACAGGCTTGTCGGCTGCATTATAACAACCGACAAGCATCACTATAAACGATATAATCAGGATATTGACCCCTTGACGAACCATCTTCGATATATTTAAGACGTGTCCTACAAACTACAAATATATCTCTATCTCTGTAGATTAGACATAGTCCCTCGCTCCGTATTTAGACCCGAAGTTAACGCTTCTCCACCCACGAATCCTTAAGGCCGAGGAAGTACAATATACCATCAAGTCCCACTGTTGATATTGACTGACGCGCCGTCTCGCGCACCTTTGGTTTCGCGTGGAAGGCGATGCCAAGGCCTGCGATGTTGAGCATAGGCAGGTCATTAGCACCATCACCCACAGCCACAGACTGCTGTATATCGATATTCTCGAACTGGCAGAGTAGACGTAACAACTCAGCCTTACGCTGGCCATCGACAATCTCGCCTGTATAGCGTCCCGTAAGCTTACCATTCTCAACCTCAAGCTCATTGGCATAAACATAGTCGAAGCCGAAGCGACGCTTCAGGTAGTTGCCAAAGTAGGTAAATCCACCCGATAGTATCGCAGTCTTGTACCCCACACGCTTAAGTATTGTCATCATGCGGTCGACACCCTCGGTGATGGGTAGGTTTACGGCAATATCCTCCATAACGCTAACATCCAAGCCCTTGAGCAGTGCCACGCGCTCCTTGAAGCTCTCGCGGAAGTCTATCTCGCCACGCATAGCTCGCTCGGTGATGTCGCGCACCTGCTCACCCACGCCTGCGCGGTCAGCAAGCTCATCGATAACCTCGGTACGTATCAACGTCGAGTCCATATCGAAACATATTAGGCGACGCGAGCGGCGGAAGATGCCATCCTTCTGGAACGATATATCTACCTCGCCATCATTGGCTATGCTCATCAGCTCATTCTGGAAGTGACCCTTGTCGCTGAGCGTACCACGCACCGAGAACTCGATACTTGTCTTTGGAGCGCGCTCATCCTGGTCCAAGGGCATACGTCCCGTAAGGCGGTTTATATCGTCGATGTTTAACCCCTCCTCGGATATTGCATGCGTAACGCGCGAGATATGCTCGGCGGTAATCTTACGACCCACCATAGTTATGATGTATCGATTCTTACCCTGCCCTGTCACCCACTGGCTATACTGCTCGGCGGTGATAGGCTCGAAGCGTATCGTGATGTTCATCTCCGAGGCCTTGAAGAGCAACTCCTTCATAATTTGTCCTGAACGCTCGGGCGTAGTCATAAAGAGGATGCCAAGCGTTAGACTCTGGTGGATATTCGACTGTCCTATATCGAGAATAAAGGCATCGTGACAAGCTAAGATGCCAGTTAGCGACGATGTAAGTCCAGGCTTATCCTCTCCAGAGATGTTTATCTGTATAATCTCAATATTATCTCTATTCATAAGGCTTACTATTTTTTATTAACTCTCCTACAAATATACTTATTTTTGCGAAAAATAATTAACTTTGCGCCATAAAAATTTAGAACTAACAATAAAAAGTTATAAAGAGTTATGGAATTGAAGGATATTTTGGCCATTTCTGGTCAGCCTGGTCTCTACAAGTATGTAGCACAATCTATGCGTGGCGTTATCGTCGAGTCGCTTATCGACGGTAAGCGTATGAATGCATCGGCCACCTCACGTGTAAGTGCCCTTACCGAGATTTCGATGTTCACCGAGGGCGAGGATATCGCCTTGGCAGATGTCTTCACCAATATATGGAACTATACCGAGGGTAAGTGTGCTATCTCGCATAAGGAGTCGCCCGAGCGCATCAAGGAGGAGTTTGCAAAGGTGCTGCCCGAGTATGACCGCGAGCGCGTTCACGTGTCGGATATGAAGAAGTGCTTTGCTTGGTATAACCTCTTGGTCGAGGCTGGCTTTACGGAGTTTAAGCTACCTTCGCAGGAGGGTGAGCAAGGAGAGGAGTAGCCCTATACAACATAACAGGAGCGAGGCTGAATAAAAAGTGTATTTTGTCGTTATGCTTGCCCTCAAAATCCTCATTTACGCTAAGTAAACTGCGGTTTTTCGGGCTTCGCAGGCCTAAAACTACATCTTTTTATTCAACCTCGTTTTTTTATACCACCTGGCTGATACTCAAAACGCTCTAAGCTGCCTGCACCCTCCCCCACGTCGGAGTATAGGGCCGTAGCCACACTCGACCCACACATTGGTTGCTCCTCCTCGGGGTGACGATTTTTTCACCTAAATATCTACTGCAGCACCATAATTTTACATTGAGCCGAAGTTTTTAGTCTGCAAAAGCAGCTCTGAAGACTCCTTGCCTCGGATATCGCCTCTTCGAGGCGAGCTCTATTTCTAAAAAAAATCTTCGCAAATAATTTGGTTTATATTATAAACTTGTTTATATTTGCACCAAGAAAAGAGCTAAAGTTCGAACTTAGATAGTAAGATAGGTAAAACAACAAACACTCCATTATTATGAAAGAGCAACAGATTGACGAGCGCAGAAGTTTAGAGATTATCTCGCAGATGATTGCCGACACCTCGGCACATATCGACAGCAACAGTGGCAAGTACTTCCTCCTATGGGGATATACCACCGTAATAGTGTCGCTATTCGAGTACTTCGCACAGCTCTTTGGGTTGTGCATGCCGCTATGCCTATGGGCGTGGTTCCTAATACCCATAGTTGGTGGCATTGGCACCGTAGTACTCATTAGACAGGAGAGTGACACACAGCGTCCAAAGTCATACTTAGACCGCAGCGTAAGTGCCGTATGGACCGTATTTGGATTCTCATTTGGCATGGTCTACATTGCAGCATTGGTCTATGGGGCCAACCTACTCTTCCTCACAGCGATGCTCATGGGTATGGGTACCGTGATTACAGGTAAGATATGCCAGCACAAGGTTCTCACCATAGCAGGCAAGTTGGGAATGGTTCTCTCGCTGCTAATCCCCTTTGGCCACATCGTTATGCGCAACTACGCGGCAGCAGGTTTGGAGCATATCGAGGCTTTAATGTACGCAGAAATTATTATCTTTGCGCTGATATTTGCGGTGATGATGGTCATCCCAGGACATATCCTCGTTAGCCGCGCAAAACGACAGAGAGATGCTTAAACCACTTAACCCCATACTCCACTCGGAGCTTCGTCTGGCCATTGTGTCGATACTTGTAGGTGTCGAGGAGGCCGACTTTGTCTACCTACGCAAGCAGACAGGCTCTACGGCTGGCAACCTGAGCGTGCAGCTCGACAAACTCTCAAAGGTGGGCTATATAACCATCGAGAAGGGGTTTAATGGCAAGATGCCACGCACAGTATGCCGCCTTACGGAGGCTGGACGCGAGGCTATGAACGAGTATATCGAGGCACTTCGCGGATATATAGGCGGTTAGAGGCCTTAACTTGCCACAAGAGATAATTCCCACTGCAACTATCCTAAAGGATAACACAAAGGGTAGCAAAGAGTTCTCCCCTCTTGCTACCCCTTTTGTTACCCCTCTTATATCCTCTATATCCTGGCTTAAGGCTCGGACCACTACTCTATGGGCAGGTGGACACACTCGATGCCTACCTTTCGGAGCAGGTCAAGGCCATCCTCTAATCTGTAAGAGTCGCTATATACTACCCTGCGAATACCTGCTTGGATAATAAGCTTAGCACACTCGATACATGGCGAGGCGGTGACATAGAGCGTCGAGCCATCGCAGTTATTAGCACTCTTGGCTACCTTGGTGATAGCGTTGGCCTCGGCATGCAGCACGTAGGGCTTAGTCTTGCCCATATCATCCTCGCAGATATTCTCGAAACCCGCAGGCGTGCCATTATAGCCATCCGAGATAATCATATTATCCTTAACAAGCAGGGCCCCCACCTTGCGACGCACGCAGTATGAGTTCTCGGCCCATACACGCGCCATCTGAAGATAGCGAAGGTCAAACTGACGCTGTTTCTGCTCCTTATATCCCATAGTACACTATCCTAACTTACCGTGACAATGCTTATACTTCTTACCCGAGCCACAAGGACATGGGTCGTTACGACCCACCGACTTATCGACCTTGATAGGTGCTGTCTTTGTACGCTCACCCTGACCAGCTGCGGCGGCAGCAGCCTGACGCGATGCCTGAAGCTTGCTAACGTCAATCTTCGACTTCTGCTCGCGTGCCTGCTCCATACCTCCATTATTTGCGGTCTGGATATCGAGGTATACCTTATTAAGTAGTGCTAAGACATCGCGGTTGATATCCTCAAGCATCTTAGAGAAGAGCTGGAACGACTCAAGCTTGTAGATAAGAAGTGGGTCCTTCTGCTCGTAAGTAGCATTCTGCACACTCTGACGCAGGTCATCCATCTCGCGGAGGTGCTCGCGCCAAGCATCGTCAATGGTGGTAAAGAGAGCCACCTTGGCAAAGACTCTATATACCTCCAAGCAGTCGGTATCCTTACACTTCTGCATCTCAACAGGGATGGTATAGCGCAGACGACCATTGGTGAATGGGAAGGCCAAGCGTGCCGACATATTATTCTCGAACTGCTCGTAGTACCTCTCCATACCTGGGCGAAGAATCTCGGCAAACGACTTAGCCTTACGGTCAAAGAGCTCAGTAAGGTCCTTAACGATAGACTCGATAAGCTCCTTAGGCTTCATCTTTGAGTACTGCTCCTCGATAAGCGTTGTGTCGAGCATAATCTCCTGCAACAGCTCCATTCTGAACTCCTCGAATGAGCAACCCTCGTGTGCCTCGACAAACTTAATGGCGTAGTCGTAACGCAGGTTGTTAAGGTCTATATCTATACGCTCGCCATAGAGAGCATGACGACGGCGCGTATATATCACCTCACGCTGCGAGTTCATAACATCGTCATACTCAAGCAGACGCTTACGAACACCGAAGTGGTTCTCCTCGACCTTCTTCTGTGCGCGCTCAATGGCCTTTGTCATCATACCTGCCTGGATAACCTCACCCTCCTGGATGCCCATCTTATCCATCATCGAGGCGATACGGTCCGAGCCAAACAGACGCATTAGCTTATCCTCAAGCGACACGAAGAACTGCGACGAGCCCGGGTCACCCTGACGGCCTGCACGACCACGCAACTGACGGTCTACACGGCGACTCTCGTGACGCTCCGTACCGATGATGGCCAGACCACCACGCTCCTTAACCTCGGGCGTAAGCTTGATATCGGTACCACGACCTGCCATATTCGTTGCGATGGTCACCTGACCACTATGTCCTGCCTCGGCAACAATCTGAGCCTCAAGCTGGTGCTGCTTAGCATTGAGGACGTTATGCTTGATACCACGAATCTTGAGCATACGACTCAGAAGCTCTGAAATCTCTACCGAGGTAGTACCCACAAGCACAGGGCGGCCCTCGGCAACAAGCCTCTCAATCTCCGCAATAACGGCATTGTACTTCTCTCGCTCGGTCTTATATACAAGGTCCTCGCGGTCATCGCGAATGACACTCTTATTCGTAGGGATTACAACTACGTCGAGTTTGTAGATGCTCCAGAACTCCGAAGACTCGGTCTCGGCAGTACCCGTCATACCAGCCAACTTGTGGTACATACGGAAGTAGTTCTGCAAGGTGATGGTTGCAAAGGTCTGCGTAGCATCCTCAACCTTGACACCCTCCTTTGCCTCGATAGCCTGGTGCAGACCATCGGAGTATCTACGACCCTCCATGATACGGCCAGTCTGCTCATCGACAATCTTAACCTTATTCTCGATAAGGACATACTCAACCTCCTTCTCGAACATAAAGTAGGCCTTGAGCAGCTGATTCATCGTATGTACGCGCTCGGCCTTCACCGAGTACTCGCTAAGTAGCTCATCCTTCCTCTGTGCTCGCTCCTCCTTAGACAACGCCTTGTCGTTCTCAAGCTCGGCGATACGTGCTCCGATATCGGGCAATACGAAGAAGCCCTCCTCATTAAAGCGACGCGAGGCAACCTCGTGACCCTTGTCGGTGAGCATCAGCGAGTTTAGCTTCTCGTCGTGGACAACAAAGTTGTCGTCGGTAATTTCAGGCATACGACGCTCGTTATCCTGCATATATATGTTCTCAGTCTTTTGCAACAGCACCTTAACGCCTGGCTCAGAGAGGAACTTGATGAGTGCCTTATACTTAGGCATCGCCTTATGGGCGCGGAGCAGAAGCTTTCCAGCCTCCTCCATATTACCCTCGTTATATAGACGCTTAGCCTCGGCCACATCTGCCGACGACATCTTGCTCTGCAAGTCGTAGATATACTTTGCCGCAGGCTGATACTCGGCAAAGAGCTGGTCGCCACCACGAGGCACAGGACCCGAGATAATAAGCGGAGTACGTGCATCATCGATAAGCACCGAGTCCACCTCGTCGACAATGGCAAAGTGGTGCTTGCGCTGCACAAGGTCCTTAGGTGCTGAGGCCATATTATCACGCAGGTAGTCAAAGCCGAACTCGTTGTTCGTACCGAAGGTGATATCTGCCATATAGGCTTTGCGACGCTCGGGCGAGTTGGGGCGCGTATTATCTATGCAGGCCACCGAAAGACCATGGAACTGATACATAGGACCCATCCACTCGGCATCACGACGCGCCAAGTAGTCGTTGACCGTCACCACGTGAACACCCTTGTGCGCCAAGGCATTGAGGAATACTGGAAGTGTTGCCACGAGGGTTTTACCCTCACCTGTTGCCATCTCGGCGATGCGGCCCTTGTGGAGCACCACGCCACCGAAGAGCTGAACATCGTAGTGTACCATATCCCACTTTATGACGTTACCTCCTGCGGTCCACTGGCTGCTATATATCGCCTTGTCATCCTCGATGCGCACCAAGTCCTGACGCTCGGCAGCAAGGTTACGGTCGAAGTCGTTGGCCGTCACTACCACCTCGTCGCTCTCGGCAAAGCGGCGCGCCGTATCCTTCATAATGGCAAATGCCTCGGGGAGTATCTCTTCGAGCTTAATCTCAATCTTCTCGTCAATGCGCTTTGTAGTGTCGTCTATCTCCTTAGATATGCGCTCCTTATCCTTTAGCGATGTCTCGGCAAGCTCCAATATCTCCTTATTCTTAAGGATGCTTGCCTCGTCGTCGGCGATAAAGTCTGCAATAGCCTTACTTAGGGCTGCCGAGCGAGCACGCAACTCGTCATTCGAGAGCTCCGATATTGATGGGTATATCGCCTTAATCTTCTCAACGTATGGAGTTATCTCCTTACGGTCCTTATCGGCCTTAGAGCCGAAAAATAGCTTAATAACCTTTGATAAAATATCCATATTTACAATCTAATTTTGCCTATATTACTCCCATAGTAGGCCACCACCAAGCTACCACTACTACAAGATAGTACACATAACGCGCAAAGATAGTAAATAATTTTGGAATATACAATTAGAGATGAGCAATTTTGTCTGCGGAGTTTCACCTGCGGTGACAGCTAAAGCTGTAAGAGTAGTTCGCTCGCCTTGGGCGAGCTAAAGGGTAGTGCGCAAGCTAAAGCTTGCTAAGGGGTAGCAGAAAGGGAAAATGCTTGTCCGCAACCATCTTATCGTCCTATCGTCCTATCGTCTTATTGTTTTTTTTAGGACATTAAGACTTTAAGACCATAAGACATTAAGAGGTCGGGTATCACAACAACGAAAACCCTTAAACTACCCTTTAGCTGTTGCCGCAAGGTGATATTATTCTTTTGTACGCGCCTATCGGGGCATAGGTGGGCGGCCAAAGGCGTGGCCTCCAGACTTAACATCCATACCATCGTACTTCGAGATATCCTTAGTGGCATTCTTGCCGAAGTAGCGCAGGTTGTAGTTAAACTGCACAGTAAAGTAGCGTCCCACAACACTGTTCCAAGCATTCTGCGTATATCCGCTACCTACGGTACGTGCAAAGGCCGTATTCTGGTTCAAGAGGTCGTTAACGCCAACGAGAACCTCGCCCTGTCGGTTTTTGAACAGCTTCTTACCGAGATATACGTTACACAAGAGGTAATCCTCGTTGTAGTCGTTGGTAAAGCCGATATATTGGTTGTAGTTTACCGCTGCGGTGAGCGTAAAGCCCTTCCAGAATACCCACTTGAGCGTTCCCGAGGCGGTGTGGCTAAAGTACTGATTCTTGTTGTTGCCACGCATAGCCAACGACTGGCGAGCATCATTATAGGCACCATTCCACTGAAGCGTGAAGTCTATATTTTCCGAGATATTACTGCCGAGCGACACCATAGCGTCGTAGCCCATATTGCTCGTAAAGTTTAGCTCGTTGTTGATCATCGAAGGGGTACGTGTCCAGCTAACACCAGCCATCACATTGAGGTTACACTTGATAGGTGCTATGGGGAAGCCGTAGCTTAGGTGCGTGCGCAGCTGAGCATAGCCATCCATATTCTCGTATGTCGAGTACTGCAAGGGGTGATACTCCTCTCCGTCGATAGTTATAGTATCGGGGTTATAGAATACCGACTGACCTATATAGTCCTGCGATAGCTGTGTCGAGAACATCCACATAAAGGTACGCCCCTTCTCGATGTTCGAGCGCACGTAGTGGAAGTTTATGCGGTGCGAGTATGTCGACTTAAGCAATGGGTTACCCTTAGAGATATACTGAGCATTCGACACATCGTATATATCCTGCAAGTTGCGCACATCGGGGTTCCAAGTGTATGAGTTGATAAACACGCGGATAGTATTCTCGGGATTAAAGGCTATGTTACCCATCACGAAGTAGGTTATGTTGTCGTAGCCACGCTTTATATTCTCGCCCTTAACCATGCCGTCGAGCGTCGAGTGCTGGTAGTATACATTGGCAATAAAGGTGTTACGCGCCTTAGAGTAGCGGAAACCTGGACCTACGCGGTGCTCTATACTTCGGCTGTCGGTCATCGACGAAAGACCTATATCTGGCACAAGGCCCGAGATATCGAAGTTAGGACCTGTGATATAGGCTCTCTTCTCAATCTCCTGGTCCTCGTAGTCGAAGCGATACTGGAGGCTTACCTGTGCATTCTTGGCCACAGGCTCGGTATAGGTAAAGTTTGCGTTTATATCTGTCTCGCCCTGAGGTGCATACGACGACACGTAGCGTAGCTCAGGCTCAGAGTCTATGGTGCTTAGCGTCGAGAAGCTATTGGTCTCGGAGCGTGGCGTGTTGCGTATAGCGTATCGACCATCGACGGTGATGGTACGGCCTGGCTTACCGAGCTTTACGCGGTACTGCAAGAACTCCGAGAAGCGCAACGCACGTGACGAACCCTCCGAGCCATTGTATAGGATATCGTAAGGGATGCCCTTCAGGTCTGCCGTCTCGCCATAGAGCTCGCCATAGGTCTGGTTATAGGGGTCATTACCCTGATAGCTAAAGTTCGTGCGCGACATAAGCGACATATTCTCATTTATTCTCCAGTCAAGGCGCAGGTTGAAGCGGTGGTTGTAGTTTACCGTCTCAGACTCACCCTCCTGGATAAGCGTATCGTCGGGCGATGGTGCCTCGTACCACTTCTCCAAGAGACTCTTGTTCTTGGTGTTGGTATTATTGAAGAAGTAGGAGCCATTAAGCTTTAGAGCCTCATCCTTACCCCATGCATCGGAGTACTGCACGCCGATAGAGCCTACGCGTGCCACACCACTCTGGGGGCGCACCATATACCTACCTACGCCACCACGACCATGACCCATACCGCCACCGCCGCCCGTCACGCCGAGGATATCCTCGAACGAGAAGTTTTGCTGGTTGACGTTGTTAAAGAGACCTATCACCGAGAGTCGGCTTGAGCCATGAAAGAGGTTTACGTTACCACCAATATTGTACTTGTGGTGCGAGGTGACATCCGCAACCTTAGGGTCGTAGATAGATGTATTCGCAAAGTCAAGCTCGGCGGGCGAGCCATCGATATCGGGTTGGTAGCCATAGCCACCATAGAGTTTACCAAAGACTCCTTGACGCATATTCGAGTGCGTGATGATGTTTATAGCCTTATAGCCCTCGCCATCGTCCATACCCGAAAACTCGGCATTGTCGGATAGTTTGTTAAAGACCTCAATGCGGTCTACAGCCTGCGCAGGGAGTGAGTTAAGTGCAGTAGATACATCCTCGCCAAAGAACTCCTTGCCATCGACAAATATCTTCTTAACCTGCTCACCCTGAGCCTCTACCGAACCGTTGGATATTGTGATACCTGGCATCTTCTTAAGCAAACCCTCGACATCGGCATCGGCCGCGACCTTGAAGGCTGCGGCATTGTAGGCCACCGTATCGCCATTCTGCGAGGTGCGCAGTGCCTGCACCTCCTTAACTACAGCCTCGATGGCGACGGCCTCGGGCTTAAGCTCCAACGTGCCGAGGTCCAAAACTGAGCTCTTTACGCTCACCGACTGTGTTATAGTGGCATAGCCTATAAACGTGATATTTACGGTGTAGTCCCCAGGCACAAGTCCTGCGACGGTCACCGCACCCATAGCTCCCGACACCGAGTGGTTACGCTTGTCGGTCTTAGGGTTTACAACCTCCATAATGGCACCTATGATACCCTCCTTGGTCTCGGCATCGATAATCTTTGCGGTAATCCTTCCCGACTGCGCCATCGCAGGGAGTGCTATACTGAGCACAGCAATCAAGGTAAGCAATCTTTTCATCATAGCTATTATCTCTGTTTTACTTATTATTACAATATTTATAGGTTACACATTTAGTCCCTCGCTATCGAAGAGCTCTATTTAAGCAACCCCTGTTTTACACTTTCGCTACGCGAAAATAGTACTTTTTCTTGACATTAGAGGATATATATCGGTGAATCGCCCAAAATGGGCGGTAAAACGACATTTGACCAAGGTAAGCGGAGGGTGAAAGGTATAAACAATGGCGTATCGCCATAGAATTACATAGCCTCTACAGGGCATCACAACCGATAGGTGAATATAACCCTTCGCAATGACGATTTATTCACCCCAAGGTGAAAATATTACTAATTACTAACCGCAAGTTGTAGCCACTGCTTAAACTCTGGCACACGAGCCTTAGAGATGATTATCCTCTCGGGGATATCGACAACTAAGTTGGGCGAGAGCCTACTGCCAAACCATACAACTATATCCTTTACAGCCTTGCGCGAGATGATAAACTGACGATTGGCCCTGAAGAACATCTGGGGCGACAGCTGCTGTCCCAAGGCCTCAAGGGTCTTATCCACAATGTAGCTATCTCCAGTAAGGGTTGTCAGCGTGACACGCTCCGACGAGGTGTAGAAGAAGGCCACATCCTCGACACTTACAGGGATAATCTTATCCTTGTAGCGCACAAGAAGTGTCTGCATCTCAGAGTTAAGCACCTCGGCAGCCATACGGTTTCTCTTCTCGCGCTGTTCGTTATGCTCGACATTTGTCAGTCGGCGCAGCTTATCTATGGCACGGCGCAACTCCTCCTCCTTGAAGGGCTTCAATAGGTAGTCTATGCTGTTGACCTTGAAGGCCTCAAGGGCATACTCATCGTATGCCGTAGTAAAGATTATCGGGGCATTGATATCTACGCTATGAAATATGCGGAACGAGTCGCCATCGGCAAGGTGTATATCCATAAACACCACATCGGCCACTACATCACGCGAGAAGTACTCCACCGCCTCCTCTACCGATTCGAGCACAGCGACAACCTCGACATTTGGCACTATCGCTGTAAGCATACTACGCAGATTAACCACCGCAGCGGTCTCATCCTCAACTATTACCACTCTTATCATCGTTTCTTTGCTGGGTTATCCAAGGGTAGGCGCACCATGAAACGCTCCTCGGTATTGATAATCTCTATATCGCGGCCAGTGACTATATGCCATCTGCTGCGTAGGTTTTGCAGACCTATACCCGTCGAGGGCTCAACATCGAGCTTTGGCATCTTTCTATTCTCGACCTCCAACACACCACCCTTAACCCTTATCGCCACATGTAGCGGATTCTTTGTGGTTATGGTGTTGTGCTTTACGGCATTACCGATAAGCGGTTGCAGCGAGAGTGCTGGCAGCGTCCACTCGTTATATTTCGGGTCTATGTCGATGTCGAAGAAGAGCTTTTCGGCGTAACGTATCTTAAACAGATATATGTACGCCTCGGCAAAGGCCATCTCCTCCCTAAGCGTTGTGATGCTGGCCTGTCCACTCTGGATAATATACCTGAAGGTGTAGGATAGCTGGTCAATATACTCCAAGGCGCGCTTGTCGTCATGCTCGCGCACAAGCATAGCTAACGAGTTGAGCGAATTGAAGAAGAAGTGAGGATTTATCTGCCCCACAAGCATATTGTATCGCGTGGATAGGTTCTCGGTCTTAAGCCTCTCGTTCTCTACGACCATTACCTGACGCTGCTGCATAAGCAGGTATATGCGCGAGTAGAGTATCGTCGTCACCAATATAAAGATGGACTTGGTAAGGACTATAAGGTAAGTATTGCTGTGGGGGTCATCCTGGAAGAAGAATACTATGCGCATCACCCCCTCCTTGAAGGCCACCACAGGGGCGAAGTATATACCTACGATGGATATAAGCAGGGCTATCAGCGACCTACGCACAAAGAGCCCTGTGGTATATGTTCCGCCACGAGGCATTATCGTGAGAACAAGGAGTATGAGTAGCGATATTATGGCGTAGTAGGCTATCTGCCATACAAACTCTACCGTCCTGCTCGGGCGGTCATAGAGGGTGTCGAAGTCGAACCTCTCGCCATTGCGGATATACACCTCGTCGAGTCGTGGATGGGCCTCGGACTTCTGCTTCTCGGTGTATGTGTCACCCTCAAGTCGTCGTGTGCTAAATGTTAGGTGGTCACCATCCATCAGTTTGTGCCTGTGTACCTGCCATGCCGAGACATATACACTATCGCGTAGCTCGCAGTCACAGATTATATATCCGTGCATGTCGGGGTCTATGTGGAGCACTCCTGTGTTGTGCTTGCGAGGCTGTAGCTCTCTGCCACGTTGCGCTATACCCTGGTCAGTGATTATCGGCAGCAGCAGATAGGAGAAGTTAACCACAAGACTTAGAGCTATGGCTATGAGCGTGTGTAGTATGATGTTATTCTTCATTTAGCAATTAGTCATTAGTTATAGGCCTGTCGTCTGTTTCCTGAAGGTTGTATTTCTTGTCACCTTGCGGTGACAGCTGAAGCTGTAAGGGTAGTTCGCTCGCCTTGGGCGAGCTAAAGAGTAGTGCGCAAGCTAAAGCTTGCTGAGGGGTAGCTCGCAGCTAACGCTGCTAAAGGGGAACAAAAGGTTAAAATGGTTGTCCGTAACCATCTTATCGTCTTATCGTCCTATTGTCTTATCGTCCTATTGTCTTTATTTTTTTAGGACATTAAGACGTTAAGACCATAAGACATTAAGAGGTCGGGTATCACAACAATCCGCAGCAACGAAAACTCCTAAACTACTCTTTAGCTCGCTGCAAGCGAGCGCACTACTCCTTAGCAAGCTCTGCTTGCGAACTACCCTTTAGCAGGCGAAGGCCTGCGAACTACCCATACTGCGAAGCAGTGGCCGCAAGGCCAAACTACAGAGAGCAATTACCCCAATTAGGACCAAATTTCTTGTCAGAATGGTGCAGCTGTGGTAGCTGGTCGCAGAGGGCAAAAGCGGAGTTTACTTAAGGTAAATGAGCATTTTGCCCTCAAGCCAGATGCCGCAGATGCGCCATTATCACAAGAAATTACTCGTACCAAGACGCATAAGTCCGATAATCCCTCGCCGTGCGCTTGATAATCTCCTCGCGCTGCTCGGGAGTAACATCCTTAACCTTCTTGGCAGGGATACCAGCATAGAGAGAGTTGGGCTCAAGATGCTGGTTAGAGAGGACAAGAGCATTGGCGGCAACAATGCACCCTGTGCCGACAACAGCATTGTCGAGAATTGTAGCTCCCATGCCTATAAGGCAGTCGTCCTCGATGATAGCACCATGAATAATGGCATTATGACCTACGGATACATAGTCGCCAATATGGGTCTGCGAGGGGTGCTTAGAACCATCGTAGAGGGTGTGGATGACAACACCATCCTGGATATTTGTATGGTTGCCAATGGTGATGGCATTAACATCGCCACGCAACACAGCATTGTACCATATCGAGCAGTTCTCACCTATGGTGACATTGCCTATTACGGTGGCATTCTCGGCCAACCACGTGTCGTTACCAATCTTAGGCTCGTAGCCTCTAACTTCTCTTATAAGTGCCATAGTTATAGTATTTTATTCGTGTTCTAATCGTTTAGCTTCATCCCAGTAGGCATCCATCTCTTCGAGGGTCATATCGCCAAGCATACGCCCCGAGGCCTCGGCCTGCTGCTCGACATATCCAAAGCGACGGATAAACTTCTTATTCGTGCGCTCAAGAGCCCCCTCGGGGTCTATGCCGTAGAGACGACAAGCATTTATCAGGGCGAAGAAGAGGTCGCCCATCTCGTCGGTAAGGTGCTCCTTATTGCCCGACCTAACCTCGGCATCTACCTCCATAAGCTCCTCGCGCACCTTATCCCACACATCCTCCTTACGCCCCCAGTCGAAACCTACCGAGGCAGCCTTCTCGCCCACGCGGAAGGCCTTGACCATAGCAGGAAGCGATACGGGCACGCCTCCTAAGGTGCCGCTCTTGCGTCGCTTTTTGCGCAGCTTGAGGGCCTCCCAGTTCTGCTTAACCACCTCGGGAGTGTCGGCATGAATATCTCCATAGACGTGCGGATGGCGGTATATCAGCTTGTCGCACACGCCATTTGCCACATCGGTATAGTCGAAGGCCCCAGCCTCGTCACCGAGCTTCGAGTAGAAGGCGACGTGCAGGAGTAGATCGCCAAGCTCCTCCTTTATGCCATCCATATTCTTGTCTGTTATGGCATCGGCGAGCTCATAGGTCTCCTCTATAGTGTTGTTTCTCAAGGTATCAAAAGTCTGCTCCCTATCCCAAGGACACTCCCTGCGTAGTGTTTCCATAATGTCGAGCAGTCGTGCGGTGGCCTTCTCGGCCTCTTTCATATCCATATTGGTAACTTATTTTCGGTTAATAGTTCTAAATGGCAACTTAAGGACCCCGAAGAAGGCCTCACCAAATATTCCTGATGACATCTTCGACACCCCTTGCTCGCGATCTATGAAGATTATCGACACCTCACCGAGGTTAAAGCCGAGCCTCCAGGCCGAGTACTTCATCTCTATCTGAAAGCCATAGCCGTTCATCTCCACCTTGTCGAAATCTATGGCTGCAAGCACCTCGCGACGATAGGCCACAAAGCCTGCCGTAGCATCGTAGATGGGCATACGGGTGATAAGGCGCACATACTTCGACGCAAAGTAGGAGATGAGCAGTCGTCCCATAGGCCAGTTTACCACGTTCACACCCTTGGAGTATCGCGAGCCGATGGCCACATCGCGCTCCGCGAGCATCGCATCTAAGCGTGCAAGGTCGTCGGGGTTGTGCGAAAAGTCGCAGTCCATCTCGAAGATGCGGTCATAGCCACGCTCCAAGGCGAACTTAAAGCCTGCGATGTATGCCGTGCCGAGGCCGAGCTTACCACTACGCTCGATAAGGTGCAGGCGCATACCGTAGCTCTGCTGCTCATCACGCACGAGGGCCGCAGTGCCATCGGGCGAGCCATCGTCGACAACAAGCAGGTCGTACTGCTCGCGTAGAGCCATAAGGCGACGTATCATCCTTACGACATTCTCCCTCTCGTTGTAGGTGGGTATAATTATCAGTCGTCTCATCACATCATATTGTTAAAGTGGCGTAGGCCACAGAGGTAACGTAAAACTATCGAGAAGTGGTATATCCCCACGGCTCTTTTTCTGCGCTTTATAGCGCGACGCGCTCTGTGGAGCCTGCCGTGCCATGCGATAAAGCTACCCCACGCACGTACTATGGCCCACGCCTTACGCGGTTGCAGCATCACGAGGTAGCCCACAGCCTCCAGGGCATCTGTAAAGGGTCGCACTATGGCCACCACAGCGCGCTGTAGAGGCGTTGAGCACTTGTAGAGCATCGCTAAGTTGTTGCGGTGGTTAAGGTATATCTTCTGTGGCGAGGGTGGCAACGTACCCCCTCCGAGGTGGTATACTACGGCACGGGGCTCGATGACTATGCGCCATCCCGAGAGCTGCATACGCCACTGTAGGTCTATCTCCTCCATATGGGCAAAGAACTCCTCGTCGAAGCCCCCGAGGGCATCAAACGCCTCGCGGCGACAACACATCGCTGCACCACTGGCCCAGAAGATGTCGCGCCGCGTGTCATACTGCCCCTCATCACGCTCTACAGAGGAGAGTATGCGACCACGACAAAAGGGGTAACCCAAGTAGTCGATAAAGCCGCCCGAAGCACCAGCATACTCGAACATCTCGCGCTCAGCAGCAGCACGCAGCTTGGGTGCTACGACAGCAACATCGGCCTCTGAGTCCAATATCGCGACAAGGGGCTGCCACCACCCCTCGGTAACCTCTACATCGGAGTTTAGTAGCAGCGTGTAGGGGGTATCTATGCTCTTCAGGCCACGATTGTAGCCCCCAGCAAAGCCATAATTCTTATCCAGACACACGACACGCACATCGGGATAGTTTCTCTTAAGCCACGCCACCGAGTCATCCGTAGAGCCATTGTCTACAACGACAACCTCGGCATCGCCAGTTGTATGGGCCACAACACTATGCAGATAACGCTCTAAGTGGTGGCGACCATTCCAATTGAGTATCACAACACTCAGCTTAGCCATAGCTTCGGTACTTTGGACTACTACCCTACTACATATTATTGATTCTCCGCGTCGGCATCCTCGTCAGCCTCCTCGTCTGTAGCTACACCCCTACGCTTAGGGTCGTAGCCCTCGACGACAATGACAAACTCTCCCTTAGGCTCGTGTGTGCGGAAGTGGTCAAGAGCCTCGCTTATAGTGCCACGCACCGACTCCTCGAACCTCTTGGTTATCTCCCTTACCACAGCTACACGACGCTCCGAGCCGAAGGTCTCGGTGAGCTGCTCAAGACACTTAACCACGCGATAGGGCGACTCGTAGAGTATCAGTGTGCGTGGCTCTGTAGACAGCTCCTCAAGGCGTTTCATACGCCCCTTCTTCTGCGGCAGGAAGCCCTCGAAGCAGAACCTATCGCACGGAAAGCCACTCTGCACAACAGCAGGTATGAGTGCTGTAGCTCCTGGGAGTGTCACCACATCGATACCCTCCTCAACACAGCGACGCACAAGCAGAAAGCCCGGGTCGGAGATGCCTGGCGTACCAGCATCCGACACCAAGGCGACATTCTTACCCTGAGCTATAGCCTCGGCCACACGACCTACGGTGGCGTGCTCGTTGAACTTATGGTGCGAGTGCATAGGCTTCTCGATACCTAAGTGGCGCAGCAGGTGCGATGTGGTGCGTGTATCTTCTGCAAGGATGAAGTCTACCTCCTTAAGGGTGTTTATCGCACGTAGTGTGATATCCTCAAGGTTTCCTATAGGTGTTGGTACGATATATAATTTAGCCATAGTTATGCCAGTTTACGCTCTATGAGTGACACCAATAATTTTGCCCCTTCGGTATCGGGATTCCAGCGGAAGTTCTCGACGATGTATATCATACACTCGTCGAGGTCGTCAAACTCATCGAGCGTATCTATCGTAGCCTCGTAGCGCGAAGCATCCCCCGAGAAGAGGTCGCGTATCATCTGGAACTTATCGTTTATACCTATCGCCTCGCGTAGCGATGCTATCTTGTTAAATGGCGTGGTGGGGGCATCATCCGAGGCCATCTTGTCACCCACGGTCGTTATGTTACCCCCTAAGATATCACCTATGCGCACCATATCGCTCTCGGCCACCGCCTCGGCTACGCTCTGTGGTGCTACGACAGCCTCCAAAGGGGTGTACTGCGGCTTAGGCTCCGTCTTAGGTATCTGTATAGGCTTAGGCTCGGGCTTTGGTTCTGGCTTTGGGGCAACTATCTCTTCACGATGTACCGAGGTCTGCCCACTATAGTCATCGTTGTATAGTTTGACCATCCTGCGGCCCGACTTTGCCCTTACAGGGATATCGTCAAGGTCGAAGAGCGATGTAGACTTTGGCTCGTCATTTGGCTCTGGTGTTACTACAACCTCATCGTGCGCCTTCTCGACCTGTTCAACTATGGGCTCTGCTATGGGCTCAGCTATGGGCGACACCTCAACCTCGGCAGGCTGCGGCTCTACGGTAGCTGCTGTGCCAATGCCGAGCAGGGCATCTATATCCAAAGCATCGTCAAAGTCGACAACTACGCTACTACTCTCGGTATGCTCCGACTCGGCGTGCTGCTCCACGACAGGCTCTCTATCAGGGGTGCTGTTCTCGGGTTTTGGCTCGGGGCGGTCAATTACGGTAGGATGCGTAGCACCCCTACTAACGCTATAGTCGAGGATAGCATCATATATACGTCGTAGCTCCTCAAGAGCCATATCGCGCTCGATGTGAGAGACACAATCTTTCTCGCGCCAGCTCTCGACAATCAGGCTTAGGCGAGCAAGTCGCTGATCTATTTTTTTTAGTTCCATTGTTACGCTGTATATCTATATATATAGAACGTACCAAAGGTATAAAAAAATTGTCAAATCACCAAATATTGCAGCAATAAGCGGTAATAAGCGGTAATTTTTATCTTACCAAAACTTTTCAATAAAACCCTATATTTTCATCGTATAAACTCACATAAAAGCGCGAGGGTGACTACAATCTATATAGTCACCCTCGCTTGTTTAAGTG
Source organism: Rikenellaceae bacterium (assembly GCA_015059715.1). GTDB lineage: Bacteria > Bacteroidota > Bacteroidia > Bacteroidales > Rikenellaceae > Alistipes. The sequence continues at coordinate 43,550 of SUZV01000008.1, read as the reverse complement.
GTTGAGTAAAAGAGTATGAAGATACCCTCCAACGCCATTACCTGCTACATAACAAGGCTATATTTTAGGTCATCCATACATATATACAATGGTGTGTTAGCACCATAGTCACCCACGTCCGTAGTCTCAATAACTACGCGCACACCATAGTAGCTACCCTCGATTGCGTCGAGCTCGAACTCGTTCCAGCTATCGGCAACAAAGCGTCTACCATCGCGGTAGTCGACAACGTAGCACTCCACGCGCTGTGAATCGACAGGCTGCATATCTCTATCTATAGGCGTAAAGACCACCTTAAAGTAGTCACCATCGCCAAATACACGCGCAAAGTCGTTGATGCTCTCATCGACAATCGAGGCGTAGGTATATGTCGAAAGGTTTAGCTTTACGCTCTGAAGGCGATATACCTCGGCACGGCGGAAGAGAATGTCGCAGGGCTCGTTGTAGCTATCGTAGTAGTATAGTAGGAAGCCATCGCCCGAGGCCGCCGAGCTATTATATGCAGCATACTGGTTCTCGAAAAGACCATTTGCTAAGTCTGTATCAAAGAGCTTAGACTGCGCAAAGCCTCCCCAGTAGCTATACTCCTCATCTACAATTTGGTAAAAGTGCTCAAACTGTAGGTGCTCGCCAACATAACCGTAGAGATACTGATTATCGCCTTCAATGGCTGTATCAAAGCTCTCGACATATAGGTCGCCGCCCTGGGGCTTACCATCATCAACCAAGGTCGTAGACTTGCCACAACCACACAACGCCACAGACAATATGGCAATAAAGAAAACTCTTTTCATATTTATACTATAATTTTAAATTAATAATCGATTTACAAGAACGACACTATATCGTATGCCCTATAGGCCTGCTTATCCCACTGCGGAAGAGCCTCAACGCTCCAAGGTTGCGCATCGAGCGCGATAGAGACACCATCGCCACCATAGTTGTATGCCACGACACTTGGCAGAACACTATCCTGGTTGCGGCTAAGGCGCAGCTCTATGCTATCTATGCCGAGCGACTCATCGCGTGGCGTAAGGCGCAACGTAGCACCCTCACTATCGGAGGAGATAAGCTCGGTTGCAAACTCTTCATCTACGAAGCTAAAGGCTCGCGTAGGGTTTGTCAGAAGGTCGACACTCTCAAGGTCCACCCTATCGATTGTCACCTCTTTACGCTCGTTATTTATCTCGTAGCGCAGCTCGCCATCGCCATATACCTCCATAACACCAAGGCGTATATAGTAGTCATCGCCATCGACCATAAAGAGCCCCTGCAACGGCTCCTCCGAGCCCATAGCGACAGCGATATGCATAGCATAACGCTCGCCAAGCGTAGCCTCGAGCCTCGTAATCCACCACCGAGCATCACCCTCGGCCATAGCAGATACGCCACACATCAGAGCAACAAATAGTACCACAACTCTTCTCATAGAGCAATCCTTTACATTTTAAAATATACCCAACTCCTGTAACTTGGCCTCCAACGAGGGCAGGTCGTAGAAGCGTATCTCTCGGGGCTTAGCACCTATCTGCGGACCTACGATGCCAGCCTTCTCAAGCTGTAACATAATGCGCCCCGCACGGTTAAAGCCCACCTCATACCTGCGCTGAATCATCGACGTAGATATCATACCCGACGAGACGGCCTCGCGAGCTATCTCGGCAAACTTGGGGTCAAACTTCTGAATCTGACCACTCTCCTCGCTGCCGAAGCCTACGCTACCGCCATCGCCTCCCGACTCGGGAGTGTAGTCCGGAAGATTGTAGGCTGACTCATAGCCCTGCTGTCGGCCGATATGCTCTACGACACGCTCCACCTCGGGGGTATCGATAAAGGCACACTGTATACGCACTGGCTCGCCACCACTGCGGAACAACATATCGCCACGACCTATAAGCTGATTGGCACCTGGCAGGTCGAGGATGGTGCGCGAGTCGGTCATCTGCATAACGCGGAAGGCGATACGCGCAGGGAAGTTGGCCTTGATACCTCCTGTGATAACCTTAACATCGGGACGCTGCGTAGCAACGATAAGGTGGATACCCACAGCACGTGCCTTCTGCGCAAGACGCATAACAGGGAACTCTACCTCCTTGGCCGTCATAATAAGGTCGGCAAACTCATCGATGATAACGACGATATATGGCAAGTAGCGATGTCCCTTCTCTGGATTAAGAGTGCGCTGCTTAAACTTATCGTTATACTCAACGATATTCTTCGCGTGGGCCAACTTACACAACTCCAGACGGTTCGACATCTCCGTACAAAGCGCGTTAAGCGTATATACCGCCTTCTTAGGGTCGGTAACGATAGCCTCATCCTCGGACTCCATCTTTGCCAAGAAGTGACGCTCAAGCTTGTTATACAACGAGAACTCGACCATCTTTGGGTCTATGAGCACAAACTTAAGCTCCGAGGGGTGCTTACGATAGAGCAGCGAGGCGATAATTGCGTTCAAGCCTACCGACTTACCCTGACCCGTAGCACCTGCGACAAGCAGGTGGGGAAGCTTGGCAAGGTCAAACGTGAAGTTATCGTTCTGGATGGTTCGACCTATGACCACAGGGAGCTCCGCCTTCGAGGTCTGAAACTCCTCCGAGCAGAGTGCCGAGCGCATAGATACAGTCTGCTTAATCTGGTTAGGCACCTCGATACCTACAGTGCCCTTACCAGGTATCGGCGCGATGATACGCACGCTCTGAGCCTTAAGATTCTGTGCAAGGTCATCCTCAAGGCCCTGAATACGCGAAATCTTAACGCCTGGCTCCTGAACAATCTCGTAGAGCGTAACCGTAGGGCCCACCGTAGCCGTCATACTGATAATAGGCACGTGGAAGTGGAGCAGCGTCTCGCGTATGCGCTCCTTATTTCTGAAAATCTCCTCCTCGTCGATAGGATTGGCACCCTTGTAGTCGACAAGAAGCTGGGGCGTAGGGGCATCGTAGTGTGCCAAGTCAAGACGTGGGTCATAAGAGGTCGTCGGTATCTGACCCTCAGGAATCATCTTGGGCTTATGTTGCTTGACAACGACCACAATTTCGCCATCGGGACCTGCCTCAACATCCTCATCCGAGGCATCCTCTCTCTCCTCCTCTTCATCTCTATCCTTATCCTCATCCTCGGGGTTAAGTATCACCAACACCTCCTCAGGATCAAACGGTCTCTCATCCGTAGCATCCGTCTCCTCCGTCGCAGGATTATCGCAATCATCCTCGTCGTTAGCCACCACGATAAAGCGAGAGTCCTCCTCCGCGTTTGGCACAGGCACACCCTGTGGCTCGGGAACAAGGGTAGGCTCATCATCTCTACTCTCGTTCTCGCTCTCCTCCTCGACATCCTCGTTATCTCGTATTACAGGCTCCTGCGTAGTGTCGTCACCCTCCTGTGCCTCCTCCTTAGACTCCTCGTCCTGCGCCTTCTCGTCATCCTCCTCGTCGTTGTGGCGGTGAAGGATATCTATTGCCCTGCGCGTAGCCTTGGTAATACCTCCTGCCACCTGCTCGCCAGCACTATCTACGACCTGCAGGAAGTTACGATTTATAAGTAAGCCCGTAAGTATCCACCCTGCGATGATAACGAGCAGCGTACCTATAGTACCCATAACATCGCCAAAGAAGCTATCTATCGCTATGCCATACTCACCGCCAAGGCCCGAACCAAAGATATCCCACTTAGTGCCGAAGATAAAACCCAAGGTTAGAGAGCCAAGAAGTAGCACTATGGTGAAGATTAACAGAAACTTATGCAGGCGCAAAGGCTTGTAGCGGAACAATCGCCAGCCGAGCGTACACAAAACCATAGGTATAACCACCGCGAAGAGGCCAAAGCCACCTCCAACAAGGCTATCGGCCACATTGGCACCCCACTCTCCACATATATTGCTAAACTCGGGGTTAGCCATAGGCTTGCCCACCTCCATAAGCGCACTCATATCCTCCTTCCAGTAGAAGAGGTAGGATACGATAGAGAAGAAGAGGAAGGCTCCGACGAGCATCAGCACGAAGCCCGAGATAAGGCGTATATTATCAAGCGTGGTAACCTCACCACCCTCTGTCGAGCCATCTTTTGCACTCTTAGTCCTTGGTTTCCTATCTTTTGCCATAGTTTTATACTATTACTGTTTTCGTTATCCTTGTTCTCTTATATACCCTATTTGTCACACTCAATCATCGACAAAGCGCGACACATAAGCCTTTGGCGATAGTGCTCATCGGCAAAGCTTAGAAAGCGATAATCGGCCCTATGGCCCACCTCCGCGACTATGTCGTAACGCTCCAAGAGCCACTTTACACGCCGCGCCACCGCCTCGCCCGAGTCGATGACATCTATCCCCTGACCTGCTACAACCTCCTCAATGAGCGGACGCAGAAAGGGGTAGTGCGTACACCCCAAGACAATCTTATCGATACGCTGCTCAAGCAGTGGCCCTACAACCCTGCGCACAGCCTCCATAGCCTCGGCACTACGCTCCGCGCCGCGCTCGACAAGCTCGACAAAGCCGTCGCCTACAACCTTAAGCACCTCGACATCCGAGGCGTAGCGCGAGGCCGTAGCAAGAAACATATCGCTGCGCAGGCTATGCTCCGTAGCCAATACCGCGATACGGCGTGTTTTGGACTCTAAACAGGCAGGCTTAACCGCAGGCTCAAGGCCCACGATGGGCATCTGGCTCCAACGCTCGCGCAGCAGCTCTACGGCTGCCGTAGTGGCGGTATTACACCCCACAACAACGAGCTTTACACCCTCAGCTACAAGACGCTCGACAGCCTCCTGAGCAAAGCGCGCGATATCCTCCTTGGGGCGACCACCATAGGGGCAGTTCTTACCATCGCCGAGGTATGTCAGCGACTCATCGGGGAGCAACCTGCGCAGCTCACGCCACACAGACAAGCCCCCAAAGCCCGAATCGTAGACACCTATCGCCCTGTTATCCATATCAACTATTATAAGCCTTAATGCTATCAATAATCACTCTCATAGCCTCCTCGTCGCTTATCGTGCTGCACTCGACAACGAGCCTCGCCTTCATATAGTGAGGCTCGCGCTCGGCCATCTGCACACGCATAAACTCAAGAAGCTCCGAATCACTCTTACCGCGAAACATAGGTCGCTTCTCGCGGCCAAAGCTCGACAGACGTGACAATATCTGCTCGGGCGTGCGACGCAGGTAGACCGTACTCCCTGCACCATTCATCAACGACATATTATCGCCCCACGTGGCAAGACCTCCGCCCGTAGCCACCACACCGCTAAACTCCTCGGCTATAAGCCTCTCGACGACCTCCCTCTCGGCCCTACGAAAATACTCCTCGCCCTCGTAGTAGAAGATGTCGGCCACCGTAGCACCCACGCTCTCCTCGATGAGCTTATCGGTATCTACGAACCTAAGGCCCAGCTGACGCGCCAAACGTCTGCCCAACGAGCTCTTTCCCGAGCCAGCATAACCAATCAAGAAGATGAGCATGGCACCACGATTAGTTAAAGAGGTCCAACTGCGAGGCCGAGAATCCGACATCGTCACCCTCGCCACGACTACTATAGTCTACATTGGGGTCAGCCTTAATCTCCTCGCCCAAGATATCCTCCATATCGAGAGCTATATCGCCATCCTCAAGGCCCTCGACATCAACATCCTCCTCGGCATCTATGTCTGCTATCAACTCATCCTCCTCTTCCTCCTCGGGTTCGATAAAGCGCAGCGTGTCGACCTCGTATGTGGTGATACGCTTACCCTTTGCCCTATGGCTCTTAAGGCCGATAAACTCATCCACATCGATAATCTCCTGTGGACGCTGGGCATTCTGACCTCCAAACGTAACCTCAAGCTTCGAGCCCTGGCGGTAGCTGATAGCCACAAAGCGCATATCGGCCCCCTCCTCGAGGAAGTACTGCGTCTTATCGCCCGCTTCGAGCTGGAAACGCTTCATATAGTAGTACTTCTGCTCGCCATCGTAGTAACAGAGTGCATAGACTCTATCGGCCACATAACGCTCCACACGTATCGTATCATCGGGGAAGTGCTGCTGCAGGTCATAGCCTGTGATGTAGTACTGATTCTTCATCGTCCACACCACAATCTTATCATCGCCCTTAAACTCACCAAGCAGCCTACCTCGGCCATCGGCATTGAGCCTGCGCACATCCTCGTCGTACCATATATTCTGACCTCCGAGTGTCGAGGCACCGCGCTCCTTGACCACTATCTTATTTATCGAGTAGCGCGTAACGAGGTTACCCACGCTCTGGCGACCCTTGATGGCCAACGTGGCAAGGTCTACATCTATGATACACTTCTTGAGTCGTGCTCGGGGACGCAGATAGAGCCTCAACACCTCGGCCTCGCCATTAGGATTTACCGAGAGGTAGAGTAGCTCGCTCTTTGGCGTGCCCTTCGTAAGGTCGTACTCCTTATCTCGCGTGATAGACTTTATGGCACAGCGTTTCATCATTATCGCCCCACCACGACCATCGCGATAGAGCATATTATATATGGTGCGCTCGTCGTTACGCTTATATATACCTATATAGTAGATACCCTTATCGAAGAAGGCCTTCTCGGATATCTTGGTAATCTTATAGCGACCATCCTTCAATATTATAATCACATCGTCGAGATTCGAGCAGTCGCAGACAAACTCCGCATCCTTCATACTCTTGCCCATACCGAAGAAGCCCTCTGCGCGGTCGACATAGAGCTTGGCATTCGCCGAGGCCACCTTCCACGCCTCGATAGTGTCGAACTCGCGAATCTCGGTACGTCGCTGCTTACCCTCGCCATACTTAGCCTTGATACGCTCGAAGTAGGCTATGGTATACTCCACAAGGTGGGCCAGGTCATACTTCGTCTGCTTGATATCACTCTCAATCTGCTTAATCTCGTTATCGGCCTTGTCCGAGTCGTAACGCGATATGCGGATAAACTTAAGCTCGGTAAGTCGCTGCACATCCTCCAATGTCACCTCCCTGCGTAGCTTCGACTTAAACGGCTCAAGACCCCCATCTACCGCCTCGTAGGCCGCCTCACGTGTGCGGCAACCCTCGATAAGCTGGTAGAGCTTATTCTCGATAAAGATGCGCTCGAGCGACGCTGCATGCCACGCCTCGTTAAGCTCGTCAAGCTTAATCTCAAGCTCGCGGCGCAACAACCCCTTTGTATGGTCCGTAGAGTAGCGCAGTATCTGGCTAACACCCATAAACACAGGCTTGTTGTCGATAATAACGCAGGCATTAGGCGATATCGACACCTCGCAGTCGGTAAAGGCATACAACGCATCGATAGTCTTATCCGACGACTCATCGGCAGCAACCTGAATGACTATCTCTACCCTCTCTGCGGTGTTATCATCGACCTTCTTAATCTTTATCTTACCCTTGTCGTTAGCCTTGATAATAGACTCCTTGATAGACTCTGAAGTTGTGGTATATGGTATCTCCGTAATTGCCAACGTGCGCTTGTCAATCTTCGAGATACGAGCTCGCACACGCACCGAGCCACCCCTTAGTCCATCGTTATAGTTGCTGGCATCCATAATACCGCCAGTCTGGAAGTCGGGCACAAGCATAAACTCCTCGCCACGAAGGTAGGCTATCGAGGCGTTTATAAGCTCTACAAAGTTGTGTGGCAGAATCTTCGAGGCAAGACCTACGGCGATACCATCGGCACCCTGAGCCAACAGCAGCGGGAACTTTACGGGCAGCGTCACAGGCTCCTCCTTACGGCCATCGTAGGCTAGCATCCATTCGGTAGTCTTCTTGTTATATACCACGTCGAGAGCAAACTTCGACAATCGCGCCTCGATGTAACGCGCTGCGGCAGCCTCGTCACCCGTAAGTATGTTACCCCAGTTACCCTGCATATCGATAAGCAGGCCCTTCTGTCCGAGCTGCACCAATGCATCCTTAATAGAGGCATCGCCATGAGGGTGGTACTGCATAGCCTGACCCACGACATTTGCCACCTTGTTGTAGCGGCCATCCTCGACACACTTCATAGCGTGGAGTATACGACGCTGCACAGGCTTAAGACCATCCTCCAAATGGGGTACGGCACGCTCAAGGATAACATACGAGGCGTAGTCCAAGAACCAGTTCTTGTACATACCCGTAAGTCGGCGCATGCTGTCATCTGCCGCGACCAACGCTCCATACTTACCCTTTGGAGCATCGTCTATAGCCTCTATATCGGCACTATCGACCGCCTGAGGCTCGACCTGAGGCTCCTCAATATTTGTAGACATATCTCTATTATCCTCCATTAGTTAAGCATTTTCAAATTTTCCACAATATCCTCCTCGACGCGAAGGTTCTCGACGATAAAGTCCTTTCTGTCGGGCGTATTCTTACCCATATAGAAGTCAAGCAGGTCCGAGATAGGGTCATCCTTCGTTAGACGCACCCTATCGAGTCGCATACCCTCACCTATAAACTCCTTAAACTCGGCAGCCGATATCTCACCAAGACCCTTAAATCGTGTTATCTCGGCCTGTGTACCACACCTCTTAACGGCCGACAGACGCTCATCATCCGTATAGCAGTAGTGCGTCTCCTTCTTGTTACGCACACGGAATAGCGGTGTTTGTAGGATATATAGGTGGCCGAGGCGTATCACATCGGGGAAGAACTGCAAAAAGAAGGATGTCAGCAACAGACGTATGTGCATACCATCGACATCGGCATCCGTAGCGATGATAACCTTGTTGTACCTGAGGTTATCCATATCCTCCTCGATGTTGAGAGCCGCCTGTAGCAGGTTAAACTCCTCGTTCTCATAGACCACACGCTTAGTCAGTCCGTAGCAGTTCAGAGGCTTACCACGCAGCGAGAATACCGCCTGTGTGCGTGGGTCACGACTCGACGTTATAGAGCCCGATGCCGAGTTGCCCTCGGTGATAAATATCATCGTCTGCTCGGCAAGCTCGTGCTTGTCGGTATAGTGAATCTTGCAGTCGCGCAGCTTCTTATTGTTTAGCGACACCTTCTTTGCCGCCTCGCGAGCCTTCTTCTGCACTCCCGAGATAGCCTTGCGCTCCTTCTCGTTTTCTACAATCTTGCGTTGCAGCGTCTGCGCCACCTCTGGATGCTTATGCAGGTAGTTGTCGAGGTTCGTAGCGAGAAAGTCGCCCACAAACTGACGCATCGTCACTCCCGCCTCCTTATCTTTCGAGCCGAGCTTGGTCTTTGTCTGCGACTCGAATATAGGGTCGTTGACACGCACCGAGATAGCCGCAATTATCGAGGTGCGTATATCCGAAGGGTCGTAATCCTTATGATAGAACTCCTTGATGGTCTTGGCTATAGCCTCGCGAAAGGCCGCCTGATGCGTACCTCCCTGTGGCGTATACTGACCATTTACAAACGAGTAGTACGACTCGCCATAGCCATTGCCGTGCGTGATGACTACCTCGATATCCTCTCCCGAGATGTGTACAGGCGAGTATAGTGGCTCACTCGACAGGTTGTCGTTTACCAAGTCCAGGAGTCCATTCTTCGAGACGTATGGCTTGCCGTTGAGTACCACCGTAAGTCCGAGGTTAAGATATGTGTAGTTCTTAACCATCTGCTCGACATACTCGATGTTGTAGCTATACTCCCCAAATACCTCGGTATCTACAACAAACTCCACGTATGTGCCGTTTGCCTCGCTTACGCCACTCTCGCTGCGGTCCGTAAGCTCCAAGCCCTTCGAGAAGGTCACTGTGCGAGCCTCGCCATTGCGCACCGAGCGTGCCACGAAGTGGCTCGACAGCATATTTACCGCCTTGACACCCACACCATTCAGGCCCACCGTCTTTTTGAATGCCTCGCCGCCATACTTACCACCAGTGTTCATCTTACTCACAGCGTCGGAGAGTGCCTCAAGAGGTATTCCTCGGCCATAGTCACGCACCGAGACCCTATCGCCCTCGATATCTATCTCGATGCGCTTACCAGCACCCATAATAAACTCATCTATAGAGTTATCTACAACCTCCTTAATAAGCACATATATACCGTCGTCGGACTGCGTACCATCGCCAAGCTTGCCGATGTACATACCCGGACGCAGACGTATATGCTCACGTGGTGAGAGTGTTATAATCGCATCTTTGCCATACTCGGCAACCTGATTCTCCAAACTCTGCTCTGTCATATCTATATTACGAACATCTTAAACATCGATATCACTAACTCTAAGCCTGCTACTACTTCGCGGCGCGTATCTCGGCTAATGCGCTGACCATATCGTCGTGTACCTGACCCATAACATCCTTAATGTCGCGCTCCTTAACCTCCTCGGCCGATATTGGAGGCAGCACACGAATAGTTATCTTGTTGCGCCAATTCATCAGCCAACCCTTGCGCACCACCCTATTCGTACCATCGAGGACAATGGGTAGTATGGGCACGCCAGCATCCTTAGCTAAGATGAAGGCCCCAGCCTTGAAGTTGTGAATCTCGCCATCCTTGGAGCGTGTGCCCTCGGGGAATATCGACACGCACGCACCCTTCGATAGCCACTCAAGGCCCTTGGTATGCACAAGCTGCATCGCCTCCTTAGCACTTGCGCGGTTTATCACTATATCGCCATGAGCATAGAGCAGACGACCGACAATCGGAATCCTGTATACCTCCCTCTTCGACACCCACTTAAACACCAGGGGTAGGTTATATATGCTCATGATGTCGACCATAGAGTTGTGGTTGAGCACCATAACGTATGCCTTGCCAGGGTCAATATTCTCCAAGCCTATAACTTCGCGCTTCATCGTTGGCGATATTCCGAAGAATACGTCAGTTATCCACTTCGATAGTGTATGTACCACAACACGCTTTTTATCAAAAGGATAGCACACAACCAATGCGATAAATGAGGCCACGTATAAGAGTATGGCCACCACCAGAACAACGAGATAAAATAGAATAGTTAACATAATAAACGCTGTTAGAATCGTTCAAATAGGTTCAATCGTGCAAATATACGATTTTTTTGGCGATTCACAACGCTCGAAATAAGAAAAGTTTTCAACAATGGTAAGATGTTTCACCTTGCGGTGACAGCTAAAGCTGAAAGGGTAGGTCGCAGGCTTTTGGCCTGCTAAAGGGTAGTGCGCAAGCTAAAGCTTGCTAAAGGGTAGTTTAAGGATGTTTCACCTTGCGGTGACAGCTAAAGCTGAAAGGGTAGGCCGCAGGCTTTTGGCCTGCTAAAGAGTAGTTCGCAAGCAGAGCTTGCTAAAGGGTAGTTTAAGGGTTTTCGTTGTTGTGAATTGTTGTGATACCCGACCTCTTATTGTCTTAATGTCTTAAAGTCTTAATGTCCTAAAAAAACAATAAGACGATAGGACGATAAGACAATAGGACAATAAGACGGTTGCGGACAAGCATTTTCCCTTTCTGCTACCCTTTAGCAGCGTTAGCTGCGAGCTACCCTTTAGCAAGCTTTTGCTTGCGCACTACCCTTACAGCTTTAGCTGTCACCGCGAGGTGAAACAAGGATTTTGAACACAAGTGCAACGCCAAAATTCGCCATAGTGCGTAAGGTGAGAGGGATTAATATGAGCGAAGTTTTAGGCGCACGAAGTGTGAAAAACCGCAGCATACTAAACGTATGTGAGGATTTTGAACACAAGTGCAACGCCAAAATTCGCCATAGTAATCCCTCTAACGTTTAGTCTTTGACGCGGACATCTATAGTCAAACCAATATGTTCGAGACGCTCCTTGAGTTTTGGAAGCTCCTCGTCCATAAACTTCTTGCGCTCAAGCTGCTTGATATGGTCCTTAGCACCCTTGGCGACGAAGAATCCTATGCCTCGGCGATTGAAGATGATACCGACAGCCTCAAGGTGCTCGTAGCTACGCATAACAGTGTTGGGGTTCACCCCCACAGAGGCAGCCATCTCCCTGACGGAGACTATGCGCTCCTCCTCCTGCCACTGGCCCGAGAGCACCCTCATGGCTATCATATCGTATATCTGTCGCCAGATAGGCTTATCATCTGAAAATTGAGTCATAACAAGAGATTTACCATTTCATTTGACGACGACGTAAGGCCCAGTAGCAACAGAGGTAGAAGAGGATGGGCAGTGCGATAAACAGAGCCGTCGACACCTCCTCGTTAAGTTCGAGCATCTCAATCTGAACATCGTTATTGATGAGTATCTCGATACCTGCACGCCCGATAAGTGTCAAGGCAGTTACCGTGCCTAAGAAGGCAGCGACGTAGACGACGACAAGGTTGCGACGTGCCACAAGGTTAAGAAGCAGCGAGGCCGAGCCTATAATCTGGACAACGACGTAGATAGGCCACTGTAGGTAAACATTCCTAAGCATATCCATTACACGTCCCCACAAGTCAAAAGTCTCATAGTCAAAGGGGGCAACAATAAGCATACCGACAATGGGCACCAAGGTAGCAACTATAGGTGCTACAACAGCGATATTTAGGAACATAAAGGTCATACGCTCCTCGTTGGAGATGGGCACAACGCACTCCAATATCTTCGTTCCTCGGTCGCGCATAGCAAACGTGGTGCGCATGGCGAAGATAAATCCCGAGAATAGATACAACGCGGTACATATACCCTCGACTGTCTCGACACTGCGCGAGAGGACACCAAAGACTACGGGCACAAGCACCATGGTGGCAACCATCGAGAAGTAGTGCTTCATATTTGATACGTAGTGATAGCGAGCATACTGCGCTACCCTACCGAGTGAATAGCTCTTCATAATCGTACTTAGTTTTTGTTAAATATTGCAGCTATGGCGTTGCGATTCGCCGTTACAGCGTTAAAAAGCAGCTCGATGTTGAGCATAGTATCTTCGTAGTTGTCGTTAAGCGACACCGACATATCGCCCGCTATGGTCGACTCGGTATATATCACCCTATCCTGCTCGTCGGCCTGTCCGAACTTAAGCTTCGAGCATATCTGCTCTGTTGTCGCTTCGAGTGCCACGCCCATATTATCGAGTATGACGATGCTATCCAAGAGCTTCTCGACATCGGCAACCTGGTGTGTCGATATCACCACCATACGACTATCGTCAACGTAACCTGCAAGCAGACGACGGAATACACTCTTTGAGGGTATATCAAGGCCGTTTGTAGGCTCGTCGAGGAGCAGTATCGAGACGTTACAAGCCAAGGCAAAGGCTATGTATGCCTTCTTGCGCTGACCCATAGACATCGAGTGCAGACGCTCCTCGGGGTTTACACCAAGCTCCTGACAGTAGCCACGCATCTGGCCCAAGTCGAAGCGCGGATATAGTGGCGAGGCTATCTTGGCATACCTCTCAAGCGAGATATTCGGAAGGTCGAACTCCTCGGGGATAATCATCAGCTCGCGAAGCATCTCGGGCCTGTGTGCCGCAGGGTTAAAGCCATCGACAGCCACCGAGCCTGCATCGGGGCGCATAATACCACATACGAGCTTTAGCAGCGTGGTCTTGCCTATGCCGTTACAGCCCAAAAGACCGTGAATATGTCCTCGCTCAAGGCTCAGCGATATATTGCTAAGCACGCGCCTCGACAAGGAGTAGCCAAAATTGAGATTTTGAACCTTAATCATAACTTCATCATTTTTTTGTTACCAATTTTCGATAGCTCCATAGTGTATTACACAACTAATACACTGCAAAGGTAGATATTATTTTCAATTCTGCAAATTTTTGTTCAACATTTTTGCAAAAAAATAGGCGAGCAATACAACACACGCGCATATTATAGGCATAGGTATCGAAAAAAGTTAGAAAAAAAGTGGCGGAAAATTTGGTAGTATAAAAAATAGAAAATATATTTGCAGTGTATTAGTTTTGTAATACACCCAAACAGCAAAGATAGCTCCTACATAAAACACAACTAAAAGGATTAAACAACCAACTAAAAAAAGAGAGTCGCAAATTTGTAAAATCGGCAAAGGGTGGTATCTTTGTATAGGTTTTCGAGATAGATACAACCCGCCACAAAGGCTCGAAACAGCGAGCAACAGAACAGAAGAGTATTCATAGACAAACAGAGAGATAGGTATGAGAAGTTTCATATTCACACTTATTGCTACAATCGCAACAGTAACAGCGATAATAGCCTCGACATCCGAGGTCTCGGCACAACGCCTGACGGTAGCTGGTCGCGTAGTGACGACCGAGAAGCAACCTATAGCCTACGCCACAGTAGTTGCTCTGCACGATGGCGAGCAGGCCTCGGGCATAACATCCGACAACGAGGGCCGCTTCTCGTTGGCCCTACAGCCTGCAACATACACAATAAACATCAGCTACTTAGGCTACAAGAGCGTGGTGCGCGAGATGACACTCACCGAGAGTTGCGACATTGGCGACATAACGCTCGAAGAGGAGTCGGCAAAGATTGACGAGGTGGTGGTAAAGGCACAGCTTATACGCCGCGAGGCAGACCGCTTTGTTGTCGACGTGGCCAACTCGCCAATAGCTATGGGCAAGGATGGTGAGGAGCTGCTTAAGACAGCCCCAGGTGTATGGATTCAGGACGATAAGATATCGATAAACGGCTTGTCAGGCTCGAAGATATACCTCAACGACAGAGAGGTAAAGCTTAGCGACGAGCAGCTTGTGGCCTACCTGCGCTCGCTACGTTCCGACGAGATACAGCGCATCGAGGTCATCCCACAATCGGGAGCCGACTACGACGCAGCATCCTCTGGTGGTATAATCAAGATTACGACCAAGAAGCGCATAGACTCTGGCCTTATGGGTTCAGCATCGCTTGCCACCAGCGGTGCCAAGGGAAGGTATAACCTGATGCCATCACTATCGCTCAACTACAATCGTGGCAAGGTGGATGCCTATGCTCGTGGATGGTTTGGCACCGACTTCAACAACTACTCGACAACCGAGCATACCGACTACACCTCGGGGACGGTTATCGACGCAGCATCGAGCCTGAACGACAAGTCGCTATGGGGTGGCGGTAACGTAGGTGTCGTCTACGACATCAACGACAAGCACTCGGTAGGTGGCGAGGTGCAGTACAACTACTATGGAGGCAGCAGCGACACAGAGACCTGGACCGAGCACATCACAAACAATACCATAAGAAGCGAGGGCATATACGACAACAGCTACAATAGTCATATGGTTACTGCCACGCTGAACTATATCTACAAGCTCGACGACAAGGGTTCAACACTTAAGTTTATCGGCGACTACACCAACTCTACATCGCCCAACAGGAACAACTACTTCGACACCAGCTACGACACCCTACTACCCGACGTGGTGCGCGACTCGACACACCGCAACCAGACACGTAGCATCTACCAGCTCAGCACAGCCACCGTAGCCTTAGAGAAGATACTATCGTCAAAGGTGAGCCTCAAGGCCGGCGTAAAGTACACCTATAATAACAACGCAAACCAGGCCGATTACGAATATCTCAAGGAGAACGTATGGCACTACAACGACATCAACAGCTACGACATCGGCTACTCGGAGAACATAGGTGCTGCCTACATCATCGCCACAGCGCGCTTAGGCCGTCTAAGCCTTGTGGGAGGTCTGCGTGGCGAGTACACATGGTTTCGCTCAAAGGATGACGATATAAGCAAGAACTATGGCGACCTCTTCCCCAACGCCAACATATCATACGCCCTTAGCGAGGATGGCGCATACTCCCTCGTTGCGCAGTATGCACGCAGCATCAGCCGCCCATCGTTCTGGGCCATGTCACCCAACGAGACCAAGATATCGGAGTATATGATTCAGCGCGGCAACCCCAACCTCAACCCATCGTACAACAACTCGGTATCGGTAACGGCAGTGCTCAAGTATAAGTACACCATAACGCTCGGCATATCGATTATGGAGGATGCCATACAGCAGGCCACGATAGTCGACAAGAACAACCCCGAGCTGCTCATCCTTCAGACTATCAACTACCCCACGCTGAACAACTACTACGCCTCGGTAAACCTGCCGTTCCAGCTAACGAAGTGGTGGTCGGCCAACATCAACCTTACGGCGATGTATATGGGTCAGCGCATCTACCCCGATGAGCCTGTGCGCCGCAACTTTATGGGCTTTGCCAATGCCCAGATGTCGTTCTCGCTGCCCAAAAACTTCTTTATCGAGCTCGATGGCCAATATATGCACGGCATGGTGGCAGGCAACACACGCATTAAGGATATGGGCAACCTGAATATCACGCTTAAGAAGCGTATGCTCGACAATAAGCTAACCATAAGCCTCGGGGCCCAGAACATAATACCTCAGACACAGAGCATCATTATCGAGGAGCCTACGTTCAAGCGCACAATGACCGCAGACCAGCCCTGGATGCGCGCAGCGGCAAGGTTCCAGATATCCTACAACTTCAGCACAGGTAAGCAGTTCCGCGCCAAGTCCGTAGAGAGTGGTTCGGCAGACGACCGTGGTCGATTAGGCTCGGGCGGTGGCAATAGCAATTAGTAATGAGTAACAATAATGATTAAACACAATAAACCTATGAAAACAATAGCATCTATCTTCACAGCCATCGTAGCACTGACGCTTACGTCGTGCATCACCATCTCGGGCGTTAGCGAGCGTGCCTCGGGACCTATCGAGGAGAGGATAATAACCATCGATGGAGATATCTTCGCATTAGCATCGTCGTGCGGTGCCTATGTCGTTGTAGACAGCTCCTTACCACGCGGACAGGTGCGCGTAGTCACAAATAGCGACATCTTCGACAAGCTCGATATCAAGGTCGAGGAGTCGACACTTGAGATAGGCCTTAAGCCAGACAATCACCTGCGCTCGGACACCTTCGAGGTATATGTGCCTGCCTACGACTATAACACTCTGGCCATATCGAGTGGCAGCAACTTCGAGTGGGAGGGGTGCAATGGCGAGGTGCTCACGATAGCCATCTCGGCAGGTGCCGATGCCGAGATTGATGGCACGTGCCAGATGCTCACCGTAGCGGCCTCGGCAGGCTCGGATGCCGACCTTGCAGAGCTTATCGCCGAGAGCGTCACGGTCACAGCCTCGGCAGGTGCCGACGTGTCGGTATATGCCACCGAATCGCTCACCATCGCCGCCTCGGCAGGTGCCGATGTCAGCTTTGGCGGCGACCCAAAGCATAAGGATATCCACACCTCGTCGGGCGCAGATGTCTACGCCATGCCCTATAAGTAGCAGGACCTTAGTAGATGTGTGAGATGCGCTAAAGAGGCTAAGTTTCACCTTGCGGTGACAGCTAAAGCTGAAAGGGTAGGTCACTCGCTGCGCGAGCTAAAGAGTAGTGCGCAGGCCTTCAGCCTGCTAAAGAGTAGCAAAAAAAGGAAAAAGCTTGTCCGCAACCGTCTTATTGTCCTATTGTCTTATCGTCCTATCGTCTTATTGTTTTTTAGAACATTAGGACTTTAAGACAATAAGAGGTCGGGTATCACAACACAACACGACAACGAAAACCCTTAAACTACTCTTTAGCAAGCTTTTGCTTGCGCACTACCCTTTAGCAGGCAAAAAGCCTGCGAACTACCCTTTCAGCTTTAGCTGTCACCGCAAGGTGAAATCTACACACAACAATATATCGTCTCAAGTGGTGTAAATTCAATACTTTTTACTATCTTTGCGTAATATTTCGTCCAAGACGAAGATTATGAGAAGGTCACTATTCCAAAATATCCTCTGGACACTACCTGCTGAGGCGGCGCACAACATCAAGATGGCACTGCTCGGATTCGTGGGCAAGATACCTACAGGCAAGTGGTGGCTCAAGGTGTGCCACGCGCCACGCATAGCGACTCTCGAGCGCGAGGTTTTCGGTATTCACTTCCGTAACCCTATAGGCGTAGCGGCAGGCTTCGACCCCAATGGCGACAGGCTAAACGAACTCGCGGCTACAGGCTTCGGATTCGTAGAGATAGGCTCGGTAGTGCCACGCCCACAGCCTGGAACACCACGCCCACGCCTGCATCGTATGCGCAGCATAGAGTCACTTATCGACAACTCAGGATACCCCAGCCTCGGCCTTGAATATATCCTCAACAACGTGCGCAAGCGCACAAAGCATACGCGCAACTTAGTCATCGGGTGCAACATAGGTCGCCTGACAGCATCACACCGCGACGACACCGTAAAGGAGTATCTGCGCGTATTCCGTAATATGTACCAATATGTCGACTTCTTCGTCATCAACGCCGCATGTAACACCGCATCGAAACGCTACGTACCACGCACTCGCGAGGAGCTATTGGCACTGCTTGAACCGCTCTTCGAGTTTCGCCGCGGACAGCTCGACTACAGACCTATATTGGTGAAGATATCGCCCGACCTGAGCACCGAGGAGATAGATACGGTCATTGATGTACTCATCGAGACCCCATTGGATGGCATCGAGGCCGTAGCTGGCTCGCTAAATATGGCCACCAAGCACCGCGGAGCACTGACAGGAGCCAAGCTGACACAGCGCGCCTTAGAGGTGGTGCGCTACATAGCCGAGAGGACCGAGCACAACTACCCCATCATCGGCTCGGGAGGCGTGATGCAACCCGAGGATATAAAGGCTATGCTCGACGCGGGAGCCTCGCTCGTAGCTCTGAACACTGGCCTTAGAGAGAATGGCCTACGACTGCTTAAGTGCGGAGCTAAGGCGATAGCCACAGAGGATAAAACGAAGAAATAGAGAGCATTATGAGGGCAACGATAATAACCATAGGTGACGAGATACTTATAGGACAGATTGTCGACACCAACAGCGCATCGATATCGCGCAAGCTAAACGCCATAGGCATAACCATAGGCGAGAAGATATCTATCGCCGACAGCCGCGAGGCTATAGTGACCACCGTAACACGTGCCATGAGCGAGTCGCAGGTGGTTGTGATAACTGGAGGCCTCGGCCCCACGAAGGACGACATAACAAAGACAACGTTGGCTGAGATGTTTAATTCGAAGCTACGCTACGACGACAAGGAGGGTGAACATATACGCCAGCTCTTGGCGCGTCGCAACATAGCCTTTACGGAGCTTAACCGCAGCCAAGCTCTCGTTCCGGAGTGCTGCACAGTGCTACACAACGCCTACGGCACAGCACCAGGCATGTGGTTCGACACCGCACAGGGTGGCGTGGTGGTGTCGCTGCCAGGCGTGCCCTTCGAGATGGAGCACCTCATGGATGATATCGTCGTTGCGCGCCTTGCAGAGCGTTTCGCACTGCGTAGCATCGTACACCGCACACTTATAACACGTGGCATCGCCGAGTCGATACTCGCCGAGCGCATAGCCGCGTGGGAGGAGTCACTACCACGATATATGCACTTAGCCTACCTCCCTGCGCCAAATATAGTACGTCTGCGCCTCTCTGCCTACGACGTAGATAGACGGGAGGCTACACAGGCCATAGACTCGGAGTTTAACAAGCTATACGCGATTATTGGCGACAACATATTAGGCTACGAGGACGAGAGCATCGAGCACCTTATACACGAGCAGCTTAGCAAGCGCGGCCTTAGCCTGGCCATTGCCGAGAGCTGTACAGGAGGAGCTATAGCCTCAAAGTTTACGGCTATGGCTGGCGCATCGAAGTACTTCCTTGCGGGCGTTGTGAGCTACTCGAATGAGGCTAAGCGCGACATCCTCGGTGTGAGGATGGAGGATATCGAGCGTTATGGTGCTGTCAGCGAGGAGGTGGCACGCCAGATGGCCGAGGGTGTGCGCCGCGTGTCGGGTGCCGACTACGCCATCGCCACTACGGGCATTGCAGGCCCTACGGGAGGCAGCGAGGCCAAGCCCGTAGGTACTGTGTGGATGGCTATAGCCACACCTACAGCGACCTACGCCCAGATGCGCAACTCGGGTAACGACCGAGGGCAGATTATCAGCCGCGCTACGGCCTACGCCCTTGAGATGCTTTACGAGGAGCTCAAGAAGCTGTTTTGAATTTTATTGAAAGAGTTTGTTCGTTGCTGCAAAAGATAGTTTCGGCTTCTTAGAAACGTGACTAAAAACTAACTACAAAGAGTATGATACGTTCAATCTTAGACACTGACCTGTACAAGTTTACAACTTCGTATGCCTACTTTAAGCTCTACCCACAAGCTATAGGCACCTTTACGTTCAACGACCGCGCCAAGACCGTGTTCGACGACGACTTCTTGGAGGACCTGAAGGCCGAGCTCAAAGCCCTGGAGCGCATAGCCCTCTCGGATGATGAGTTTAGGTATATGATAAACAACTGCAAGTATATACCACAGAACTACTTCGAGTGGCTTACGGGCTTTAGGTTCGATGCCTCGAAGATAAACGTGTGGCTCGACGAGGAGCGTCACCTACAGATAAATGTTACGGACTATATGTATAAGGTCACGCTCTACGAGATACCTATCCTTGCTACGGTATCGGAGCTCTTCCACCTGCGCAACAGCTACGACTCGGAGGAGATGATTGCTCGATTGGAGAAGAAGGAGCAGATAGCTCGCGAAAATGGCATCATCTTCTCGGACTTCGGCACACGCCGCCGCTTCTCGTATGATGTGCAGCGCATGGTCGTCAAGCACCTTAAGCACAACCCTTGCGGATGCACAGGAACATCAAACTGCCACTTGGCTATGGAGCTCGACATGAAGATGATAGGCACCTATCCTCACGAGCTACCTATGTTTATCGCCGCCGTTAATGGTGGTCCGCGTAACGCCAACTACCTGACTATGGAGGACTGGGTTAAGGTCTACGACGGCTACCTTGGCACAGCACTTACGGATAGCTTCGGCTCGGAGGTCTTCTTCAACAACTTCTCGAAGAAGCATGCCTGCCTCTTCGACGGTGTGCGCCACGACTCGGGCGACCCTCTCGCCTTTATCGACATGGCCATCAAGCGATATAAGGAGCTGGGCATCGACCCCATGACCAAGTCTATAGTCTTTAGCGACTCGCTCAACTTCGAGAAGTGCGTAGAGATTAAGAGGGCCTGCGAGGGGCGCATTAAGTGTATGTTCGGCATCGGCACTAACCTCACGTGCGATACGGGCCACGCCTCGTGCAACATCGTCATGAAGCTGTCGTCGTGCCAGATTAACGAGCGTAAGCCTAAGGAGTTATGCGTCAAGCTATCGGATGTCGAGGGCAAGGAGATGGGCGACCCCGAGGAGGTAAAGGTATACCGCTACTTGTTGCGTAAGCAGGGAGAGCGTAGCGAGTAGTAGTGATTAGGATAATGACAGATATAAAAAATGGATATAGAGATGGAACAGTTTAACAAGTATATCGCGCCAGCCATTGAGCTATATAGCGTAGCTGTCGAGGCAGGCTTTCAGAACTCACCCGAGGACCCCATAGTAAAGGACCCTGTTGAGTGGTAATATGTTGCGGCATATGCCCACAGAGCGACATATAATGTGTTGTGGCACGCCACAGAGTCGATAATAGCTCTAAAAAGGGCAAATGTGATGGGTCTATATTTGGAGAATCAAAAAAAATGCGTATCTTTGTGCGCTTTTGTGTCACGGTGGCACATAAGTTAAAAATTAAGTATAATGAAAGTTTGTGAAATCACTGGCAAGGTAGCGATGGTGGGCAACAATGTTTCTCACTCGCACATCCGCACCAAGCGCACATTCTCGCCTAACTTGAGAACAAAGCGTTTTTGGTCTGAGGAGGAGGGCCGCTGGATTACTTTGAAGGTTTCGGCAGCCGGCATCAAAACAATTAACAAGAAGGGTCTTGCAGCAGCACTTCGTGACGCTAAGGCCGCTAAGAAGGTTTACTAAAAAGAGCTAAAGAACAATGGCAAAGAAAGGTAACAGAGTGCAGGTGATTCTTGAGTGCACCGAGCAGAAGGAGAGCGGCGTTGCAGGTATGTCACGCTACGTCACTACAAAGAACAAGAAGAACACTCCTGATCGTTTGGAGCGTAAGAAGTACAACCCTTACTTGAAGCGTGTAACACTTCACCGTGAGATTAAGTAATTTTAACAAGAGGTTAAAGTATGGCAAAGAAAGTAGTTGCAACCCTTAAGACGGGTACTGCTAAGAAGTACACTAAGTGTATCAAGATGGTTAAGTCTGAGAAGACTGGTGCTTACGTATTCCAGACTCAGAATATCCTTGAGGAGGATGAGATTAAGGCATTCTTCGCTCAGAAATAGTTTGGATTAGCTGCCTTTCGGGGCACTAATACTAAAGGCGACCTTCGGGCCGCCTTTAGTGTTTTATATGGCAAGTGCGGAGCTTGTAAAAATTTTTTCACCTTGCGGTGACAGCTAAAGCTATAAGGGTAGTGCGCAGGCCTTCAGCCTGCTAAAGAGTAGTTCGCTCGCTATTGGCGAGCTAAAGAGTAGTTAAAGAGTTTTCGTTGTTGTGGAGTGTTGTGATCCCCGACCTCTTAATGTCTTATGGTCTTAAAGTCTTAATGTCCTAAAAAATAAAGACAATAAGACCATCAAGATAATTTAAGAGAAGTACCACTCTCCTTATATATATAAAGTATGCGCTCGACCTTTAGGCCGAGCGCATAGTGATTAGGTGTAGTATTATTAATTACTGCTTCATAACCTACTTAGCCTTGTAAGGATAAGCAGCCTTTGTAGCCTCGTCGTCGTTAGCTACTACGAAATTAGCAATACCACCGTTAGTGTTGAACAAACCACCAGTAACGTTGATTGTGCCACCGTAGTAAACCTCAAAGATACGGTTTACAGAACCTGAGGTCCACAAGCTTGTGAACTTACCGCCCGTAACCTGGATGTCGCAACCTGATGCTGCGCCGCAGAAGAAGCAACCACCAGCTGAGCTATTAGCCTTACCATAGAACTCACCATCGTTGATTGTAAGCTTACCGCTAACATAAGCAAAGTGACGAGTCATTGACTTCTCAACTTTATTAGTAAACTTACCGCCGTTGACTATAAGCTCGCTGTTTGGGTTTACATTGAGCATACCATTCCCCGAGGTGAACTCACCACCGTTGATGGTTGCCTTACCACCCTCGCGAACATCTACGCAATAGCGATATGTAGAGGGGGTATCTACTGCTGTGCCAGTCTGAACATAGTTACCATTCTCGATAACTACCTCTCCTCCAATAGCACGAACAACAGCCTCGTATGCAGTTACGTTACCATTCTTAATAGTAAGCTTACCGCCCTTAACCTCGAAAGCTGATGATGTAGGAGCAGTAACGTTCTTGCCATTAAGGTCGAGAGTAACATCACCCTCCTCAACTACGATAGCTTTATTCAGTACAATTAGGAAGTGCGCCGTTAAGAGCAGCCTGAAGGCCTGCGAGATCCTCAACTACAACTCCTGCAAAAACCTCAACGCCATCAATGTAGAGCTTACCTGTACCTTCACCATAAGGCTTACCGATAAGGCCATTGTAGTAGAACTCTACGCCCTCGATATTGGCCTTGAGCTTACCTGTAAACGTGCAGTTGTCGAAACGCACCTCATAACCATCTGCATTGTGCCATACGCCAGCGATACCACCCATCTCCTGAGCGTCCTCGGCACTCTCAGCACCAGTTACCTCTACATTACCAGAGCAAGAGCAGTTCTCGAACTTGTTGCTGTAGTGAGCGATACCGAACAAGCCGCCTACATCAATAGTAGAACCTGTAACATTGATGTTAGACTTGATATTCTTAAATGAGTGTCCACCCTCGCCGTTGAAACCGCAAACACCACCAACATATGTACGGTATGCTGTACCATCCTCAACAGAGTTGGCGTTAACGTAGCTTGACGCATCAACATTAACAGTTACACCATCCCAGTTAGCATATGCGTTGCGACCACCTACACCACCAACGTATGCCATACCGTTAACCTCTACGTGACCAGTAACGGCAACGTTTGTAATCTTAGATGTATAGGGGCTACCAGCGATAACACCAACGCCAAGACGACCCGAAACCTGAGCATTCTCAACAACGAGGTTCTTAATCTCACCGTTAGTAGTGAAACCAAAGAGGCCTACATAGCTATTGTTACCAGTGACTACAAGGTTGCTAATCTTATGACCCTGACCATCGAATGTGCCATTAAATGTGTTAGTACTGTTGCCAATAGGAGTCCACTCCTCGCCAGCAAGGTCAATATCTGCTGTAAGTTTAACACTCTTGCCCTGAAGCTTATTACCTCCATTTACAAACTTAGCCAAGCTCTTTAAAGATACAACATCACCTACAAGGTAGTTACCCTCGGCATCGAAATAAAGCTCATCGTCGAAGCCATAGAGAGCAGCAGCATTACGAGTGTTGTTAAACTTAAACGTGTTAGTACCACCAAAGAGGTTCTTGATGTTAAGAGTACTTGTCTTATAACCCTTACCGTTAGTATCTGTATCAGTGAAGATATGTACCCAGAAGCAGTACTTACCATCAAGAGTAGTATTCTGAATGTCTACATTGTTCATACCGCCACCATTATTAAATACGCGGAATGGGATATATGTAGACTTCAAAGTTGAGTTCTTAACATTAACTGTTATGCCGCTATCAGCATTTACCAAGTCGATACAGTATGCCATAGCTGTACCGCCAAGGTTCTCAAGAGTAGCGTTCTCAACGTTAAGAGTACCACCGAAACCTACGTAGAAAATCTCAGCACCCTTATTCCAAGCGTAGTCTGTGCCTACGTGCTTGGTAGTGATAGTACCATTCTTAACATTCAAAGTACCGCGTACATCAACCAAAGCACCAATCGAACTTGTTATCTCATTGCTGCTTGCATTGATAGCAAAACCATTAAGGTCGAGGTTTAGAGTCTTGCCAGCAGGAAGCTGATAGCCTATAGCACTATTGCTATTGTTGTTTGCAAGAGTGATATCTGCCTGCAATGTGTAGTCGCCACCATTTGTGAAGGCAGCTACAAGCGCAGCAGCGTAGTTCTTAACAGCCTCAGTATTACCAGTCACTGCCTCGGGTTGAACATCGCCATTAGAGATGTTTGCCTCGCCATATGCGCCATTTACAACAGCACCATCCTCGAAGTTACCACCCTCAAGGTTTGTAGTACCATTATTCTCGATAGCACCAGCACCGATATTACCGCTCTCGATGGTTAGCGTACCACCATCCTTGACAACGAAACCGCCATCGCCACCAGTCTCTACTACAACACCACCTGTGTTATTATCCGACTCGTCGTTGATAACGAGGGTCTGACCAGCAGGAACATCTACCGTAGCACCATCCGCGAAGGTGATAGTGTAGCCGTTGAGGTTGATAGTTGTAGTGTCGTCACCTGCTGCACGTGTGAGTGCCAGTGTAGAGGCTACAGGTGACGATACATAGATATTGTTACCCACCTTATAGCTACCGCCATTAGCTACGGCCTGAGCAAGCTCAGCACCCGAGGTGATAACGTTGTAGACGATATCGGGGTTCTCCGTACCGCCCAAGCCTGGCTGAACGTTAACATTAACGTTGCTACCCTCAGTCAAAACATCACCGATAAGCGTAGTAAGGTAGTTACGCTTAACCTTGATATCGGTATTGAAGCTTGAGAGCTTAATAGTTGTGCCATCAGCCTCCTTAACATCGATATTGAAGCGCACAGCATCGTCCTCCTCAGTTGCGAAGAAGTAGTCGGTGTAGAGTGTCATCTGCTCAGCAGGAGTCTCGCTGCTGTAAGTGTCGATAACGTAGGTGTGCTGCTTACCTACCAATGTTCTATCGCCTGGAGTAGCTGCAAAGGCATCGAAAGCCTTGTAGTGGTTTGTGGTGTAGGTAACAACAGCATTGTGTGGATATACACCATCAAAGAGCTCGTCGATGTCGGTAGTCACAACGCGAAGCTTAGCAAAGGGACGAGTAAGGGTGATATTGATAGACTCAGTACCCACAAAGCCACTACCCGTAGTCTTGTAGTAGCCTGTGTAGGCATCGCGTGTCTCATCCATAGCCTTCCACTCATCAGCAAGCTTGATATCGCGGAGGCTTGTGCCGATAACATAGTGCAAGTCGTCACAGTCCTGGCCATCTACAAGGCCATTATCCTCAACAACGTCGGCCCACACTACGAAGCGATAGTGACGGTTAGGCACAAGGCGAACAGGGAATACTACGCTATTAGCGTCAGCATACTTAAAGTCCATAGCCTTGAAAGACTCACCCTCAGCGTCGAATACCTGAAGGATGTAGCGCATCTTGTAATCTGTGTTTGCCAAGATAGCGTTGATGTCGCTCTGAGCACTGTCTGTGCCTGCTACGGCACGGGTAACATCCTCGGGGAGGTTGACAGTAACAAATGTCTCAACCTCGCCACCGACGTTGATGTCGAGACCCTCAGGCTCTCTCTGGCACGATGCCAATCCAAGCACCAATGCCGCTAAAACCAAAAATCTTTTCATACGATTTGTTTTAAAAGTTAATAATATTGTAGTTTATTTGCTTGTTTGCCTTATTTAGCCAATATTTTACAACACACTAACAACTTTGACCCATTAGCGCAATGGACATAGCCAGCACCAACGACCAAAAATCGACAAATCGGAGATTTTGTACAGAGCTACGGCAGGCCTCAAAGCGAGGCCTACATTGTGCCGTAGAGTAGTTTAGATATGTATGCAACAAATTAGGGCAGAGATAGTTACCCCTTACCCAAGAGACCAACGCCTGGTAGTTTTACTGCGTATATGCTCTGAGCATACATATTTCCGATTTGTTAATTAGCGTGCTTTCAAAAGCAAATATAGGAATAAATATTCTATTTACAAATAATTTTTAGGATAATTTTCGAAGATTTATCAATAAAATCTCTTGACGATAATTAGATTTTTAGCACAATATTGGCTAATTTGGCTCAGTCGTAAATTCCAGTGGGGCTTGAAAAAAATCATGCAAAAATAGTAGCTAAACGAAATATAAAGTATTTTGTCCGCAACCATCTTAATGTCTTATCGTCTTATTGTCCTATCGTCTTATCGTCTTATCTTAAGACATTAAGACTTTAAGACTTTAAGACATTACGAGGTCGGGTATCACACAACAAAACCCTTAAACTACTCTTTAGCTCGCTAACAGCGAGCGAACTACCCTTTAGCAAGCTCTGCTTGCGAACTACCCTTTCAGCTTTAGCTGTTACCGCAAGGCAAAACAACGCTTTAGCTGTCACCGCAAGGTGAAGCTATCACTCACCAGATAAAAGTTATGGCAGCCGTTCTGGCTGCCATACGTTTTAGAAGTATTTGATATCTTTATCCTCGATAGCCGAAATCAGATTATTCGCAGCCGAGGATGCTCCGATGCGGAATAGGTCGGGCGTGAGCCATTCCTGGCCAAGCACCTCCTCGACGATGGTGTAGTAGAGTGCTGCATCCTCGGGGGTCTTAACACCACCAGCAGCCTTAAATCCCACCTTGCGGCCCGTAAGGTTGTAGTAATCCTTGATGGCGTGGCACATAACGAATGCCGCCTCGGGCGTGGCAGCGACATCTATCTTACCCGTAGAGGTCTTGACAAAGTCGGCACCTGCAAGCATCGACACGAGCGATGCGCGACGTATAAGCTCGGGGCTCTTGAGTGCTCCCGACTCAATAATCACCTTAAGGACCACATCCGTAGCCTCCTGGCGCAACAGCTCAACCTCGCTGGCAGCCTCGGCATAGCGGCCCGAGAGCATCATACCCGGATTGAGGACTATATCTACCTCGTCGGCACCATTCTCGATGGCCATAGCCACCTCCAGAGCCTTAACCTCGATAAAGCTCTGTGACGCAGGGAAAGCACCTGCCACGCTTGTGATGCGCATAGGCGTACCATCAACCTCAAGGCCTACGGTCTCGACAAAGGGTGGATAGACACATATCGAGGCTACGTTAGGGATATCGGGATACTTCTGGTAGAACTCTACGGCCTTGCGTGCAAAGGCCTGCACCGACTCTACTGAGTCGTTGCACGACAGCGTGGTCAGGTCGATAACCGAATAGCAGAATTTATAGACCTCAGTATTGCCATTGCGGTTGGCCGCCATCTTAATCTTAGCCACCTCTTTAGCCACCTGCGCATCGCTATGTGCAGGAGCATATTTCTCAAGTTCCTTAGCGTAGTCCATAGTCACTCTTAATTATTTGCCGAAGTAAAAACACAACTTGCAATCACAAATATATGCTTTTTTTCCTAAATATACAACACCTATATATATTTTTCATCAACCAAGCGAGTCGATTTAGGGTTTTTCGACACCCCTATAATAAAAAGAGAGGCTGCGCCTGCATAGCGCAACCTCTCGCTCGAAATCGAAGATAATCGATTAGTAAACTACTGACATAGGAAGAATAGAACCTACGCTGAGTGTGCGTGCTGAAGCGTTCATCACACGTGCCTGAGCTGAAGCCGACTTCTTAATATCCTTCCACTCGCCATGCTTCCAGTTGATGTAGCCATTGCCCTCAGAATCCTGGAGGAGACCGAGCTTGTCCTCGCTGCTCAAGCCAATGACATCGAATGCAGCAACCTCAAATGTTAGGCCACCCTGCAACTCACCAGCACCTGCCTCGTAAGTGATAGTACCATCATCAGCCATTGCAAGAGAGATGGCACCATAATCACCAAGTACGAATGTAGCTTTACCATCGCTAAGATCGCAGTATGACAACCATGTAGCAGCATAGCCATTACCTATGTCAGCGATAGCAACCTGGTTTATAAGATAAAGGTAGTTAACACCATCCTGCTCGATAACCTGACCATAAGCTGAAGTACCCTCGCCAATGATGCTGACACCGTCAACCATCACCTGGTCAGCAGTACCAGGAACAAGACTTACAGTAAAAGTGAAGTCAGTGCGCTGATCCTTAACTGGGTTTGTCTCAGCAGTAAGGTCAACAACCTTCTCGGTGTAAGCAGTGTATGTACCCAACCAAGCCTTAGTAGCTTCAGTAGCTACTGCCTCAGCAGTAGTAATCTCGTTCTTAGTGAAGAACTCAACGCCATCCTCATTGGTTACCAAAACACAACTAGTGTAGCTTGTAGAACCTTTGCAACCGCCATAGATAATCTCAAGACCATCCTCTGAGTTGATAATATCCAAAACACCCTGCATATCCTCAAAAGTGTTCAAGTTTGACTTAATCTGAACATCAGAAGTACCAGCAAGAGCCTCAGTATCGAAAAGACCGTACTTGATGTCTGCAACACCAGTACCCTTCCAAAGAGCCTTTACACCATTGTAAGGCTGGTAGACAGCAACCTGACCATTGCCATAATCAACAGTCTCGCCCTCATCAGGAAGTGACAATGTCTGAGTAAACCAATCAGCCTCGGTAAGACCTGTAAGCTCAATCTCAATCTTGCCGAAGTCAGAATCCTCGTAACCCTCAGCCTTAGCAGCTACACGGATAGTATACTTACCTGCGTTAAGACCCTCGAAGGTGTACTCGCAAGCCTCAGTAGTGTAGGTCTTACCCGAAAGGTTAACGATATAGCTCTCAGCGTTCTCAACAGCACCCCAAGCTACGGTGATTGTAGTCTCGGTGTGAGTCTCTGTAAGCTCAGGAGTAGCGAGCTTGCCTCCCTTGTTGCCACCACCAGTGTTGTTACCTGGCTCGTCGCCTGTCTTCTCGCAAGCTGCGAATGCAAATACTGCAGCTGCGATCATCATCATAGAAAAAAACTTTTTCATAATAGATTTTAAATATTAAAAAAATAAAAGTTGTTGCCGTCCATCATCACCGCACGCCTAACATATACAACGTAGATCTCGGTCAAATATTACACTTCTACACCGTAATAATCTGCCCTACTACGCCATCTGGTATATGTAGACACACTTTTACGTTGCGAAGATAAACAAAAAAATCTATTTCCGCGCATAAAGCGTAGAAAAAATGAGTCACTATGAGTTAATGGGGTGCGTTGTTATTATTGTATTGTTCTCTTATTGTGTTTTTTTAAGACAATAGGACTTTAAGACTTTAAGAGGTCGGGTATCACACAACAAAACCCTTAAACTACTCTTTAGCTCGCTAACAGCGAGCGAACTACCCTTTAGCAAGCTCTGCTTGCGAACTACCCTTTCAGCTTTAGCTGTCACCGTAAGGTGAAACAACGCTTTAGCTGTCACCGCAAGGTGAAACAACGCTCAAATTTCTTGTCAAAAGTCTTAAGATGTGCTCTTCACAAAAGAAGAGCCCCTCGGGATAGTACACATAGTACAGCCCGAGGGGTCTTACTTTTAGGGAAGTGCCGCAGATTGCGGCTTCTCACACGAAAGTATTACAACTGAATCTCGTTGCCAATATACTTACGAAGGTTTACATCCTGCTTGCAACGCTCTGCATATGATGCATCCTTAGCAATTGCAGACTTAAGCTCAGCAGTAGCTGTAGCCATATCGCCCTGCTTAGTTGCAATTACAGCACGCAAGTAGTCAGCCTCAGCAGACTTGTCATTTGCGATAAACTGCTTAGCAGCGGTATAGTCAGCATTCTTAGTAGCAGCAACAGCAGCATTGTAACCCTCAAGCTGCGACTGTGCAGCAGCGTAGTTACCCTCAGCAGCAGCAGCCAAAGCCTTAGTCTCCTTAGAAGCGTTAGCTGTGTAAGCCTTAGCAGCCTCAGTGTTACCACTCATAAGGTTAACAAGTGCAAGGTTGTTGTTAATCTCTGAAGCGTTGCCACCAGCCTTAAGAGCTGCAGCAAAAGCATCAGCAGCCTTCTCAGCCTCACCAGCCTCAGCATAAGCTACACCAAGGTTGTTGTAAGCAGCTACACTCTTGTACTCCTTAGCAGCAGCCTCCAAAACAGCAATCTTCTCGCTCTGTGTGAGCTTGCTGGTAGTAGCGATGTGCAACATCTCCTTCTCGTCGAGCTGTGAGAACTTACCAGCACGAACCAAAGCTGCCATCTCGTCGTTAGTCTTACCTGTGATGTCAGAGCTGTTTACGAGCTGTGCGCGACGAAGCTGTGGAAGGATATCCTTCTTCAATGCGCTGAATACCTGGCTCATATTCTTAATCTGCTCCTCACGCTCAGATGATGAGCTGTAGCTGTTCAATACTGAAAGGATGAGCTCCTTATCCTCGATGTTAGAGGCAGCAACAAGCTCCTTGAAGCCCTCCCAGTCCTCGCCGTATGATGCAGCGTCGAGTGAAAGACCAAGCTCCTCAAGAAGCTTCTCAGCAGCCTTCTTACCTGACTCGCTACGTGCAGCAGAGAGCTTGTCGTTGAACTTCTCAGGACCATCAGGTGATGCATAACCGTTAACATAGATGTTCTGCTTGATGCGGTCGTTACCTACCTGGTCAGCAGCGTTCTGCTTGAATGCAGCAATCTCCTCGCTATCCATAGCCTTCTTAGAGAGGTTAGACGAGTTGATAGCGTACATATAGTTAGCCTTAGTAACCTCAGTAGTTACGTTCTTGTAGTTAGACTCCATAGTCTGCATAGCCTCAGAGTAGTCCAGATCGTTCTGCATAACGTCAACACCCTCAGCGATGGTAAGACCGAAAGCACGCTTAAGAGCGTCTGCCTCAGCACCACCAGCTGCCAAGATAGCAGCCTCATCCTTTGTAGGCATTGCACCATTGTTGAGGTTTACCAAAGTAAACTCCTTGCACTTACCCTGTGGGCACTTAATCTCAGCACGAAGCTGGAGCTGGCTGCATGCCATACGCTCGTCGTATGGGAACGATACGCGCATAGTGTAACGATCACCTGTCTTCTTGTCGATAACAGTGTAGTTGTCCTTAACCTTCGAGCCCTGGAAGTACTGTGTAGTACCAGCTACCTCACCACCCTCGAATACCATAACTGGAGTTACCTTCACAACTGCCTTAGCATTGAAATACTTTGCAGGGAAATAGAGGGCAACCTCTGCATCTACAGTACCATTGTTCAACACCAATACCTCAGGAGTGCATGTAAGCTTTACATCATCCTGATTCTTGGCCATCTTCTTGAAACAGTTACAACCTGAAAGGGTCAAAACCGCAACCGCGAGAACTGCGCTCAGCTTGAAAAGATTTTTCATAAATATCAAAATAGTTTTGTTAGTAAATAAAGTTATTTTTTCTGTTTTCCTTATTCTCTACATATCACAAATATTAACGCCCGACACCATACATTATTATATATATGGTGCCGAGACCCTAATTTTGTTATTTGCGCTCACGACGTGGACCACGCTGCTCGCGCTTCTCGCCATCGTTATGCTCACGTGGCTTACGCTCACGAGGCTCACGCTCTACCCAACCCTCGGGCTTTGGCAACAACGCCTTGCGCGAGAGCTTAAGCTTACCCGTCTTAGCATCCTTGGCGATGAGCTTAACCTCAATCATATCGCCCTCCTTGAGGCCTGTCTCCTCCATAGTCTCGAAACGCTTGTAGTCAATCTCTGAGATGTGGAGCAGAGCATCCTTGCCTGGAAGAATCTCTACAAAGGCTCCGAAGTCGACAATCGAGCGAATCTTACCATTGTAGCACTCGCCAATCTCGGGAACAGCAACGATAGCCTTGATACGCGCCAATGCTGCATCCAACGAATCCTTATCCTGACCGAAGATATCGACAATACCCTTCTCATCAACCTCGGTGATGGTGATTGTAGTGCCCGTAGTCTTCTGAATCTCCTGAATAACCTTACCACCTGGGCCGATAACAGCACCAATGAAGTCCTGTGGAATGGTAATCTGTACGATACGTGGTACAAATGGCTTGTAATCCTCACGTGGCTCGGCAATAGTCTCAACAAGCTTGTCGAGGATGTGTAGACGACCCTGACGAGCCTGCTCCAACGCCTTGGCCAACACCTCGTAAGAGAGACCATCGACCTTGATATCCATCTGCGTCGCGGTGATACCGTCGCGCGTACCTGTAACCTTGAAGTCCATATCGCCAAGGTGGTCCTCGTCACCAAGGATATCCGACAACACTGCCCAGCGGCCACTCTCAGAGTCCGAGATAAGACCCATAGCGATACCCGACACTGGCTTGCGGAGCTTAACACCTGCATCCATAAGAGCCAACGTACCTGCGCACACAGTAGCCATAGATGACGAGCCGTTAGACTCAAGGATGTCCGATACTACACGCACAGCGTATGGGTTCTCCTCGCCCAGTGGCACCATAGGCTTAAGTGCGCGCCATGCCAAGTGACCATGACCAATCTCGCGACGGCTAAGACCACGTGCAGGACGTGCCTCGCCCGTAGAGAATGGTGGGAAGTTGTAGTGGAGAACAAACTGCTCGCTGCCCTGCACCAAAACCTCATCCTTCTGCTTCTCGTCGAGCTTAGTACCGAGAGTTACGGTAGTAAGCGACTGTGTCTCGCCACGTGTGAAGATTGCCGAGCCATGAGCGCAAGGCAGGTAGTCTACCTCGCACCATATAGGACGAATCTCATCGGTACGACGGCCATCAAGACGCTTGCCCTCGTCGAGAATCATATTACGCATAGCCTTCTTCTGAACATCGTCGTGGAAGTACTTGTGGATAAGTGGGGCCTTCTCCTCAAGCTCCTCCTCGGTGTAGCGTGCTGCAAACTCAGCCTCCAGAGCGTCGAAAGCATCCTGACGCTCGTGCTTCATAGTGCCGCTGGTAGCGATAGCGTAGGCCTTGTCGTAAAGCTCCGAGATGATAGTCTGACGAAGCTCCTCGTCGTTGGTCTCGTGGCAGTACTCGCGCTTAACATCCTTGCCGAGCTCCTTCATAAGCTCAATCTGCACGGCACAGTGCTTCTTAATCTCCTCGTGAGCAAACATAATAGCACCGAGCATAACCTCCTCCGATACCTCGTTCATCTCACCCTCAACCATAAGGATATTGTCGATAGTACCGCCAACCATAATGTCGAGGTCGGCACTCTTCATAGCCTCGAAGCCTGGGTTGATGACATACTCACCGTTGATACGCGCTACGCGAACCTCCGAGATAGGACCTCCAAATGGGATATCCGACACTGCAAGGGCTGCTGATGCTGCCAAACCGGCGAGTGCATCGGGCTGAATATCTTTCTCTGCCGAGATAAGATTTACGGTAACGAATACCTCGGCGTGATAATCTGCGGGGAATAGTGGACGCAAGGCGCGGTCGATAAGACGAGCTACCAATATCTCAGAGTCGCCAGCCTTACCCTCGCGCTTCATAAAGCCACCAGGGAAGCGACCACACGACGCATACTTCTCCTTATACTCGACCTGCAAGGGCATAAAATCTGTACCCTCCTTAGCATCCTTTGCAGCGACTACGGTACCCAAGAGCATCGTATCGCCCATACGAACCACCACCGCGCCATCGGCCTGCTTAGCAAGCTTGCCTGTCTCGATCATAATCTCGCGACCATCGGCCAGGGTGATTCTCTTCTGTACAGCATTGTACAACTTGTTAGCTTCCATAAAAATTTCTAAAAAACCTCTAAAAAAATTGTCATCAAATATATCGTAACATACAATATTTTCGGTGTAAATGAAGGCAACGCCATAGCATCGCCTTCATTTGCTGCACTTCCGTACTATTTACGGAGGTTAAGAGTCTTGATGATTGCGCGGTAACGCTCGATATCAACCTCCTTCAAGTACATAAGCAACTTACGACGCTTACCTACGAGGCGCAACAAAGAACGCTGCGTGCCGTAGTCGTGACGGTTGCTCTTCATGTGCTCGGTAAGGTGGTTGATACGGTAGGTGAATAACGCGATCTGGCTCTCGGGTGAACCTGTGTCGGTTGTAGACTTGCCGTACTGGCCAAACAACTCCTGCTTCTTCTCAGGTGTCAAATACATAAAAATTAAGGTTTTATGGTGCGCCTCCTTCACTTATCCCGAGGAGTACGCCCCTGGTTCCACTCCACGACAGATCATCCTTACCTTAGATCCTGCCGGAGCGTGGCGCAAAGATATACTATTTTTCGTGAACCACAAACCTTTTTCCAAAGAAAAAGAGCATAAAGCGCAATATTTTCAACGAAATTTTCCAAAAAGAACTCTCCGACGGCCCAGCACTACCCCTTTTGTCGCCATTGGAATTGGTCGTTCTACCCCAAATATTTAGCCAAATCGATAGACAAAGGCCGCCTTACAGTGCTATCTATTTATATTCACCGAGCAAGTTTTATGGTCTTTATTTTAACCACAAACAGACCACCAAATAGCGAAAAAACACCGATTACAAGATTTTCATTTTTCTATTTTTCCACAAATTTTACCACTTTTTTATGTCAAGATGGTTGAAATTTGTGATTTTTCACTATCTTTGTTCGCACTATAATAGTTTAAGACAGTTTATACAGCACCTCTCGATTATGTTAGGAAGGTCAACCAATGTTGTGATACTCGCAATTTCGGCAATGCTTGCCACGCTCCTCATCGGGTGCAGCAAGCCCCAGAGGCCATATATCACAATCGAGACCGAGAGTCTCGGCACATTCCTACAGATGACACTCCCTGCCTCGCACCCCCAAGAGCAGATTGAGCAAATAATTACCGAAGTAGACTCGTTAGCCAAGGCCTCGATGTCGATATTTCACCCCGAATCGCTACTGTCGAGGATTAATCGCAACGAGACAAACGTGGCCGACAGCCATATAGTGCGCAACATCGAGATTGCCAAGCGATTTTACGAGCTTAGTGGTGGCACCTACGATATAACCATCAAGCCTCTGACCGATGCCCTAGGCTTCGGACGCGATAAGCAGATAAGGAGCGTAAACATCGACTCCCTGCTTGAGTTTGTGGGCTACGAAAAGATATCGGTCGATGGCAACACCATAGTTAAGAGCGACCCTCGCGTGCAAATCGACCTCAACTCGATAGCTAAAGGCTACACCGTAGACCTTATGGCCACAAGGCTCGAAGAGTTAGGCATGACAGACTATATGGTATGTATCGGTGGCGAGATACGCTGCAAGGGTCACAACGCCCGAGGTAGCCGATGGTCAATAGGCATCGAGACACCATACGATGGTAATATGAGCGGTCAATCCTTCGAGAAGATTATCTACCTTGAGGATTGTGCTGTGGCTACATCGGGGAACTACCGACGCTTCTACCTTACCGAGGATGGGCGCAAGGTGGCACACACCATAGACCCTCGCACTGGCGAGAGTGTTATCAGCGAGCTACTCTCGGCGACCGTCGTAGCACCCACCTGTGCCGAGGCCGATGCTGCCGCCACGATGTTTATGTCGTTGGGTAGCGCAGCTGCGCCATTGGCCCAGAGGTGTGCCACAGAGTATGGCTGGAGCTACTACTTTATATATGCCGATGGCGACGACTACCGCATCGAGTGCTCCGAAGATTTTTTATAGGGAGCAGTCACCAAGGTAGTCAAACAAATGAGACCAAAGGCAGATAGTTATTAAGTGAGGCACGAAGAGATACGGAACAGACAATGAAGGCGATACTACTCTACAACCCACGCTCAGGTAAGGGGCGCATCGAGCGACATCTCGATGCCATTGTCGAGATATTTCGCCAGTCCGAGATTGAGATACGACCCAAGCTCCTCGACTTCGACAAAGACCCCTTCGAGGGCGACGAGGATGTTGAGCTTGTCGTGATATGTGGCGGCGATGGCAGCATCAACTACGTCGTAAACACGATGCTACGCAGAGGCATATCGCCCACGCTCGGCGTGATACCTGCGGGCACGGCAAACGACTTTGCCTTAGCCCTTGGGATGAGCCGCAGACACCTCAGAGCCGCAAGGCAGATAGCCCAAGGCTCGGTACGCAGCGTAGACTGCGGCATAGTTAACGGCAACGCCTTTGTCAACGTGCTCAGCTTTGGCGTGCTAACGACAACATCGCAGCAGGCCACCGACCGCGAGAAGCACTTAGTAGGCAAGCTCGCTTACATACGCATCGGCACACGCGACCTACTCACGATGCACAGCATACCCCTCGTTGCAAGGATTAACGGCGAGGAGTTTAGTACCGAGGCGGCGATGTTTCTCGCCTTCAACGGTCGCAGCGCAGGGCAGTTTCGGCTCGCACCCGAGGCCAAGGTCGACGATGGGTTGCTCGATGTGCTGATACTACGCTACGACAATATGGCCAAGACCTGCTGGAGCATGATGCAATACTTAGTAGGAGGTCACCCCGAGGCGGTACACTACATCCGCACCGATAAGATTGAGCTGCTCTGTCCCTATAGCGAGCGCACCGACATCGATGGACAACCGGGGCCCGACTTCCCCCTTAGCATCGAGTGTCTCCCCGGAGCACTCAAAATACGCTGCTAAAGTGATTATGAGGGTGAGCAGGGGTGATAATTTGGAGAGTGAGTGAGTGTGTGTGTGTGTGAAGAGGATACATTAGCTTGCCGAGGCGAGTTTAAGTGATAGGTTACAGATAGGCTTTATTCAAGATAATGAGAGGTGGTCTTGGCCACAGTGAGATAAACGAAGAATAGTAGATACGACTAATTCAAATGAAGCAGGATGGCATAAAGCGAGCCTCGATAGATAGGCTCAAGTCGCGATTCGAGACTGCGTACTACTCGGAGGACCTGGTGATAACACCATTAGTTATGTTCCGCGAGCTGGACGACCTGACGGCACTCATACAGGGTGTCTCGATAGGCGTTACGGTGAGTGGTACGGCACGCATAAAGATTAATGGCAAGCTACACGAGCTGCGCCCAAATACGCTATTTATATTCAACGAGAACACCGTAATTGAGCAGGTTAAGGCCTCGATACGCTCATCGGGATATATGATTACGTACTCGCAGCAGTACCTCAACAGCATACATGTCGACACGCAGGACCTGATATCCATATATCACGGCTTCCTCGACGACCCCTGTGTGCAGATTGCCCCCGAGGAGGCGGCATACATCCACGATATCTCGAAGCTTATGCGCTCGGTATTGTGTGACTACGCCCCTACGGCAAACCGACAAAAGATTATCAGCTCGCTCTTTGCCGCGATGTTCCACTTCGTCATGGGCATACTCCAGAAGCACACGCTCCCAGGCAGTGGCACGGTAAGCAACCGCACAGACGAGCTATTCAACAGGTTCCTCGAGCTGCTGAGTCAATATTGTAGCACCGAGCGCAGCGTAGAGTTCTACGCCTCGAAGATGGACATCACACCTAAGTATCTATCGCTGATACTTAAGAAGAAGAGCGGCCGCAACGCCTCGAAGCTTATCGACGAGGCTGTTGTATATGAGGCCAAGCGACTGCTTAAGTACTCGGGACTGAGCATACGCGAGATAGCCGAGAAACTCAACTTCGCCTCGCAGTCCTTCTTCGGCAAGTACTTCAAGCAGCGCGTAGGTGTCTCGCCCTCGCGATATAAGATATGGGACGGTCGCACAGACGACGCTGTAGCCGAGCGCGGCTACTCTCACTCAATCATCGGCGAGCAGCACCCATAACACTGCTCGCATAGGCTAAACTTAAGAGTATGAACAATATACAAACAATCAATAATCTAAACTAACTATTTATGAAAAATCTTTTCAAGACGCTGGTGCTTACATTAGCACTTATGCTTCCCTTTGCAGTTTCGGCCCAGGATGCCGAAGTTTTCGAGGGTAAGGTTGTCGATGTCCAGGGTGGCGCACCTGTAGAGTGGACATTGACCGCAACAGAGAAGGGCGAGGGTCTCTATGAGCTCAACTTCACTGGCGACATCGCCGAGGGTTATCACGGCTACCCTCTGAGCGATATGTTCTCAGCCCCTGTTTTCGAGTTTACGAATGGCGAGCTCGAGGGCGAGATGCGCGAGACAGAGCCTACGCACGAGAGCGTAGATGAGTTTGGCGACGTAGTTAACCACTACATTGGCAAGATGGTATTCATCCAGGATGTTAAGGCTTCGGCAGGCACCAAGCTCACTGGTATGATCAACACCAACATCTGCACCAACGAGACTAACCAGTGCCAGCAGAGCTCGTTCGACTTCGAGATTCGTGTAGGTAAGGCTGCTGCGGTGGCTGCTCCTGCTGAGGCTAACACTGCTAATGCACCTCTCGACTGGGGTTCGCTCCTCTCGGCTATCATCTGGGGTTTTGCTGCGCTGCTCACACCTTGCGTATTCCCTATGGTGCCTATGACCGTATCTTTCTTCATCAAGGGTTCACAGTCTAAGGCTCAGGGGCGCTTCCGCGCTACGATGTACGGTATCTTCATTATCGCTCTCTACGTGCTTCCTATCGCAGCACTCATCCTTATCACCCGCTTCACTGGCGGCGAGGGCGTAACCGAGGATATCTTCAACTGGCTCTCTACACACTGGATTCCTAACATCCTCTTCTTCGTAATCTTTATGGTATTTGCAGCATCATTCTTCGGTGCTTTCGAGATTACGTTGCCATCATCGCTGGTAAACAAGAGCGACGAGGGTGCTGACAAGGGCGGTTTGCTCGGTATCTTCTTTATGGCCTTGACCCTTGTGCTCGTATCGTTCTCTTGTACAGGTCCTATCGTAGGTACTGTAATCATCGAGTCAATGAACGGCGGTATCTGGATGCCTATCATCACTATGGCTGCCTTCGCCACAGCCTTTGCTCTTCCATTTACACTTCTTGCGTGGTTCCCATCACTGCTTAAGAATATGCCTAAGAGCGGCGGCTGGCTTAACTCTGTAAAGGTTGTACTCGGCTTTATCGAGGTTGCTCTCGGTCTTAAGTTCTTGATGACTGC
The DNA here is from genome assembly GCA_015059715.1 of Rikenellaceae bacterium. Taxonomy (GTDB): domain Bacteria; phylum Bacteroidota; class Bacteroidia; order Bacteroidales; family Rikenellaceae; genus Alistipes. The sequence goes on along the minus strand of SUZV01000008.1, from coordinate 4,026 downwards.
CGACCAGACCTACCACTGGGGTATCCTCGACCGCGAGGTTTACTTGGCCATCTGGATCGTAGTATTCTCGTTGCTCGGCCTCTACCTCTTGGGCAAGATTCGCTTCGCTCACGACGACAAGTTAGAGCACCTCTCTGTTAAGCGTCTCGCTATGGCTATCGTGGTATTCTCATTCGTAGTATATATGATTCCTGGTATGTTCGGTGCGCCACTGAACGCTATCTCTGGCTACTTGCCACCAATGACATCTCAGGACTTCCGCGTCGAGGGCGACAACTCGAACCTCAACGCCAGCGTTAAGTATGGCGACAAGCTCCACTTGCCACACAATCTCAAGGGTTACTTCGACCTCGAGGAGGCTATCGCAGCTGCTAAGCAGCAGAACAAGCCTATCTTCGTAGATATCACAGGTCACGCTTGCAACAACTGCCGCGAGATGGAGACACGCGTATGGAGCGATCCACGCGTTAAGGAGATGCTTATGAACGATTATATCATCTGTGCTCTCTATGTCGACGACCGTACGCAGCTCAACACCGCAGACTACTACACCAACAAGAACGGTATTGTTATGACTACGCTCGGCCGTAAGAACAACGCTATCGCCGTAGAGCGCTTCGGTGTTAACGCACAGCCAGGCTATGTTCTCCTCTCACCAGACGAGGTACAGCTTGCTCCAGTACGTGGCTACGACGCCAGCATCGAGGGCTTCATCGACTTCCTCAACACAGGTAAGAACGCGATGTAATCGTCGAGCTGCGTAAGACTCAGCACTATGATATTGGGGTTGTTCAACGGCTTTGTTGAGCAACCCCAATTTTATAAGCACTATTTTAAGAAGTCTTTGGAATTTAAGGATACCACGATGTCCGCAGAACCGAAGGGTATCCTCTAATCTCTCTAATACCGACCCTGATATTACCGATTACCTACTGCTACGACGCAACAACAAGGCGGCAACGACAAACGACATAGCCTCCGAGAGGGGCATAGCGAGCCATATGCCCACACTACCAAGCCACTCGGGGAGTAGCACGAAGCAGGGGACGACAAACACCAAGCCTCGCAGCACAACGATACTTAGCGCGCTACGCAGACGCTCGATACTCTGGAAGTATCCGATGATGGCGACATTGAGGATAAAGAATATCACACCTAAGCCATATATGGGGAAGCCCTCTGTGGCGAGGATGCCCGCTGTGCTCTCGGCATCGACAAAGAGTGCCACCATAGCCTTGGGGACCCCCATAAAGAGGAGCGTAACGGCAAGGCCGAAGAGGAGCGACGTGAGGAGCGAGAGGCGACGCACACGTGCCACATGCGACCAACGCGATATGCCATAGTTATAGCTTATGAGAGGTTGTGCCGACTGCGCTATGGAGTTACCAATCATAAAGAAGAAGGGGGTGTAGTAGCACGATATACCGAAGGCACCCACGCCATCGTCACCGAGGTAGCGCATAAAGACTATGTTGCCGATGAATATAAGCATCGCAAGCGACAGCTCGCCAAGGAGCGACGATATACCTATCCAGCACTGGTAGCCTACGTTTCGCAGCGAGAGAAGAAGGCTCCTTAGGCTCAGCTTCGGGAGCTCTAAGTGTAGCTTATGGCTCGGCATTACGAGGTACGCTAAGGCCATAATGCCGCCCAAGACCATACATATAGATGTTGCGACACCTGCCCCCATAACGCCCATATCGAGCCAAAAGACACATACGTAGTCGAGCAGGGCGTTGAGCACCGCAGGGATGATGTTGCACCACATAGCGTATCGCGGAGCACCATCGAGGCGTATGATAAAGAGGCCTATAAGGCTAAGCATCTCGAACACAAAGCCTGGGAGTAGCCACTTGGTGTAGGCCACGACGTGTGGCAGCAGCGTGTCGGAGGCCCCGAGCATACGTGCCACAGGTTCGAGATATATGCCCATGAGGGATGCTATTATGGCTACTACGGTGACGGCCGCAACTATCGCCTGCGTGATATTCAGGCGTGCCACCTTCTGCTTAGCGTTTGCTATGTGTATCGACACCACCACCGAGCAACCAGCACCTATCATCAGGCCGAGGCCCGAGATAAGTTGATATATGGGGACTACGATATTTACCGCTGCCACACCCACAGCACCCACGCCATGCCCTACAATCATACCATCGATGACGGTCATTGCCGACATCGAGAGCGTGCCGAGGAGTGTAGGTATAAGCATACGCCGAAAGAGCGTCACTATATCACCATTTTGCAAATCTATCGAATCTCTCTTCATTGCTATCACTATACCTTAAGAATTAGACACCGTGTCGATTTATCGTGTAAAGATAGTAAAAAAATTGTAGGGATGCTCTATAAGGATAGGTCTTTTAATTCTTAACTGATTGATTTTCAGTGTTAGTTTTTTACGAAAATTGCAAAATCCTACATAGAAGACTACATGAAGGTCGTAATTAAGCTAAAAAACTACGAATGCAAAGGTAAATAAAACTTTTGAAAGTAAAGCACTGAAATCAAGCTTATTCCAATTTGGAGCAGAACTCCATAGAAACAAGTCACATTAACACTTGCACATACTTGAATATAATAAGAGTCTCCGTTATTGCATACGAAGACTCTTACGGTATTGATTAATATTTTAAGGCTTAAATATCCTTGATAGGGAGAAACTCCTCTCCGGGAACAAAGACTGTTGTTCCTGTATATTTATCAACAATTGGCAGCATTACTTCCTTCTGACTCTTTCTTAGCAATCCTCTGCCAATCCAGTTTTCTCCGACCCAGAATCTTGAACCATTGTCATAGCCCCATATGATAATGTCTGCACTTGCGTAAGGTACTGGAAATGCTGTTATCATCTTCTGAATGCCCAAAGGGTCATAAGCACCTCCCGGCGAGCCGGCATAACCCCTTTCATCCGGGCGGATGCACTGATACCAGCCAAGTTCATCAGCATAGAAGCATTTATGAGCAAGAACAACTGCCTCTTCGATGGTACAGGTTCTCAATGGGTCGATAGTATTCTTTGCCGTGCCTTTTACAAAACCAAGAGTATTCATGAATCCCATTGCCTCAAGTGCCCAGTCTGCAATCTTTCCCTTGTCTGAATAGACACCGAGATTTGGAGTATATACAGTATATCTGACACTTGAATGTTCTTTGATGTATTGAAGTGCATTAAAGAAATATGCAGACATTTCCTGACGTGTGACAAGGGCATCAGGAGTAATAGCATCAGCACTTTGATCTGGTATGATTTCGGCAGCATAAGCCTTAAGGAGATAGATATCATCCGAGTCTGTAAATGTGCCGGTAGGAGCCGCCTTGATGCTCTTTCCTGTCACTTGTTCAGCCAGTTTGACAGCGAGAGATGCGAGTTGTTTGCGAGAGATGTTCTTAAGGTAATCTGTTCCGAGCATCTGCTTGTCGATAAGACCATTTGCCATTGCCCATCTTGTGTCATTTTCCGCTTTCGGATTGACTTTGGCACCATGATCATCATCAGGGACAGCAAAAAATCCCGGATAATCAAATCCTCCTACAAACACATTAGCAAGAGCCTCTTCCTTTTGCACTGCATCCCAAGAACTCAACATCATTTCCTTATACTGTGCGAGGGTTATCTCATCGTGACCTGCCATGCGGAGATCTTCCTGAGTGAAATTTAAAATCTCCTCTTTTCCGTTATGACCACACCAATAGCAGCTCGTCTGGTAAACCTTTTCTCCTTTTGCATTGCGGCCAACATAGTTCTTTTCTGAAAGATCATATTTTACATACGCATGAGAGAATGCCTGGGTCTTGTCTTTCCAGAATTGATCCTTTTCAAATGTATGTTTTGGATTATGTTCGCACTCTCCACAATACTTGCAACTATAGTAAAACTTAGGGTTTGCCTGACAGGATGGATGTCTCATAACCGTATGGGCAGCAACCACAAGTGCCGAGAAGTTATGTCCCGGACAATATGCCTTACACGCGGAGGCTCCCTTTTCAGCGGCCTGATTGACATCTCCGGTATAAAGGAGGGTC
>SUZV01000018.1 GCA_015059715.1 Rikenellaceae bacterium | reverse complement strand
GTCTTAGGCTCTGTCATTATGTCGTCCGAATCAGTAATCCATACACGGGTCAAAAGACCTGTAGCATTATCAATCTCGTAACCCCACAATGTCGTGGCGTGATGTAGTGAATAGAGGTTTGCCGAAAGACTGATTGTAAGACCTGCCATGCCATGCTCAAAGGCTGTAACAACCAAATCAGTAAAGTATGCCAAACGCTCTGCGCCCAACAAATCAGTACCATTACCCCATTGGTAATAATTGTTGTAGCAGGTGGTGTAGCCGACAGTGCTACCATAGCCACAATACATATTTGCCTTCACATCACTCCAGATACTCTTCCAAAAGCCACCATCGGTCAAAGGCACTGCCTGTGAGCCTGGCGAAGCGTACTCGCCACCATTCAATACACCCTCGAAGTACCAAGGAATAGCCTGCTCCATATGACCACCGCGCGAGTTATCCCACTGCGTGAGGAATACATTCATAAGTTCCAACTCATAAGGTCCATAGTTAGTATATGAGGTAACACCAGGGCCATCAACAGCACTTGCTGGAAGTGTCTTGCCAGCAGCCTTGTAGCGATCCTGGAACCACTGAATCATATTCGACGAAGTGGCAGCCCAGCACATATTAATATCTCCGTTATTACCCTGAGCTTTCTTATTGACATCGTACCAACCAGATGTGAGCGTAACGCCATCGGCAAAAACGATGGTCTTGCCCGTAGATGTAACCTCCTCGGCAGTGATTGTAAGCTCGTTAGACTTCTGCTCACCCTTAACAGCATAGACGGTATATGTGCCAGGGGTAGTGGTGATAAAGCGGTTGCCATTGAGGATGCTCTCGTTAACGTAGATAGTAGACTTATCTGTAACGTTTGCGCCATCCTGCGTAACGGTAAACTTTGTTGCATCTACGCCATTAGCCTTGATTGTAAGCTCCGTAGCCACAAGCTCGATAGGCTTCTCCTCCTCGATAATCTTCATTCGTGCAGTGACCGCTACGCTATTTGACTTCTCGCCATTGTATAGAGCATAGAAGGTATATGCTCCAACCTCAGTAGTTGTGAACTCCTTGGCATCGAGCTTAACATCACCATCGGCATTGTATAACTCATACTCTGTGATGGGTTGATCATTCTGAGTAAGAGTAAATACCGCCTTCTCTACACCATCAGCAACGATAGATGCTGGCTCGACAGTGAGGAGTGCAGACTCTTCCTCTATAGATGTATTGAATGTAACTGCCACGTTGTTGGACTTCTCATCCTGGTACTTAGCATAGAAGGTGTAGGTGCCACTCTCGTCGGTGGTAAAGGTGTTGCCCTCGATGGCCTCATCGTTCTCGGCAAGATATATGGTTGCCGATGATGTTACATCTGTGCCATTGTAGTTAACAGCAAAGGTTGCTACGGTGCCAACCATATACTCCTCTTGCTCTACAGTCAGCGTGACCTCCTTAGGGGTCTCATCAACCAGCTTGGCTGTTACTTCGATGATGGCCGACTGAGATGTTCCGCGTTTGGCGTAGAAAGAGTACTGGCCAGCATACTTAGTCTTAAACTGCTTACCCTCCAATGCCTCGTGAGTATCGGCAAAGTAGATAGAGGCATCCTCCACAACAGTGCCTTCCGCATCCTTTATAGTAAATGTTACAGCATCCTCACCATTGGCATAAATCTCTGTGTTATCAGCATAGAGATAGAGTGTTCCCTGAGTAGTTTCTTGCGGTTCAGTCTCACAAGCTATTAAGCCAAGTAGCGCGAATATAATATAATAGGCCTTTTTCATGTATTTATAATTTTGCATTATGCGCAACCACTTGACTTATCGTACATCTCTAACAGGCCACACCTGAATGTACCAGTAATCTTATAACCAAGGTCATCCACACAATCGAAGGTTAGAACAAAATCCAATCCATCGCGCTCAATTGTTATAGTACCACTAACGATAGGAGCACCAGCACGAGGATTGACATAGTCATCTTCAATAACAGCGTATTGTGCCTCTGTGTAAGTACTTGCCTGATAAGGATTATCTGTCGCCTTAGTATATGAACCACAAACATAGTCAGCTACGAAACCTGTAGCGGGCGCCATAAGGTCGATCGAGAAATAGTCACCATTGATAGGATTCTGGCACTCCATAACCTGTACTACCCAATTTGAGCCCTCTGTATAATCACCATAATATAAGAGGCGAATAATACCACCAGTATGGTTAAAATTATAATCCTCCTCAAGCCAGCTGTATGGTCCATTATTCTCGATAACCATATAGCTAAGCTCCAATGTACCATTATATACCACATGGTGTACTTCGCCATTGTCAAGCGTAAGAAGCGCATCGATGCTATTCTCAGAGACTACAACCACACCATCGGTATAGTAGTTCTCAACATACGAGCCATCCTCTTTGGGCTCAAGGCGTGTAGAGTAGCTACGACTAAATGTCCACGCCTCACCCGTGTTATTCGTATCAAGGCGATAGGTACCGTGAGGAATCGACGCAGTCTCATTTAATCCTACAGTCTTATCCGAGTAGAAATCAAAACGATAGTACTGATCGATATATAGGTGAGCAAAACCCGTTGTGCCATTCATAGAAAGAATTGCAAAATAATTGCCATTTCTTGAGGAAATACAGCCCGTGTTAGGTGCACAGTACTCACCGTTAAGCACATTTGCTCGATGCTCAACATTTACCACCAAACCCGACTGAGCGATGTCTACATCGAAACTCATATCCTCATAGCTTACTGTAATCTTGGTGCTACGACTCTCGGTTGTGGCATTGGGGAGGACATTAAACAAAACGATAGTGTTACCTGTTCGAATTTCGGCAATCCAATCAGCATCGCACGCAACCTCTGGCAACGCATCCTCGACTACACCTTGTAGCTCAAAGAGGATCTTACAATCAACGCCACCTTTAGCATCAAAAGACATAGACGACTCAGTAAAGAGCGTCAACGACTTTTTAGGCTCATTGTTAGGCTGCTCTTGCCCATTATCACATCCTACCAATGAGAATAGGCACAACATTAAAATAAATAGTTTGGTTTTCATGCTGCAAGGAGGTTCTATAAATTAAACTTATCATCAGATGGCAGCCAGAACCTCATTAGTGGCTACACCTAATGCACATTCTCGGCTATAAAGTTAGAGGTTTTTCCGTAGTTTACCAAATAATTAAGCGGTAAAATTTCAATCGTGGGGGGGGGTAATCGTTGATAATCAGACACTTACACAAATAGCTATCTTCACACGCTCCCGATTGCGAGAGCCTATTCCGGCCCCAGATGACTGTATCGTATTTCTCCCTTCCCGTACTTATTCTGTATATATGGGGCTACTATTGGCTATGCTATAATCGCTTTTATCAAATGTGGTGTACAAAGTTTAGTTTATTCCATTGGATATATGTCCAAAACGGACTAAACTTATTTTGGCGTTGGCAGCACTCAAGAAAGATGCTGACGAAAAGAGAAAGATGCTCGTTCTTCTTCTTTTCGCCAGCATTTATCTTAAAAATTCAAAAAAATACACCCAATCTTAATTTTTGGGTGTAAAAAAGGGTGTAAATCTCGTAACTGCTTGATTTACACCCTTTACTGCGGAGAGAGAGGGATTCGAACCCCCGGAACAGTTGCCCGTTCACCGCATTTCGAGTGCGGCCCGTTCGACCACTCCGGCATCTCTCCTCTATTGTGGTCCTCTTCGGGGTGCAAATATACGAACTTTTCTCTAATGTTGTACCCCTACTCCATATTTTTTTTCGCACACACACATCTTAGCACAAAACATTGCGAGGCCAACTATAGCAGTGGCCTCGCAACATATCAGTGCTACAAAGACTATCGTCGAGGGATATACTGCTTGATAATACCTCGCTTCGAGCCACGTATAAACTCAATAAGCTTATTACGCTCTGCGCTCTCCGCCACCTCGGCCTCAGCCTTATCGCAACCGGCCATGTAGTTAAGCTCACTCTGGAATAGTATGCGGCAGGTGTTGTGGATAGAGTCTATCTGCTCTGTTGTAAAGCCACGACGCGACAATCCCACCTTATTAATACCTGCATAGTGCGTCTCGCCATTGGTGGCGATGATAAATGGTGGCACATCCTGCGTAACAAGCGCACCGCCCTGAATCATGGCGTGGTCGCCAATATGTATCCACTGGTGAAGAGCTGCATGACCACCGATAACTACCCAGTCACCCACCTCAACCTCGCCAGCAAGCGATACTCGGTTAGCTATAACACAGTGGCTACCAACAACATCGTCGTGTGCGACATGCACGTATGCCATAAGAAGGTTGTGGTCACCCACAATCGTTGTACCGCGTGATGCTGTACCGCGTGCAATGGTTACGCACTCACGGATATCGTTATAGTCACCAATAACCGCTGTGGTCTGCTCGCCAGCAAACTTAAGGTCCTGGGGCAAGCAGGCGATGCAGGCTCCTGGGTGTACCTTGTTACCCTTACCAAGGCGCGCACCATTATATATTATAGCGTGTGGGCCAATCCAACAATCATCACCTATGACGACATCACCCTCGATGTATGCAAAGGGCTCAATAGTTACATTATTGCCAATCTTGGCATCTGGATGCACATAAGCCAAATTACTAATCATAACTATATGGTTTTTTATATTATTACACTTGTATGACTATCTATTCTTTGCTATCTGGGCTGTAAGCGTAGCCTCGCAAGCGAGCTGACCACCGACGAAGGCCTTGCATATAGCCGTACAGATGCCGCGACGCATATCGGCAATATGACACTCCAACTGAAGAGTATCGCCTGGCACCACCTTACGCTTCCACTTCACGCCATCGGCCTTAAGGAAGTATGTAGAATAGGCCTCGGGGTCCTCGACCTTGCTGAGTACCAAGATACCGCAGCACTGCGCCAGAGCCTCGATAATAAGCACACCAGGCATAACAGGCTCATCGGGGAAGTGGCCCACGAAGAATGGCTCGTTCATCGTCACATTCTTAATACCTCCGATAGAGTTCTCATCAATATGGAACACCCTATCGACAAGCAAGAATGGAGGACGGTGAGGCAGCAACGACTTAATCTTGTTGATATCCATCAGAGGCTGAGCCTTTGAGCTGTACTTAAACAGAGGCTTCTCGCCACTACGACGTATCGTGCGCGAGAGCTCCTTCATAAACTCCGTATTGGCGAAGTGTCCTGGGCGCGTAGCCCACACACGTCCCTTGATGCGCATGCCGAGGAGTGCGAAATCGCCAAGTAGGTCGAGGAGCTTGTGACGTGCAAACTCGTTGTTTGCCCTCAGCTGCTGGTTATTGAGATAGCCACCAGTGATACGTATATCCTCCTTACCAAAGATGCTCTTGAGGTGCTCAAGCTGCTCATCCGACACGGGGTTCTCGACCACAACGATGGCGTTATCGAGGTCGCCACCCTTGATGAGATTCATCTTCATCAGTGGCTCAAGCTCGTGCAGGAATACAAATGTGCGGCACATAGCTATCTTCTCGGTGTAGTTATCCTCCTTGCTATATACAGCATACTGGTTACCCACAACCTTGGAGTTATAATCTACGTGTACCGATACCGAGAACTCGTCATCGGGATAGATAACTATTGCTACGCCCTTCTCTGGGAGTGTATACACCTGCTTTTCTGTCACCTCGAAGTACTTACGCTCGGCACTCTGCTCTACGGTACCCACCTCGGTGATACGCTTAGCATACTCGCCTGCCGAGCCATCCATGATAGGTGTCTCGGGAGCGTTGATATCGATAACGGCATTATCTACGCCGAGGGTCCAAAGTGCTGACACTATATGCTCTATGGTGCTAACCTTTGCTTCGCCCCTCTCTATTGTTGTTCCACGCGATGTGTCGGTGACATATTCACATAGGGCTGGCACCTCGGGAGCACCCTCGATGTCGACACGACGGAAGGTGATACCATGATTCTCTTCAGCAGGGTGGACAGTCATTACCACCTGCAAACCTGTGTGCAGTCCCTTACCCTCGAACGATATAGCCTCGGCTATGGTTCTTTGTTTGGTTGCCATAATATCTTAAGTTAAGTTGTTTGTCTAACGGAGAGTGGTAGCGATTATTGCTCAATTACTCTCCAGATTATTTCACATTATGGCACAAATATACTAAAAATTTTAAAAAAAATTACTATTTTTGCGTTGATTTATATCGCTGTAGAGAAAACGAGATATGCAACACCCTACGAAGGAGAGAAAAAAGAGAACACAACAACGCCCTATGGTCGACCTGTATCACACTCGCCGCGAGACATTTGGCGAGTGGCTCTACAACCATAGCATAGGCATTATCGTCGTAGCGGTAGTCTTCTCGATAGGTGGCATCGTACTCGCCACAGCACGCTATAGTGTCGACATAAAACCCGTAGAGTACCTCATTGAGTTTGTCGAGGAGGCCCCCTCTGCCGAGCAGGTCGAGGAGCTAAAGCGTAAGCGCGATAGGCTTCAGGAGGATATAAATCGCCGCATGGCAGCTATCGAGAGGGTCAAGAACCTGCAATCTAACGATGCTGCGGAGGCTGGAGGCTCCCCCGAGCCTGTGAGCTACGACAGCGATATACAGGAGATGATGGATAAGATAGCCTCCGATATGGCCGAGAATCGTGGCGACTACGAGAGAGGTATGCGCCAGATTGAGGGCATGGGGCAAGGTGGCTCGGGCGAGGGCAGCGGCAGCGAGAAGGGCGACGGTGATAAGGGTAAGTTCTCGGGAGCGGTGACCGTAGCCTACAGCTTTACCGATCCTGTGCGCCACCATCGCAACCTCTACGTACCAGCATATCGCACCAAGAATGGCGGTGTGGTAGTTGTAGATGTATGGCTTAACCGCAATGGCGAGGTGACTGCAGCGCGCATCAACTCCTCGACAAATAGCGAGCTTAACAACCAGGCGTTGGAGGCTGCACGCCACCACCGCACACTATTTAAAATCGATGGTAGCGCACCCACATCACATCGAGGAACTATAACATACACTTTTGTCGCACAATGATGAAGCTCTATAGGATAGTTATAACGTTAGCACTGCTACTTCTACCGCTGGCACAGCCATCGGCCGAGGGAGCACACTCACCTTGCGTGTTATCTACCACAGCAGCATCAACAAACGACATATTAGTATCGTCGACAAACGACAACAATGGTGACGAGGCGACACTCTCGTCATCTTGTTCCCCCCTACTCTCGACAACAACAACATCGGGGGCACACTACTCGACAACACCCGTAGTTCGCACACTACATAGGTGTATGCGTATCGCCGAGCGCGAGGCTCAGCATGCAAAGGATGCAGGCTCGATAGACTCAACAACGGCGACATCACGATACGGATTGTATAACCATAAAATATTGTTTGTATCTCACTCGCGGCACTACTACCTCTGCCGCCTTGTGAGGCTTATTATTTAGCTCATACCTCAACCTAAGAAGCCAAGACTTGGAGGCTACTCTCCATAGGTTTTGCGATTATAACTTACTGAGTAGCTGTTAACAACTACTGAAAACATAGCTAAATAATTAGATATTTTATGATTGAACACAATATTTGCGAGGCGTTGTACGCCTTGCCTGGGGGTGTTGTAGAGCCACGCCGCCAACCTGTATGTAAGCCTATATTAGCCACTATTGTAGGCGCAGTTCTTTTATTTATTAACTTTTTAGCCATTGACGATAAGTCGGGAGCGTTAGGCATGACGCTTATGGTTGCTGGCATCACGCTACTTTTGTTCGGTATCGTGGTGACCATAGCGCGCCTTACGAGCGACAAGCGCATACCCTACCATACCCCCTCGAAGCGTTATATGCGCTATAGCGAACGTTACTATGACCGTGCGCAGCTCGAAATGCTTAAAAAGTATGTATCCTCGGGCGATAGATTGATGATTGACTCGTTGCAGACGAGCAATGTCGCAGCTATAACCCTTGTGGAGTATCACTCTGTGAATGACACCCTTATAGCCTACGCCATCTACGAGTATTACGAGTTTGACAATCGTCTTATCAGCGAGATAAAGATTATCCAACGCTAAGCATAAAGATAGGCCGTAGTCAAGATGTTCGCACAAAAACTTTTTTGATATGCTCAACGAAAACTTCTTAATTGTAGGAGCTCTTCTGCTCTTTGTCGCTGTACTTGCTGGTAAGGCGGCATATCGTCTTGGTGCCCCCGCCCTGTTGCTGTTTTTAGGTGTGGGCATGCTTTTCGGATACAATAACTTCGTACACTTCGACTCTGCGGAGTTCGCCGAGTTTATAGGTATGGTTGCCCTCTGCATCATACTCTTCTCGGGAGGTATGGATACGAAGTTTTCAGAGATACGGCCTGTTATGGCTCCTGGCGTGGTGATGGCCACGCTGGGGGTCATACTTACTGCTCTTATTGTCGGTTGTGGCATATACCTTACCGCCCCACTGCTCGGATTAGAGCTATCACTACCCTTCTCGCTGCTCATGGCGGCTACGATGTCATCTACGGACTCGGCATCGGTATTCTCTATCCTCAGAACCAAGAAGCAGGGTCTACAGCAGAATCTGCGCCCACTCCTTGAGTTAGAGAGTGGTAGTAACGACCCTATGGCCTACATCCTCACCGTCGTCCTTGTAAGTGTCGTGGCCGATGGTACCTCGCTCAACGTGTGGAGTGCAATAGGCACCTTCCTAATACAGATGCTCCTTGGTGCTGGCTTCGGATATGGCTTTGGTCGCGCTACGGTGTGGATTATCAACCATATCAACATACGCAGTAACGCCTCGCTATACTCCGTATTGCTACTCGCCTGCGCCTTCTTTACCTTCTCGTTTACAACGTTGGCATACGGTAACGGCTACTTGGCAGTATATATCGCAGGCTTGGTGGTCGGCAACCTAAGGATTGCCCACCGAAATATGTTGCGTACCTTCTTCGACAGTTTTACATGGCTACTGCAGATTGTTCTATTCCTCGCTCTCGGTCTGCTCGTCGATGTTAAGGAGCTTATCACACCCGATGTACTCTTCATGGGTATTGGCATAGGTATCTTTATGATATTTATAGCACGTCCTATATCTACGTTTATAAGTATGGCCCCCTTCCGCTCGTTTACCACCAAGGCGCGTATTTATGTGTCGTGGGTAGGTCTGCGCGGTGCTGTGCCTATAATCTTCGCACTATATCCACTTACAAACAACATCGAAAATGCCGACTACCTCTTTAACGTGGTATTCCTCGTAACTATTATCTCGCTCTTAGTACAAGGTACCACAGTGAGCGGTATGGCCAACTGGCTCGGGCTCTCTTTCGAGGAGAAGGAGCAGACGTTTAAGCTCACCGTTCCAGACCATATACGTAGTGAGTTCTCAGAGATTGAGGTTAATGGTGCGATGCTTAAGCGTGGCGCGACGCTCAAGGATATACGCCTACCGGGACATACCCTCGTCGTAATGGTCTACCGCAGCGGCCAATACTTCGTGCCTAAGGGCGACACCGAACTACAGAAGGGTGACAAACTGCTTGTCGTCTCGGATAACAACGACGAGCTCATCCACAAAGTCGAGGAGATGGGAATCGAGAATATTATCAAGATGCACTAACAAGCCCCTTTTTCGATAGAGTATAGCCTGCGCAGCTGAAGAGACCCCAAAAGTTTAGATAAAAAACTTTTGGGGTCTCTTTATGTTTAGAGAGTGAATAAGTCGATAACAGAGCTATCTTGACATAGCTCTCAAGCTGCTACTTAGCGTATGACACCGAGCGAGTCTCGCGGATAACGGTAATCTTAACCTGACCAGGATAGGTCATCTCATCCTGAATCTTCTTAGCTATGTCGTGTGACAATGCCTCAGACTCCTGGTCCGAGAGCTTATCGGCACCTACAATAACCCTAAGCTCGCGGCCCGCCTGAATAGCGTAGGTCTTGACAACACCAGGGTACGACAGGGCGATGCTCTCCATCTCCTTAAGACGCTTGATATATGACTCTACAACCTCGCGACGAGCACCTGGACGCGCACCCGAGATAGCATCACACACCTGAATAATTGGGGCGATGAGCGAGGTCATCTCCGTCTCGTCGTGGTGAGCACCGATGGCATTGCATACATCGGGCTTCTCCTTATACTTCTCGGCGAGCTTCATACCGATAATTGCGTGTGGCAACTCTGGCTCGTCATCGGGCACCTTGCCTATATCGTGCAGAAGACCTGCGCGGCGTGCAGCCTTAGGATTAAGTCCCAGCTCTGCGGCCATGATACCTGCCAAGTTGGCAGTCTCGCGAGCGTGCTGCAACAGGTTCTGACCATACGACGAGCGGTACTTCATCTTACCGATAAGACGGATAAGCTCGGGGTGCAGACCATGAATACCAAGGTCTATAGTTGTGCGCTTACCCACCTCAACAATCTCCTCCTCAATCTGCTTCTTGACCTTAGCGACAACCTCCTCGATACGTGCTGGGTGGATACGGCCATCGGTAACGAGCTGGTGGAGTGCCAAACGAGCTATCTCGCGACGCACAGGGTCAAAGCCCGAGAGGATAATTGCCTCGGGAGTATCGTCTACGATAATCTCAATGCCCGTAGCGGCCTCCAAGGCACGGATATTACGGCCCTCGCGACCAATAATGCGACCCTTAACCTCGTCCGACTCGATATTGAACACCGTAACGGCATTCTCTATCGCCGTCTCGGTAGCTACACGCTGGATAGAGGCTACCACAATACGCTTAGCCTCCTTCGTTGCCGAGAGCTTAGCCTCTTCGATAGTCTCGGCGACATAAGCCGCAGCATCGGCCTTAGCCTCGCTCTTCATATTCTCGATAAGGACATTCTTAGCCTCCTCTGAGCTCATGCCCGATATCTGCTCCAAACGCTCGTTCTGCTCGCGGATAACGGCTGCAAGCTCCTCCTTGCGAGCCTCGACGCTCTGCATCTGTCCCTCAAGCTGCTCCTTACGCTTGTCGCACTCGGCGATTTTGCGCTCCAGCTCACGCTCCTTGTTCTGAAGATTGTTCTCAAGCTGCTTAGCACGCTGCTCGCTCTGCTGAAGCTTCTGGTTACGCTCATTAACCTGACGATCGTGGTCACTCTTAAGTTGAATGAACTTCTCCTTGGCCTGCAACATCTTCTCCTTCTTTATCATTTCGCCGTCAGCCTCCGCCTTAGCAACGATGGCCTTTGCTCGCGCACGTGCTGCGATGTACGAGAATACGCCTCCCACTACAGCACCTACTACGACACCGACGATTATCCAAATTGATTCCATAGTCGATAAATGGTGTTTATGTTATTGTTAGTAAATATTTTAATTGTTTCTATTCATAGTAATACTGCAAGTTTGGCATCCGAGGGTTCGACATTGCCCACCTTGCAAAATAAAAATATCCCGCACTCGTTCCTTAACTTGTTTGACGAATCCGCAGATAAGTCATAGGTGGGGCTCCGAGGTACGCAACAGTCCACTGGTGGAGATATCCACACCCTTGAGGGGTTGAGGCCTTGTTTTGTAACATCTGCTCGAGAGTTGTCCCAATGTTATATAAATTGTACAGTTCGCAAAGCTTTTAAGGAATCTATGCGGGATAGATCTATAAAAAGAACCTACGCACACTTTAAGGATGTGCCACCTATGTTAGTTACAAAAATTGGGCCCTGGCCACTAAGTTGGCATCAATACTAAGCCCTCTATCGCATCACTACGCTCCACAACGTCCGAGTTACACCCTCTCGACACCACTCTGTGGCTCTACTTGATATATCGACGTATTCGTGACTCTATAGCCTCCAACTCCTCGATATCGCTATCGCCGAGTGCCGAGTTCTGCTCGGTGGATAGGGCAATGATTGAGTATAGCAATGCCGCCATAGCCACGCGGTCCTGAGCATCGAACTTAGGGATGCGCGTATACTCCGAAATCTTATCGTTCAGACGCTTGGCAGCCACGCGGTATAGCTCCTCGTTTGCTGCGTCGATGGTCATCGGATAACTTCTTCCGGCTATCGATATACTTATTTTAATTTTGCCCTCAGCCATCGGGTTAACTATTATCCTGTTGCTGTTTTAATGCTGCAATACAGCGGTCAACCTCCCGCAATAAATTGTTGACACGCTGACGCGCACGCTCCACGCTACCTTCATTGCCACACATAACGCTTGAGAGCTCCAGACTCTTAAGCTTGGTGTCCAACTCGCGCACACTCTCCTCCAAACGACGCTTCTCCGTAAGCAGCCTATCTCGCTCGGCCGTAAGCTCGCGACACTGCGCCGAGACACGCTCGTGGTCAGCAATAAGTCGCTCCACCTCGCTACGCAATCGTTTAACTATATCCTTCTGTGCCATATCGTAGGTAGTATTTTGCTACTGCGCGTGGTTTAAAACTCCTCAAAGATAGGTAAAATTTGGTTAATATCAAAATTTTCCGCCAAAATAGATATATGGCACGCTATTTTGTAACTATCAACAAACTCATTTTAAGGTCTATTTGACGCTATCGTATCGCAGCTGTGGAGAGTGGTTTATAGATGGTTTGAGGGTGACTAAATAGCAAATAGTCACCCTCGATTGTGTTTAAGGGGTTGAATAAAAAGATGTAGTTTTAGGCCTGCGAAGCCCGAAAAACCGCAGTTTACCCAGCGTAAATGAGGATTTTGAGGGCAAGTATAACGACAAAATACACTTTTTATTCAGCCTCACAGCTTTAGCTGCGCACTACTCTCATACTACCCTTTAGCACCGCAGGTGCGAACTACCCTTTTACTACCCTACAATCTCGGCGTAGAGGTCATAATCCTCGGCATCGGTGATGCGGACTGAGTAGAAGCGGCCACGCAGCAGACGCTTACCACGACTATCGATAATAAGCTCCTGGTCCACCTCGGGAGAGTCATACTCGGAGCGTCCGATATAGAAGTCACCCTCCTTGCGGTCGATAATTACGCGCATAGTCTCACCTATGCGACGAGCATTGTTCTCAAGCGACACACGCTCCTGAAGGCGCATAATACGGTCCACACGCTGCTGCTTAACCTCGTCGGGCACATCGTCACGAAGGCGCGTAGCCGAATAGGTGCCCTCCTCCTCTGAGTAGGCAAAGACACCCAAGCGATCGAACTTAGTATCGCGTACAAACTCCAGAAGCTCCTCAAAGTCAGCATCGCTCTCACCTGGATAGCCTACAAGCAACGTAGTACGTAGTGCGATATCGGGTATTGCACTACGTAGCTTTTCGATAAGCCTCAGAGCCTCGGCCTTCGTATGGCGACGCTTCATCGCCGTAAGCTGATTATCGGCAATATGCTGGAACGGAATATCCAAATATCGGCAAATCTTCTTCTCGCGCGCCATAACCTCAATAACCTCATCGGGGAAGTCGGTTGGATAGGCGTAGTGCAGACGCACCCACTCAAGCTTCTCAATCCTACAAAGACGCTCCAGAAGCTCGGCCAACTTGCGCTCACCATAGATATCGACACCATAGTATGTCGTATCCTGCGCTATAACCATAATCTCCCTAACACCCTTGGCTACCAACGCCTCGGCCTCGGCAATAAGAGCCTCCATAGGCACAGACTTATGGCGACCACGAATAAGCGGAATGGCACAGTAGCCACACATCCAGCTACACCCCTCCGAAATCTTAAGGTAGGCGTAGTGCGACGGTGTAGATAGCTCGCGGCGCGTCTCATTCTCCGCGCGATACTTCGCACCCAGACGCTCGACGATACCTGCCCAGTCATTGACACCGAAGAAGTCGTCTACCTCTGGAAACTCGGGGCGTAGCTCGTCGGCATAACGCTGCGAGAGACATCCCACAACAAAGAGTTCATCAATAGCTCCCTCGCTCTTAAGCTGCGCAGCACGCAAGATTGTATCTATCGACTCCTGCTTAGCATCACCAATAAATCCGCAGGTGTTGATTACCACAACATCGGCATCTGTTCTATCGCTATCGAAGACCACCTTATACTCCATTGCAGCGAGCTGGGCGGCAAGGTGTTCCGAGTCGACAGTATTCTTCGAGCAGCCGAGTGTTATTATGTTTATCTTCTTCATACCGCGTCGATTAACTATTAGCCTCACCAAAGAGAGCGCGAACAAACTCCCTGCGGTCAAACATCTTCAGCTGGTCGATACCCTCACCAATACCAATGTATCGCACTGGGATATGGAACTTATCACTTATGCCGATAACTACGCCACCCTTAGCCGTACCATCGAGCTTGGTGATGGTAAGCGATGTCACCTGCGTAGCCTCGGTAAACTGCTTAGCCTGCTCAAAGGCATTCTGCCCCGTCGAGCCATCCAACACAAGCATAACCTCGTGTGGAGCATCGGGAATAACCTTCGACATCACGTTGCGAATCTTCGTAAGCTCCTTCATAAGGCCCACCTTATTATGCAGACGACCAGCCGTATCGATAAGCACAACATCAGCACCATTAGCCACTGCCGAGCGCAGCGTATCGTAGGCCACCGAGGCTGGGTCAGAGCCCATATCCTGA
Source organism: Rikenellaceae bacterium (assembly GCA_015059715.1). Taxonomy (GTDB): domain Bacteria; phylum Bacteroidota; class Bacteroidia; order Bacteroidales; family Rikenellaceae; genus Alistipes. Next base: position 10,380 of record SUZV01000018.1, on the reverse strand, counting down.
CGTACCATCGTTGCACCAGCACGCTCGGCCCATACGGCCAACTGGTCTATTGCCGCAGCACGGAAGGTGTCGGCAGCACCGATATATACCTTACGCCCTGCGCGCGTGAGCTTAGCTGCAAGCTTACCTATTGTCGTGGTCTTACCTGCACCGTTAACACCTACAACCATCATAACGTAGGGCATACCCTCCTTTACCTCGATACCGAAGTCCTCTGTCGAGCGGTGCGACTCCTCCATAAGCTTGGCAATCTCGTCGCGTAGTATGGCGTGTAGCTCCGAGGTGTTCATATACTTATCCTTGGCCACACGAGCCTCGATAGCCTCGATAATCTTAACCGTAGTCTCCACACCCACATCCGAGGTGATAAGCACCTCCTCAAGGTCATCAAGAACGTCGGCATCTACGGTTGTGCGACCTGCAATAGCACGCTTAAGACGACCAAAGAAGCCCTCCTTGGTCTTCTCAAGGCCAGCCTCAAGCTCCTTACGCTCAGCCTCTACATTTACGACTTCGACATCCTCTGCACTCGCCTCCTGCGTGGTAGTGTCGGTCGTCGTAGCCGACTGCTCCAAAGCGACACTCTCAACCTCCTGAGTCTTTGGTTCCTCCGTCTTTTTACGTTTGAATAGATCAAAAAATCCCATAATACTATATTTTAATTTTGTTTACTCTTCATACAATAGGTATTTACGCCTCAACACCTTGAAACGCTCGACATCCTCGGCCCATAGAGCCTTAATCTCATCGGCCGTATAACCCTCAACAATCATTCTCCTCACCCACGATACACCGATAAGCTTCTCGAACATAGGCCTAAAGAACTCCTCGCCCATATCTAAGTCGTTATAGGCATCGATAACGTAACTAAGGTCTACACCCCTGCGCCATATATCCTCTTGTGGCATATTGCGAAGGTCCACACCATAGCATCGCTCTCCGCAGTGTGGCGGTGTTGTCGCCTGAGCGCGTGGCTCGGGCGTAAAGCTAAAGGCTCTCTGCTCTAACTCTGGGTGGCCATATATCTCAAACGGAGAGTCTGTGCCTCGTCCCACGCTCACCACCGTACCTTCGAAGAGGCAGAGCGACGGATAGAGATATATCGACTGCTGCGTGGCAAGATTGGGCGAAGGGGCTATAGGTAGCTCGTAGCGAGTGCTATGGTCGTAATTTTGACACCTTACAACCATAACATCTGCCCTCTTTGTCCACCCCTCACCCATAGACATCAGGGCAATCTCGCCCATCGTAAGACCATGTACCACAGGTACAGGGATATGCCCTACGCCCGACTTATAGCGCATATCGAGTATCGGGCCATCGACATAGTGACCATTGGGATTGGGCCTATCGAGGATGATAACCTCGTTGCCATAGTCGGCACAAGCATCTATCATCCGCAACATAGATATATAATATGTATAGAACCTAAGCCCTACATCCTGCATATCTACAACCAAGATATCAAACGAGCGCATCACGTCGTCCGAGGGCCGCTTGGTATTTCCATTGTAGAGTGATAGTATCGCTATACCCGTCTTAGCATCGACATCATCCTTGACGCTCACTCCAGCCTCCACAGCACCACGAAAGCCATGCTCGGGGGCAAAGATACCCACAATGTTGATACCCTCGCGGTGGAGCATATCTACAACGTGCTCCTCGGCACTAAACATAGCTGTATGGTTAGCCAAGATAGCCACGCGACGACCCCTAAGGTGCGGCACATAGGCAGATGTATCCCTACACCCTACAACCACCTCTTCGGCGAGTGCCGAGGTGGCAATAACGAGCATTAAACATATCGCCCATATCCTCCGTATTGCTACCATACCCTATGTTTTAATATTGCAATAGATACTCCTTAATAAAGGCATCGATATCGCCATCCATCACAGCGTCGACATTCGATGTCTGGTATCCAGTGCGGTGATCCTTAACACGTCGGTCATCGAATACGTAGCTACGTATCTGCGACCCCCACTCAATACGTTTCTTTGTCGCCTCGAGAGCCTGCTGCGTAGCCATACGCTTATCCAACTCGCGCTGGTAGAGCTTCGAGCGCAGTATGCGCATAGCATTCTCGCGGTTGTTGAGCTGCGAGCGCGTCTCCATATTCTCGATAAGGTACTCTATCACCTCGCCAGTCTCTGGGTCCTTACTGTGGTAACGCAGGCGCACAGCGGTCTCTACCTTGTTTACGTTCTGCCCCCCTGCGCCACTGGCACGAAAGGTATCCCATTGGCAATCAGCCGGCGAGATATTAATCTCTATCGTGTCATCTACGGCAGGCGACACGAATACCGACACGAAGGTCGTCTGTCGCTTGTTGTTGGCGTTAAAGGGAGATAGGCGCACCATACGATGCACACCGCTCTCGCTGCGTAGATAGCCATAGGCATACTCACCCTCGAACTCCAAAGTGCAGGACTTTACCCCGACCTCGTCACCTGCCTGGTAGCTTATCACCTTTACAGTGTAGCCATGAGCCTCACCCCAGCGCATATACATACGCATCAGCATCTGCGCCCAGTCGAGAGCCTCGGTACCACCTGCTCCAGCGTTGATATCCATTATAGCACCCAGACGATCCTCCTTGCCTGAGAGCATCTGCCTAAGTTCGAGCTTCTCGACACGCTCCAGAGCCGCGAGGTATTGCTCCTCGGCCTCATGCTCGTCCATGACACCCTCGACCACAAAGTCGGGGATAAGGCTAAGGTCGGCAACAGCCGAGCGCACCACGCCATACTCATCGAGGAGGGCCTTGATGTCTGCCACGCGCTTTAGTTGCTTACGTGCCTCATCGGGGTTATCCCAGAAGTTTGGCTCTTCGGTCTTCTCCTGCTCGTTGCGCAGGTCTATTTCGCGCTGCTCGACATCTATCGACGTGGCAAGCTTATCTACACGCTCGTTTAGTTCTGATATTTGCTCAGCAGATACCATTTTTCGTTAGTTTATTTGTTTTAGGGTCGTTGATTCGTTGTCACATCAAAGACCCCAATTTGTTGTCAGAAGGGTTGCATATTTGGAGATTTGTCGCAGGCTGAAAAAGCGGAGCATACTTGACGTATGTGAGCATTTCTCAGACAAGCAAAGCTTCGAAGATGCACCCTTATCACTACAAATTTGTTGTCAGAAGGCATTAGATGTGGTAGCTGGTCGCAGAGGGCAAAAGCGGAGTTTACTTATGGTAAATGAGCATTTTGCACTCAAGCCAGATGCCGCAGATGATGCCTTATCACATCAAAGACCCCAATTTGTTGTCAGAAGGGTTGCATATTTGGAGATTTGTCGCAGGCTGAAAAAGCGGAGCATACTTGACGTATGTGAGTATTTTTCAGACAAGCAAAGCTTCGAAGATGCACCCTTATCACATCAAATTTTGTTGTCAGAAGGCATTAAATGCGGAGTTTACTTAAGATAAATGAGCATTTTGCACTCAAGCCAGATGCCGCAGATGATGCCTTATCACATCAAAGAACCAAATTTGTTGTCAGAAGGCATTAGATACAACGCTCGGCGAATTTCGAGGCGATGGGCTGTACTAAAGCGTACTGCCCATTGCCAAGATAATTCGTTAGCGGCAGTAGATGATGCCTTATCACAACAAATTACTCTATTTCCCAATCAAACCCATCCTTACGATCCTTAACGCGGATGCCGATAGCGGTGAGGTTGTCACGTATCTTGTCAGATGTTGCCCAGTCCTTTGCGGCCTTAGCCTCAAGACGCATATTTAGAAGCATCTCGACAAGGGGCGACACCATATCCTTACCACCTGCCTCGGCAGCCTTCTCGTTCTTTAGACCGAGGATGTCGAAGACGTAGCGGTGTACGGTAGCCTTAAGGGTAGCAAGGTCCTCGGCGGTGAAGCTCTGCTGACCGTCGACAGCCTGATTGATGATACGAACCCAGTCAAAGAGTGCCGAGATGACCATTGGTGAGTTAAGGTCGTCGGCCATAGCCTCGCCACAACGACGCTCAAGCTCGGCAACATCGCTCGTAGAGGTTGCGGCAGGCGCAATCTTTTCCAACGCCTCAACAGCCTTCATAAGGCGGTCAAGACCCTTCTCGGCAGCCTGCAAAGCCTCATTCGAGAAGTCGAGTGTAGAGCGATAGTGGGCCTGAAGCACGAAGAAACGGATAGTCATAGGCGTATATGCCTGCTCAAGCATCGGGTGGTTACCCGTAAAGAGCTGCTCTAAGGTGATAAAGTTGCCGAGCGACTTACCCATCTTCTGACCATTGATGGTAATCATATTGTTGTGTATCCAGTAGCGTGCCGAGTCCTTGCCGAGAGCGGCGGTAGACTGGGCAATCTCGCACTCGTGGTGTGGGAACATAAGGTCCATACCGCCACCATGGATGTCGAACTGCTCGCCGAGATACTTGGTACTCATCGCCGAGCACTCCATGTGCCAACCAGGGAAACCATCGCTCCAGGGTGAGGGCCAGCGCATAATATGCTCTGGCGAGGCCTTCTTCCATAGGGCAAAGTCGTAAGAGTGGTGCTTATCGGACTGACCATCAAGCTCGCGAGTATTCGTGACGATATCGTCGAGGTTACGGCCCGAGAGACGACCATAGTGGTAGTCGCTGTTATACTTCTCGACATCGAAGTATATCGAACCATTAGACTCGTAGGCATAGCCAGCATCGAGGATACGCTTGACCATCTCTATCTGCTCGATGATATGTCCCGAGGCATGAGGCTCAATCGAGGGCGACTTAACGCCGAGCTCGCGCATAGCATCGTGGTAACGCTCGGTGTAATAGTGAGCAATCTCCATAGGCTCAAGCTGCTCTAAACGCGCCTTCTTAGCAATCTTATCCTCGCCATCGTCGGCATCCTGCTCAAGATGACCTACGTCGGTGATATTACGCACGTAGCGCACCTTGTAGCCGAGCGACTGTAGGTAGCGGAATAGAAGGTCGAAGGTCACAGCAGGGCGCGCATGACCAAGGTGCGGATCGCCATATACGGTAGGTCCGCAGACATACATACCCACATGCTCGGGGTTGATAGGCTCGAATGTCTCCTTGCGACGTGTGAGCGTATTGTACAGAACTATTTTCTCCATTTCTCTCTATTTTTATATTTTATCACTCTATATTTCAGCTATTAGTCTAATTTTCCATATATCGACAATATCTCATATGCAGCATCGCTCGATAGCAACGCCTCGGCCTCCTCGATGTATGGAGCTATCTGCTCACGACCATCCTTATAGCGTGCCGCAGGCAGCAAGCTATAGATTTCGTAGAGGTTACATATATGGCCCTCGACAAGTGCCATAGCAGGGTCATTAACATCGTCAGGCATAAGTCGCTTGATGGCGGCAACGTAATCGACAACAAGGCTATCAAAGAGCAGGGCCTGCTCCACTAAAGGCTCATCACCCTCGCCATTGGCTACCCAGTCGAAAGAGCCTGCAAGCAGATGGCTTAGGTCCAACGTCTCCACAATGTCGAGCATAGCGTTGTACATATCTTCACTGACCTTTACCGAGAAGCTGTCGTAGGTGGCAAACTGCAGGTAGTAGTTAACCCACTCACCACGCGCCTTGATATATTCGGCAGCGAGGATATCACCCTTATGGTAGCACTCCTCGGCTTGGGCAAAGTAGTCGTCACTAAGTATAAGGTGGCTATTAGCCTCCGAGACATCTATGCCGCGTGAGTTTGCCGTTGCTTGACGCTCGGCAGCAGCGTCCGACAGGGCATAGAAGTAGGCAAAGTTATCCTCCGCCTGACCGACAACAGCATCTATGCCGAGCCTATCGTTAAGGAGTGCTATAGCCTCCTCAAGCTCGCGCGTAGCCTCGCCCAAGTAGTAGTTGGCTATGGTGTAGTAACCTCGGATATAGGGTTGCGTATTGCTATGCGAGTAGCCAATCTTCTTGGATGGCAGCATCTCCAGACCCCTATCCAGAAGCTCTTCGGCACGCTCTACATCCTGCGCCTCGCCACGGCGCAAGAGGCCTGTAGCCACACGGGCAAAGTTCTCTCGCGAGCGCGATGCCGAGATATTGAAGCGGTAGAAGTAGTCTACCAAGACATCCTCGTCGGCAATATTTCCGAAGTATAGAGGCTCTACGCTTGGGTCACTGGCCATATATATCGGGTAGAGCTTGTCGGCATCGAGCGTTCCGACCTCCGAGCCCGAGCGGTAGCGCGTATATATCGGCACAAAGGTGTAGCAGTAGCCATCGAAGCGAGCATAATCTACAATGCCGTAGTCCTTCATCAGGTGTGCCTGAGTGAAGGACAGAGGACGCTGCCAGTTGAAGTTCGCCAGCAGGTCAAGCATCATAAGGTGGTCCTTGGTGAGCATCGTCTTGCCCGACAGCGATATCTTGACCTCGTCAACAGCATGCTCGGCCTCAGCCTCGGTGATGATACCCGAGGCAACGGCAGCCTCGACATCCACAGGGATGATATACTCCTTAGCAGCAAGGATATAGTCGGTATCCAAGCCATCGAAGAAGTTATCTACCTTAGGCTTGACACGTCCTATCAGCGCGTAGTCATCCTTGCGCTGCTCCTCGGGGATTATCTCGCCAGAGCCGAGAATAACCATACGTCCATCGTTTATAGCCAGCGTCATAGGCTCATCGGAGATAAAGAGGCGTATAGCATCCTTCAGATAGATGCTATTGGCTGCCAACATATCGTTGTATGCCCAGTACTCCTCGATAGCCTCGTAATCCTTGATGAATGTCTTGTCGGCAACTATAGCATCGATGATATCTAAGGCCATAGCGTATGGCACATATACATCGTAGAAGGCATCCGATGTGGTATCGCCCTTAGCCACAAAGTGCTCGACCATAGGCTGATACTCGTCCACAAGAGTCTGTGCCTCCTTAATTTTCGAGGTTATCTGGCCGTATGTGCCAGCTATCGTCTGCTCGCGACCTGCCATATCGACATAGTCGATGACGTAGTAGTTCTCACCCTCGATTCTACGACGCATAGTACGCAGCTTACGCGCCTTATCCGTATCGAGGACATCGATAATATCTGTTATGTTGGTCCAGTCGTTGACGAAGCTATACTTCGAAGATGGTATGCTGAAGGGGACACCCTTAGCATCGTTTGCCGCGAGCTTCATCTCGTCGATATACCACTCGCCACCGAGGTACGAGGAGTTCATAACCCTCACATCGGTACGTACACCCTCAACCTCCTGGCAATACCACAGCGGGAAGGTGTCGTTATCGCCAAAGTTTATCACTATGGCATCCTTGGGTGCTGTATTTAGGAAGTTTCGACCTATGTCGCGGGCCATATATCGTCCCGAGCGGTCGTGGTCATCCCAGTTCTCGGTAGCTAAGACCACAGGCACACTCGCAGCCATCATAAGTGCTATAACCGAGGCTACAACGCCCGAATTTTGAGGCTTTATTTTGCGCACTACGGCCGCCACAGCATCGCCAAGGGCCAATACACCCAGGCCAAGCCATATCGAGAAGGCGTAGAAGGCTCCAGCGTATACATAGTCACGCTCACGAGGCTCGTTGGGGGCGGTGTTGAAGTACACGACAAGGGCGATACCCATCATCACGAAGAGGAGCATCACGACGATAAAGTTACGCCAGTCGTTGTTGAGTTGGTATATCAGGCCAAGCAGACCTAAAAGTAGCGGTAGGAAGAAGTAGGTGTTGTGTGCAGGGTTATCCTCCATCTCCGAGGGCAACGCCGTGCGCGGTCCTACGTACAACTGGTCGATAAAGTCTATGCCCGAGAGCCAACCTCCGTGCGTATATATTCTGTTCTCGGTATCGGCCTCAAGTTGCACATCATCCTGACGACCCACAAAGTTCCACATAAAGTATCGCCAGAACATATCGCCCATCTGGTATCCAAGGAAGTAGGCAATATCCTCTGTTGCGCTTGGCTCGAACCATACGCCACCCTCGCTATCCTCGACACGTACCGTTGGTTGGCCATTCTCAAGCCTCACCCAGTCGTGCTCGTAGTTATCACGGCGCGAGTAGTGCCACATACGGGGCAGTATGCGCATAGCCTCCGAGGGGTACTCATAGCCATTGAAGAATACGCGCTCCTCGTACTTACCAGTCTCGGGGTTCAGCCACATCATCGACTTAGCCTCAAAGTCACCCGTAGGGATATACTCATCGTCGGAGCTAATGTCGGGATTCTTCGCCACCATAGCCTTGGGCATTGCCGAGTAGTAGGGGCCCACGAGCAGTGGGCGGCCACCATACTGGTCGCGGTTGAGCAGGCTGAGCAGCATATGTGGTGTTGAGGGGTTGTTCGAGTTCATCGGAGGGTTCGCCGCAGCACGTATCGATACCGAGGCATAAGACGAGAAGCCTATGAGTATCACCACGAGCGAGAGCACCATGCTGTTAAGCACGCGATAACCCTTGCGGTGGGTATAGGCCACAGATGCGCCGAGCAGGGCAAATATCGCAAATAGGAAGATGAGCATACCGCTGTTTACGGGCATACCGAGGCTATTCACCGCGAAGGTATCCACCGCAGCACCGAGGGCAACGGTATATGGTATGATTACGCCATTTATAGCTCCGAGTATAAGGAGCGAGAGGATGAGAGCACCACCCATACGTAGCACATATCCCCACGTAGCACTACTCTCGTAGCGTCTAAAGAACCAAATCATCACCAAGGCGGGCACGGTCAACAGGTTGAGGATATGAACACCTATCGACAGACCCATAAGGTAGGCTATGAGCACTATCCAGCGCAGTGCTGTGGGGCTATCGGCATTCTCCTCCCACTTGAGCATCAACCAGACCACCAAGGCTGTAAACATTGACGATAGAGCATACACCTCGCCCTCTACTGCCGAGAACCAGAAGGTATCGGTATAGGCATACGACAGGGCACCTATGGCTCCTGCGCCGAGGATTATGAGCATACGTCCCAAACTCATCTGGTCACCGTTGGTCGATGTTGTCACACGACGTGCAAGGTGCGTTATGGTCCAGAATAGGAAGAGTATGCAGAATCCCGAGGCTATGGCGTTCATCGAGTTAATCATTATGGGCACCGCCTCGGGTGATGGTGCGAGCATTGCAGCTAAGCGAGCCAGCATCATATAGAGTGGAGCTCCAGGGGGGTGTCCCACCTCAAGCTTGTACGATGTCGCTATAAACTCGCTACAGTCCCACAGACTTGTCGTGGGCTCGATGGTCAACAGGTACGATAATGTGGCCACGAAGAAGACCATCCAACCTGTAATATTGTTCCAAAGTTTAAACTTATTCATATCGTTTTTCTGCTTTTTTCGCTTTTAAACCTGCAAATATAATAATATTTGCGGGATAAACGCACTCGGTGATGAAATATTTTGCTATATAGCCAACCCTTAAGGGTAGTTCTACAAATTATCGACCATATATTCACTGCCGAGATGCTCTATTTCGGCCGTTTTTGAATCTATTTACACAGAGCACTAAGCAATAGAGTTATTGAACAATAATTAGCATTTTTCGGAATATACACCACCAAAGGATTAAGGCCTTGAAATTGGATGATTTTTCCACTATCAGTTTATGAATATAATCTTTTTATGACGACATTATTTGGCAAGGTTTGTGCAGTTGATTGCCACCGCGTTACAATATGGCCACCTTTGCTGCGAGATGCTATCGTCACGCTAATATGGATGTTTGATTGAGCCGCTTATTGGGATTTGCAATTATTGAGCTAAATTTAGAGTGAAAAATTTGGCAGTTTGTTGATTTTTTCCTACTTTTGCTTAGAGTATTATCCCACAATAGACCCACTTGCTCTCTACCAATATGCATAAGCAACTAAGGTACAGAGGGTTGGCGACATCTATCTATTAAGGATAGAGTGATGGGTGAAGGATTTAGGCAATAGGTAAAGAGTGATTGTTTTTTGGGGATTTAACCAACCGACAAATACTTAGACAAATATTTATTAACTTTTTAAAAACAAATCGTATGAAATTCAGATTTCTTGCATTGCTGGCATTGGTGCTCGGTTTGGCATCGTGTCAGAAAGACTTCGAGGCTGGCAACATTGTTGCTGGTGGCGAGGTCGACTTCCAGCTTTCTGTCGATGCTAACGAGCTTGCAACACGTGCAGGCCAGGATGGCAACGACACGCTGAACGGTTGGAATAGCGCGTATGGTGCTATCGATTATCTTAAGGCTGAGGCAGACGCTCTCCGCTATGATTGGACCGATGTAGACCTTCGTTACTCTTTGGAGGTTTACGATGTTACTGAGGATGTTGATGGTAACAAGGTAGTCACTAACCTTGTCCCAGTTAAGGATCGTCAGGTTATCATCAAGGACTCTTACGAGCCTGTAGTTTTCACGCTCCGTCTTGTCCCTAACCGCGACTACCGTTTCGTTGTAT
>SUZV01000007.1 GCA_015059715.1 Rikenellaceae bacterium | reverse complement strand
ATACAACGAAACGGTAGTCGCGGTTAGGGACAAGACGGAGCGTGAAAACTACAGGCTCGTAAGAGTCCTTGATGATAACCTGACGATCCTTAACTGGGACAAGGTTAGTGACTACCTTGTTACCATCTGCATCCTCAGTAACATCGTAAACCTCCAAAGAGTAACGAAGGTCTACATCGGTCCAATCATAGCGGAGAGCGTCTGCATCAGCCTTAAGATAATCGATAGCACCATACGCGCTATTCCAACCGTTCAGCGTGTCGTTGCCATCCTGACCTGCACGTGTTGCAAGCTCGTTAGCATCGACAGAAAGCTGGAAGTCGACCTCGCCACCAGCAACAATGTTGCCGGCCTCGAAGTCTTTCTGACACGATGCCAAACCGAGCACCAATGCCAGCAATGCAAGAAATCTGAATTTCATACGATTTGTTTTTAAAAGTTAATAAATTATTTTGTCTATGTATTTGTCGGTTGGTAAATTGCAATTGGCGACACTTTAGCAGTTTGTTCGTCTGCTAAGCCACAACGCCGCGCGCTCCATCGCCCAAGGGTGGTGGAGTGTGTGGAGAAATAGTATAATTCGGATTATCGTGCCAGACTATGCAAGTAGTTGATTTACAGGGTGTAAAAATCCCCCCCCCGATAAAATCGGGGCTAAACCTATGCAATATGTTGTAAATCTGAACACTATACTTGCTTTTAATGGATTATAATTCAAACAAATATAGGAATTTTATTTTGAAAAACAATCAAATAAAACAAAAAAATGCTACCCGATAATCTGTTGAATTATCGGGTAGTAAACACAGTATAGCCGCGATTATCTGCCGCAGCGAGGCGGCTTGGCCATAAAACTATAGGTCATTATTTAGCTGTGGGATATCCGTCGAGCTCTCCTTAGAGCCAAGTAGGTGCTCCGAGAAGTAGTCGGCCATGCGCCAGAAGAAGTACTCGTTCATATCGCCAAAGCCATGTCGCTGGCCAGGGAGTAAAAGCATATCGAAACGCTTATTGGCGCGTATCAGAGCATCGACAACACGTAGTGTACAGCCAGGGTGTACATTTTCGTCAATATCGCCATGTACAAGCAGTAGGTGACCCTTAAGACGCTCCGCAAGCTCGTGATTTGCCGAAATGTGGTACTCAAAGACTACCTCGCCATCCTTCTCAACCTCGTTGATGCCATGATGCTTCTCGCTCCACCAACGGTTGTAGATGTTGTTATCGTGGTTACCTGCGCACGACACCGCAACATCGAAGAAGTCGGGATACATAAGTATCGCTGCGGTAGACATAAAGCCGCCACCCGAGTGTCCATGGATACCTACACGCTGTATATCGATAAAGCTGTGACGTGCCGCAAGCTGCTGCGCTGCAACGACCTTATCCTTAAGACCATAGTCGCGTAGGTTGCCATAACCATAGTTGTGATACCACTTCGAGCGGTCGGGATGACCACCGCGATTACCTACTGTGATGACGATAAAGCCGAGCTGAGCCAAGCGGTCAGTACGCACCAATGGACGGTACCAGATCTGCTCTACGGCCTCGGTCTGAGGTCCTGGGTATACATACTCAATAATGGGGTACTTCTTCTCGGGGTCGAAGTCGTAAGGCTTGTACATCACACCATAGAGGTCGGTGATGCCATCGGCAGCCTTAACCACAAAACGCTCTGGATAGGCGTAACCCATAGCGAAGAGCGGCTCAAGGTCCACGCTCTCCAAGGTCATAACCTTGCGACCATCGGTCGTGTAGAGCTCCGATACTGGCGCGGCATCTACGCGAGAGTATGTAGTTGTGAAGTAACGACGGTCGTCCGAGAGAGAGAACTCACCACAGAAATCCTTAACATCGAGCTGCTTAAGACCTGTGCCGTCGTAGTTTACGCGGAAGAGGTGCAGGTAGTATGGGTCCTCACCCTCGTTGTAGCCCGTAGCCGTAAAGTAGACTACGCGCTTAGTATCGTCTGCACCAAGGACGTTAGATACGTGCCACTCACCCTCGGTGATGGCATTGAGAAGCTCACCCGAGCTGTTGTAGCGGTAGAGGTGTGCCCAGCCTGTACGCTCCGACCACTGGATAATCTCGTTACCCGAGTTTATGAGCGTAGGCATCTGCCACTCTATCGAGGTATTCATCTCCTCGACGATAAGATCCTTGGCCGTAGCTGTAGCAATATCTACAACGCAGAGGTCGGCACGCTGGATGTCGCGGCTCTGGCGCACGACGTAGAACTTGCTGTTGTCACCCTGCCATACCGCGCGCATAGGACGCTGGTATCTGTCGGCATTGGTGAAAGGCTTCGCGCAGATGAAGAGCATCTGCTCCTTATATTTGGCCATATCTACCTGGCGACGCTCGAAGTTGTCGGTGTCGAAGAGCTCAAGCGTAAAGTCAGGACTCTGCTCACCTGGCATCTGGTACTTGTATGTGAAGAGCTCGGGACGCTCCTTGAGCACGTTGATAACCCAGAAGTCCTTGAGCATAGCTGTGTTGCTGCGCACCGTAGCGAAGTGCTTCGAGTCGGGTGACCACTGAAGGTGTACGCGGTAACGCTCACCCTCCTTGAGCTGCTCGATGCAATCCTCAAACCAGTGGTAGGCCGTAGCTTCTGTTGCGTCGGTAGTTATCTGGTGCTCGACGATAGTTGTATCCTTGGGGTCCTTGGCCAACTTCTCAACATCCTCGAATGACATATACCATAGGTTATAGTCCTTCTGATACACCGCTATGCGACCATCGGGCGATACGTTGGCCCAGGTGGGTATGCGAGCTTCGCGCTCGTCAACCTGCGAAAGCTCTCTCTTGGCGATATCCCATGCGAAGTGGAATACAAGAGGCTTACCCTCGCTATCCTTAGGTGCGTAGTCGTTATTCTCGACCATAACCTTATGTGGAGCAATGTCGAAGAGTACTACGTTGTCATCCTTGAGTTCGATGTTCTCTATAGGCAGGTGCTGAGCATCGAAAGGGTATTTGGTTAGCTCCGTTACCTGCTTTGCCAGCTCGCCCATAGACCACATCTCGCTCTTTTTGCCCGACGCAGGGTCGACGATATAGTAGTTGATGTCGTCGATGCTCCTCCATGAGTACCAGAACTTATTGCTATTCTCGAACCAGTTGGGGCGCACTATGGTCTGTGGTACAAGACGTGCCATCTTCTTGGGCGAGAAACGCTCGGCCAGCTCATAGTTAGGAGTTACCGCCTGAGGCTCTGTGGCCTGCACGACGTTTGCTGTAGCTATCATTGCCACAGCCAAGAGTAGATTTTTAACGGTTTTAATCATCGTATTGTAGTTTTAGTTATTGTTTACACGCTATTGTTGGTTTATGGCCACCCATTGCAAAGTTCAAAGGTACGAAAAAAAAATATTTTGACCAAATAACATTTGAGATTACGACAGTAAAGGGGTTTGGATAGCTCTCTATGTATACAACGAGAGTGAATAAATAGTCTATGCTTTTTCGCGCTTCGAAGCCCTAAAACTACACTATTTTGACTAATAAGCCAAAATGTGGCAATATTATCAGCTAAAACACTCTTTGTATGAATATAAGGAGCGTGTGTCGCTGTAACTATTAAAAAATTAGGGTTGCCCTCGATGGACAACCCTAATCTTACGCTTGAAGTTAAGATGCTTACTCCTCCTGGCGATATGTGTGCTCCACATAGATAGCGTGCTGCATAGCCTCACGCTTTGCGATAGAGGGCTTTGTGAAGTACTGACGACGACGAAGCTCCTTGAGGACACCTGTACGCTCATACTTTCTCTTAAACTTCTTGAGGGCGCGCTCGATATTCTCACCCTCCTGTACCTTCATGATAATCATAATGCTATTCTTTTTTTTAATGTTAAATTCAAATTTGTTGTTTAAGCCTTCAGGCTCTAATAGTTTCAGATGTTGCGCTCTATTATAATATATGTGCGCCAAGTTGTCAATTTGCCAGATTATGTACCCATTCGATGTGGAGCCATATCGTCGCAACACGCACCTCTATATAGTGCCGATGCTGTATCTCCATCTTACTTCGTATATGTCACTCTGTAATATCTACTAAGGTACTCTAACCTCCTTTCAAATCTCTGTTGTTAATAATCCCCTTAGGCTTTTAGCCTTGGGCGTGCAAAGGTAACCAATTTTTTTTATTTTCAGCACTCTTACGCTAAAATTGTAGCGAAAAGTGCTGAAATTTACCCTTTGCGAGGATTTGTTATGTCGTATCGTCACGACAAAGAGGTTATTTTGCAATATTGCTCATACTTGTGCATCACCTCGCTGACGTAGCTCAGTGTCTGGCCACTGCCTGTAAACCTGCCGCTATGGACAACCTCCTGCTCGTAGTACTGAGGCTGCGACATAAGGGTTAGATACCTCTTTACATCGCTCCACGAGTTGGGGTTGGCACCCTCGCTACGGGCAAGGCGACGAGCATCCAGGACGTGACCTATACCAGCATTGTAGCTCGCGAGTATTATGCTCAGCCTATCGCTCTCTGGTGTCGACTGTGGCAAGCGCAACATATCTTCTAACTCCGAGAGAAGCATACCTGCAAGGCGAATGTTGACCTCGGTATTGTCGATACTCTCGACGGGGATATTGAAGTGACGGGCGACAACGGGGCGTATCTGCATAATACCCTTAGCTCCACGTCTTGATTTTAGGTCCTCGATAAAGCGCGACTCGCTATAGGCTATTGCGCTCATAAGTCGCCAATCTTGACCCTCCTCAGCTCCGACTTTGCGCATAATGTTGTCGAAGCGTGAAATAATGCACGGCAGCTCGGCCATCGCGGCACTCTGCTCGTCTCTAAGCTGGTCTGAGGCTATGGCCTCATCGACAGTAGGGATGTCGATAGGTTGTGCCTGACCCAATGATGATTCGTACACCGCAATAAGGAGGGTGCAAAGAATCACAATCGTAACTCTCTTTAACATTGTTTAGTAGTTTGTGAGCAGCTTATCGTGGGCAAAACTCACCTTAGTCGTAGAACGACCACGAGATACCAAACTTGAACATTCGCGGATTGAGCGGATAACGAGCAACCTGGAAGTACTCGCCATTACCAAATAGGTTTTGATTCAAGTGTTGTAGCTTCAATAAGATACGCATACGCTTCCACTTGGCCGAGACAAATGCGTCGAGGTAGGGGTAGTTACCCACCTTTACTTCGCGCTGGTTGAAGAAGGCCGAGAGTGCAGGGTTGTAGCTCGGAGCGTAATACGACGTATTATAGCGTCCGTCGATACCTATCTGCACACGTAGTACGTCGCGCTTAACCCAGAACTCGTAGTAGTACGAGAGGAAGCCGCTGAACGTAGGTACGGGAAGCACATTCTCATCGGATGTGATTTGCACCAATGCCCTGTGATCGAAGTGGAATCCCGCAATGCGGAAATCCTTGCGAGCGTACAAACTCGTTAGGCTAACTGTTCCCGAGTGCTGTTTTACGCGGCTATCGTTGCCATAGTAGACTAAGTTGCCTATGACACCCTGCCAAGCACCTACTTCGAGTGCTATGTCGGGAACCGAGAAGTTAACCTCGAAACGAGTTTCAGACTCCTTATCGAAGGAGTTAAACCACACATAGTGGTTTGAGAATAGATTCTCCTGCCAGTATGATGGCGTGCGTAGCTCCTGACTAAAGCGTCCGCTGAGAATCAGAGGATGTTCACGTATAAAGGCTCTAAGGGTGATGTCAGCACCGATAGAGAGGTCGCCGCCACGATATCCCGAGGGGTGGTACTTGAAGTTAAAACCCCAGTCGGCGTAGCGTTTTATCTTTCCGCCCGTAGCACCATATATGTACCACTCAAGGCGTTTATCCTTGGTCATGTTACCACTCACGTAGTCCTTTAGGCGCAGGTATGAGTAGGTGTGCATATCGATGCCTATACCTCCATCGATTGTCGAGACTATACCGTTTCTATCCCAAGGCTGCACCTGTATAAATATCTTGTTCGAGAGCAGACGCTCCGAGATAGAGTCGCGCGTATTGTCCGGGTCGATAAACCAGTCGTCGTAGTACGATATGTCAGACACAGGCTCCCATTTGCCACTCTCTTCGTTGTAGTGGCCACGCTGGTTGGTATATGTCGAGCGTTTGTCGGTATAGACCTTCGACCAGGTGTTATACTCAAGCTGATGGCCTACATATATCGCCGAGAGGTCGGCCAGCGAGAAGTCATACTCGGTGACACGCTGTAGGGGTATGGCCAGTGCCTGCTTTATGAAGAAGGAGTGGTTGCGGTAGTGGTTGTGTGCCTCGGACGATGCTAAGCGCATAGGTACACCCGAGGGCATCTCGAATACGGTATCGGCTATGGCCCACTCGCCCACAACACCACCATTTTCGCGCGTGTCGATACTGTTGTGCATGTAGGCAGCATGCACTGAGTATCGCTTGCCTGTGTGGGCAAAGGCTACCGAGAGTGCGTGGTTCTTGGTGCGCTGCCAGTCGTACTTGCCCATCGTGCTACGTGCCTTGTAGCTTACGTTTGCCGATGTCGAGGGTGATATGTTTTGAGAGTGTACCAGCTCGAAATGTTCCTCGCGGTAACGCTTCTGGCCCGACTCCAGGTACATCATATTCGTCAGTGGGGTCTTGCCGTTGTAGAATGGTACGTTATCGATGCGCGCTGTGTAGGCATCGTAGCTACGTGCAAAGATAAAGTCGGCATCCTGACGGCGGTTAAACCAGTTTACCGCCTGTGTAGATTGTCCCAGACCACCGAGAGCCATATCTCCAACACCCTCGCGGTAGAATACATAGTCGATTCTCCAATCGGCCAACGTAGTGTCAAGGGGGCTGATATTTACGCGGTTATAATCTCTGTCTACGGTCCATTTCCAGTTTCTGAGGGCTCGCACCGTATCTTCGAAGTAGTACGACTCTAAGGGTCGTTTCTCGCGTTTCTTCTTTGTCTCGGTGGTGTCGGCATTCTCGTCGGTCATACCCTCTTCGCCCTCTATGCCTGTTCCATCCATTCCTGGGATGCCGCCGTAGATATTGGTATTCTGACCCTCGCGTTGTGCGCGTGCCAAGGCCGCAGCGTCCAGCTGTGCATACGAGCATACTGGCAGCATCACCGCCAGTACTACGCTTGCAACAAATGTTATCCACTGCACCTTTGTCATAGCCACATCAAATTACCTCTTAGCTCCCTCGTCTGTAGTTGCCTCTCTTAGCATAAAGAGCCAACGTAGAGTAGATACTACGATATAGAGAACGATGATTGCAAGTATGGAGTATGTTGTAAGGAAAATAATTAGTAGCAGCGATACGAGTATAAAGCCGTAGCGTAGCTCATTGCCGCGCCATCCGAAGCCCTTAAACTTTAGGGCAAACATCCTTATTGGACTGATAAGGAGTAGTGCTGTAGCT
Source organism: Rikenellaceae bacterium (assembly GCA_015059715.1). GTDB lineage: Bacteria > Bacteroidota > Bacteroidia > Bacteroidales > Rikenellaceae > Alistipes. Next base: position 108,256 of record SUZV01000007.1, on the reverse strand, counting down.
ATCGATATAACGAGTATATGCTCCTGGTAGAGCACCACGTTGCCTTGCTGCTCAAGCATCGCAAGCGATAGTAGCATCAGAGCATTTGCCGGGGTAGGCAGGCCACAGAACTCGGTAGCCTGTGTGGTGTCGATATTAAACTTTGCAAGGCGCAATACCGAGAAGGCTGCGATTATAAGTGTCACATAGCCGAGGTAGTGCATAAGTGTTGCATCGAGTGCGTAGTATGACGACGAGTGGGCATATATGTCGAACATCACCACTGCAGGCACTACGCCAAAGGTTACATCGTCGGCTAACGAGTCGAGCTGCACGCCCAGAGGTGACTGTTGGTTAAGTAGACGAGCTACCATGCCATCGAAGAAGTCAAACAGTGCCGCTATGACCACTAACAGCAGGGCCATCTTGTAGTCGTGCTCTGTGAGTGTTACGATTACGGCCATTACACCAGCAATGAGGTTGCCGAGGGTGAGCATATTGGGCAACGTAAATAACCTTATATTCATCACTTTATCCTTCAATATTTCATTGTTCGTGGCACAAAATTAGCTTTTAAAAGTGCCAAATATTTTGCAAAGATACAAAAATAATTTTATCTTTGTGTAAATTTGTAAAATTTAAACAGCTTCTTAGTCAATGAAAAGCAACTGTTATTGTGTAATTATGGCTGGTGGCATTGGTACTCGCTTCTGGCCTAAGAGTCGTCAAAGCTGCCCTAAGCAGTTTCTCGATATCCTTGGAACGGGACGCTCGTTCCTTCGGCACACATTCGATAGATTTGCCAATATTGTCCCAATAGAGAACTTTATAGTTGTCACAAATAGACGCTACTTCGACTTGGTTAAGGAGCATATCCCCGAGCTTAAGGATAGTCAGATTTTATGCGAACCTATAGGTCGTAATACGGCCCCTTGTATCGCCTATGCTGCCTACTCGCTATTGCGCGATAACCCCGATGCAGAGATGATTGTAACGCCCTCGGACCACCTGATACTCAACGAGAAAGAGTTTAGGCGTGTGGTGGAGAGTTCGTTGGAGTTTGTCGCCTCTCGCAACGCCTTGATGACTATCGGTATACAGCCTACGCGCCCCGAGACGGGGTATGGATATATCCAGAAGTCGAACTCCGAGGAGGTGTGCAAGGTTAAGTGTTTTACCGAGAAGCCAAGCCTTGAGATGGCCGAGGCATTTATCGAGTGTGGTGAGTTTTTATGGAACTCGGGAATATTCATCTGGAAGGTGCGCGATATTGTCGCAGCCTTCGAGGAGCATCTGCCCGAGCATGCCTCGCTCTTTGGCTCGATAGTCGATAAGCTCGGCACTGATGACGAGAAGGCGGCCATCGAGGGGGTGTTCTCGGCTTGTCGTCCTATCTCTGTCGACTACGGCATTATGGAGAGGGCCGAGAATGTATATGTACACTGTGGTGACTTCGGGTGGAGCGATGTCGGCACATGGGGCTCGGTGTATCAGCAGTCGCGTAAGGATAGGTATGCCAATGCGCTGAGTGGCGACTATACGAATGTCTATAACACTCGCAACTCGTTGATATCGATACCTAAGGAGAAGGTGGCCGTGGTCAGTGGCCTTAAAGATTATATTGTCGTCGATACGCCCGATGTGCTGCTTATATGTCCTAAGAGCGAGGAGCATAGCATCAAGAGCTTTATCGAGGATGTAAAGTACGAGACGGGCGACAAATATATTTAGGCTATGCCATGTGGTGTAGGATATGATAACGCCTCGCAGGTTGCTCCTGTGGGGCGTTGTTATATTGGGGTGTTATGATATCGGATATAGTGCTCCTTGACCCCTCGCTGCCACTCGATGTGTGTGATTTAAGTGGCTTGTTATAGGTCTTATTATCCAGCGTCACCGCCTAAGTATTGCCATTAATTGATGGTCGGCAATTCTGCTAATTGCTCATAGTATCTGTAGCTGTTTTGATAAAGAGGTGTAGTGGGTGAGGTGGAATGTTAATAACTTTTTATAAATATTTAGTCAAATATCGATTATTTCATAGAAATAATGATTACCTTTGCTACGTTTGTTTAGTGACTTGCTGGATATTCTGAGGTGTTTGGTATGGCAAATGATAGATTTAAAATGCGAATGACCTCTGTAAAAGGCAAGAGCGCAATTAATAAGGGTTTAAATTTGATTAGTATATGAGTAAGAAAAAGAATGAATTAGATGAGATGGGGTTGGTGCCTGAACTCTTCGATGGTAAGCATCAGGTGATACCTATAATCTCGGGTGGCGACGATAGCATCGAGGAGGTGTCGCTACCAGAGGTGTTGCCCATACTCACGCTGCGCAGCTCTGTGATATTCCCTGGCTCGGTAACCCCTATTACCGTAGGCCGTGCAAAGTCTATAGCTTTGGTACGTGCCGTTGAGGCTGGTGATGGCCTGCTGGGTGCTGTGCTACAGATTGACGGCTCGGTTGAGGACCCTCAGCCTAACGATATGCATAAGGTGGGTACATCGGCACGTATACTCAAGATATTGGAGATGCCTAATGGCAACCTTACGGTGATACTCACAGGTCTGGAGAAGATAGAGGTGGGGGAGTACCTCTCGACACAGCCCTACTTCAAGGCTACGGTAACGCCTATACAGGATACAACGCCCGACCCCAAAAATGCTGAGTTTACGGCGTTGGTAGACTCGATAAAGGAGGTGGCTCTGAATATTATCAACATCTCGCCATCAATGCCTAAGGAGGCGGCCTTTGCCATTAAGAACCTCGACTCGAATAGAGCTATAATCAACTTTATATGCTCGAATATGGAGCTTACGGATGATGACCGTCAGCACCTGCTCGAGGCTCCAGGTCTACTGGCTCGCTCGCGTCGTCTGCTTGAGATATTGGTGCGCGAGCAGCAGCTCGCTGAGCTTAAGAACGATATCCAGAATCGTGTGAAGCAGGATATCGATAAGCAGCAGAAGGATTACTACCTACAGCAGCAGATGCGTGCCATTCAGGAGGAGCTTGGCGATGGTATGGATGCCGATGTTGAGCGTCTGCGCGAGTCGGCCAAGGGTAAAAAGTGGTCGGCAGCTACAGCAGAGCTCTTCGAGAAGGAGGTGCAGCGTCTTGAGCGTCTTAACCCTGCGGTTGCCGAGTACTCGGTGCAGCTCAACTACCTACAGCTTATGCTCGACCTGCCTTGGGAGGAGGTGACCGAGGATCGTCTTGACCTCAAGGTGGTCAAGGAGCAGCTTGATAAGGACCACTTCGGCCTCGACGAGGTTAAGGAGCGTCTGCTTGAGCACTTGGCAGTGATAAAGCTCAAGGGTGACCTTAAGTCGCCTATATTGTGTCTATACGGCCCTCCAGGAGTTGGTAAGACATCGTTGGGTAAGTCGGTAGCCGAGGCTATGGGACGTAAATTTGGGCGTATCTCGCTCGGTGGTCTGCACGACGAGTCGGAGATTCGTGGCCACCGCAAGACATATATCGGTGCTATGCCAGGACGTATCATCGAGACTATCAAGCGTTGTGGCGCGTCAAACCCAGTGATTATCCTCGATGAGATTGACAAGGTGTCGCGCTCGAATCATGGCGACCCATCGAGTGCGTTGCTCGAAGTTCTCGACCCGGAGCAGAATACAACGTTCCACGATAACTACTTGGATACCGAGTATGACCTCTCGAAGGTGTTGTTTATAGCTACGGCAAACAATATCGAGAATATCTCGGCCGCTCTGCGTGACCGTATGGAGATGATAAACATCCCTGGCTATATCCTCGAGGATAAGGTGCATATTGCCCAGCAGCACCTTGTGGCCAAGCAGCGCGAGGCTCACGGTATTTCGGAGGATAAGCTCAGCTTCAGCGATGAGGCCATAGTGCGCATCATCGAGGACTACACGCGCGAGTCGGGTGTGCGAGGCCTGGACAAGAGCATCGCAAAGATTGCACGTAACGTTGCCAAGGCTATCGCCTTTGACGAGGAGGTTAAGCCACAGCTGCAGGCCGATATGCTTGAGCCTATACTCGGCAAGCCACTCTTCCGTAACGACCGTTACGATATTGCAGGAATGCGCGGTGTAGTTACAGGCCTGGCCTGGACGCAGGTGGGTGGCGATATCCTCTATATCGAGTCGCTACTAACGCCAGGTAAGGGTAAGCTCACGCTCACGGGTAACCTTGGTGATGTGATGAAGGAGTCGGCAACGATAGCCCATGAGTGGGTTATGGCCCACTACGAGGAGCTGGGCATTGAGCGTAAGATGTTCGAGGAGTGGGATTTGAATATCCACGTGCCCGAGGGTGCGGTGCCCAAGGATGGCCCTTCGGCAGGTATTACGATGGTGACCTCTATAGTATCGACATATACGGGCCGCGAGGTTAAGGAGCGTATCGCTATGACTGGTGAGACCACGTTGCGTGGCAGGGTTACAGCCGTAGGTGGCATACGCGAGAAGATATTGGCTGCTAAGCGTGCTGGTATCACCACGATAATCCTCTCGGAGGAGAATCGCAAGGATATTGAGGAGATTAAGGCTAACTATATCGAGGGTCTAACGTTCCATTATGTAAGAACCAACAGCGAGGTGCTTGATTTAGCACTTAAGCAATAGTCTTAGCGGTAAAGAATTAAGTGATGAAAGTCTTAGCGATAATCCCTGCGCGATACGCCTCGACACGTTTTCCGGCCAAGCCCTTAGCGGTGCTTGGCCGTAAGTGCATTATCGAGTGGGTATATAGTGCAGCAAGGAGCGTTTTCGATAGGGTGGTGGTGGCTACCGACGATAGCCGTATAGCTGCGGCTGTTGAGGCCTTTGGCGGTGAGGTTGTTATGACATCAGCAAGCCATCGTTGTGGCACAGAGCGTTGTGCCGAGGCCGCAGAGAAGGTCGGAGGCAGCTACGATGTTGTGGTCAATATACAGGGTGACGAGCCATTTGTTAGCTCTGAGCAGCTCTGCACGCTTATCTCCGTTATGGAGCACTCCAACGTAGATATTGCCACGTTGGCTACGCCCATCACCTCGGGTGGTGAGACACTCTTTAACCCCAATGTTGTCAAGGTAGCTATGACTGCCGAGGGTAGAGCTCTATACTTCTCGCGCTCGCCAATACCATACCTCAGGGGTTGTGACGAGGGCGAGTGGTGCGCACGCCACACCTTCTATCAGCATGTTGGCATCTACGCTTTCCGTCGAGCCACGCTTACCGAGGTTACGCACCTGGAGCCTACGCCGCTTGAGTGTGCCGAGAGTCTGGAGCAGCTGCGCTGGTTGGAGCGAGGATACACCATAGGCGTAGGGGTTACTAACCATAAGAGTATAGGCATAGATACGCCCGAGGACCTGGAGCTTGCTCGTAAGATGCTCGCGGAGTTGCATATAGAGGCTTAATAGAAAAAGAGTCGACAGATGGAGAATAAAACTACTAAACCGATAATAATTGCTGGGTTGTGTGTCATCGAGCGTGACGATGTGGTGTTTAGCACTGCTGAGCGTATCGCTGCTGTTGGCCATAATCTCGGCGTAGATATCATCTTTAAGGCCTCGTTTGACAAGGCTAACCGCACTTCGATACACTCGTATCGAGGTGTGGGCATTGAGCGAGGCTTGGAGCTGCTTGGCGAGGTGAAGCGTCGCTATGGTATGCGCATAACTACCGATATCCACGAGGCGTGGCAGGCCGAGCGTGTAGCCTCGGTTGCTGACATTATACAGATACCCGCTTTTTTGTGTCGCCAGACCGACCTTATCGTGGCTGCGGCACACAGTGGGTGTATAGTCAACATTAAAAAGGCGCAGTTTCTTTCGGGGCGCGATATGCGTCACCCCTACCTTAAGGCTATAGAGAGCGGTGCTCGCGAGGTATGGCTTACGGAGCGTGGCAATATGTATGGCTACAACGATTTGGTTGTAGACCTTCGCAATATCTTTGATATGCACGCCTTTGCCCCTACGGTGATTATGGATTGTACACACTCGTTGCAGCGTCCTGGTGCTGGTGATGGATGTACAGCAGGGCGTAGCGAGTTTATCGCGCCGATAGCACTTGCCGCTAAGGCCTTCGGTGCTAATGGCTACTTCTTCGAGGTACACCCCACGCCTAACGAGGCGATGTGCGACAAGGATAATACCCTTGAGCTCGATAGGCTCGAAGAGACATTGCGTCCGCTATTGTAATGAAACTAACTAAATTAAGAACCAAAATAAAACTTTGTTATAGACAGTAACATGGATATGACTACAGAACAGCAGAATCTATTGAACGTAGCTCGCCAGACCATAGATAATGAGGTTGCGGCACTTGGTCTGATTAGAGAGCGTCTTGATGAGAGGTTTATCGCCGCCGTAGAGGCTATACTTGCCTGTCGTGGAAGGGTGATATTTACGGGAATGGGAAAGTCGGGGCTTATAGCTCGCAAGATTACCGCGACGATGACCAGTACAGGCACCCCAACGCTCTTTCTGCACCCTGCCGAGGCTATGCACGGCGATATGGGTATAATAACCAAGGAGGATGTCGTTGTGGCACTATCATACTCAGGCAGAACGGATGAGACCCTTGTAGTTGTTGAGTATGCCCACAATAATGGCAATAAGATTATAGCTATGACAGGGTGTGACACCTCGCCTATAGCTTCGCTTGCCAATATTCACTTAGATGTCGCTGTCGAGCGCGAGGATTGCATCATCGACATCGTGCCGACAAGCTCTACAACGGCGCAGCTCGCCTTAGGTGATGCCATCGCCTCGGCACTTATGCAGGCGCGAGGCTTTAAGGCCGAGAACTTCGCCCACCTCCACCCAGGGGGATATATCGAGCGTCGCCTAAGCCTTGGCGAGATATCAAAATAGTATGTCGAGATGAGACTAAGAGAGTATATAGCAAAGTTAGAGACCGCAGGTCAGCTGCAACGCATTAAGACGAAGGTAGACCCTAAGCTTGAGATATGCGAGATTACGGACCGTATATCCAAGAGTGAGGGTGGTGGCAAGGCACTCCTCTTCGAGAATACAGGTACCGACTACCCAGTGCTTATGAATATGATGGGGTCGGATGCGCGTATGGCTATGGCCTTGGGTGTCGACTCGCTCGACGACATAACAAAGCGTATAGACTCTTTAGTGTCGGGCGTTATGTCGCCCAAGAGCTCACTTTGGGAGAAGTTGCAGATGCTGCCCCTGCTTAAGGATGTCGCCCAGTGGTTTCCCACAAGGTCCGCCTCGCGTGGTGAGTGCCAGCAGGTAGTATGGCGTGGTGAGGATGTAGACCTACGTAGACTCCCAATCCTTACCTCGTGGCCCTCGGATGGAGGCCCATTTATCACCTTGCCTATGGTGGCTACTGTCGATCCGGAGAGCGGCACGCACAACTTGGGTATGTATCGTATGCAGGTCCTCGACAAGTCGACTACGGGAATGCACTGGCATCGTCATAAGACAGGAGCACGTCACTATGATGCATATAAGCGTCTGGGTAGGCGTATGCCCGTAAGTGTGGCGTTGGGTGGCGACCCTGCGTATATATACTCGGCCACAGCTCCCATGCCCGATAATATGGATGAGATGCTGCTTGCAGGTATGTTGCGCCAGAGGCCTGTGAAGATGGTTAAGTGTCTGACCAATGAGCTGTGGGTTCCTGCCGACTGCGACTTTGTCCTTGAGGGGTATGTCGACCCTATGGAGCCTCTTGTTGAGGAGGGACCCTTTGGTGACCACACAGGTTTCTACTCGCTTACGGACCTATATCCACGCTTCCATATCGAGGCTATCACCTCGCGACGCGATGCCATCTACCCTGCAACGATAGTGGGCGTGCCACCTATGGAGGATGCCTATATTGCTAAAGCTACAGAGCGTATCTTCTTAGCCCCTATACGCCTTGCTGTACAGCCCGAGGTGCGTGACTTGTATATGCCGATTGAGGGTACGGCCCATAATATTGCGCTGGTATCTATCGCCAAACGATACTTAGGTCAGGCAAGCAAGGTCGCACAGGGTCTGTGGGGCGCAGGGCAGATGATGTTTAATAAGTATATGGTCATAGCCCCTCAAGAGTGCAATATACGCTCCTCGGAGGATGTTATGGATAGGCTGTCACGCATAGATGCTCGCCGCGACCTGATATGGGCAGATGGTATCCTCGATGTGTTAGACCACGCCACCAAGAGTACGGGTTATGGCTCGAAGTTGGCTATAGACCTTACCGAGATAGAGAATTTTGACGAGCCTATGGAGTTTCGTGTGCCACGCACAGCCCAGCCAGTAGGTGGTGTCGAGCTCTTCAATACAGAATTTTCAAAGCGTTGGGGTGTGCTCATCCTTTATGCCGAGCGCGAGTGGCGCGAGAGTGTAGATGTCGAGGCCTACATCTCGAAGAATGGATTTGAGGATATGCGCTTTGTCCTACTCTTTGATAGAGGTGCAGCAGGTAGTATGCGCAGCGAGGATTTGGTGTGGCTTGCAGCTGCCAATACCGACCCGAAGCGCGATATTCGTCTATATAATAGCACCATAATCATAGATGCCCGCTCGAAACGCCCAGGCTATGGCGACAACCCTAAGCGTTTTCCCAATGTCGTCACTTCGCATCCCGATACGATACACTATGTCGATGCGAGGTGGCCTGAGTATGACCTTGGTGAGCTTATAGAGTCACCCTCACGCAGATATCGTAAACTATGGCTCTCGGACGGAGCCGAATGGTAGGGTATTGCTATGGCTGGTCGAGACAGAAGAGATGGCAAGGAGCTACTCCTGCTAATACCGCTTATCCTTATCATCGTCCTGCTCTTTGCGCTGGCTAAGCCGCGAGGTGTGGGGTTCGAGAGCGTAGAGGAGCCAGATAGCCTACTTGTCGTGGGCGATACAACACCTATATGTAGGCCACTACAGCCGTTTGACCCCAACGAGGATGACTATATGGCGATGGTCGCAGCAGGTGTCGAGCGTAGGGTGGCGGTGAGTATAATACGTTGGCGCGAGGCAGGTAAGGTCTATCGCATCAAGGAGGATGTGGCCCTGTGTTATGGTATTACCGACTCGCTCTATGCCGTAATTGAGCCTTATATAGTCATCGGAGAAGAGTATCGTATTAGGCCTAAGCGAGATACGTTAGAGCAACGGCAACATAAGCAGGTAGAATATACAAAGTTCCGTATCGATACAGCCTCGGCTGCATATCTTACGACGTTGGGTTTCTCCTTGCGTCAAGCAAATCTTATCTTGCGCTATGGCGAGATTATCGGTGGCTACCGCTCTATTGAGGAGTTTAATGAGTGTTATGCGGTGTCGGACGATATGGCAAAGCTCCTTGAGCCATATATTATCTTTCCCGAGCGAGAAGCTCAAGCTTACGTCGAGCCTTGCCCAAAACCTCTCGTTATCGATATTAATAGTGCAGACTCACTGTCGTTGGTCGCACTCTCGGGTATAGGCCCCAAGAGTGCGCAGCATATCCTTCGTTACCGTCATCTGCTCGGAGGGTATCACTCCGTAAGTCAGGTGTTGGAGCTTGATGTTGTGACAGAGGATAATTACGCACGTTTTGCCACTCACCTGTGGTGCGATACTACGAAGGTTGTAAAGATGGATGTTAATAGAGTACCACTTGAGCAGCTGGTGGTGCATCCCTACCTTACAAATCGTATGATTAGGCGCATTATTAACCACCGAGAGCTTAAGGGTGACTTCATGTCGTTAGAGGAGATGATTGAGTCGCGGGTGTTTAATCGAGAGGAGGCCGAGCGTATAGCTCCATACCTTCAGTTTGGCCAAGATAGTTTGTATTAGGGATTTGTAGGTATTGGGGTATTGTATTTATATTCCAACCCAAACCCCTGCCATTGAAAAGTGAGAGGCCTATGCCTTGCACACCCTAAGGTGTATTTTAAATAAGAATTATAAAACGAAAGCTAATACATGTTGAGTTAATTAACTGCTATTTTACAAAATCTATCGTACCAGAGGTGCCCTGTCATTAAGACTGATGTAAAAGAAACTCGGATGTGGTAATTGTTATTACCCATCCGAGTCTCTTTGTTTAGTCTATATCTATTTACGTTGCTTAGGCCTCTTAGCTTAGTTCGCCTATGCTGTTCTGCTCCCTTTGCTTAGGTCTTTGGCTTAGTTCGCCTATGTCGTCGAACCCCTTTGCCAGTCCACTTAGCTTAGTTTGCGTATGTTGTTCAGCACCCTTTGCTCAGGCCTCTTAGCTTTGTCCATTCGCTCAATCGCTTAGTCTATCCCCTTTAGAGGATGCGGTTGTATTCGAGGAGACTTCGCACCTTGGCCCAGTTGACTACAGGGCGGCGAACACCATCAATGAACATCACAGGACATCCTAATGCCGAGTCATCGATGTAGTAGTCTGCGTATACCTTGGGTGACTCAGACCATCGCTGCTGCTCTTCGTTCTTGTTTACCCCCCACAACTCAATCTTACGCTCCTTGAACCAACGTACAGCAGCCTCAAGCTTCTCGCCCGAGCGAATGGTGAAGAGCACCAACTTGTGACCTCTCTTAACCAACTCTCGTAGCGTCTCCACAGCACCTTCAACCTCTAAACCTACTTCGGGGTAGTCGTGTTCTACGCAGGTGCCGTCGAAGTCTATTGCAATAATGAGGCTATTGTTCATAACTATTTACTTCTTTTTCTAAATAATCTCTTGACCCTCTTCCAGCTGCTACGCATAACAGAGCTCTGCTCGTTGTCGTTGCTAAAGTAGCCATATCCGTAACCATAGCCATAACCGTAGCCGTAGCCATATGTACGCTTGCTGTGAGTAACACCATTGAGCACGATACTCATATTGTGGAACTTCTTCTCGCGATATAGCTGCTCGATATCAGGCAGGTGACGACGGTCGAGGTTGCCCTGACGAATCACGTATACCGTAAGGTCTGTAAGACGATCGATAATCATCGCATCGGCAACGGCCATAGCAGGTACGCTATCTAAGATGATGTAGTCGTAGCGTGTACGCAACTCAGCAATGAGGTTATCTAAACGCTGCGACATAAGCATCTCGGCAGGGTTTGGTGGCTGAGGACCTGCGTAGATAAAGTCGAGGTTGCTATCGTACTCGGTATGCGAGATGATGTCGTCAATAGATGTAATCTTATTGGTCATATAGCTTGTCAAGCCACGACGGTCACGACCATGTCCCATACTCTTAGACATTGTACGACGACGGATATCGAGGTCGATGACCAACACACGCTTACCCGATGTTGCCAACGCCATAGCCAAGTTCGACGATACGAAAGTCTTACCGCTACCAGGGATAGACGAGGTGAACATAATAACCTGCATCGCCTTATCCACCGACATAAAGCCTAAGTTGGTACGTATCATACGGAATGACTCCGAGAGTGGGTCGCGGCTATCCTCGCGCACAACGATATTGTGCTCTGTGTTACCCTCATAGTTTGGAATGTCACCAAGGAATGGTACAGTGAGCACCTCATCAAGGTCGCGGCGCGAGCGCACTGTAGTATTCATTATCTCGCGTAGGTAGAGTATTGCAAAAGGTATAGCTACACCAAGCACAATTGCGATAAACAATATCATCATACTACGTGGGCTTACAGGACGGTTGCTACCATATGCAAGGTCTATTATACGAGCATTGCTCTCGGCAGTAGCACCAATCAAGGCGTTCTCCTCAAGCTTGGTAAGAAGGTAGATGTACAACTCCTCCTTAACCTTCTGCTGTCGGGCCTTTGATAGGAGCTCCTTCTCCTTAGTAGGTGAGCTCTCCAGACGCTTATCCGCCACTCTCTGCTCCTTACCTATATGGTCAATCTGAAGCTTAAGACCCTCGATGTGCGACTCTAACGATGTGATAACGGCCTTGCGAAGGTCCGAAATCTGGTTGCCTAAGTCGATGATTACGGGGTTGGTGTCTGACGATGCCGAGAGTAGGCGCGAGTACTCCAATACGTTGCGGTTGTATAGGTCGATTTGCGTAGCCAAGGCCTGCGCAGCACCACTCATCGTTACTGTAGAGGCAGGGATAAGTGCAAAGCTCTTGTTCTCGTCGTTGAGGTACTTAAGTATGAACTCAGCCATCTCAAGGTTACCCTCAAGTGATAGAATATTCTCCTTAAGACGCTTAATCTCCTCGGCACTGAGTGCAGCCTCTTCTGCAGGGCTGTAGAGCTTATTCTCCTGCTTAAACGTTGCGATGTCGCTATCTGCAAGGTTAAGCTCCTGGCTAAGAGTGATAAGACGCTCGTTAATAAACTGCTCCGTAAGGTTCGAGATGGTCTGCTTATCGTCAATAGCATCAATGTTGTATGCATCGATGATACCATTGATGATATCTTCAGCACGCTGAGGTACCTGGTCAACCATGCCAAGGGTAATCACCGAGGCCATCTTGTCAGATATCTCGCAGCTCAAGGCGCGACGGTATGCCTCAGTAACCTCGTTTACGGGGTTGTGTGTAACAATAATCTCAAGGTCCTTGAACTCGTTGAAGTATGGCGTAGCAGTAGCGATGATGTCGCCTGCAGGGGTAGATACCGATGTGTTAAGCGCAGCGGTAATCTCGATATCTTCATACTCAGTATCCTTATCCTCGAAGTTGGTCAAGAGGATGGTGTTATCATCCACAATGCTATACTTGAACGATATCTTCTTATCGGGGCTGTAGTTTAGGAACTCGATAACTACAGGCACACGACCATACATATCCATTGTGCGGATATCCTTCTTGGTTATGTAGTTTGTCGTCAAGTCGTACTTGTTTACCACCTGCTCCATAAGCTTGCGAGACTTGAAGATATGGACCTCGTTGTCTACAGAACGACGACCTATGCCACCCAAGATGTCATTAAAGGCCGTAAGCTCGGTGCCCGAACCCTTACGCGAGTCGTTAACCAACACCGTAGCTGTACGCTGGTATGTAGGTGCTGTGCGGAACAGATAGAGTGCTGCAACTGAGCAGCACAAAAGTATAGATAGCGCAAACCAGTACCAATTAGATAGTACTAAGTTTATCAGATCGTGAATCGTAAAGACGTTGTACTGCGATTTTGAGTCTACACTCTCCATTGTTTCAGGATGCTCTACCATATATCTACTACTAATTTATTTGTTTCTACATTTATAAATAGGTCACTCTTTTGAGCTCTCTGCTATCTTATAATTGTCATTACAAGGGTTGCAAGAGAGATACCTGTTGATGCTAATGATATCCAGAACGAGCGGTTCTGGTTAATCTCTGATGTTGCAGCCTTATATCTGTTAGGACTTACGATGACAACGTCGTTCTGCTCAAGGTAGAAGCAGGGTGATGAGAAGCAGTCGGCACTACGTAGGTCGAGCTTGGTGATGATGCTCTTGCCATTGCTCTCGCGAACCACTGCAACGCTTTCACGCATACCGTAGATGGTCATGTCGCCAGCCAATGCAAGGGCCTCAAATATTGTTAACTGGTCCTTGTTAATGGCGTAGCGGCCAGGCTTAGTAACCTCGCCCACAACCGATATTGTGAGGTTGTCGAAGTTTACATTGACATGGGGGTCCTGAATGTAGCCACCCTCGCGAATCATATCCTCAATGCGAGTGGCAAGCTCGTCGCGTGTTAGGCCTGCACACTGCACCTTGCCGATGATTGGCATGGTGATATAGCCCTCTTCGTCGATGGTAAGCACCTGCAAGCTATTCTTTGTTGCCGCTGCCGATGCCGTTGTTGTAACACCCGTAAGAGATGTATAGCTTGTCGATGTGTTGAAAGGTACGGCAAGCTCTGGGTTCTTGCTATTTACCATTACGGTAATGTGGTCGTATGGTTTTAGGCGGATAAGGTAGTTCTCGGGAAGTGAAAACTCTGTACCACTCTCTACATCCTGAAGGTAGAGGACGTTCTGCTGTGCGTTGCAACCTACGAAAACCATTGCGGCAAATAGTATCGCCAATCTAAAGTATCTCATCTTGAAATAGTATTTATCAGCTTTTAAACCTATAACTATTTAGACTTGCCACGTTAGGTAAGCCCAAATTTTCGGCAAATATATGAAAAAAATATTAATAATGTATACCGAGAGGTAAACTTATTGGTGCAAAATCGTGAAAATTTGAAGACGCAAGGATAACCTTGCCACAACCTTTCACCTGCAAATTGTGGGTAAAATAGCTCGCAGTTATTTGTCTTTGTTTCTACTTAGAGCTGATTTACAGTTAGTTGTTGTCGAGCCACTCTAAAAAGTCTGATGTGCGGCTACGGCTGACGACAACATCCTCCTCCGCTGGGGGAGTAAGTTGCAATTTTAGGCGCGTGCCGAGGTGTTTAGATATATTTTCTATTGAGTTTATTGATACGATACAGCTGCGCGATACCCTGAAGAAGAGTCTTGGGTCAAGCATCTCCTGCACAGTGTCAAGTGAGTAGTCGAGCAGTCGGCGTGTGCCGTTGCGGTTTACGGCATATGTGCTTTTATCCTCGGAGTAGCAGTAGGCTATATCCTCTACGGGGATGATGATTATCTTTTCACCCATCTTCACGATGAAACGCTTTTTGTACTCCCTGTCTTTTGCTGCGCCAGCCTTAGCAACGATGTCGATGAGGGTCTCGAAGTTGGGCGTTACGCGCTGCTCGATGCGCTCCTTGCAACGCTCCCAGGCGCGTGCGAGGTCGCTCTCAAGGATGGGCTTAAGCAGGTAGTCTACGCTGTTTATGCGGAAGGCATTTATGGCGTAGTTATCGTAGGCCGTCGTTATTATTACCTGTGCATTGATATCTACCTTGTCGAATATGTCGAAACATATGCCATCAGAGAGCTCTACATCGAGGAATATGACATCGGCCCCCTCGGGATTCTCTTCGAGCCACTTTATGGTCGAGCGCACCGAACTGAGAGTCATCACGATACGACTCTGGTCGCAACACTTGTCGATAAGCTTCTTAAGGTTTATCTGTGCAGGTATTTCATCCTCTACAATGAGTACTTTAATCATACTATTGGTAGTTTTACAATAAATTCATTTTCAGTCTTTTCGACGCTTATATCTCGTTTCGTAAGGTCGAGATATTGGCGGCGTATGTTCTCTAAGCCGAGGTGTGTCGATGGTTGCCCATGGGTGCGTAGTTGCAGGTTGTTTCTTACCACAATATGTCCGTCGTCAACCGTTATAGTTATGGCGAGGGGCATATCGCTACTCACGATGTTGTGTTTTGTGGCGTTTTCCACCAGTAGCTGCAACGCACAGGGTACTATGTATCGTTCGAGGTACTCCTCAGGTAGGTCAATCTCAAAGACCATTCCTTCGGTGAAACGCTCCTTGAGAAGATCGAGATATTTGTGTGTAAAGTCGAGCTCCTCGCTTATCTTGACCAGTGGGTTTTGGTCATTCTTAAGCATGTAGCGATACATATCTGCAAGTTTGTGTATGAAGCTGCTTGCACGCTCGGTTTCGTGCTCTTGGACTAAGTAGTCGAGGATGCTGAGCGAGTTAAATAGAAAGTGGGGGTTTATCTGCTGCTTAAGACGCTCGTATTGATACTCGCTGCGGTGCTTCAGCTCGCGCTCCTCGCGTAGCTCGCGCCGTGAGTCAAGCGAGATGGTTATCACGCAACACCCCGTAATAATTATAAGGTCCAAGAGCAGCGAGGCAAGGAAGATTCTGATAAACTCGCTGCCTGTTGTCGATATGTCGTTGAGCAGCGGAATGTCAAAGTGTATTATCGTGGAGGTAATTAGCGGAATTACAATGGTCGATATGCTTAGTATCAAAATAGATATGCGGCGCGCCCTTTCGCTCTGTTTGCGCATCGCTGTTACTCGCATTGCGAGCACTATGTTGCTGGCTAAAAGGGTGAGCAGTGCCCAACTGTTGCCCACGATATTTAGGATGCTATCGACAAGCATCCCTTCGGTGAATATCTCGGTACGGTCCATGGCGACATATACCATGCGCAGGATGAGTATCGAGAGTGCCGTGATGGTTATGTTTAGGGGTGATAGCGCAAAGTTTTGACCCCTCTTTCTGAAGCGTCGCGTAACCTGTGTTATGTAGTTTGTTGCCAGACCTAAGGCTGTTGTGACCAAGAATGTCGATATTGCAGGGGCTATGGCTGAGTCGTTGATTAGTAGATATATGGGCTCACGTAGCCACGAGCCTATAACATAGCCTAAAAGCGTGGCTACTAATGTTATGATGGCCATCATCTCGATGCTGGCATCGTTGCGCATCGCCACGACAATGACCATCGTTATGGTTAGTATGGTAAGGGGAATATCGTCGTAATAGTCCAACGCTCTACTTATCACTGCCACTACAAAATGAAGCAGTGCAAATAGCATAATTATGGCAATATTATTTATGTTGCGAACTTTTATCATATTTGCAAAATTAAGTATAAAAACTCAAATTTCAAAATATTCTTTCGCTCTAAGGTGTTATATCGCAATTCTTTCGCTCTCGGCCGCCGTTTCGTCTGGTAAAAAGAGGTGATGAATAGAGGTGATTATTAGTTCTGATAAAGACAAATAATGTTTTAATTTGCCAGTTAACTTGCAGCGGTTGTTCGGGCTCTATCCCGAGGGGCGTTGGCGGAGGTTTTATCGCTGTGGTGCCAGTTGTCTATTTTGTGTTTTTTGTGTTGTTATTTGACTTTAAGTCAATGGGCATAGCCGCCAGTATGTTGTCTGTCGTAGCTCGTAGCGTGACTAATGCTCATCTTTATCGATATCTACGCTCTGTAACCATTCGGGAGATTAAACTTGCAACTCATCCCAATTTTATGCCATTTTGGTAGAATATATTTGCAAGTTTCGCAATTTTTTATAAAATTTGTAGTGTTGAGGCTGTATAATTATTAAAATTATTTATTAATGGGGTTGTGTAGTTATTAAAATAATTTAATAATTGACCGCAAGGCCTTCGTAGCATAGTTAAAAATCAGCGGACACAAAGGAATAAACAAATATTAAATTTTTATGCAAAAACCTACTCTTTCATTTTGGCAGATGTGGAATCTGAGCTTTGGATTCTTCGGCGTGCAGATAGCCTACGCCCTGCAGAGTGCAAACATCAGCCGCATCTTCGCAACGTTGGGTGCCGATCCCCATACGTTGAGTTTCTTCTGGGTGCTGCCCCCATTGATGGGTATGATTGTACAGCCTATCGTAGGCTCTATGAGTGATAAGACGTGGTGCAAGTGGGGTCGTCGCAAGCCCTACCTCTACATTGGTGCTATCGTTGCCGTTATCGTCATGGCCTTGTTGCCCAACTCGGGAAGCTTCGATATGACTGTAAAGGCGGCGTTGGCCTTCGGTGCAATTATGCTTATGTTGCTCGACACCTCAATCAATATGGCTATGCAGCCATTCAAGATGATGGTCGGCGATATGGTCAACGACGAGCAGAAGACCAAGGCATACTCAATCCAGAGCTTGCTCTGCAACGCTGGCTCTCTTGTCGGCTACCTCTTCCCATATATCTTTACATGGTTGGGTGTTAAGAGCGTAGCTCCCGAGGGTCAAATCCCCGATACTGTGACATGGTCGTTCTATATCGGTGCTGCTATTCTTATCCTCTGTGTGCTCTACACAGGCTCTACGGTTAAGGAGTGGAATCCCGAGGATTATGCCAAGTATAACGGCATCAAGAGAGAGGAGAATGAGGAGAAGCAGAACCTCCTTCAGCTGCTTATTCACGCACCTAAGGCCTTCTGGCAGATTGGCCTTGTGCAGTTCTTCTGCTGGTTTGCATTCCTCTACATGTGGACCTATACAACGGGAGGTATTGCCGAGACTGTGTGGGGTAGCATCAACCCTGGAACGCAGGAGTATCAGGCCGCAGGCGATTGGACAGGCGTATTGTTCGCTGTTCAGGCTATAGGCTCTATCCTCTGGGCTATGGTTCTTCCGATGTTTAGAAGTGCTAAGGTGGGCTACTCGCTGAGCTTGTTGCTCGGTGCTGCGGGCTTTATCTCGACATACTTCATCACAAATCAGTATATGCTCTTCGTATCGTTCCTGCTCATCGGCTGTGCGTGGGCTGCGATGTTGGCCATGCCATTCGCGCTGCTCACAAGCTCGCTCTCGGGTAAGGCTATGGGCTCGTACCTCGGTCTGTTTAACTGCACCATCTGCTTGCCCCAGATTGTGGCATCGTTGGTCGGTGGTGTGATTCTCGGCTATGTGGGTGGCGACCTTGTTGATGGTGTGCAGACGGGCCAGATAGCTATGCTCGTTGTGGCTGGCGTATCGCTCATCTTGGGTGCTGTGGCTGTATTTGGCATCACCGTCAAGCGCGAGGAGTAATATCTCGTTAAGATGCTGTGCGTGACCGGGGCTATCGTAGATACTCCAGGTCAGGCCGACTAAATTAAGAATCGACAAATCGATACATAAACACATTTACTAACTATTATTAACTAACACTAAAACACTATGAGAAAATTCTTAACTATGTGTTTGGGTTTGGCTATCTTAGCGATGGCAATTCCCGCCCAAGTGTTTGCCCAGTCGGGTAGATACGAGGTCAAAGGTGTGGTAGTTGATGCTACCGGAACGCCGGTTATCGGAGCCTCTGTAGTCGAGCAGGGCACGACAAACGGTATCACCACCGATGTTAACGGTCAGTATGTACTGAATGTTAGCAGTAGCGAGTCTGTGGTTGTGATTAGCTATATTGGCTTCCAGACCCAGACACTTGCAGCAAACTCAGAGTTGCTCAAGAATGTAGTTCTCGTTGAGGACTCAGAGATGATCGATGACGTTGTAGTTATCGGTTATGGTACGGTAAAGAAGAATGACCTTACTGGTTCTATCTCTACCGTTAAGGCAGACCAGACTAACAAGGGTCTTGCAACATCTCCAACCGACCTTCTTCGTGGTAAGTCGGCAGGTGTTGTAATCACCTCTGGCGATGGTGCTCCAGGCTCTGCAGCACAGATTCGTATCCGTGGTGGTTCATCACTTAACGCTTCAAACGACCCATTGGTAGTTGTTGATGGTCTTCCTATCTCTAACTCAAGTATCTCGGGTGTGGGTAACGCTTTGGCATCTATCAACCCATCGGATATCGAGTCATTCACCGTACTTAAGGATGCATCGGCTACCGCTATCTACGGTTCACGTGCCTCTAACGGTGTCATCATCATCACTACTAAGAAGGGTTCTAAGTACGATACAGGTGCTCCACACGTATCAGTAGACTTCACCGCTTCGTTGAGCCAGAATGCTAAGTATGTAGACGTTATGACTGGTGACGAGATGCGTCAGACATTGGAGTGGTACTACGGTACTCAGGATACCGATGCTTATCGCTCTGCAACAAAGTATACCGACGCTAACGGCAACTATGTAAATACCGATTGGCAGAAGGAGATTTATCAGCTTGCACAGTCTTACGAGGGTAACGTATCGCTCTCTGGTAACATCAAGATGGGAGAGAAGAACAACCTCCCATACCGCGTATCTTACGGTTACATCAATCAGGATGGTACTTTGAAGACATCTAACATGTCGCGTCACACCCTCTCTTTGAACCTTAACCCAGTATTGTTGGACAACCACCTTACTATCAACCTTAACGGTAAGGGTATGTTGATGGACAACCGCTTCGCTAACACTGGCGCAGTATCTCAGGCTGTTCAGTTCGACCCAACTAAGCCAGTTTACCTCTCAGACGAGGAGGGTGGTATCAACGGTTACTACACATGGCGTGGTGTTTATGGTAAGCACAACACAATGGCTAACCAGAACCCTGTGGCTATGCTTGAGGATAAGCATGACCTCTCTAAGGCTAAGCGTTTCATAGGTAATGCTCAGATTGACTATAAGATTCACGGTTTGGAGGACCTTCGTCTTAACCTTAACCTCGGTTTGGATATCTCTAAGTCGAATGGTACAGTAGACGTAGCTCCAGGTGCTGAGCAGTCACGCCACTCTACAGCTGAGGCAGGTTCAGGTTACCACACTAACTACTCACAGCTTAAGCGCGACCAGACTTTGGAGTTCTACGCTGCTTACGCTCACACTTGGGGTGACCACTCATTCGATATTATGGCAGGTTACTCTTGGCAGCACTACTACACTCAGTCGTTCAACGAGACGTGGCGTGTAGCAGATGTTACTAAGTGGGATGTTGACTCTAAGGAGCCTTATGTTGCATTGGACTCTTCGGCAGCTAACTACTACCTCGCAGAGCCTAAGACATCTAAGTCTGAGTACTTCCTTGTATCGTTCTTCGGTCGTGCTAACTACTCTTATGCAAACCGTTACTTTATCACCGCAATGTTGCGTGCCGATGGTACTTCACGCTTTGCTAACAACAAGTGGGGTCTATTCCCATCAGTAGCTTTGGCATGGAACGTTAAGAACGAGTCATTCTTGGAGGATAACGACAATATCTCAGCATTGAAGCTTCGTTTGAGCTACGGTCAGACAGGTCAGCAGGATGTTGGTGGCCTCTACGACGCTCTTCCTACCTATTATAATAATACGCTCGGTTCATACTACCCATTCGGTGGTTATACCGAAGGTAACGGTCTTGTATACCCAATTAAGCCTGTTGGCTACAACGCCGACCTTAAGTGGGAGACTACTACTACCTACAACGCAGGTCTTGACCTCGGTTTCCTCGATGGTCGCTTGACAGCAAGTGCTGACTTCTACTATCGCGAGACTAAGGACCTCTTGAACTTTACTCCAGTTCCTGCAGGTGCTAACCTTACCAACTACCTCAACGCAAACATCGGTGACCTAAAGAATATCGGTGTTGAGTTCGAACTTAACGCTGTAGCTATCCAGACTAAGGATTGGTACTGGAATATCGGTGCTAACGTAGCTTGGAACCGCAACGAGATTACTCGTCTTACTAACGATGACGAGGCTGAGGGTTACTACGGTGTTGATACAGGTGGTTACTCAGGTGGTGTTGGTGGTACTTGCCAGGTACACCAGACAGGCCAGCCTACTTACTCATTCTACGTATACCAGCAGATTTACGACGCTAATGGCAAGCCTATCGAGGGCTTGTACGTTGACCGCAACGAGGATGGCGTGGTAAACGAGAAGGATAAGTATGTATACAAGAAGGCTGCTCCAGATGTGACTATCGGTTTCAATACTCAGCTCTCTTGGAAGGCTTTGACATTGGCTGTTTCGGCACACGCAAACATTGGTAACTATGTTTACGACAACATTTCGTCAAATGGTGAGCTCTTGACCGACCTCTGGACAAATAACTTCACCAACAACCGTGTTGTTACAGCTCCTACTACCAACTTCCGTACGTCGGGTCAGTACTTGTCAGACTACTATGTTCGCAACGCTTCGTTCCTCAAGCTCGATAACATCACTCTAAGCTATCGTTTCAACCTTGGTAACGCATGCGATCGCGATCTTTCACTCGATTTGTTCGGTACTGTTTCAAATGTTTGCACTATCACCGGTTACAAGGGCATCGATCCTGAGATTGCTGGCGGTATTGACAACAATATGTATCCACGTCCACGTACATACATCCTTGGCGTGAAGTTCAATTTCTAATGGTCTAAAATCGAATAAGTATTATGAAAAATATTAAAGTTTTAATGTTGGCTGTTGCCGGAGTCTTTGCTCTTGGCTTTAGCTCGTGCGTTAACGATTTGGAGACCACTCCTATCGATCCTAACGTACAGCTTCCTCAGGACGTATTGAAGGATGAGGCAGCTTTCGAGGCTTTGCTTGCAAAGTGCTACCAGGGTCTTGCTTGCTCATCATCAGATGGTGCTAACGGCGGTCCAGATATCAACGGTGTTGATGGAGGTTTCGGTCAGTACCTCCGTGCTTACTTCAACTTGCAGTGTTTGACTACAGATGAGGCTACTTGCTGCTGGAACGATACAGGTCTTCCAGATATGCACAATATGAATTGGCAGGCATCTAACCAGTTCATCGTGGCTATGTACTATCGTATCTTCTATCAAGTAAGCCTTTGCAACGAGCTTATCCGTCAGGTGAATGCTAACCCTGCAGGTGTTAAGTTCGAGAATAAGGGTGCTCTTATCGCCGAGGCTCGTGCTTTGCGTGCTTTGTCATACTACCACGCTATCGATTTGTTCGGTAATGTACCTTTCGCTACTGAGAACGATGCTGTAGGTGCTCAGGGCCCACGCCAGATTAACCGTGCAGAGCTCTTCGAGTGGATTGAGAAAGAGTGTAAGGAGCTTATCGAGGGTAGCGACCTTGCAGCCGAGGGTACTAACGTGTATGGCCGTTGCGACAAGGGTTTTGTTAAGATGATTCTTGCGAAGCTCTACCTTAACGCTGAGGTATACGTAGGTCAGAATCGTTACGCTGACTGCGCTGCTATCTGCGAGGATTTGATTGGTAAGTATCAGCTTGCTGTCAACTTCGCCGATTTGTTCGCTGCTGACAACCACTTGTTGTCTGCAAACTCTACCTATGGTGCTACCAACGAGATTATCTTCGCCGTACCACACGATGGTATCAACACAACATCTTATGGTGGTACTAACTTCCTCATCTTCGCAGGTACTGGTGGCGATATGAATGCTGCTGAGGCAGGTATCTCATCTGGTTGGGGTGGTTTGTCAGTTACTAAGCAGGTATCTGAGCGTTACACCGATGGCGATGTACGTGCTATGTTCTTTACCGATTATGGTACAGCTATTCCCGATATCTTCAACTTCACATCTGGTGGCTACAAGTCGGTTAAGTTCCGCAACGTTAACCACGATGGTTCGGCAGCTCAGACTACAGGTTTCGTAGATACAGACTTCCCATTGTTCCGTGTTGCTGATGCTCACCTTATGTTGGCCGAGTGTGCTGCACGTGGTGGTGCTGACAATGCTAAGGGTCTTGCATCAATCAACGCTGTACGTGATCGTGCTGGTGTTGCTAAACTCACCTCTTATACTGCACAGGATGTTCTCGACGAGCGTTCACGCGAGCTTATGTGGGAGGGTCACCGTCGTTCAGACCTTGTACGCTATGGTCAGTTCACTACTGCTGACTATCTCTGGGAGTATAAGGGTTCTGTAAAGGAGGGTGCAGCTGTTGCTGACCACCGCAACCTCTTCCCATTGCCACCTGCCGATGTTAATGCTAATAGCAATCTTAAGCAGAACGCAGGTTACTAATAGTTAGTCACGTTAAACGAATAAAACTAACAGAAAATGAAAAAGTTATTATATAGCATTTTGGCTCTTTCGGGTCTTGCGATGGTGTCGTGTACCCAGGAGCATATCGATGTGCAGTATACCCCTGAGAACGCTGTTGCTCCAGTCTTGGGTGCTATTGAGGGCTGCGATCTCTCGGAGGGAGGTAATGACATCGTTGTAGAGTACACAAAGGCTGACTTTGGTGTCGCTACGGCTAACGTACATAACCTCTATATCGCTAAGACAGAGGATATGGCAGATATGAAGAAGGCTAAGGCTACCTTCAATGACGCAAACATTACACTTACTCAGGCCGACCTTAATGTTGTAGCTTTGGAGTTTGGTAATGCAGGTGAGCCTATTGATCTCTACTTTGCCGTTGTTGCAAACCTTAACACCGACAAGGGTGCTGCTGTCGCAGGCTCTGAGCTTATGTCAAATGTTGTTAAGGCTACCTTTAAGTCGTATGTTGCCGACGTATTGCCTACAGAGAAGTTCGAGAAGGTATGGGTTATCGGTAACTACTGCGGTTGGGATCACGCCAAGACTCAGTTCTTGTTCGACTACAACTCTACGGGTACTACATTTGCTGGTGTTGTCGACTTTGCTGATGCTGAGGGCGTATCGCTTGCAAACACAGGCTTCAAGCTCACAGGTATCGCAGGTTGGGACGACGCTTGCAACTGGGGTGAGGAGACTAAGGCTACTGAGGCTGATGAGCCTGCTTCTATCCAACTTATCACTGGTGGTGGCTCACAGGATATTATGCGTTATGCTAAGCGTTTCTACGGCTTCGAGTTCGACAATACTACATTGGTATTGAAGAAGTCTTGGGGTGCTGACCAGATTGGTATCATCGGTCTTAACGGTGACTGGGATAACGATATCGTCATGAATTACAATCCTAAGTGGACTCGCTTCTATGCCGACATCGAGGCATCGGCTGATACCGAGATGAAGTTCCGCGCTGATGCAGCTTGGGACCTTAACTGGGGTGCTGAGTGTGCTCAGGGTGGCGATAACATCGCTGTTGCTGCAGGTAAGTATCGTGTATACTTCAACCCTGTAACAGGTCTTATCGACTTCAACGCTAAGAACTATGGCACTGAGGAGGATACTGGCGCAGGTGGTGAAACACCTGATGTACCAGAGGGTCCTGTAACTGAGCCAGATCGTTGGGGTGTTGTTGGTACTATCACCGAGTGGGGTGGTCAGGCTGACCTCTATATGAGCGAGGTAGGTGAGAACCTCTTTGCACGCAACGGTGTTACTGTTACTGCCGACGATCAGTTCAAGATTCGTTTCAACAACGATTGGGCTGTTAACTATGGTGCTGCTGGCGATGTTGAGCCATTCGCTGTTACTGTAGGCGAGAAGCTTACTTTGGCTGCTGGTGGTAAGAACCTCTCAGCTCCTGCTGGTACTTACGATATCTACTTTAATATCTCTACATTCGACATCTGGGTAATGGCCGAGGGCGAGACTCCTGATGGCGTAGATGTTAAGAGTGTAAAGCTCTACGCTCACAAGGAGGGTACAGCTTGGGCCGAGATGGCACTCTATGGCTGGGATGGTTATGACTTTGGCGGTTGGCCAGGTATCCTTCTTACCGAGAAGGAGACTATCGATGGCAAGGAGTTCTTCGTATATGAGTTCCCTGCAACAGCTTATGGTATCACTACAAACATCATCTTTAACAACAATAACAACGGTGAGCAGACTCAGGATATCACTGGTATAGTTCTCAATCGTGACTACTACTTTATCATCCCTGCTGAGGCTGAGAATGGTAGGTTTATGGCTTACGAGATGGGTACTGAGCCTGTTAAGCCTTCGTTCCCTGTTTTGACCGAGCACTCTTGGGGTGTTATTGGCTCATTCAATAATTGGGGTGGTGATGTTGCCATGGAGATTGCAGATGGTGTAGCTACGGCTACTATCGAGATTCCAGAGACTGATGCAGACAAGAAGTTCAAGGTCCGCGCTGATGGCGATTGGGCAAATAACTTCGGCTATAGTGCTACTGAGGAGGCTCCACTTGCTCCAGTTGATGGCACTGAGTTCGCTGCTACGTTCAATGGTAGTGATATCGTTGTAGAGGCAGCTGGTAAGTATCAGGTGTCGTTGCGCATCGAGAATGAGCAGGGTTATCTTAAGATTGCAAAGCTCTAAATTCTATTAATAGTATCGCGTGCGTAAGCGCGCGATACTATCCCTTGGTCGGGCGGCTCTGATCGGCCTCCCGACTCCTAATTAAACACGACAGGTAGAATGAAAAAGCTGTTTTGGATGGTTTTACCCCTCTTGGTTGTCGCTACAGTAGCCTGTGGCGGTGATGATAGTGGGGCGCAGAGGCCAGATGGTGGTGGTCAGACAGAGAACCCTGATAACTCTGAGGATAATCCGAATAGCAACCCTGAACCAAGCCCCGAGCCCGAGGTTGCGACATTCTACAAGGGTACAACGATGTCGTTTGCAAACTATCTTATAGATTTTGGTCTTGAGTATCGCGAGGAGGATAAGGTTACAAATCCCTACGTCTCGGTTAAGAGTCATGGAGCAAACATCGTGCGCTTGCAGCTCGACCGTCAGCCATTTGACGAGATTAATGGAGTTACTATCGATTGGCAGCAGTGGGATAGGGTCCTCGAAGATGCCAAGATGGCTAAGGCCGAGGGTCTAGATATTATGCTTACGCTTAAGCCCGACTACGATAAATATTCAGCTACGGGAGTTACGCATAATAACATCCCCGAGGATTGGAAGTCGCTTGATGAGGTGTCGCTCGGAGGCCAGATATACAGCTGGGTATTAGAGTCGCTCGAATCGCTCCACGCCGAGGGTGTAGACCCCGTAATTGTCGCTGTGGGCAACGAGGTAAATATCGGTTTTATGCTCAATGGCTCGCACGATAGCGCACGTACTGCGCGCCTGCTCAACTATGGCCATAGTGCGGTGCGCGACTTTGCCCGTAAGTATGACCTCGACATCCTCTCGGCACTGCATATCGCCAACCCCTCGAAGATTGGCTATGTGGAGACTTACGCTGAAGGCGGTTGTACAAATTACGATGTTGTAGCCTTGTCGTGGTATCCTGGCACAAACATCGGCCACACAATGGGCTCGTATGCCACCTTCGAGGCTATGGGTAAGGCTCTCAAGAGTGAGTATGGCAAGTTGTTTATGATACTCGAAACGGCATACTCGTTTACCACAGGTACGGTCGATGGTGAGTGGATGGGTGACTGGTGCGATAACTCGTATAACTATCCCGATTGGAACGATGCTACAAACGCCGTTAACTACACCCCAGCAAAGCAGCGCGAGTGGCTTAGAAGGTTGGCCGAGGATGTTAGGGCAGGAGGTGGCATAGGTGTTATCACCTGGGGTACGGAGTCGCTTCCCGACCTGCTTTCTGGCAAGGCTCAGGGCCACGGCACGGGCCTGTATACCTACCCTGCGGCGTGGGGTTATGGCTCGACGTGGGAGAATAACTCCTATTGGGACTTTACCAACGGTAACAACCTTCACGAGGGTATCGACTGGATGATGGATATAGAGTAAATAGATTCACCAGCGACCGAAACAAAACCTATAAACAACGAATAACATAGCTACTAATTTATAGAATATCCATAAACACAAACAATATGAAAAAGATGCATTCACTATCGCTGCTTTGTGCTGCATTGATTACGGTTTTTGCCGTAGGATGTGCTCAGCCCGAGGCAAAGTTTGCACGCGGTAATGCCGCCGCAGTAGTGCCTATGACCATCAAGACGGGTACTACATCACACTACCTTACAGACTACTATCCACACTGGGTGGGTGCCGACAAGCTTACCGTTGCGGATGAGCGTCTAAGCCTTACACCTCGCACAGATGATTGGTCGGAGTTCGACGTAACGTCAAATGCCGATGTCTTGGTATCTACTATCGATGTATGGCACGATGATGAGCCATTGTCTATCGTTGTTCTCGGTGGCGAGCGCGATAAGTGGAGCTATATGTCATCAATGAGTGTCAAGCAGGGACGTGTAGTTGTTGAGTCAAACAAGCCTGTTGTTGAGGCTGTCGCCTTGTGGCAGAACAACCGCCTTGAAGATGTGCGTATCGAGGATTGTACTATCAGCGTTGCTATCCCAGAGTGTGCTAAGGAGTACTCTCGCTCGGTTATCCGCGTCTTTGCAGCCGGAGATGATGGCCGTTTCAACGATGTATTGTTACCTTTGGAGCATGGCACGGTAGTTACGGATGCCTCGCTTATACGTCGTCAGGATAGCCAGTCACAGATTCTCTATTCGCTTATGGTTGACCGCTTTAATAACGGCAACAAGGCTAACGACTGGAAGATTAACTCTCCCGAGGTGCTCGATAAGGTTGATTATCAGGGTGGCGATATCGCAGGTATCACCTCAAAAATCGAGGATGGCTTCTTTACCGACTTAGGTATTACGACAATATGGATTTCGCCAATTACGCAGAATCCTTACGACGCTTGGGGCCAGAATGTTAACCCCGATACTAAGTTCTCGGGTTATCATGGCTATTGGCCTATCTACAACACCAAGGTAGATGACCGCTTTGGTACTGACGAGGAGCTACGCGCGATGCTCGCTACGGCACACGAGAGTAGCATGAATGTTATCCTTGATTATGTGGCTAACCACCTGCATATCAACTCTCCAGTGCTTCAGGAGCACCCCGATTGGACTACGGAGCTCTATCTGCCCGATGGTCGCAAGAATATAGGTCAGTGGGATGGTGAGACGCGCCTTACCACATGGTTTGATGAGCATATTCCAACGTTGGATACTCGTCGCGAGGAGGTGTGCGACCCAATGACCGACACTGCGCTTTACTGGGTGCGTAACTTCGACTTCGATGGCTACCGTCACGATGCTTGTAAGCATATACCTCTGAACTACTGGCGTATGCTGACCCACAAGATGAAGTCGGAGATGCCTGATCGTGCCCTTTGGCAGATTGGCGAGACCTATGGCGATGTCGAGCTTATCGGCTCGTATGTAAAGAGTGGTATGATTGACTCACAGTTTGACTTTAACCTCTACCACACCTCTCGCGATGTTATCGTCGATGAGAATCGCTCAATGTTCGACATCGTAGCCACTGTCGAGGAGTCGGAGGCTGCTTATGGTTCGCACCACACTATGGGTAACATTACGGGTAACCACGATAAGCCACGCTTTATCTCGTTGGCAGGAGGCGATATGTCGCTCTGGTGTCCAGATGATAAGGCCGAGGGTTGGCACCGTGAAGTGGAGGTAGGTGACATGGATAAGGGTCACGCAGGCTTGCAGCTCCTCAAGGCCATCATCACTACCGTACCAGGTGTTCCTTGCGTATATCAGGGTGATGAGTATGGTGTTCCAGGTGCTAACGACCCAGATAATCGCGATATGATGACCTTTGAGGGTTATAACGACTATCAGCTTAAGCAGTATGAGATGACACGCGCACTGTTTAAGGAGCGTCGTAGCTCTATGCCATTGATGTATGGCGACTATCTGACGTTGCATGTTGACGATGCTGCATGGGTATTCCTTCGCCACTATATGGGCGACTGGAGCGTGGTAGGTATCAACGTGCGTGACGAGGCTAAGACGCTCTGCGTTACCCTCCCCGAGTTTGCACAGTGTGGCGAGCTTAGCGTTGCAGTAGCTACCGAGGGTGGCGCGGCGACCTGCTTAGGTGATGGTAATATCGAAGTTTCGATACCCGCGCGTGGATATGTTATTGTAAACAAATAATTTAAACTGATATATTATGAAGAAGATTTTAGCGTTTTTAGTCGCCGTTGCGACATTTGTAGGTTGCTGCAATTGTAATAAGCAGCAGGCAGAGTGCTGTCAGGAGTTTGACAAGTTTAACACTGTAGTCTATGAGCTTAACATTCGTCAGGCAACTGTCGAGGGTACGTTTGCTGCTGCCGAGAAGTACCTCCCAGAGCTTAAGGAGATGGGCGTAGATATCGTATGGCTTATGCCTATCAGTCCTATCGGCGTTGATGGCCGTAAGGGCACGCTTGGTTCGTACTACTCTATTATAGACTACAAGGCTATCAACCCCGAGTTTGGTACGTTGGAGGATTTCCAGCATTTCCTAAATACGGCACACGACCTCGGTCTTAAGGTTATCATCGACTGGGTGGCTAACCACACCTCGCGCGATGCTAACTGGTGGAAAGAGGGTAAGAAGGATTGGTACGTTATCGACGAGGCTACAGGTCTCCCTATCGTAGAGTACGATTGGACGGATATCGCCAAGCTTAACTACAAGAATCAGGATATGCGTCTTGCTATGATTGATGCTCTTAAGTATTGGGTAGAGATGGGCGTTGATGGCTACCGTTGCGACGTTGCTATGAACGTGCCTGCCGACTTCTGGGCTGAGGCATGGAAGCAGGTACGCCAGATTAACCCCGATGTATATCTCTTGGCCGAGGGCGAGGAGACTTGGTTGCACGAGTGTGGTTTCGAGGCCACTTACGCTTGGGAGCTCCACCACATCTTCAATGCTATGGCTAAGGGTGGCAGCGAGACTAAGAATGTGGCTGGTGACGGCACAATCAAGACCGAGGCTAAGAGCGTAGCAGACCTTAAGGAGTATATGTCGCGTGACGATGTTAAGTATCCTGCACCTGCAATGCGCCTTATGTTTACCTCGAACCACGACGAAAACTCATGGGCAGGTACCGAGTTTGAGCGTATGGGTGATGCTCACAAGGCATTTGCAGCTCTCACCTTCGTGATGCCTAAGGGTCAGCCACTTATCTATACGGGTCAGGAGATTGCGCTTAACCGTCGTCTTCAGTTCTTCGAGAAGGACTCTATCGTAGAGCTTGTCGATACGGAGTATGGTAAGGAGTACCGCGACTTCTACAAGATGCTCACATCGTTCCGCCACAATAACGCTGCTTTGGCAGCAGGTAGCGATGTAGCACCTGCACTCTTTGTTGAGGGTGTGTCGGAGAACGTGCTGGCCTTTGTTCGTGAAAAGGGTGATAACAAGGTGCTTTGCGTCTTTAACTTCTCGGCCGAGCCTGCAACGTTTGTAGCTACCGAGGCTGCGGCTGGTGACTATAAGCGCGCTTGTGGCAAGGAGCTTAGCCTTAAGGCTGGTGATGTCATCGAGCTTGGTGCTTGGGACTTTAGGTTGCTTGCAAGATAATTTAGTAGACATCAGGGCTATGGGGTGGTGTACTGCGCTATGCTGCCTTCATAGCCCTAATATTTTTACAAATCCTAATCTACTATGTACAAACATCCCGAGTGGAGCTACTCTGCTGTGCTCTATGAACTTAACGTTAGGCAGTTTACCGAGGAGGGCACGCTGCGTGCTGCGACTGCAAGGCTTGCCTTTCTGCGCTCTGTGGGCATCGATGCCATCTGGCTTATGCCCATCTATCCGATAGGTGTCGAGGGGCGCAAGGGTAGTCTTGGCTCATACTACTCGATACGCGACTATATGGCCGTAAACGAGGAGTTTGGCACTGAGGCCGACTTACGAGAGTTTATCACTACGGCAAAGTCGCTCGGTATGCACGTGTTGCTCGACTGGGTGGCTAACCATACGGCGCGTGATGCTCGATGGATTACGGAGCGTCCCAAGGAGTGGTACGAGCGCGATGCGGAGGGTGTAGCTAAGGTTCCCTGGGATTGGACAGATACGGCCAAGCTAAACTACGCCAATAGAGATGTGTGGCGTGGTCAGATTGAGGCCATGTGTTACTGGGTTGAGCAGTTCGGCGTAGATGGTTTCCGTTGCGATATGGCTATGCTGGTGCCTATCGAGTTTTGGCAGGAGGCCTCCGAGGTGCTTCATCGTCTGCGTCCCGATATCTTTATGCTTGCCGAGGCAGAGGAGGATAACCTCTTCGACAGGGCCTTTAACATGAGCTATCAGTGGAATATACACCACGTAATGTGCGACATTGCTAAGGGTGCTCGCCGGGTGTGGGATGTGCGCAATGCTATACACTCCGAGAGGGCGAGATACCCTAAGGAGGCTATGCGTTTAAGCTTCACCTCGAACCATGATGAAAACTCGTGGAGTGGCTCGCATCAGGCACGCTTTGGGGCATCGTTAGATGTGATGACGGTGATGACCTTCCTTATGCCCTCTACTATGCCTCTGATATATACGGGACAGGAGGTTGGTTATGACCACTCTTTCGAGTTCTTCGAGCGTGATGCTATACCTGCCTCGCGTTATGTCGAGGGCTATGCTACGGAGCTATATCGTAGGCTCTGCGCGCTGAAGCATAGCGAGAGGGCGTTGGCAGCAGGTGAGCGTGGTGGCGAGATGATAGAGATTGAGAACAATGCCAAGGATTGCATCATGACCTTTGTGCGCGAGGTGCGTGGCAGTAGGGTTGTTGCCATTGTCAACCTCTCGCCATATACGATACATGCCGACTTTAATACGGGTATATATGCAGGACGTTATCGTGATGCGATGACGGGCGAGCCATATCAACTTGCGAGCCATGTAGAGTGCGATTTGTTACCTTGGAGCTATAAAATATTGGTAAAATAAGAAGCCGAAACTATCTTTTGCAGCAACGAACAAACTCTTTCAATAAAATTCAAAACAGCTTCTAAGTTATTCATAGCAAATGAAAAGAGTACTTTCTATTCTAATGTTTGTGGCTATTGCCGTTAGTGCTACAGCGGCCAAGCCACAGTTTGAGATTAAGCATGTCGAGCCACTATCGTGGTGGGTAGGTATGAATACCGAGTTGCAGCTTATGGTCAATGGCGAGGGTATCTCGGCCTACGATGTGGAGATACTTCCCGAGGGTCAGGGTGTGAGTGTGGCTGAGCTACATAAGGCCGATAGCCCTAACTACTTGTTTGTAGATGTGGCTATTAGCGATGATGCTGTGGCTGGCGAGTATACGCTGCGCTTTAGCGATGGTAAGCGTCGTTACGACTATCCTTACGTTATTGCCGAGCGCGAGGCCAACTCACGTCTTAGGGAGAGCTTTACGACTGCCGACTTTGTCTATCTTATTATGCCAGACCGCT
Organism: Rikenellaceae bacterium; assembly: GCA_015059715.1. Lineage (GTDB taxonomy): Bacteria > Bacteroidota > Bacteroidia > Bacteroidales > Rikenellaceae > Alistipes. The sequence goes on along the minus strand of SUZV01000007.1, from coordinate 76,106 downwards.
TTGCTAATGGCGATACGAGTAATGACTCTACGGACGATACCGTAGAGAAGGTTATGCGCTCGAACCCTGGTCGCCGTCATGGTGGTGACCTTCAGGGTATGATTGACCACCTCGACTATATCGCCGACCTGGGAGCTACGGCTATATGGTCTACACCGCTATTGCTCGATAACGAGAATGGTGCGTCGTATCATGGCTACTCGTGCAGCGACTACTATCGTATCGACCCACGTTATGGTAGCAACGAGCTCTTCTGCACCTATGTCGATGAGTGCCATAAGCGTGGCCTGAAGGTTATTATGGATATCGTTCCTAACCATAGCTCGACGACACACTGGTGGTACGACGACCAGCCTTTTAAGGATTGGACACACCAGTGGGAAAAATATACGCAGTCGAACTGGACCTTCTCGACAAATATGGACTTTAACGCCTCGAAGTCGGACCTCTACCAGATGGAGAGTGGATGGTTTGACCGCACGATGGCCGATATGAACTTAGATAACCCCTATCTACTTAACTACTTTAAGCAGTGGGCCGTATGGTGGATAGAGTACTCGGGCTTGGATGGCTTCCGCGTCGATACATACCCCTATAACGAGAAGATACCTATGAGCCAATGGTGTAAGGCTGTTATGGATGAGTATCCTAACTTCAACATCGTCGGTGAGGTGTGGACCTCGTCTATTCCACAGCTTGCCTACTGGCAGGGTGGCAATGCCAACAAGGATGGCTTCAACTCGCACCTTAAGTCGATTATGGACTTTCCGCTTCACGACGCTATACGCTCAGCTATGACCGAGAGTGGTAACGCTGGCTGGGGTCAGGGTATGACGCGCGTCTACGATGTGTTGTCGCACGACTTTGTCTACAACGACCTAAGCAATATGATGATTATGGCCGCTAACCACGATACCGACCGTATCGGTGATGTGTGCGAGGGTGATGCACGTCGTATGAAGATAGTACATACGCTGCTTGCCACGCTGCGTGGTATGCCCCAGATGCTCTATGGTGATGAGCTGTTATTCCGCTCTACGGACCGCTCTAAGGGACACCCAACGCTACGTGTTGACTTCCCTGGTGGTTGGGCTGACGATAGGATTAACCTCTTCGATAAGGCGCAGCATACAGGAGCGGCTAAGGAGGTCTACGACTACACACGTAAGATTATGAACTGGCGAAAGTCGAAGGATGTCATCCATAATGGTAAGACGCTCCACTTTATCGACCGCGATAATACCTATGCCTACTTCCGCTATAACGATAGCGAGGTGGTCTTTGTCTATATCAACAATACCGAAAATGAGTGTGTTGTACCTTGGAGCCGCTATGCCGAGATTACCGAGGGTCTTGACAATGGTCGCAACGTCATTACTGGCGAGAGTGTCACGATGAGTGGCCTTAAGGTGGCTCCGATGTCGGCCTTGGTTGTAGAGTTTAACCGCTCTTTGTTGTGATAAGGGTGCATCTTCGAAGCTTTGCTTGTCTGAAAAATGCTCACATACGTTTAGTATGCTCCGCTTTTTCAGCCTGCGACAAATCTCCAAATATGCAACCCTTCTGACAACAAATTGGGGTCTTTGATGTGATAAGGGAGCATCTACTGCCGCTAACGAATTATAAATAGCAATGGGCAGTATGCCAATGTACAGTCTTTTTTCGGCGGTGAATTGATTTCACCGCCGATTTTATTTACATTGTTAGGTCGTTAGTTTGTAAGACTGTTTTTTACAAAACCGCTTAAATTTTAATTGTGCTATTGGTGTGTTGTCTTCTATGTAGTACAAATTTTGAATGATAATGTACTTCAACAATAAGTAATGCATGTAAATGTAGTGGCGTATGTAGTGAACGGTGTAGTTCGCTCATACGCCACCTTAGTTTATTTACATTACATTACACCCCTTAGACATCCCCGTTGCTATTTCTATTAATCGACGTTTCTGTTATGCGGCATTACCTCTAACCTCTCTTGCCTGCTCGGTATACCTGGTAGCTATTTACCAAGTTCTGCCATACGATGTAGGCCGTAGGGGCTACCGAACTTACGGGGTTGAGGAAGTTTAGTGACATCCACACTGCCAATATGGTATTCTTCTGTCCTACGCTCTGACCTCCAGCGACCTTGTCGTCATATAGCGAGCCTAAGAGCCTGCCTATGGCAAACTGCGAAAGGCATAGAACAAGTGCCACGATGGCAAGCTCGACCTCGACAAAGGGGTCGGCATCAGTATCGAGGATAAAGGTTGTGGTGCGCCCCAATACCAATACAAGCGAAATAATCCACAAGTAGAACGATATCGAAGAGCGAGCAGCTATGGCGGATGCCGCACGAGGCCATACCCAGCGCAGCAGCTGCGCCACGACAAATGGGGCTACAAGCGTTGGAACCACGCGCCCTGCAATCTCTACGAAGCTACAACTTCCGTTGCCAAAGGCGTGGAGGAGAAATGGGGCAACTATGGCGGTTACGATATTGCAGATAAGGCTATATGTCGCCATCGTATTTATATCGGCACCGAGCATACCACCGATGACCACCGCAGCCATAGCTATAGGTGCCATTACGCATATCATGGCTCCCTGGGCCACGCACTCGCCCAGTAGTGGTAGGGTGATGTAGTAGACGGCGATAGAGCCAACAAACTGCACCAAGAGCATCCAAAGGTGTATCATACGAGGTCGCATAGCCTTGATATCTACGCGACAGAAGGTGACAAAGAGCATCGCTGCGATAAGTATCGGCGTGAGGATATGGTTTGTAGCCTCCTCGACAATGCTCAGTGGGCGGCAGAGGAGTGCCCCCACAATCATAGCTATAGGCATAGCTATGCTACGTATGTTCTGTTTCGATAGTGTCATAATAAGCCTCTTTACACGCTATTCTACTCCCTAAACAGGAATTTCAGTATCGCCATCATAAGTTTTTCGCGCTCCGTCTCATCGGTGATTGTCTCAAACGGGAAGCCGAGGTGTACGCTGCGGTTATCGCTGCCGTCGTAGGCTACGGCTGCCGACCTGTCGGAGCTATTGTAGCGCAGTATGGTGAAGCTACTCTTGTCGGCAGGTGTCACAACCTCGGGGGACTCTACCGAGTAGACCTCCTCGGATGGTGTGGTGTTGAACGTCGCCCTAAGCCTCTTGCGAGTAAACTTTGTTGAGGGGGCATATACCTCTCCTGTGCGCGAGGCCATACCTCCGCCAAATGTCGTGTGCAGGCTCTTTTGAGTAAACTCTCTATCCTCGTCCGTCGCCGTAGCTCCGTGCCATAGGTCTTCGAGGATGTAGCTGCCACTGACTAAGAGGTTGCCACCACTGTTAACGAAGCCACTTATGGCTCTCTGTAGCTCCTCGCTAATGGCCTTATAGTGATATCCCGATACACCGCGCCCAATGGTCGTTGTGCGCTGTTTGCCGACGATAAGGTCGACAACGGGGTAGTTGCCTATCGATACGCGCCCCTCGGCAACGGCTCTGTGTGATGCCGAGGTGTAGGAGTAGCCACTCTGAGCTATCGCTATGCCGTGAAGGGCTGGGTAGTCGAAGGTGTTGCCTGCGATAACCCTCGTCTCGTAGTCGGTATAGGATGTGCCGAGCGCGTAGCTCTCGTTCTCGGAGTGTGATAGCTTGCGGTCAAAGATTACCTGCTCGCCGATAAACGATATATCCTCGATGTAGGCTACGCCGCTATCGTATCTATTGAAGAATCCTGCTAACGAGTCGGCGTGTATGCTCATAGGTGCTGCCACGCGGTCAAAGCCATTTACTATCATCACACACCCCTTGCTACGCTTGGCCACGTAGGCCGAGAGGGTCTCCGAGTCGAAGCTCTCGCCACCCTCGTTTACTGCCGTAACACGGTAGCTGTATCTATGTCCCTCCTCCTGATGTACTATTGTCGAGGTGCTATCTATGCGTCTGCCACAATCGAAACCCGAGTCATCGATGCGTGTATATAAGATGTAGTAGTCGGGGGTGGCCGTAGGCTCTAAGGTGTCGATGGTGGGCTGCCAACTTAGGTGCGCTGCGCCGTTGCATAGCTCTATGGCAAAGCTATTTACGGGTAGGGGTTGCACGACATACTCCGTGCCATACTGACTCGATATAAACCTTAGCATACCCTTGTATACCGCGCGGCTAACGTCGAAGCGAAACTGTGGGTCGAGGCCATAGCGCATATCGGCAAAGTTCTGGTGCGATAGCAGCTCAAGGAGCATCGTGGGGCAGGCAGGGATGCGTGCTTCGTAGTAGGCTCTATCCCACATTCCGCGACGAGTCCAGTTTGGTTCGTACTTTTGGCGCAGGTCGCCAACTATCTGGGTCATAATGATATCCGTAAGGTCGCGGGAGCGTAGTCGCGATACGTTGCCCTCGAATCTTGCCTTGTTCTCTTTGGTCGAATATATGCCTAAGGTGCCGATTATATCGTCGTTAAGTCTTACGCCAGCATCGGAGTGGAAGGCAAAGGCGAGGTCTACGGGTATGTTCTTACCATCTTTGCCTTTAAGACGCTGGCTGCCACCCATCAGAGCATTTACCCAGTGGGCACGCGACATGTAGTCCTCTTTGTAGTCATCCTTGCCCTCTTTGGGTGCATATACATCGGTCTCGAAGCCCGACCACTGAAGCCAATATCTCGCCCCCTCGGTAAAGCGAGGATAGGAGCTTGTCCTCTCCTCATACTCCTCGCCCTCGGTGCGTAGCTCGCTATGTACGCTGCGGCGTATGTTACCCATACCACCGCCAATCTTTACCGCATCGGCCGAGATGATACCCTTATGCTGTGAGGCATTGCTCAGCGTCACCAATGCCTTATGGTTGCCACTCTCGAAGTAGAAGTCGCCAAGGCATATCCACATGCGGTCGCCCATCTGCTGATTAACGTAAAAGTGACGGTCGCCACCCGAGGCGTGAACTGTGTAGTGGGCATCGGGTACAGACCTCTTTGTCGAGGTGTAGGAGATATAGAGGCTATAAATGCCACTCTTCTCGATGTTTGTGCCCCAGGTGGCCGTAGATAGCTTCTCCTCCTGGCTTACGCTCTCGACTAAGCGCGATGTGCCATCTCTAAAGGGGTTGTGGCCCGTGGCGTAGCTCTCGTAGAGGTGTGCGAATCCTTCGCCGCCCTCCTGCCAACGCTTTGTGCCGTTATGCTCGTTGTAGCGTGAGTCGTCTATGCCTTTGTCGTTATCGATTATAATCTCTACGCTCTGTACGCTGCGCTCGCGAGGTAGGAGCACGTTGGCACCAGCCCTTTCGAGCATCGGCACCAGAAAGGGGAGTACGTAGCTCTGTGTATACAGGTCCTCGACACTCTCCCATAGTCGTGGACGCTGCCATGACCACATATCGCGCTCCTGCTTAAAGTAGCGGCCATGACTTTGCCATAGGGCTATATGTCGCTTAAGCAGGCCCTTCGATGGCTGCGATAGTGAGCTGTGGCGTGTGATGAGCGGTGTTGTGATGTCGTGCGTAAAGCTACGCTCATGGTTGCTGGCACGGTAGTATTGGGGTATTAGGTTGTCGATGAGCCTGCCACCTGTGTATATCAGTATCGTATAGTTGCGATACTTAGCTGGTAGGGCCTTGCGCACCTCGCTGTAGATGTGTGCTACGCTCTCTGAGCGCATAGGGTAGTAGGCCAGCTCTACGGATGTGCGTATCTCGATGGTGTTACTCTTGCCGCGTTGCTTTATTCGCGCACTCTCGACCTTTACGTAGCTGCCTGCCACCTCGTCGAGCGTTATGCGGCGTAGGGCTACGCACACCGAGTCGCGTTCGCTGCGCGTGAGCGAGCTCTGTGCCGATAGGGGTGGCGTGATTAGGGTTATAGCGAGTATCGTTACAAATGTTTGTATGATAAATTCTCTCATATTTATATAGTTGTAGTATTTGGCCCCAAAGATAGTTAAAAATGGGGTAATGGCTCGACGATTTCGAAATTTTTATTACCTTTACGGCGTTATTTGCATAAATGAGATTTATATATGAAATGTGCTATTATAGGCCATGGTAAGATGGGGCGCGAGATTGAGCGTATCCTCCTTGAACGTGGCCACAGCGTAGAGCTTATCATTGATGAGGCTAATGCCGCAGAGCTTACTTCGGAGAGTATCGCCAAGGTGGATGTAGCCTTTGAGTTTACGACACCCGATACGGCTGCTGGAAATGTTGAGCGAGTGCTAAGTGGCGGTGGTCGCGTGGTGTGTGGTACGACAGGGTGGCTTACCCATCTTAAGGCTATGGAGGCGTTGGCCGAGGAGCGCGGTGGTGCTCTCTTCTATGCTTCGAACTTCTCGATAGGTGTAAATATGATGTTTCGCCTTAACCGTCGTTTGGCCGAGCTTATGAATCCATATAAGCAGTATGATGTGCGTATTGAGGAGACTCACCATATCTGGAAGAAGGATGCTCCAAGTGGTACGGCAATAACCTTGGCCGAGGGGATTATAGAGAATATGGAGCGTAAGACAAAGTGGGTAAACGCACAGACAAACGATGCTGAGGCTATCGAGATAGAGTCCTTCCGCGAGGGTATGGTTCCAGGAATTCATACCATAACCTATACATCGCCCGATGATGTTTTAGAGCTTAAGCACTCGATAACAAATCGCCGAGCACTGGCCTTTGGTGCGGTCCTCGCAGGTGAGTTCCTTGCCGATAAGGTGGGTGTATATAGCATGGACGACCTCTTGAAATAGTGAGTAATTAGTAATGAGTAATTGGGGATGAGAAAGTTTTTATCAAAGATAAAGGATGTGGTGACAAGTCCTTGGTGTGTCGCTATCGTGGTGGCTATTATCGTCACGCTCTTTGCTTTGTGGTATGGTGCGTGGTGGTCGCTGCCTGTGGCACTTCCGCTCATCTATGACTACTACATTGGCCACCATATCGCGCGTTGGCATAAGCGTATGTATGAGCGTCATCGCTGGTGGCAGATAGCTTGGGCCATATGGTGTGCCGCCATCTTTGCCTTGGTCGTAGGTGTTATTCTGCATATGCTGCTCTTTAAGTGGGAGGGACCCTTTGTCCTTAGCTTTGCGGTGGTTATGGCCATAGCCTTATGGTGCGAACTGAGGAGTCACTCGAAGGTATATGAGTGGATATATGGTTGGGTGCATGCTATACTCTTTGCTACGGTTGTGGCTACGCTCATCCAGCTCTACTGGTTTCAGATGTTTGTCATACCTACAGGCTCGATGGAGAGTACGCTGATGGCTGGCGACTACATACTTGTAAACAAGGTGTCGTATGGTCCTCGTGTGCCTATGACTCCGCTGTCATTCCCATTTGTACACAACACAATGCCACTTAACCCTACGAAAAACTCCTTCTCTACGTGCTGGGAGCGTGAGTATCGCCGTCTTAAAGGTATGGGGCGTGTTGAGCGTGGCGATGTTGTGGTCTTTAACTTTCCCGAGGGCGATACCGTAGCCTTAGAGATGGCCTCGATGAGCTATTACGAGTTGCTACGTGACAAGCAGGTGGGTGCAACGGTCGAGCAGCGACGCAAGAATATAGCCGAGAACCTGACGTTGGCAGTGCGTCCGTTGGATAAGAAGGAGAACTACATCAAGCGATGTGTGGGCGTGCCAGGTGACAGCCTTATGGTTATCAATGGTGAGGTGTATCACAATGGTACTAAGGAGGCGTTTGTGCCCAAGCGTCAGTATATCTACTATAACGAGTACACCTCGAAACCTCTGAAGGTGGGTATCGATGCCGCTACGGGTAGCTATATCGAACTTCCAATTACGGATGATCAGCTTGAGCAGTATAAAGATACTACGCGCTATCGACTGCGCAAGATTGGTGGTGCCATCTCGGGTAGTAGCCTTATTCCGCACACCGAGCCAAAGGGTAATAGTCGCTGGACTATCGATGATATGGGCCCTATATGGGTGCCACAGGCGGGTGCTACCATAGAGCTTGATGCCGACGCTATGGCTATGTATGGCCGCTGCATCGAGGTATACGAGGGTCACAGCGTTGAGGAGCGTGATGGTAAGATATATATCGACAATAAGGAGGCCTCGCACTACACCTTCGCTCAGGACTACTACTTTATGATGGGCGACAACCGTCATGGCTCTCTTGACTCACGCTTCTGGGGCTTTGTTCCCGAGGACCATATCGTGGGTAAGGCCTCGTATGTATGGTTCTCGTTAGATCCCTCGGGTGGTGGCATACGCTGGAGTCGTATGTTCACATCTATAGAGTAACCCTAAAATGTAGACGTAGTGGCCAACGATAGTTATAAAACCATAGCTAAAGCAGCAGAGACTACCTACCGACAGCTTAGTAGTAAGTTCTTGGTGTATGCCTATCCTGTCGAGAGTGAGGAGGAGATTAAGACGCACCTCGACGCTCTGCGCAAGAGATGGTTCGATGCCACGCATCACTGCTATGCCTGGCGTTTAGGCCCTCGTGGTGAGCACTTTCGCGCCAATGACGATGGCGAGCCATCCTCTACGGCGGGTAAGCCGATACTCGGGCAGTTGCTGTCGCAGGAGGTGACCAACTGTCTGGTTGTCGTGGTGCGCTACTTCGGTGGTACGAAGCTCGGTGTCCCGGGGCTTATAGCAGCATATAAGGAGTCTACGGCGTTGGTTCTCTCGGAGTGTGAGATTGTAGAGCGCACGGTAGATGTTAAGGTTGTAGTCAGCTTCTCGTATATCGCCATGAATGATGTTATGCGCATAGTTAAGGATATGCAACCGAGGGTTTTGGGTCAGGAGTTTGACAACCTCTGCACCATGACACTCTCGATACGCGAGGGCGACTCCGAGCAGCTTATCGCGCGCCTTGAGAAGGTCGAGGGTGCTACGGTAGATAGAGTATAAATAGAGCCGATTGGATAACAAGATTAAGATAAAGGGAGCAAGGGTGCATAACCTTAAGAGTGTGGATGTCGAGATTCCGCACTCTCGACTCGTTGTGGTTACGGGACTCTCGGGCTCGGGAAAGTCGACCCTGGCCTTCGATACCATATTTGCCGAAGGTCAGCGACGCTATGTCGAGAGCCTATCGGCATATGCGCGCCAATTCTTGGGGCGTGTCGAGAAACCCGACGTAGACCTTATCGAGGGTATAGCACCAGCCATTGCCATCGAGCAGAAGGTTATCTCGCGAAACCCACGCTCTACGGTGGGCACAACAACCGAGATATACGACTATCTGAAGCTCCTCTTTGCACGTATAGGTCGCACCTATTCGCCTATCACGGGCCTTGAGATACGCTGTTACGAGGTCGATGATGTCGTAGACCATATATTGCGTATGGGGGATGGTGAGCGTGTAGTTGTCGCTGCGCCGATGCTTCTTAAGCACTCCGAGGGTATCATCGAGCGTATGCTTACGCTTATCGAGGATGGCGTTACAAGGGTGCGCTATCGCAACGAGGTGATGCTTGTCGAGGAGTTTATGCCTTTAGTCAGCGAGGATATGAGTATCGACGACGTTATGATTGTCGTAGACCGCATATCGGTAGACCATGAGGCAGAGACCATATCGCGCCTTACGGACTCCGTAGCACGCGCCATGGGTTACGGCTCGGGTGTGGTTCACATAATCACCGATAGGGTGGAGAGCTTCTCCTCGCGCTATGACGAGGATGGCATATCGTATGAGCGTCCTACCGAGCACCTCTTCTCGTTTAATAATCCGCTCGGTGCTTGTCCCGTATGTGAGGGTTATGGCAAGGTTGTGGGTATAGACGAGGATTTGGTTATTCCCGACAAGTCGAAGAGCGTGTATAACGGTGCTGTAGCCTGTTGGAATGGAGCCTCTATGAGCCGCTGGAAGAGTGACCTTATCGTGGCCTCTTCGAGGTGCGGTTTCCCGATACATACGCCCTACTATGCCCTTAGCGATGAGCATAAGGAGGCGTTGTGGCATGGTAATGAGTACTTCGGAGGTATTGACGACTTCTTTGAGTATGTCGACTCGCAGCGACATAAGGTGCAGTACCGCGTTCTGAAGTCTCGATATATGGGTAAGACGCTCTGTCCAGAGTGTCATGGTGCGCGTCTACGTAAGGAGGTGCTATACGTTAAGATTGGTGGTAAGAGCATTGCCGACATCGTTGCAATGACCATTGGCGAGCTTGTCGATTTCTTCGATAATCTCTCGCTCGATGAGTTTGAGGCAAAGAGTGCCGAGCGTGTACTCATAGAGATACGCAGCCGCCTCAGATACCTTATGGATGTGGGGCTACACTACCTGACCTTAGACCGTCTGTCGTCGTCGCTCTCGGGAGGTGAGTCGCAGCGCATAAACCTATCCACGTCGTTGGGCTCGAATCTGGTAGGCTCGATGTATATCCTCGATGAGCCGAGCATAGGTCTTCATCCGAGGGATACTAATCGCCTGATAGGTGTTCTTAAGCAGCTTCGCGACTTAGACAATACGGTCATCGTCGTCGAGCATGAGGAGGAGATTATGCGCGCCGCAGACTGGATAGTGGATATGGGTCCTGAGGCGGGTGTAGGTGGTGGTCAGGTGGTCTATAACGGTCCTGCGGAGAGCATCGAGAGTGCCAAGGGGTCGCTTACGGCAGACTACCTAACGGGGCGCAGGCGTATTCAGATACCGCAGCGTCGTCGTGCCGCCGCAGGCGTTGTTCGTCTGCGTGGCGTAAGGCATCACAACCTCAAAAATGTCGATGTCGAGATTCCGTTGGGGGTGCTGACCTGCATTACGGGAGTCTCAGGCTCGGGAAAGTCGTCGCTGGCCGACGATGTGCTCTTCCCAGCACTCAAGCGTCGCCTTGCAGAGACTACACTCACGCCTGGTGACCACGATGGCCTTGATGTCAACACAAAGCAGATACAGAGTGTCGAGATGGTGTCGCAGTCGCCAATAGGTAAGTCTACGCGCTCAAATCCTGTGACATATATCAAGGCTTACGACGAGATACGTAAGCTCTATGCCGATCAGCCATACTCGAAGCATACGGGAATACAGGCTGCGGCCTTCTCGTTCAATATGCCTGGAGGTAGGTGCGAGGAGTGCGAGGGCGAGGGTGTTATCAAGGTGAGTATGCAGTTTATGGCCGATGTCGAGCTTCAGTGCGAGGCGTGTGGTGGCATGCGCTTTAAACCCGAGATTTTGGAGGTTAAGTACCGCGATAAGAGTATATACGATATCCTAAATATGTCGGTAGACGAGGCCTTGGCCTTCTTCTCGGAAGATAGTGCCAACGCCACTTGTCGACGCATTGTCGAGCGCATACGACCTCTTGAGCAGGTGGGCTTAGGCTATGTTAAGCTCGGACAGTCGTCATCGACACTCTCGGGCGGTGAGTCCCAGCGCGTAAAGCTCGCCTCGTTCCTCACTAAGGAGCGTAGCGATGAGCGTGTGATGTTTATCTTCGATGAGCCTACTACGGGTCTTCACTTCCACGATATAGGTCGTCTGCTCGGAGCCTTCGATGCACTTATTCAGCGTGGGCATACGGTGGTTGTCGTCGAGCATAATATGGATGTTATTAAGTGCGCCGACTGGATTATAGACCTCGGCCCTGAGGCAGGTAAGGAGGGCGGTTATGTGGTTGTTGCAGGTACGCCCGAGGCGGTAATGGAGTGTGGTGATAGCTATACGGGAGAGTATCTAAAGCGACACATCGAGCATAGTAGAGGCGGTGAGTAAATAGATAGTTGTGGTGAAAGAGTTTGAAACATATATACTGCCCAATGGAATTAGGGGTATACATCGTCAGGTGCGTAGCGGGGTAGCACACTGTGCCTTGGTGGTTAACGCTGGCTCGCGCGATGAGCTTAAAGGCGAGTATGGCATTGCCCACTTTACCGAGCATGCACTCTTCAAGGGTACAGCACGTCGTAAGGCCTATCAGGTGAACTGTCGCCTCGAAAACCTCGGTGGCGAGCTTAATGCCTACACAACAAAGGAGGATACTACGCTACACGCCACGGTGCTGCGACGCGATTTTCAGCGTGCAGTAGAGCTTATCGCGGATGTCATCTTCTGCTCAACTTTCCCCGAGCGAGAGCTTAGAAAGGAGCGTGAGGTTATAGCCGATGAGATAAACTCATATAAGGATTCTCCCTCGGAGCGTATATACGATGACTACGAAGATTTAATATTCCGAGGCTCGGAGCTTGGTCACAACATTCTTGGCTCGAAGGCCTCGATAGCTCGTTTCGATAGCGATGCTATACACCGCTTTGTCGATAGGTGCTACACTACCGACCATATGGTCTTCTCCTCTATTGGCAATTTCTCGGTGGCTACGGCACGTGCTACTGCCGAGCGTTATTTGGGTGGTTATGGCGTTACGTCGCGCAGCTTTCAGCGTGTTATGCCTGCCGCCTACGAACCCTTTGATGTGCGTATCTCGCGACATACGCACCAGGCTCATGGCATAATCGGAACGCGAGGATATGGCATTGCTGATGAGCGTCGTCTACCCTTGGCACTCCTTGTAAATATTCTTGGAGGTCCTTCGGCGAACTCGTTGCTTAATATTGAGTTGCGCGAGAAACGAGGCCTATCGTATAATGTCGAGGCTACGTATACGCCCTACTCGGATTGTGGTATTGTGGGTATCTACTTCTCTTCGGATCACGACAATATGTCGCAATGTGTCGAGCTTATCGAGGAGAGTGTTCGGAGTCTGTCGCGCGAGGTTGTCTCTCCGCGTCGTTTGGCTGTGGCAAAGCGACAGTTCGTGGCTCAAATGGCTATATCTATGGAGTCTAACGAGGGTTATATGCTTGGTGCAGGCAAGAGTTTTCTGTTGTATAAGGATATAGATACGTTGGAGGAGGCATATAAGAAGGTTATGGCTATCACCTCTGAGCAGATACGCGATGTCGCCGCCGAGTGTTTCTCATCGCTCTCACGACTTATATATAGGTGATGAAACCCTGTCATTAAGGTGTCGATATTGATATATTAAGTCTTAAAAAGGTGAATATTTCGCAAAAGTAACTCTTTCATTTCTCTAAAACCATATATCTTTGCATTATGAAACAGGATGTTGAGATACTAAAGGCTGGTAATACGTGTGATATCTTCAAGGATGCACAGAATATCATCGAGCAGACTCGCAATTACGCATATCAATCCGTAAATGTGGCTATGGTGCAGCGTAATTGGTTGTTGGGTAAGCGTATTGCCGATGAAGAGTTGAAGGGAGAGAATAGAGCCGAGTATGGCAAGGAGATTATTAAACGACTTGCCGACTACCTTACTAATCTTTATGGTAAAGGATTCACAAAAAGTAATCTCTATCAGTTTGTTCAGTTTTATAAGTTCTTCCCTAAGATTTTCCACGCAGTGAGTGGAAAATCCCAAATCTTATCTTGGACGCATTACCGCAATTTACTAAGGGTAACAGATAAGAATGCCAGAGATTGGTATCTTAATGAATCTATAAATGAGGTGTGGAGTGCAAGAACTCTTGATAGAAACATTGCTTCGCAATACTACTATCGTTTATTGCAATCACAGAACAAGTCGGTGGTAAAAACTGAAATGGAGCAAATTACAGCTCCGTACCAACAAGATAAATTGGAGTTCATCAAGAATCCTGTTGTAGCAGAGTTCTTGGGATTATCGCCAAATTCCGACTTTTCGGAGACTAAGTTAGAATCATCTATTATCACCCATATCCAAAAGTTTGTGATGGAGTTGGGTAAGGGTTATGCCTTTGTTGCCCGTCAGCAACACATCAAAACCGATATGGGTGATTATTTCATTGATTTGGTCTTTTACAACTATATCCTCAAATGTTTCTTGTTGATAGACCTTAAAGCATCAAGGATTACTCATCAGGATGTCGGGCAAATGGATATGTATGTGAGAATGTACGATAGCCTTAAACGAACAGAGGGTGATAATCCGACTATCGGACTGATTCTTTGTTCTGAGACGAGTGAGGATATGGCTCGTTACTCTGTGCTTCACGATAATGAACGATTATTCCAAGCAAGATATTTGACCTATCTGCCATCGATTGACCAATTGAAAGAAGAGATAGAGTTGCAGAAAGAGATATTTAGAATGCAGCAAGAAAATAACACTCCTGAGTAATGTTTAATAGTAAGTGTTACTATGTATGACAAAGAGGTGTGGAGTGCTTGACTCTATTTGCGAAAATTATTATACCTTGAGATATTAAGATGATTTTGTAAACAATTTCAATATTCTCAAAGTTTTACAACTATTAAATACCATAGTAATGGATAATTTAGAACACTACATTCTCAATAATACCAAGCCCGAGGAGGAACTTATGCATCGCTTGGAGCGTGAGACATACCTGCGAGTGATAAACCCTCGTATGATCTCGGGACACCTGCAAGGTAAACTCCTTGAGATGCTGGTGCGTATGATGCATCCGCGTCGCGTTCTTGAGATAGGCACATTTACGGGTTACTCGACACTATCTATAGCTCGCGGATTGGACGATGGTGCTCTGCTCGATACCATCGAGGTAGATGACGAGCTTGAGGATATAGCAGCCAAATACTTCTCGGCCTCGGAGTATGGATGCCGCATACGCCAACACATAGGCTCGGCATTGGACGTAGTGCCACAGCTTGGCGAGGTATACGATATGGTATTTATCGATGGCGATAAGCGCGAGTACCCAGCATACTACGATATGCTCCTCGATGGTGGTTATGTACGTTCAGGCTCGATACTTTTAGCCGATAATATCCTATGGTATGGCAAGGTGGCCGAGAAGATTGCCCACAACGATAAGCATACCGAGGCTATCGTGGAGTTTAATCGCAAGGTTGTCGAGGATGAGCGTGTTGATAACGTCATAGTTCCCATTCGCGATGGTATAAACCTTATTCGCGTAAAGTAGTAGCCCCAATAACCATTAACAGCGAGGCTGATTGAAAATCTTGATTATGTTTCAATCAGCCTCGCTGTTATCTATTTATGCAGATGATTTCCTACTCCTTGTCGCTCTTAGGAAGTAGCTCGGTAAGTGAGCCTAAGGCACCCACGAGGTTCGAGGCCTCGAAGGGTAGGAATACGGTCTTAGACTGCGTGCCAGCACCAATATCGCGCAGCGTCTCGACATACTTCATAAGGAGCATATATGTCGCAGGGTCTGTTTTCGATTCGGCGATAGCCTCGGCAACCTTGCGTATAGCCTCAGCCTCGGCCGTAGCCTGCAAAACCTTAGCATCAGCCTCGCCCTGAGCCTTGAGAATCTGCGTCTGCTTCTCAGCCTCGGCCTGATTAATCTGCGACTCCTTCTCGCCTTCAGACTCAAGAATCATAGCCTCCTTCTGACCTCTTGCCTCAAGGACCTTGGCACGACGCTCGCGCTCGGCCTGCATCTGCTGCTCCATAGCACGACGTACCGACTCGGGAGGTGTGATATCCTGAAGCTCCACGCGATTAACCTTCACGCCCCACTTATTCGTAGCCTCGTCGAGGACGATGCGTAGCTTCGAGTTGATAGTATCGCGCGATGTAAGGGTCTCGTCAAGCTCCAGTTCGCCGATGACGTTACGTAGAGTGGTCTGCGTAAGCTTCTCGATAGCATTGGGCAGGTTATCAATCTCGTATACCGACTTTACGGGGTCCACAATCTGGAAGTATAGAAGGGCGTTGATTGTTGTAGTCACGTTATCTTTGGTGATGACGCTCTGCTTGTCGAAGTCGTATACTTGCTCGCGCAGATCTATGCGTGACGTGGTGCGCATAATCACGCTCTTTGAGCCGTCAGCATACTTAATCTCGTCGCGCTGTACCACCTCGCGTGCGCGGTCAATGATGGGAAACAGATAGTTGATGCCCGACTGTAGCGTGCGGTCGTAGCGACCCAAACGCTCAACAACACGGGTCTCCGACTGTGGCACAATCTTGAAACCCTTGAGTACGTAAATCACCGCGATAAGGGCGATGATGATGAATATTAAGACGTTAAGTGACATGGTTATAGTTTTTTAATGGTTAATACTACGCTATCTATGGCTACGACTACGACCCTTGTACCCTTGGGTATGGTGTCGCCATCAAGGCTCTTAGCTCGCCAATCGACACCCTCGATAATCACGCGCCCCGACTCGTCGTCGCCATCGACATCGCTACATACTATGCCGTGCTTGCCTACCATAGCCGAGGAGTTAGTTGCAACCTTCTCGCCGTCGCGGTAAAAGAGGCGTTTTAGCAGTGGGCGTACACCTGCCAAGGCTACGAGTGATACTATTGCGAAGGTGAGCAGCTGTATCTCTAACGTAGCATCTGTTGCAGCAGCTATGGCGGCACCTCCTGCGCCTATTGATAGGCAGATGACGGCAAAGCCTGCGGTGAACATCTCGATGATAAAGAGTATAAGGGCGAAGATGACCCAATAAAGCCAGATATCCATAATTTTAATAGTTTAGTTTTTTGTTTCTACACTACTATGCGCGCTCTGTTTCGATAGCTATGGAGCGCAGCTAATTAAAATTTATCAAAGGTAATAAAATTTTTTGGTATTGCAACCACTTTTAGGAAAACTTTTTGTGATTGATAATATGTCTAAAAAATGTGTGCTACGATGCTGAAAATTGAGAAAAAATCTCTATATTTGTTCAATTAATGAGTAGTGTAACCTTTAAACCTAAATTTAGATTATGATACGTCACGTTGTAATGTGGAAGTTCCGCCGCGATTTGGAGGAGACCCCTCAGCAGGTAGCATTGCAGATGAAGAGCCGATTGGAGGCTTTGAAGGGTAATATTGATGGTCTTTTGGCTATCGAGGTTGGCGTAAATATCAAGGAGACAGCGTCGTCATACGATGCAGTGCTCACCGCCGACTTTACATCATTCGAGGCTATGGAGGCCTATAAGGTTAACCCCCTACATGTTGTTGTCAGCGATTATTGCCAGGAGCGTCGTTTGGAACGTGTAGATGTTGACTACGAGGTGTAAGAGGATAAGATGCGATGGGTTATATGGGGTCCTATGGGGGTCTATAGAACTTAACAAAAAATGAACAATCAAACAAAACTAACATAAAACTACTATGCAGAAGAGAATTATTGAGTGCGTGCCTAACTTCTCTGAGGGCCGCAACCTTGAGACAATCAAACAGATTACCGATGTTATCGAAGCATCTAAGGGAGTTAAGCTCCTCGATGTAGACCCAGGTGAGGCTACAAACCGCACGGTTGTGACCTTCGTAGGCGAGCCTGCTGCTGTATGCGATGCCGCCGTTGCAGCTATCAAGCGTGCTACCGAGCTTATCGATATGCGTCAGCACAAGGGTGCTCATCCACGTATGGGTGCTTGTGACGTATGTCCTCTTATCCCAGTGTCGGGTATCACGTTGGAGGAGTGTGCCGAGCTGGCACGTGCGCTTGCCAAGCGTATCTCGGAGGAGACAAACGTGCCTACATACTGCTATGAGGCTGCGGCATTTACCCCAGAGCGTCGTAACCTGGCCGTATGTCGTGCTGGTGAGTATGAGGCTCTGCCTGAGAAGATGACCGACGAGCAGCGTAAGCCCGACTTTGGCGCACGTCCTTATGATGAGGGTGTAGCTAAGACTGGTGCTACGGCGGTGGGTGCTCGCGACTTCCTCGTTGCCGTAAACTACAACCTCAATACCACTTCTACACGTCGTGCCAACGCCATCGCCTTTGATGTGCGCGAGAAGGGTCGTCCTATGCGTGAGGGTAACCCTATTGTAGGTAAGATTGTAAAGGATGAGAATGGTAATACCGTAATGAAGCCTGGTACGCTCAAGGCTTGTAAGGCTATAGGCTGGTTTATCGAGGAGTATGGCATTGCGCAGGTATCTATGAATATGACAAACCTATCGGTAACACCTCTGCACATTGCCTTTGACGAGGTATGTCGTGCTGCGGAGGCTCGCGGTGTCCGCGTAACGGGTGCCGAGATTGTGGGTCTTGTGCCTAAGAGTGCGTTGGTGGATGCTGGTCGTCACTTCCTTCGCAAGCAGAACCGCTCGACGGGTCTTCCAGAGCGTGAGCTTGTGCGCATCGCTATCGAGTCTATGGGTCTTGGCAACCTTAAGCCATTTAAGCCCGAGGAGAAGGTTGTAGAGTATATCCTTGAGGCTGAGGAGCAGAAGGGTGTTAAGAAGCTCGTAGATATGACCTGCACAGGCTTTGCCGAGGAGACAGCAAGTGAGTCTCCAGCACCTGGTGGTGGCTCTATCTCGGCATATATGGGTGCATTGGCCGCTGCGCTTGGTACTATGGTTGCAAACCTATCGTCACACAAGGCTGGCTGGGACGAGCGTTGGGAGTTCTTCTCGGATTGGGCCGATAATGGCATGTCTGTTATGAACGAGCTACTATACTTAGTAGACGAGGATACGGCGGCCTTTAACAAGATTATGGCGGTATTTGGTATGCCTAAGGGTACTGATGAGGAGAAGGCTGCACGTGCCGAGGCTATGGAGGCAGCTACGCTCTACGCAACGCAGGTGCCTTTGCGCACGATGAAGGCTGCATATAGGGCTTTCGATGTTGTACGAGCAATGGCCGAGGAGGGTAATCCTAACTCGGTATCGGATGCTGGTGTAGGAGCTTTGGCTGCGCGCTCGGCAGTGATGGGTGCTTGTCTTAACGTTAAGATTAATGCCGCAGGCCTTAAGGATCGCGCTGCAGCGGAGGCTTTGGTTAACGAGGCTGAGGAGATTCAGGCTGCAGCACAGAGAGCCGAGAAGGAGATTTTGGCTATCGTCGAGAGCAAGATTCAGTAATAATAGTGTTAACACCCTAAAACTTTTACGATAATGACAGATTTTCAGAGAGATATATTGGCAGGTATACCCGATACGCTACCTGCAAAGCGTGCTTACGACCCACAGGCTAACCACGCACCTAAGCGTAAGGATATCCTCACCGACGAGCAGAAGAAGCTCGCCTTGGTCAACGCTCTGCGTTACTTCCCCGAGAAGCACCACGCTGAGCTTGCACCAGAGTTCTTGGAGGAGCTTAAGACCTATGGACGTATCTATATGTATCGTCTGCGTCCCGAGTATGAGATGTATGCGCGCTCTATCGATGAATATCCAGCACGCTCGCGTCAGGCTGCGGCTATTATGCTGATGATTCAGAATAACCTCGATAAGGCGGTAGCACAGCATCCACACGAGCTTATCACCTATGGTGGTAATGGCGCGGTATTCCAGAACTGGGCGCAGTATCGCCTTGCGATGAAGTATCTTGCCGAGATGACAGACGAGCAGACACTGGTGATGTATTCGGGACATCCACTCGGTCTATTCCCATCGCATAAGGATGCTCCGCGCGTTATTGTGACTAACGGTATGGTTATCCCTAACCACTCGTCGCAGGATGATTGGGAGCGTTTCAACGCTATGGGTGTATCGCAGTATGGCCAGATGACGGCAGGTTCGTATATGTACATAGGTCCTCAGGGTATTGTTCATGGTACGACCATTACGGTTATGAATGCTGCACGTAAGCGTATGAAGCCAGGACAGAAGGATTTGCGTGGTATGCTCTTCGTTACAGCGGGCCTTGGTGGTATGTCGGGAGCACAGCCTAAGGCGGGTAATATCTCGGGTGTTGTGAGCATCACCGCCGAGATTAACATCGCTGCTGCCGAGAAGCGTCACCAGCAGGGTTGGGTAGATGAGCTATACTCATCACTCGACGAGCTGATGCCACGTGTTAAGCAGGCGGTAGCTAATAAGGAGATAGTGTCGTTTGCCTATGTGGGCAATGTCGTAGACCTCTGGGAGCGTTTGGCCGAGGAGGATATCAACGTAGACCTTGGCTCGGATCAGACATCGCTGCATAACCCTTGGGCTGGTGGCTACTACCCTGTGGGTTACTCATATGAGGAGTCAAACCGTATGATGGCCGAGGAGCCTGAGCGTTTCCATGAGTGTGTGCGTGAGTCGTTGCGTCGCCACGTTGCTGCGGTAAATAAGCTTACGGCTCGCGGTATGTACTTCTTCGACTATGGCAACGCCTTCCTCTTAGAGTCATCACGCGCAGGTGCCGACATTATGACCGAGGATGGTAAGTTCCGCTACCCATCATACGTTCAGGATATCATGGGTCCTATGTTCTTCGACTATGGCTTCGGACCATTCCGTTGGGTATGTACTTCGGGCAAGGAGGAGGACCTTGAGGTAACAGATCGCTTGGCCGCTGAGGTCCTTGCCGAGATGCTTAAGGAGTCGCCCGCAGAGATTCAGGGACAGCTTGAGGATAACCTCCACTGGATTCGTGAGGCTAAGCAGAATAGACTCGTTGTAGGCTCTCAGGCACGTATCCTCTATGCCGACTCTGAGGGTCGTACACGCATCGCCTTGGCATTCAACGAGGCTATC
The DNA here is from genome assembly GCA_015059715.1 of Rikenellaceae bacterium. Lineage (GTDB taxonomy): Bacteria > Bacteroidota > Bacteroidia > Bacteroidales > Rikenellaceae > Alistipes. Next base: position 55,790 of record SUZV01000007.1, on the reverse strand, counting down.
AAGCGTGGCGAGATTTCGGCTCCTGTGGTTCTGGGTCGTGACCACCACGATGTGTCGGGTACCGACTCTCCATATCGCGAGACCTCGAATATCTACGATGGCTCGCAGTTCTGTGCCGATATGGCTGTTCACAACGTCATCGGTGACTCGTTCCGAGGTGCTACGTGGGTATCTATCCACAACGGTGGTGGCGTAGGCTGGGGCGAGGTTATCAACGGTGGCTTCGGTATGGTTATCGACGGCTCGGAGGACTCGGCGCGTCACATCGAGGAGATGTTGCTCTGGGATGTAAACAACGGTATTGCTCGTCGTAGCTGGGCACGTAACGAGGGTGCTATGTTTGCCATCAAGCGTCAGATGGAGCGCACGCCACTGCTTAAGGTCACCATGCCTAACTTGGCAGATATGGAGTTTATCAATAAGGTATACAACGAAAATAAGTAAAAGTAAACGATTATGATTCATTATATTAGTGCCGAGCGACTTACTATTGCTCGTGTAGAGGAGATACTTACAAAGGGTTATAAGTTGGCTCTTAGCGACGATGCTAAGGCTCGTATCGAGAGGTGTCGTGCCTATTTGGACAAGAAGATGGAGGATGCTGGTCGCCCCATCTATGGTGTGACTACAGGCTTTGGCTCGTTGTGTAACATCTCGGTCGAGAAGGAGGGCTTGTCTCAGCTCCAGAAGAACCTTATGATGTCACACGCCTGCGGCACGGGTCAGCGTGTGCCCTCGGAGATAGCACGTTTGATGCTTCTCCTTAAGGTGCAGTCGCTCTCTTATGGCCACTCGGGTGTTCAGCTCATCACCGTGGAGCGTCTTATCGAGATGTTTAACAACAACATCATCCCTGTAGTATATGAGCAGGGCTCGTTGGGTGCTTCGGGCGACCTCTCGCCTTTGGCACACATGTGTTTACCACTCTTGGGCCTCGGTCATGTGGAGATTGATGGCGAGGTTAAGGAGGGTAGTGTGATGATGGAGAAGATGGGTTGGGAGCCTATCACCCTCTGCTCGAAGGAGGGCCTTGCACTACTTAACGGTACTCAGTTTATGTCGGCCTATGGCGTATACTCGTTAATCAACGCGCAGCGTCTGAGCCGCTGGGCAGACTATATCGGTGCTATGTCGCTCGACGCTTTCGACGGACGTATGGAGCCATTCGAGCATAACGTACACGCCATTCGCCCACACAACGGTCAGATTCAGACGGCACGTAACTTCCGCGAGATACTCTCTGGTAGCCAGATAGGTCAGCAGCCTAAGCAGCACGTGCAGGACCCATACTCATTCCGTTGCATACCTCAGGTACACGGTGCTTCGAAGGATACTATCGCCTACGTAGCCTCGGTTTTGGAGACAGAGATTAACTCGGCTACCGACAACCCAACGGTATTCCCCGACAGCGACGAGGTTATCTCGGCAGGTAACTTCCATGGTCAGCCTATCGCTGTGGCTATGGACTTCCTTGCTATAGCCGTTTCGGAGCTTGGTAATATCTCGGAGCGTCGTACCTATAAGCTTATCTCTGGAGCTCGTAACCTGCCCAACTTCTTGGTTGCTAACCCTGGCCTTAACTCAGGCTTTATGATTCCACAGTACACTGCTGCCTCTATCGTTAGCCAGTCGAAGGGCCTATGTTGGCCAGCATCGTGCGACTCAATCCCATCGTCACAGGGACAGGAGGACCACGTAAGTATGGGCTCTAATGCAGCGACTAAGCTCTGGAAGGTTGTTCAGAATACCGAGCGCGTTTTGGCTATCGAGCTTATGAACTCGGCACAGGCACTTGAGTTCCGCCACCAGATGACATCGCTCAAGTCGTCGGCAGCCGTAGAGGCTCTGTTTGAGGCCTATCGTAAGGTTGTGCCATTTGTTGATAACGATACGGTGATGTATCCACACATCGCTACGTCGGTTAATTTCCTCAATGACTATGAGCCTACTCGTTAAAAACATAGGTACACTCGTAGGCATCGACGAGAGTGGCCGCCTTAAGGTCGAGGGCCGAGATATGGCCGAGATTGCGACCTTGGAGGGTGCGTGGCTCTTGACCGATGGCGAGCGTATCAAGGATTATGGAACTATGGACTCGCTACCCTCGGTTGAGGGTTGCCAGGTCATAGATGCCGAAGGTGGCTGGCTCTTCCCCTCGTTTTGCGACTCACATACCCATATCGTCTATGCTGGTAGCCGCGAGCAGGAGTTTCTCGATAAGATTAACGGGTTGTCGTATGAGGAGATAGCTAAACGCGGTGGTGGTATTCTTAACTCTGCCGACCGCCTGCACGACACCTCGGAGGATGAGCTGTATCGTCAGGCTATCGAGCGTGTGAACGAGATTATAGCTATGGGTACGGGTCTTGTCGAGATAAAGTCGGGTTATGGCCTCACGCTTGAGGATGAGCTCAAGATATTGCGTGTTATTCGTCGTATCCGCGAAACATCACCTATTGCTGTGCGTGCCACATTCCTTGGTGCTCATGCCGTAGGTCGTGCATATAAGGGTCGTCAGGCAGACTACGTGGACCACGTATGCAATGATATGATTCCTCAGGTGGCTAAGGAGGGTTTGGCTGAGTTTGTTGATGTATTCTGCGATAGAGGCTTCTTTACGGTCGAGGAGACGGCAAAGATTATCGAGACAGGAGCAAAGTATGGCCTTAGGGCTAAGATTCACGCCAACGAGCTCGCTGTGTCGGGTGGTGTAGAGGTTGGTGTTGAGCATCAGGCCCTCTCGGTGGACCACCTTGAGTCGATGGGTGATGAGCAGATTGAGGCTCTGCGTGGCAGCGATACTATGCCTACGATGTTGCCTGGTTGCGCCTTCTTCCTTGGCATAGGTTATCCTCCAGCGCGTAAGATGATAGATGCAGGCTTAGCCGTAGCTCTCGCCTCGGACTTCAATCCTGGCACTGCGCCTTCGGGAAATATGCGCTTTGTGGTATCGCTCGGCTCTATTAAGATGAAGATGACCCCTGCCGAGGCCCTTAATGCTGCTACGCTCAATAGTGCTGCGGCTATGGGCGAGAGTCGTGACTACGGCTCTATCACTCGCGGTAAGGTGGCAAACTTCTACGTTACTAAACCATTGCCTTCGTTGGCCTTCCTGCCCTATGCTCACCAGACACCGGTGATTAAGCAGGTGGTCCTCGCTGGCAAACTAATAAACGTATAGCTATGATGATGAGATTTCTAAAATTTAGTGTTGTGGCGGCTGTAGCTCTCGCATCGGCAGGATGTTGCTGCTCGCAGTCGTGTGATACGAAGGGGGTAGATGCAACGGATGCTATCCTTGAGACTATTATGACTCGTCGCTCGGTGCGCGACTATAAGGCCGAGCCAGTGTGTCGTGAGCAGATGGCCAAGGTTATAGAGTGTGGTATCTATGCTCCCAGTGCTATGAATATGCAGCCCTGGGCCGTCAGGGTTGTTGACGACAAGGAGTTTATAGATGGCGTTACGGCTATCGCTGTAGAGCAGAATCCAAAGCTTAAGGAGCAGCCAGGCTTTAGAAACTTCTTCCGCAACGCCCCCACTGTAGCCTTTATCGCATGTCCTGAGGAGAGCTATAGCGGTGAGTATGACTGCGGCCTGTTGTCGGAGAATATGATGCTTGCTGCTTGGAGTATGGGTATAGGCTCGTGCTGCTTGGGTAGTGTTGTTCCTGTTATGAATAGCGAGGCTGCAAAGCCATATATGGAGCGTCTTGCTCTCCCTGAGGGTTACAAGCTGCTTGTGGCCATAGCCTTTGGCTACCCCGCAGGTGATGCGCCAGAGGCTCCTGCAAGGGATGCTTCGAAGGCGTACTACCTATAGCAGATATTAATAACTATGTGGAGATGGGACAGCGATGCCCCATCTCTTTTTTTTGTAGCGATATCGCGTCTTAGGTGATACTCTCTATTTAGCTTTTTTGTTCTTTTTCTCTTATTGCTATACTTATAGAGGTGACTATCGCACAATCATATAGCTATTTTGTTGTATTTCCAACTTTTTTTAGTACCTTTGCACGATTATTTGTTACTATCAATAGGTGTCGTTGAGCGCAGTGTTGCATAGTGATATAAGATGCTAATTTTAAACTTACTAAGTGATGTTTTCGGAGATTTTGCCTTTGGAGTACTACAACATATTCCTCATCGTTATGGCTGCTGTGGCCTTGGTGGTCTTTGTCGCGCTATACTTTGTTGAGGCTGGATATGGCTATCTTTTTAACCCAAAGTTTGGCTTTCCAGTATCGAATAAGCTCGGCTGGGTGCTTATGGAGTCGCCCGTATTCTTCGCAATGGCGGTGTTGTGGTGGCTCTCGGACTACGCTTGGCAGACAGCACCCCTTCTGCTCTTTCTGATGTTCGAGCTGCACTACTTCCAGAGGTCGTTTATCTTCCCGATGCTTATGCGCGGAAATTCGAAGATGCCCATAGGAATAGTACTTATGGGTATGGTGTTCAATACGCTAAATGCTGTGATGCAGGGAGGATGGATATTCTACTACGCCCCCGAGATGGGATACTATGACGACTGGATGTCGAAGCCATACATCTATATCGGAGCTGTGGTGTTCCTCTTTGGTATGGTTACAAATATCCACTCGGACTATGTGATACGCTCATTGCGTAAGCCAGGCGATACTAAGCACTATATCCCTATGGGGGGAATGTTCCGCTATGTGTCGTCGGCCAACTACTTCGGCGAGTTTATGGAGTGGGTAGGCTTTGCTATCGCTTCGTGGTCGTGGGCTGGAGTAGTCTTTGCGTGGTGGACATTTGCCAACCTCGGACCTCGCTCGGCATCGCTATACAAACGCTATGAGCGTGAGTTCGGTAGCGAGTTTACCGACCTAAAGCGCAAACGTATAATACCGTTTATCTACTAGAACCATATATGGAAAATAAGAAGAGACTGGAGGAGTCGAAACTTTTCACTCCTTATAAACTGGGAAGCGTGACGCTTCGTAACCGAGTTATACGCTCGGCAGCCTTCGAATCTATGGGTAAGGACTTTTCTCCTACTCAAGCACTCAAGGACTACCACGTTAGCGTGGCTAAGGGTGGTGTGGGTATGACTACTGTGGCTTACGCATCGATAAACCGTAGCGGTATATCGTTCAATAAGCAGCTGTGGCTACGCGACGAGATAATCCCTGCGCTGCGCGACCTTACTGATGCGGTACACAAGGAGGGCGCAGCGGTGGGCATACAGCTCGGACACTGCGGAAATATGACCCACTGGTCTACGGCAGGTAGCTTCCCTGTGTCGGCATCCAACGGCTTTAACCTCTACTCTCCGACGTTCTACCGTCGTATGAGCAAGAGTGAGATAGTTCAGTTTGCTAAGGATTTTGGTACGGCCGTAGAGGTGGCCTATAATGCAGGCTTCGACTCTGTAGAGGTTCATGCAGGTCACGGATACCTCATCTCGCAGTTCCTCTCGCCATATACGAACCATCGCCGCGATGAGTATGGCGGCTCGCTTGAGAATCGTATGCGCTTTATGAATATGTGCCTTGAGGAGGTGCTACGTGTGGCGCGTAAGCGTGGTATGGGTGTGTTGGTTAAGCACAATATGGAGGATGGCTTTAAGAGCGGTATTCAGCTGCCAGAGTCTATCGAGATAGCTAAGCAGATTGAGAGCTTTGGGGTAGATGGCATAGTGCTCTCCTCGGGCTTTGTCTCTAAGGCCCCTATGGCCGTTATGCGTGGCCGTATACCAACAAAGACCATGGGTTACTATATGGGTTGGAATGAGTGGCTACAGAAGATTGTGGTTACGCTCTTCGGGCAGTGGCTCATCAAGCAGTATGACTTCGAGGAGTGCTACTTCTTGGAGAATGCAAAGAAGTTCCGCGCAGCGTTGAAGGGTCCGTTGGTCTATGTCGGAGGTCTTGTGTCGCGCGAGGGTATCGAGCGTGTCTTGGACGAGGGCTTCGAGCTTGTGCAGATGGCACGTGCTTTGGTAAATGACCCAGCGTTTGTCAATAAGCTCAAGGCTGGCGATATCTCTACACGTAGTGGCTGCGACCACCGCGACTACTGTATGGCACGTATGTACTCGGTGGATATGCAGTGCTGTCACAACTGCAAGGAGCATATCCCTGATCGCTTGTGGCGCGAGATTAACAAGATTAAGTAACGGAGGGGCCGAGTAGATGTTTTGGTGTAGAAGGAATAGAGGCGAGGTTGCTCGCGGTAAGGCGTGGGCAATGGTTACGGGTGCAGCTATCGGTATCGGTCGTCAATATGCCGAGCGTCTTGCCGAGCTCGGTTATAATGTGCTCATGGTCGATATCCTCGATGAGGTGACTACCGAGGCTGGAGTGATAGCCGAGCATTATAGAGTTAAGTGTGTCGCAAAGGTTATTGACCTCGCTACGCAGAGTGCTGCACGTGAGCTATACGACTGGACAAAGACCGAGGGATATACGTTTGATGTGGTGGTTAACAATGCTGGAATATTCTCGTTTTGTGACATCCTCAATACCCCGTTGGAGCGTCTTGAGAGGATACTGCTGCTGCACGATTTTACGCTTATATCGCTCTGTAGACTCTATGGCGAGGATATGTGTAAGCGTGGCAAGGGTCGTCTGCTTAATATGTCGTCATACTCGATATGGATGCCGTTTCCAGGCTTAGCGGCATATAGTGCAAGTAAGGCCTATGTTAAGAGTTTTACCGAGGCCTTTGCTAAGGAGCTACGTGGTACGGGTGTTACCGTAACGGCGGTATGTCCAGCAGGCATAGCTACGGACCTCTATGGACTGTCGAAGAGACTCCAGCGTTTTGGCGTTAAGTGGGGAATACTGATGTCGCCAAGGAGCTGTGCGCGACGTGGCCTAAACGCTATGTTTAAGGGTCGTAGGGTAGTTGTCCCCGACTGGTGGTTCCGCATATTGATACCTGTATGTAACTATCTGCCAGGCTTCCTTATACGTCCGCTTAGGTCATTTACGATGAGGTGGCAGAAGTAGGGATAGATGACGATATATCGATTAGAGATAGATTTTTTGTATTTATATAATTTTTAAATGTTTATTACAATGAAAAGAGTATTTTTGTTTGCAGTAGTTGTTGCTACTGCGCTTGCAACCACTTCGTGTGGAAGCAGCTTCTCGCGTGAGCTTGATACCCTCTCTTATGCCGTAGGTGCAGACTTGGGTATGAATATGCGCTTCGGTATGGAGGAGATGGATGTTGATAAGGATATCATCGTCGAGAACCTCAAGGATTTCTACAAGAATGGCGACCTTGAGAGCCCAGTGCTCTCGGAGAATCAGGCTAAGATGATGGAGTTCCAGTATGGCCGTTTTATGCCATATATCCGCGCTAAGCGTATGCAGGAGATGATAGAGACCGACCGTCCAGACACTCTTGAGCCACTTCCAGCATTGTATGACGAGCAGTTTACTCGCGAGTCAGTATCTAAGATGTTTGGCGTAGGCTTTGGTGCAGCACTTAAGGGCCTTGAGGGCGATGTAGACCTTAAGACTGTTGTCAAGGCTATAGAGGAGTGCCAGGCTCTTGAGAGTGTTGAGCAGGCAGATACTGTTCTTCGCCTTTCGCAGACTCAGATGCGCGAGTTCTTTGGTCGCTACGCTCAGGAGATGCAGCGCAAGGCTCAGGAGGAGCGCGAGAAGGCCGCAAAGGAGAATAGCGAGCTGTCAGCAAAGTGGCTTGAGGAGGTTGCTCTAATGGAGGGTGTGCAGAAGACCGAGTCGGGTCTTTTGTATCGCATCGACCGTCAGGGTAGTGATGTTAAGGCTACTAAGGATGAGGATAAGGTATTGGTACACTACGAGGGTAAGACTCGCACAGACAAGGTGTTCGATTCGAGCTACGAGCGTGAGGAGCCTATCTCGTTTGGTCTTAACCAGGTTATCAAGGGTTGGACCGAGGGTATGAAGCTCATTGGTGAGGGTGGTCAGATTACACTCTGGATACCTGCCGAGCTTGCTTATGGCGAGCGTGGTGCTGGTGCAGATATCGGCCCTAACGAGGCGTTGACCTTCAAGGTAGAGCTTCTCAAGGTTAATCCAGAGGAGTAATTATTTAGGGGTGTAGGCCTCAGCAAATTATAAACGAGGGTGACTATAACGTAAATAGTCACCCTCGCTTGTATTAAGTGGCTGAGTAAGAAGATGTAGCTTTATGAGCTACAAAACATACTTTTATTCAGCCACTAATCTTTTATCATCGCCTGCTGCTATCCGAGTGCAACATCGAGAATCATCATCAGCACAAAGCCTACAGCGAATGCTATAGTCCCTATGTCGGAGTGTTTGCCCTGCTGAGTCTCGGGTATAAGCTCCTCGACAACAACGTAGAGCATAGCACCTGCCGAGAAACTTAGTAGATAGGGTAGTAGCGGCGAGATATGCTCATAGAGCAGAACCATTGCGAGTGCCGACAAAGGCTCGACAATGCCCGAGAGCGTCCCCAATCCAAAGGCCTTGGCACGAGTCATACCATCCGCCCTCAGTGGTAGCGAGATAATTGCCCCCTCGGGGATATTCTGTATCGCCATACCTAATGAAAGGGCCATAGCCGCAGCTATAGATATGCCAGCATCACCAGCCAATGCTCCCGCCACCACAGCACCTACGGCCATACCCTCGGGGATGTTATGTAGCGTCACGGCTAAGAGCAGCATCTGTCGCTTGCCTAACGATGAGTGTAGACCCTCGCGTGTGTTGGTGCCAGGGTGTACGTGAGGTACTAAGCTATCGAGCATAAGCAGGAAGAGCATACCGAGTATTATGCCTACGGCCGCTGGCATCCAGCTCATGCGCCCAAAGCTCTCGGAGAGCTCTATCGAGGGAATTATAAGCGACCATACCGAGGCTGCTACCATCACGCCTGCGGCGAAGCCGAGGAGTGCGTTGTGTAGTCGTGCCGACACGCTACGACGAGCAAGGAGCACCGTCGCAGCACCTAATGCCGTACCAAGAAAGGGTGTGGCAAGTGTGAGTAGTATGTTCATATGTTTAAATTGTGTTTTGGTGAAGATATAACAAAAAATATCCCATTTTATCACCATACCCTACAAAGAGAGGGTGACTATTTGCTATTTAGTCACCCTCTCAGAGGGAATGAAAACACCATTCTAATAATCTATAAGATTATCTGTGTCTATTAATAGTTCTCGGCCTTAATCTGGAAGTATGCCTGTGGGTGAACACATACTGGGCACACCTCAGGAGCCTTCTGTCCTACGTGGATATGGCCGCAGTTTGAGCACTGCCAAATCATATCGCCGTCGCGTGAGAATACCAAGCCACCCTCAACGTTAGCCAAGAGCTTGCGGTAACGCTCCTCGTGCTCACGCTCAATCTTACCTACCTCGTCGAAGAGGAATGCAATGTGGGTGAAGCCCTCCTCGCGAGCGTCAGCAGCCATCTGGGCATACATATCTGTCCACTCGTAGTTCTCGCCCTCGGCAGCAGACTTAAGGTTCTCGGCTGTTGAGCCAATGCCCTGAAGAAGCTTAAACCAAATCTCGGCGTGCTCCTTCTCGTTGGCAGCAGTCTCCTCGAAAATCTTAGCTATCTGAACGTATCCATCCTTCTTTGCCTTTGATGCAAAGTATGTGTACTTATTACGTGCCTGTGACTCACCAGCAAATGCCTCCCACAAGTTCTTCTCGGTCTTTGTTCCTTTCAAATCTTTCATAATCTTTTAAGTTTTATAGGTTTATAAGTGTATTAATGTTTTTTGTCTTTTTCTCTTATCCTGATGCAAAGATAGTGGTTATTTTGTCATTTGCAAATTTTTTTCAATTCTTTGTTTTTATGGTTATATAAGTTTTGTCTATGGTTAACGAATTTGTTATAGTTTTTATAGCTTGTTGTAGATGGTTTAAATTCTCTTTGCATCATAATTGTATATAACAACAGCAACAATCAAACATTATACGGTTATGAGTACAGACAAAAAGAGCAAAACCTTTAGACTCAGCGTGATGACATTAGCGGTGATGAACATCACTGCGGTAGTGAGTCTGCGTGGATTGGCAACCGAGGCTATCTATGGCCTTGCATCGGCATTTTACTACCTCTTTGCCGCGGTAGTATTCCTAATACCTACGGCGATGGTCGCTGCAGAGTTGGCAGCTATGTTTGCCAATAAGCAGGGCGGTGTATTTCGCTGGGTAGGCGAGGCCTTTGGTGCTAAGGCGGGATTCTTGGCAATATGGCTTCAGTGGATACAGTCGACGATATGGTATCCTACGGTGCTAACGTTTGGCGCGGTGAGCATCGCCTTTATAGGCTTCAACCCTACGGCAGATGCTGCGCTGGCCTCGAATCGTCTATTTACCCTCGTGGTGGTGTTGGCGATATATTGGATTGCCACGTTTATATCGCTGCGCGGATTAGATTGGGTTGGTAAGGTAAGTAAGTGGGGTGGTATAATCGGCACTATCATACCTGCTGCGCTGCTGATACTGCTTGCAGTAGTATATCTCGCCACAGGCGGACACAATAACCTCAATATGCAGGAGAGCTTCTTTCCCGATATGTCGAACTTCAATAATATAGTCTTAGCAAGCTCGATATTCCTGTTCTATGCAGGTATGGAGATGATGGGTATCCACGTTATGGAGGTCGATAACCCCAAGCGCAACTACCCACGTGCTATAATCATCGGCTCGCTTGTTACGGTGCTTATCTTCATACTCGGAACATTCTCTCTCGGTATCATTGTGCCAGCAAAGGATATAAGTCTTACGCAGACACTTCTAATAGGTTTCGATAACTACTTCCACTACTTGAAGATGTCGTGGATGGGACCTATTGTCGCCATCGCCTTGGTCTTTGGTGTGCTTGCAGGTGTGCTCACATGGGTCTCGGGACCTTCGAAGGGTATATTTGCTGTGGGGCGCGCAGGATACCTGCCACCATTCTTCCAGAAGACAAATAGCCGAGGTGTACAGCGTAATATCCTCCTTATTCAGGGTGTCATAGTGACCATCCTCGGTATGCTGTTCGTCGTTATGCCCTCGGTGCAGAGCTTTTACCAGATACTCTCACAGCTGACAGTGTTGCTATACCTTATAATGTATATGCTGATGTTTGCTGCGGCAATAACCCTCAGGTATAAGTACCCGAAGCTGGAGCGTCCTTTCCGCTTAGGTGCTAAGGGCAACGCCCTTATGTGGCTACTCGGAGGCATGGGATTCTGTGGCTCGCTCTTAGCCTTTGTGCTTAGCTTTATCCCCCCATCGCAGATATCCGTAGGTAGCACTGGAGTATGGTACGGAGTGCTGATTGTTGGAGCTATCATCTTCGTAGGTATACCATTTATTATATATGCTATGCGTAAGCCGTCGTGGCGAGCTGCGGATGGCGACTTCGAGAAATTCGAGTGGGAGAAATAGGGCTATCTATTTAGGACTCTTGGTATATAACTTTTTCATTTTTAAGAAGCTGTTTGAATTTTATTTCGAGAGTATTTGAGAGCTATTATAGGACTAATTTTGTATTGTAAAATGCAGGTAATAGCGGGCTATTTCCAAATTTTGCAATTAGAAAGAAGTCTATAAGAGCCTCAAAGACTCCGAAACTCTTCTCGCAGCAATGATTTAACTAATTTAATAAAATTCAAAACAGCTTCTAAGTTTAACTTCATATCTTTGGCATCATAATGATGCCTATGCTACAGCACTCTATTGCACAATATGTTGCCACACGTGATGTAAATTACGTACTTTTTGGTATCTTTGTCCGCTGTGAAGTTAAAACTTAAATATGAGAATTGTTAAAACCATAGGATTATGGCTGATGCGAGTTGTGGCTACTATTGTGCTTGTGGCCACACTCGCAGTTGTTGTTACCTCCGTAAGTCCGATATATAACTTTGCGAAGTTAGGTCCATTCTTCGGCCCTGACATATATAATCCGTATGCCAATATTGATAGCGCGTATATGTGGCGTAGGGCAAACTTCCATACGCATACACGTGTCGAAGGTCCTCTGAACGAGTGCGATTATTGGCCCGAGGAGGTAGCTAACGAGTATCTTAAGTATGGCTACGACATAGTCACCTTCTCGAACCATAACGAGATAACGGAGCATCCTACGCTCTCGGGCGAGGCGGTGTCGCTCTACGAACACGGCTATAACCTCTTTAAGAGCCATAACTTGGTATTCGGTGCCGAACAGGTGTGTCGCTACGATATGCTCTTGCCACTTAGCGTGTCGCAGCGTCAGTTTATGCTCGATATGCTTTGTCGCGATGCCGACATTGTGCAGATGAACCACCCGTTGCGTACCATAGCTACTACGGATGAGCATTTGCGACTTTTAGAGGGGTATACGCTTATCGAGCTTGATAGTGGTCGTAGCACCGAGAATGAGTATTGGGATGTAGCTCTGAGTGCTGGACACTATGTCTTAGGCGTGGCAAACGACGACCTACACTATCCCGATCGCTCGGCAAGCATCGCCGTGCGCTCCAACTTCCTGGCAACACCATCGCTAAGCTATGACGATGTGCTCAGTACGCTACGTGCAGGCTGTTTCTATGCTATGCGCACACCAGATTATGGTGCAGGAGTGTGGCAGGAGAAGGTGCGTCGTAACGCTATGCTCCCTACGGTGACGGGTATAGGCTTGCGTGGTGATAGTGATAGTGTATATATAGAGCTGTCGAGCAGGGCCGACTCGATAAAGTTTGTTGGCAGCGACCATAGAACGCTATGCTTGGCTAAGGATGCCGATAGCGCATCTTTCTTACTCGGCCCAGATGAGCCCTTTGTGCGCATTACGGCATACTTCCCCGATGGCGAGGTGATATACACAAATCCCTTTGCACGCTACGATAGTGCCGTTGCCGATTCGCCACGTCGTAGGCCATCGCATACGATAAATTGGCCCTATACGCTACTATTTAACTCGGTGTTAGTGGTTGTAGCAATAGGTCTGATTCTACTATATATCAGAGTGGTGTCCTATAAATTTGAGCGTTGCAAGATAGGACCAAAAGCAAACCGAGAGTAGTATCTCGACAATGGTTAACTTTTTACGAATCTAAAGAACAACCTAAACATTTTAGATGAAGAGTATGAAACGATGTTTAGAGGCTGTAAAACAGCGATTAGGGCGACCTGCAAACTTGACAATGGTGGCCATAGTACTAAGTATATTCAATCTCGTTGCCTTCCACATTCCTCTGTTTGAGCTGGTCGTGGGAAGTGTCGAGAGTGGTGCAAATGCCTATCTTATAGTGTGTAGCTTTGTTGTGCTTATCCTTGTCGCCAACTTTATGGTCTACTACCTGCTTATCTACTTGCTACGCATAGTGGGTAAGGTTGTCGTAGCACTGATGTTTGTATGTAACTCCATCGCACTCTACTTTGTGAATACATACGAGGTGCTCTTGACGCGCGATATGATGGCTAACCTATTTAACACGCGCCTCTCGGAGGCCTCGGGATTCTTCTCGTTTACACCACTACTATATCTGCTTTTGCTCGGAGTGCCCGCCTCGCTATATATCTTTATGCGACGCTACGATGTGGGCTCGTTTAAGCGTATGCTTATAAATGTGTCGTCGGCTATAGGTATTATTCTCTTGGTGGCGTGTGCAAATATGGGCAATATCTTGTGGATTGACCATAACGCCCCACGCATAGGTAGTCTATTTATGCCCTGGTCATACGTCGCAAACACTGTGCGTCACTTTAACCACCAGCGTATGATTAACCGCAAGGAGATACTGCTCCCAGATGCCACTATAACCTCAGATGATAGAAGTGTGTGTGTATTGGTGATAGGGGAGTCGGCACGTCGCCAAAACTTCTCGCTTTATGGCTACGAGCGCAATACAAACCCTCTGCTTGAGCAGGATGGTGTTACTACATATATTGCCGAGGCCTCGGCTACCTCGACAACCGCAGCGGTGAAGGCTATCGTCGATTATAAGCCAACGGAGGAGTTATACGAGATTCTCCCAAACTACCTCTATCGCAATGGCGTTGATGTGGTGTGGCGTTCTACGAATTGGGGCGAGCCTCCCCTGCATATCGAGAAGTGTCATACGCTCGCAACGCTTAGGGAGGAGTATCCCGAGTCGGACGACCGCTACGATGCGATACTTTTAGAGGGCCTTGGCAAGGAGATTGCAGAGTCCGAGAGTGATAAGCTCTTTGTGGTGCTACACACCAGCACGAGTCACGGCCCGACATATAACAAGAAGTATCCTGCGGAGTTTGAACGCTTTAAGCCAGTATGTACTACGGTCGAGATGGCCAAGGCCGATAGAGAAGAGTTGATAAACGCCTACGACAACACCATACTCTATACCGACTACCTGCTACACTCGGTGATAGAGTTGCTTAAGGGTGTCGAGGACCGCCAGTGCTCGATGATATATATATCCGACCATGGCGAGAGCCTTGGGGAGGGCAATATGTATATGCACGGTATGGTTGCCGCCTCGATGGCCCCTAAGGAGCAGATTCATATACCGTTTATCGTCTGGACTGATGGTAAAGGCGCAGAGCTGCGCCAGCTCGATATGGTGGGGCACTATAACATCTTCCATAGTGTGATGGATTATCTCGATGTTAGTAGCGATATATATGACGACAAGATGAGTATCTTTGATAAGTAATTAGCGTATGTTGGAGAGTATTGATAGACAGAATGGCCTCCCCGAGAGGAGGGATGTAAGTGACGAGGATAGAGCCTTTATGAGGATGGCTATCGAGTTGTCAAAGGAGAATATCGACAGGGGCGGAGGCCCCTTTGGTGCGGTTATCGTCCGCGATGGCAAGCTCATAAGCCGTGGTGCTAACCGCGTAGTGCCAAATAACGACCCTACGGCCCATGCCGAGGTCGAGGCCATACGCAACGCCTGTCGTGAGCTCGGAACATTTGACCTTAAGGGGTGTACGGTATACTCATCGTGCGAGCCCTGTCCGATGTGTCTGAGTGCGCTCTACTGGGCAGGCATCGAGCGTATATGCTATGCCAATACCAAGCGCGATGCTGCGGCTATCGACTTCGACGACTCGTTTATCTATGACCAGCTGCGCTTAGACTACGACCGTCGCTCGATACACTGCGAGCACTTTATGCGCGACGAGGCTTTGGAGGCCTTCCGTAAGTGGAACGACAAAACGGATAAGGTAGAGTATTAGAGCACTACTCGTAAGCGATATAGAGTGTTGCGTAACGTGCTGTAACATATAAACATATAACCTAAAAAGTAGATGTATGAAACTAAAGTATAACATAGAGGATAGACTCCCAGTGGGGCAGTTAATAATATATGCGATGCAGTGGTTTATCCTCGCCGTTGCTGTTGTCGCTACCAGTGTCTTTGTAGCCGAGGGTAGTCCAGGTGAGAAGCTCTTCTACGCTCAGAAGATGTTCGCCGTAATGGGTATAGCGGGGCTTATTCAGGTGCTTTGGGGACACCGTATGCCGTTGGTCGTAGGTCCTGCGGCAGTGCTCCTCGTGGGCGTGTTGTCATCACTCGGCGCAGGGGCCGAGAGTAGTGCTATATATAGCTCTATCGCCTTAGGTGGTGCAGTCATAACGCTCCTTACGTTTGGAGGTATGATGCGCTACGTGCAGCGACTATTTACGCCGCGTATTGTTGTGGTGATACTAATGCTTATCGCCTTTACCCTCTCGCCGGTAATCAAAAACTTGATATTCCCCGTATCGGCAACCCCAGAGATGAATACCTTTGCCCTTATCTTTACACTTGTTGGCTGTTTAGGTATGGTGATACTTAATCGAGTGCTTAAGGGTGTGGCCAAGAGCCTCGTTATACCTATCGCTCTGGTTGTAGGTAGTGTAGCCTATTACGCACTCTTCGATACAACGACGATGGCTACTACGGCAGCATCGCTCGACAACCTGCTTATCGATAGCTTTAGTTTCGACTGGGGTCTTATTGTGGCCTTTGTGATATGCTATATAGCACTGCTTATAAACGATATAGGCTCCATAGAGTCGTTGGGCGCAATGCTCTCGGTAGATGGTATGCCCAAACGTCTTAAGAGTGGTGTCCGCATTACGGGAATTATGAATATCGTGGCTGGTAGTGTCGGCGTTCTCGGTCCAGTAAACTACTCGATGAGTCCAGGTGTCATAGCCTCGACAGGCTGCGCCTCGCGCTGGGCCTTGGTCCCTGCTACGCTCTTGCTCAGCCTCTGCGCACTCTCGCCCGATGTTATATGGGTGCTCACCAATATCCCCAATCCAGTTATCGGTGTGATACTCCTATTCTTGATGGGTACGCAGCTTGCCGCAGGTTTCGAGATGCTACACTCGACATCCTCGGTGCGTAGCTTTGCAGATGGCATGACCATAGGTCTACCTCTTATGATGGCTATGCTCTTTCAACTTATGCCACGTGGCATAGTCCCCTCGGTCGTTGAGCCACTCCTTTGCAACGGCTTTGCTATGGGTGTCATCGTCGTTATAGTCTTAGAGCACGTCGTAAATCGTAGTAAGTAGTGCCAAAAGTTAATATTTCACAATCTGTTGATAACTTTCCGCGCTTAGCAGTGGCGTAGTTCTACAAAATTTACTATTTTTGTAGCTGTAAAATTATGCCACTGCGTCAAGGTGGCTCAAAACAATGATACTATGAGTAACACATTGGTTGTTGTCGGTGCCCAGTGGGGCGACGAGGGTAAGGGTAAAATTACCGATTTCTATGCTGGTGGTGCAGATGTTGTGGTGCGTCATCAGGGTGGTAATAATGCAGGTCACACCATCGTCTTCGATGGTAAGAAGTTCGCACTTCAGTCTATACCTTCGGGTATCTTCAACCCACACATTATAAACATTATGGCCAACGGTATGGTCATAAATCCAGTCTCGGTAATCGAGGAGTTGGAGCGTCTGCATAGTGCTGGTATTACGGACTATAAGCTCTATATCTCGGACCGAGCTGCCTGCGTTATGCCATATCATGCTGCGCTTGATGGTGCCTACGAGAGCCTTAAGGAGGGAAACCAGATAGGTACAACGAAGAAGGGTATTGGCCCAGCATATAAGGATAAGTATAGCCGCGTAGGTATCCGTATGGGCGACCTGCTCGATAAGGAGTACTTCGCTGACCGCCTAAAGAATGCCCTTTTGGAGAAGAATCTCGAACTTAAATCTCTCGGCTTGCCTACCTATGATTTCGATGCGCTCTATGCACAATATTTGGAGCTTGGCGAGCGTCTTCGTCCAATGATTTGCGACACCTCGGTGCTCCTCAATCGCCTTATCGAGGAGAATAAAAAGGTTCTGTTCGAGGGTGCGCAGGGCGTTATGCTATGTATAGACCATGGTACCTATCCATATGTTACCTCGTCGAGTCCTACGGCAGCCAGCGTGCCTGTGAACACAGGTGTAGCACCTCGCTATGTGAATAATGTTATAGGTGTCGCTAAGGCCTATACTACACGTGTGGGCGAGGGCCCATTCCCTACAGAGCTCTTTGATGAGCGTGCGGAGTATATCCGAGAGCGTGGCCACGAGTATGGCACCGTTACGGGCCGTCCTCGTAGAGTGGGTTGGTTGGACACTGTGGTGCTGAACCATGTGCGTAGAATCAGTGGCCTTGATTATTTGGCACTTATGCTCTTCGATGTCCTTACGGGCTTAGATAAGATACGTATCTGCACAGGTTATAAGCTCGACGGCAAGGCTATCGACTATGTACCTTCGACTATTAACCAGCTTAGCAGGGTTGAGGCTCAGTATATCGAGCTTGATGGCTGGAGCGAGGATATTACGGGAGTAAAGAGCTACGATGAGCTTCCTGCAAATGCCAAGGCCTACATTGCTAAGGTAGAGGAGCTTACCAAGACGGAGGTCGTAGTTGTCTCAGTAGGCCCCGACCGCGAGCAGACCATCATCCGCAAGGATATCTTCTAATCGCCCCTTTTAATGTTAAACGTTATGCATTAGCCATTACATATTAGTTTGGCAATATAGTGGTAAATGATGCAAAACAAAAATGAGCAAGCTTTCAAAGCCTGCTCATTTTTGTTTGTTGATGAATTGTTGTTTTATTCCATTAGTTCATCTTTCGAAAATATAAAGTAAAACGCACGTTTTACGGTCTCCTTAGTAAATGTTGACTCAATCAATTCGTATTTCCATCGCGTTTTTATAGTATTCTTAAGTAGTTGAATTCTCCTGCTCCACCCCGACTTATTACTTACGCCCTCATTCTCGTTGAGTATATCACACATTACTCTATCTCGATATATTGATTGATTTGCAATAGGGGTGTTTAATTCGATTCCGAAGTGGTGTAAAGCAATGGCATTTAGTGCCTCGGCAAAATGAATCAATTTATATCTTTTGCAGAATGAAACTACATAGTCCCAATCAATGTTTTTCTGTTCAGCCTTAATGTATAGTACCCAGTCGAGTATATGTCGTAGCGTTACACTCTCGAAGAGAAAATGAAATAGGGTGTGATAAAGGAGAAAGCAAGCATTAAATGTAGGTGTTGCAGAGAGAATTTTCGAGCCGTTGGCTATAGGCTTACAAGTCTCTATTTTCACAAGCTTATGTAAGTCGTTTTCGAGTTGATGTTTAGCCTGTTCGCCTCGATAAGAGGTAAAGTGTTTATGTACCTCAATAGCTAATTTCTTGAATCTTAATTGAGCATGTTTGTAGTCCTTATGTAGAAATGCCCCACCCTCAGAGAGTACAATATCTATACCTTTATCGTAGTCGTTAAATAAGTAGCAATCGAAGTCTCCACATTCGCGCAACCAAGGAGTAGGGTAGTAAGGACTTAATCCAATACCCTTTAAAACGACACTTTTTATTCCCTTCTTATCCCAAATGGATGCAATATCTTCTGCTGTTTCTCGTTGCTGTCGAGTGCGCCGCTCAATCTGTTCCGATTGTAAAGCCCAGTTTAGTTTAACACCACGTGAAATCTGACTATTATTGATTTTATCAGATATTGTGTCGTAAACTATTGCTGAAACACCTTGTTTTGTTGATAGTTTCATTAAAGATACCCAATCCTCATTACTCCATCCATCGAAAGAGGGGCATAAAGATTGTTCATCCCCATTGATATAAAATTTTAGAATATCTAATAGAGTATTTTTTTGCATTCTATATTAGTATGTTTGTTCGTATTGCTTTATAATGGTACTCCAAGTATAGTACTTTTTTGCAATTTCGTGTAGTTTTTCTCCCTGTGCGACAAAATCAATGTTATTATTTGTGATAATATTGTACAACTCTTCCACGTTGTTGAAATACAACGCGCTATTTGCTGTTGTTTCTTTATTGTAGACAACGCAATATGCAATGATGGGCTTACCAAAGAACATAGCCTCAACTAATGATGGATTGGTGCCACCTGCACTATGACCGTGAATATACATCGCTGCATTATTTCGTAGCGCATACAATGTGTTAATGTCGTAAATAGGATCAAGAATCTTAATGTTTTTGTGTTTAGAGTACGTTAACTTTAAGTTCTTGCCATACTCACTCTTTTCCCAGTTGCCAATAAAAACTAACTGCTTGTCTGAACGAGAAAATGCCTCTAAGGTCACATGACAATTATTTTCAGGTTCTATACGACATACGGTTACTGCATATCTACCCTTAACAAGGTTGTAGTTTGATAATACTTTATCTTGTTCCTCTTCAGAAAGAGTATTTGATATGGCATGATCTCCTCCATAGGCAATAAGTGTTGATTCTTTGCCGTATTCATCTATTACATAGTCTTGTATTCCCTTATTATCTGTTATAATTAGGTCCGCATATTTAATCGCCATCTTCTCAGAAAACTTGAGGAATCGTTTAGCCCATTTGCCCCACTTTTCGCGACGATGCTCTAAACCGTCAATGTTGATTACCAACCGCTTCTTAGGAGCAAAGAGACGATATATTGGGAGAAAACAACAGCCAGATACACCTAAAACCAAGATAACATCACTTTTACGAGTTGCCTTAATAAGTGATATTATATCATAAGGAATACTTTGTACACCATTAGCATCAAGATTTACATATCTAAGCTCTGCATTCTTGTATGTTGATAACCTCTCTTTGTATGCCTTTGCACTACAAAAAACTGTATATTTTAGATTTTTATCACTCAGCTCACCTACTAGGTTCTCCACCAAGGACTCAAAACCTCCATATTGTGCAGGCACCCCCTGAGTGCCAATGATTGCAACTTTTTTCATAAATATATTAAAAATATTATTTACTCGTATTTAATTGTTAGTTTTCAAAAAAAATCAGAGCGTATGGCCTAATAGCGTTTGCATTCAAGAAGAGATAAATCGAGTAATACACCGTGCAGCATCCCAATATAACCAAATTCTCAAATGTTAGTACAGATTTTGGTTTATTTCTTAGCAATAATACAGGTATCGCTATTATTAATGCAGTACGGAAGTACTCGTTAATTCTAAATAATACTTCGTGGTGAATAGACAGTACAGAGATTATAATCGATATTACAAATAACAATTGATATATATCTATGTATTTATCCTTTAATTTGTAACTTAATAGTATATATGGAATTAATAGTAGGACGCATGGAACATATAGATATATAATAGGATAATTGTATTCGTTTTCAATAGCTAAATATTTAGCATAAGCATCAAACATATATCCAGAGTCATATATCCACGAGAATAGTATCATATCAATATTCAGTGCCGACATGACAAAAGCTCCTACAATTAAAACCAATGAAATCTTAAAACTAATTTTAATTTTAGGTAGAAAATAGATGAAAACCATTAGTAGGGCGGATAAGTGAAAAGCGGCAGCGGATAAACAACATAGCAAATACTTGATAAATTGTCTCTTTTCTATATATGGTATAGACGCGACAAATATAATAGCGGATATTGATTGTCTAATAGTATTGAAAGTTGCATAATATCTAAATAGTAGCACATACAATAGTATACTTAGGATGGGCCAAGGACTTTGTTTTAAGGAGTATGCTAATGCTATAAAGATTATTATTGCTGCAATAAAATTTACGACAGAAAAGGGTAAATTATTAGCCTTTCCAAAAGCTTCTAACATAGTCCAGCCTATTTCGACAGTCTCTCTTTCAGCCTCAAGTAGATTGAAGGAGTCGCCTTCATTATAAGTATTTACACTTTGGTTAGTTAGTATCTCATTATCATATGTCCTTTTATAATTGTGTCCATAGTCATAGCCGACCGAGTAATCTCTACATACATTTATTAGAAACAATAAAAGTAGTGCAAAGACAACCTTTCCTTTACCTCTTATGGTTAGAAGGAATAGTAGTAATATAGGAAGGAATATATATATAAACATTACTTTTTCAATATAAGTTTCTTAAATATTACAATTAATGCAAATAGCGGAGATAATAAAATATATAGAGGGTTATAACAAATAAGCCTTGTTAAAATTTTGCGCTCTTTGAATAGGTTGCTGCCTCCTCTAATTATAATGCTTGCAAAACATTCTAATCGTCTTAATAAGGAAGATATCGATTTTTTATAGTAATCAGCAGTCTCAAATTCTTGAGAATGGTAGTAGTAAAGTTGGTGCATTAGTACGTGCATCATACTATTGGATACAATCTTGTGCGATGAAAGCATAATACCATTAGGATTCCTTCTGTAGGAACTCATAATAGTGTTGAAATAGTGGATCTTTGACTTCCTTGCAATCATCATAAATAATCCGTGATCAATAAATTGTTTCTCTCTACCATCAAATAACTTGCGTCGATATAAAATTGTACATGTTAGGATAAAACCCTTATTAACTAAAAGAGAATCCCAAACATAACCATTTTTAACTCTTTCTTTTATGTTTTTATATAGAGGAGTATCTGGGGTAGGAAGAATATTGTCATCTGTGTCTACAAACTGAAAATCAGAGTGTACCAAACCATATTCTGGATTATTCTCCAGAAAATCCACCTGCTTCTGTAGCTTTTGTGGATCTATCCAGTAGTCGTCACCTTCACATAATGCCTCATACTTAGTTGTCTCTCGCCAACGAGCGATATAGTCAAACTTTTTATAATTGAGTTTCTTTTGATAGTGATTCTCTTTTAGTAATAGAATAGCAAAGTAGCAATTCTTATTAGTATTATGTTGGGCAAATGTTATGTAAGCATATTCCGTCTCTTCTTGATATGCTACATCGGTGTTTTCAATATCAAAATTGGCTTTCAGATAGTCTGTGATAACCTCTCTTTCTCCATCGGTCGAAGCATCGTCTACCACCATAGCAACAAATGGAAAGGTTGTTTGTTGCATCGCAAAGCCATTCAATGCATCTGTAATATATTTAGCTTGGTTGTATGTATTACATCTTATACCAACTAAGAATTTATGATCGACCATGTCCTATAACCTTATTAATATACGATTTGCAGATTGTTTTCACCTCAATGTACTCCGTTAGTTGGGTTTTCTCGCAAAGAAGAATTATCAGACCACTGCCAAGCACTATTTGGATGGGTAATATAAGCCAATAAGAAATAGGCAAATATTTTAAAAAGTATACGCTGATAGCTACTATAAATGCAATACCATAACTCCTCGATACATCTTTAAGCTGCATAAAAGATGTGTATCCCAGACTCTTACCCGTATAGTATGAGTTAAGGAAAAATGAAATAATACCAGTAATGATACTACAAATAAGCATCCAATAGATATTGATAAATATACCCATGACGAGGGGAATTAGGCCGATGATTTTTTTTGTAATTTCAAGATACAAAAATATATCGCTACGTCCTTGTATTTGTAACATGTTGAGATTGATTGCATGTAGTGGGTATAGCGACATGCTAATACATATTAAGGGCAGGTATGTAGCAGCCTCATGCCACTTAGGACCAATCAGACAATATATCAGCGGTTCGGCTACGGCTCCCAAGGATATCATGCATATACAAGTAATAAACATAGTCACTTTAATAACTTTGCGATAGGCTGATATCAAACGCTCTTTATCATTCTGTATTTCAGATAGTGCAGGGTAGCTAACACGTTGTACAATAGCTGTTATATTTGCAGAAAATATATTAGCATACTCCTTGCTGCGAGAATATTGACCCAAAGTTGCTGGGCTATAAAATTTGCCAACGATAACTTGATATAACTGTTTCCATATATTATCAAGAAGACCACTTAACATTAGCTTTGAGCCAAATCCCCACATATATCTAAAGCTGTCTATACTAAATCTGATATTTGGCCACCAACGATTAAATGCCCATAAACATATAGTATATAGAGTTTGTTTAGATATAATTTGTATTACCAATGACCATACGCCAAAACCCATATATGCCATCATAATGCCTATGACACCACTTAGCAGTGCGGATATTAACGATGCTTTTGTCTTGGTCTTGAAATCAATCTTTTTTGTTAGAATCGTGTTTTGAGTGATAGATAATGCATTGATTATCAGAATTAATCCTACGACTCTTATAAGCAGCGTTAACTCTACTCTGCTGAAGAAAAGTGCGATGTATGGCGATGCAAAAAACAGAGCAACATATAACACAATGCTTATCGCCAAATTGGTAATAAACATCGTGTTATAATCCTCGTTGGAAACATCATTTTTTCGTATAAGGGCATTGCTGAATCCGCTATCGACTATACCATTTAGGATTGTCGTGAAAATCAAGCAGATGCCTATCAGACCATACTCCTCAGGAGAGAGTAGGCGGGCCAATACAAGGCCTACAAGAAATGTGATGCCATGTCCTAATAGCGCATCTACTGCACTCCAACCTACACCTTTGATGGTTTTAGATTTAAGTGTTTGAGTCATATATATTAAAAGCGTTTTCTTCTTTCTGAATATTTTGCTTTAATATCCTCGTCTGTAAAAGGCATGTTGCTTAACCATTTAGCATATACAGTCGAAACAAAATTATTTTCGGGATATTTGCAACAATCCACAATCTTAAATCCTTCATTTAAGTGTAAGCGTCTAACTGCTGCATTTTCCTCTGCAGAGTCTGCTACTAATACAGGGACTTGCATCTTTTCTGATATATGCAATATTGCTTTTGTTAGAGAAGATGCAAGTTTATAACCTCTAAACTCAGGGGTAACAGCTAAAAGTTTAAGTAGACCAATATTTCCTGAGTGATACCAGTGGTTTATTGTCCTGAATTGCACTGTTTCGGTTGCGGCCAATTCACCATCGACGTAAGCAACTAAGCAAATAGAGTGTTTAATCTTCTCTCTCAGTTTTGCTATACTTTGATTATAGGTGGCATAAACAAGACCTTCGTTGATATTTGTTTGATGCGCCTCATTTAGGATTCTTTGAATATCTTTCAATAAAACCCAGTATGGCCTTTGCATAATCATAACTTGTTTGCCGTTTACCACATCAATATCATACGAAAGGCCTAAGCTCTTCTCATTTACTCTTTCATAAATTAAATCTGTTTCGTTATAATCGAAGATATGTAGATTTGAATTAATGTATCCAATAGCCCCTTCAAGCGCAGTGTCATTGTCAGAAAATATGGTATACATTGCAATCTTTTTGAATACATTTGTATTATTATCTATACAATCACCCTCTTTGATGTAGAAGTTCTCTATAATTTCTGCATTATCAAGTTTGAATTCTTGAGGCTTTTCTATATGCTTTACAATGCCATTAACTCCAAAGTAATTGAGAATTACAGATTTGGTCCTATTATTTAAATTATAATAGTCTTCGTATTTGTCGTTATTTGAGATTCCAAGAGAATAATCCAAAAGAGTGTCAATGTAATTTGTGCCAGAAATGTGGTTGTAATAGTTGTATGATAACTCACCACTCAATCTAAAACCTGCCTCAAAAAAATAGAATTGTCCGTTACGATAAAATGCCGACATTGTTGCGTATCCATTGTCTATTCCTATACCCAACAACATCCTCCTAATTTTCACATCCTCTTTTGATATGTATTGTTCTTCATATTTTGAAGGAAATATCCAAGCTTTTTGAAGAATGGGAGCACCCAACTCTCCTTCGCACATAACAGTATCGCTTGTTCCCAAAAGATATACTTTACTATCTTTAACATAATAATAGAAGTCGACCTTAATACCATCATCTATAAAGTCCTCTATAATTACACTTTTTGAAGGAGATAAATCATAAGCAATATTATAAAACTTCTCAAAATCCTCCTGATTGTATGCTACATTAATACCAATGGAACCTGCTCTATCAACAGGTTTTATAATGACAGGAAAGTCAATTTTATCTCCATACTTATACTCTGGAACACCTTCAATACCATACTCTGCACATAAATTCTTGAATTTTATTTTATCTCTTGTTATTTCCAATTGTTCCATTGATAAGGTGCAAGGCAAGCCGAGTCTTTTACTTAGTTTTATCATATTCTCCACACGAAATTCACTAAACCCCGCAATCACACCATTGACTCCTACTTCAACGCATTTGTCATATAATTTATCAATGTCGCTCCAACTAATATCCCAAGCTTCATCTGCAACATATTTGGCTGGGCTTTTAGACCAATCAAGGTTATTATCAGTAACAATGGTGTAAATGCCCTTAGTATGAGCACGCTTAATTATATCTATCTCGTGATACGTTGAGCCTAAAATCAATAACTTTTTCATCCCAATATCGTATTTATTATTCGTTGCATATCTTCAACTCCATATCTTTGATCGATAGGTAATGGAAGTATATTATTTGCCATCCATGTTTCAAGAGCATCTTTGCCTGCCCATTCCTCAATATTGGGCCAATATTTCGCTACGAATATTTTGTTCTGTATGAGATTTTTACGTAGCGATTGACCATCATTTGCCAAATATGGAAATACCATAGGCACATCGTCATCTAATAACTCCTTTCCGCCAAGTGATTTGCGTAGAATCTCATAATTTCTTCTACGTTTTTTGGCGACCTCCTCATAATCTATTGCTGTCATCATTCGCTTTGTGAACTTTGACATGTTGCGTATTGGTAGGTGGTGAAATTCTTCGCTGCATCTATGAAAATCATTATATCCTTGTTCGGGTGATAAATCAATTCGTTTAACCAATGAGTCCATTCGAGAATATGAAAAATCTTGTTCAATCTCAAAATCGACTTGTATATCCGAGTAAAGATATCCACCATCAGGCACGCCAAAGAATTTACGACAACTGTAAAAAGTATCTATTCCGTTGATCGGCTTTGCAAAAAAAGCTTGAGTATAATCCAAAATCAAATGATTCCCATACTTTTTAGCCAACTGAGTACAATACTCACTCTGTAATCCCCAATAGTTGGTGTACATCAATGCTTCATTACCAGACAGCGTAATATCGTCAATAATATGATACTCTTTATTGATTCGATAAAATTCATACGATATTCCCATCTTTATAATTGGTTCAACCGCTGAGTCACAGGTATAATATGGGACATATATTTTAGAGTATTTGCGACACCTTAAGATATATTCCAGGCAAAAACGACCACTATTCAATGCGATAGCATTCGAATGGTATTCTTGATGTGTAGGTAATTCCAATTCGAAATATCCACCTATCGGTTTCATGATAATCGCACTATAATGTTTTCATGAATATTGGCTAACTCTCTATCCAGTTCTTCACGAGTTTCTGCTCTCAAAAATAAAGTCCCCAATGAGGTGTTCGCTCCCGTAAAAGGCACTATGTGGTCGCCCTTTTCAACAATAAAGCCTTTATCCTTGATATACTTTTGTTCAAATTCAGGATTAATATCTATAGATTCCAGTGTTCCTTCAGTAGAAGAATGGAGAATGTAATTGCACCATACCCCATCATATTGAGGTGTCTCAATCTTATTGATAGGTAGCGACAATGCCTTACATATTTCTGCTCGTATCAACGATTGGTTTGTGGCCATATCTTGCAGTTCTGCTATACGGTTGCCGCCACCTCGTGGAGACACTTCCATAATGTATGCCTTACCATTAGAGCAGACTCTTGACTCTACATTATATATTCCAGTACCCACATCAAGCAAAGTAAATAATCTTTGAAGTTGTTCTGTCAAATCGTCCTGAAAATGTTGTTTCATACTGGCTGGCCATATCTCAATGGCAGGAGTATATGGGTTGGCAGCGTCTTTATCAAACAATTGGTCTGAATAAGCAGGATATACTAAATTTCCATCAACAGTGAATATATCAGCACTTGATTGGTATCCTACAATATCCAAAAAGTCCTCAATAATAAATTTTTTAGATATAGAACAATTTAACGCTGTTTCAATGGCAGATTTTAGTTCGCTATGGTAGCAAACTTTACTAACTCCTTTACTACCTGCAGAATCTACAGGCTTTACAATAACTGGCCAATCGAAATAGTCTATATCTTTTAAAGCATCTTCAACACTGGTATAGCCTTTTGCATGTGGACAATTAAATCCATTATCCTTTAAAAATTGGCGAAAAAGTGATTTATCCTGAAGAATACAGGCTGCTCTATAAGATGTTTGAAATGGGAGCCCCATTTTCTCAGCTACATATGCAGCAGAAACTACTCCAGGATCAACAGCATGAGAAAGAATACCATCTATCTCTAATTCTTTTGCCTTTGCCAGTACTGCATCTTTGTCTATAATGCTTACATTGCAATATTCATCACTATATTTGTGAGCTATATTATCGGGCAAATAGTCGGCTGTTATGACATATGCTCCCAATTTATGCGCCTCTTCTATAACGGGAAGTAGATAACGCAAACCTCCAAGGAGCATTAGTTTCTTTTGTTTCATTTTACAATCAATGATAATGTTCGTTCTATATCCTCTTCTGACAATGCATGGTGCATTGGGAGACAGATAACAGAATCTGCCATCTTATGTGCATTGCTAAGATTGTCCTTAGATGCACTTGGTAGGCCTTTATATGTAGTGAACTCACTAATTAGTGGGTAGAAATATCGTCTGCCAAGAACATTCTCACTCTTCATTCTAAAGTATAGTTCATCTCGCGTAGTGCCATATTTATCTGCATCTATGAAGATTGGAAAGTACGAGTAGTTATGTTTAACACCTGGCATATCCTCCATAAATGTGATGCCATCAACATCTCGTAGTGCTTCACGATATCTAATAGCCACTTGATGGCGAGCCTCTATAGCATCATCTACCTGGCGAAGATTCAATATGCCATAAGCTGCTCTCACCTCATCAACCTTAGAGTTAATACCTGGAGCAATAACCTCTGTTTCACCAGCAAAACCGAAGTTTTTTAGATAATCAATACGCTTCTTCGTCGCTTCATCGTGCATTATCATTGCTCCACCCTCCAATGTGTTATATACTTTTGTCGCGTGAAACGATAATGTTGACATATCTCCTGCATTAAGAATTGACTCTCCATTAACTTTAACACCAAATGCGTGGGCGGCATCATATATTACCTTAAGACCGTACTTGTCTGCTATCTCTTGTATGCGTTTCGTATCACAAGGCTTGCCATATACGTGTACAGGCATTATAGCTGTGGTTTTGGGGGTAATTGCTGCCTCAATTTTTTCCGGATCGATATTTCCTGTTGCAGGATCAATATCTACAAATACAGGTTTACAACCGCTCCACCAGATACAATGAGTAGTCGCTACAAAACTATATGGTGTGGTTATCACCTCGCCAGTAACTCTCAGTGCTTGCAGTGCTGTAAGCAGTGGTAATGTGCCATTGGTAAAAAGACTGACATAGGGAACTCCCAGATATTCGGCGAGCTCCTTTTCTAGTTGTCTATGAAACTGCCCATTATTGGTAATCCACTTACTACTCCAAATATCTTGAAGCATTGAGCTGAACTCATCTAAATCGGGAAGTAAAGGGCTTGTAACTGTAATTAAATCTTTTGCCATACCATTAATTATTATGTTTGTTCTGGTAGGAGGTATCGAACCTCAACATAAGTCCACCTGTGCTACCAGAAAACCTTGGATACTATTTATCTATTATTATACATACTATCGTAGTACTTCTCATACTCGCCAGAGGTGATGTTGTCCATCCACTCCTGGTTTTCAAGGTACCAGCGGACAGTCTTCTCGATGCCCTCCTCGAACTGCAATGATGGCTCCCAGCCGAGCTCCTTCTGTAGCTTTGTAGAGTCGATGGCATAACGAGCATCGTGGCCGAGGCGGTCGGTTACGTAGGTGATAAGGTCCAAAGAGTGACCCTCAGGGTTGCCAAGGATGCGGTCTACGGTCTTAATCATAACCTTGATAAGGTCGATATTCTTCCACTCATTGAAACCTCCGATATTATACGTCTCGGCCGTCTTACCCTCGTGGAAGATAAGGTCTATAGCACGTGCATGGTCCTCGACATAGAGCCAGTCGCGCACATTCTCACCCTTGCCATATACTGGCAGAGGCTTGCGGTGGCGGATGTTATTTATAAATAGAGGTATCAGCTTCTCGGGGAACTGATAAGGTCCGTAGTTATTCGAGCAGTTTGTAACGATTGTAGGCATACCGTATGTGTCGTGATATGCGCGTACAAAGTGGTCGCTCGAAGCCTTAGCTGCCGAATATGGTGAGTGGGGGTTATACTTCGTAGTCTCGTAGAAGAACTCATCGCCGTATGCCTTATGTCCCTCTGACGATGCAACCGTCTTAAATGGAGGCTCGATACCCTCGGGGTGGTTCATCTGAAGTGCTCCATAGACCTCGTCGGTAGATATGTGGTAGAAACGCTTACCCTCGTACTTTTCGGGCAGCGACTCCCAGTATAGCTTTGCCGCCTGCAGGAGCGACAGCGTACCCATCACATTAGTACGTGCAAAGGTAAATGGATCTTTTATTGAGCGGTCCACGTGGCTCTCGGCAGCAAGGTGGATGATACCGTCTACTTTTTCATCTTGCATCAACTGATAGAAGGCCTCAAAGTCGCAGATGTCCATCTTTACGAACTTGTAATTAGGCTTAGACTCCACATCCTTGAGGTTTGCAAGGTTACCTGCATAGGTGAGCTTATCGAGGTTGATAATGTTGTAGTCGGGGTACTTGTTTACCATCAGTCGAACTACATGCGAGCCGATAAATCCTGCACCACCTGTGATTACGATATTTCTTTTTGCCATAATAGTCTATTGGTTTTTAATGTTATAGATGCATTTTTCGAGTGAGTCGGTCCAATAAGGAACTTTCACACCGAATACCTCTTTAATTTTTGTTTTATCAAGCACCGAGTATGAAGGTCGCTTCACGGGGCTGGGAAACTCATTGCTGTGGCAGGGCTGCACATCACACTCCGTAGAGCCGTTGTACAGAGCTATCATCTTCGTAAAGTCAAACCACGAGCAAACACCCTCATTCGAGTAGTGGTAAATGCCTCTCTGCGTGCCGTCGAACCTATTGATAACTACCTCAATAGCCTTAGCTAAGTCGAGAGCATAGGTAGGTGTTCCTACCTGGTCAAAAACGACTTTTAGCTGAGGCTTAGTAGCCGTGAGATTCATCATGGTTTTGCAGAAGTTCTTGCCAAACTCTGAATAGAGCCATGCTGTGCGGATAATTACATGGTGACACTCAGTTGCGAGAATTGCCTGCTCACCGAGGAGTTTTGTCTGGCCGTAGATACCTGTAGGTGTACCTGTCTGCTCCTCTGTGCAGGGGGTGTTGTATGGCTCTTTGCCAAAGACATAGTCCGTAGAGATATGTATAAGCAGTCCTCCGACCTCCTTCATCGCCTTTGCAAGATTCTCGGGTGCCTTGGCGTTAAGTAGGGTAGCAATCTCAACCTCCTCCTCTGCCCTGTCAACATTGGTATATGCCGCGCAGTTAACAATTGTGTCAATACCACACTCGACCACCATCTTGCGCACAGCATCGAGGTCTGTAATATCGAGAAACGTCGTCTCAACACCCTCTACCTCGTTTACATCTGTGAAGATGAAACGATTGGCACTGCTCTTGGCTATGATGCGCATCTCGTTGCCAAGCTGGCCATTAGCACCTGTTATCAGGATGTTACGCATAGTAGTCCTCCCCATATTTGAATATCTCATCAATCTCGGCCAACGTAGGATGATGCTTATCCTTCTCCGAGAGTGTGATATCTGCCTTGTCGACACCCCATTCGATGCCTATGGTCTTGTCGTCCCACGCCACCGAGCCCTCGCTTTCGGGGTGATATAGGTTGTCGCACTTGTACTGGAATATAGCCTCATCGCTAAGCACAACGAAGCCGTGAGCCATGCCACGTGGCAGGAAGAGCTGTCTGTGATTATCCTCAGTGAGCTCTACGGCTACGTACTTGCCGTATGTGGGGCTGCCAACGCGGATATCTACCGCAACATCGAGAACCCTGCCACGCACTACGCGCACCAATTTCGACTGGGCGTATGGTGGCTTCTGGAAGTGAAGACCGCGCAAAACGCCATACTTCGACTTGCTCTCGTTGTCTTGTACAAAGCGTGTTTTTACGCCTGTCTCGGCAAGAAAACGCTCCTCGTTATAGCTCTCGAAGAAGTATCCGCGCTCATCGCCAAAGACCTTAGGCTCTATGATAAGTACACCCTCTATGTCGGTCTTGATAACTGCCATAACTACTTCTTAACAAGGTTAATCATATACTGACCGTAGCTATTCTTCTTCATAGGCTCGGCTAAGCGTAGTAGGTCCTCATCGCTTATCCAACCCTTGCGCCACGCAATCTCCTCTAAGCAGGCTACCTGAACGCCCTGGCGTGTCTCGATGACCTCTACGAAGCGCGATGCATCGAACAGCGACTCCTGGGTACCAGTGTCTAACCACGCAAAGCCACGACCCAGTACCTGAAGTTTAAGCTCTCCATCATGACGGAACCAGTCGTTTACGGTAGTAATCTCTAGCTCGCCACGAGCCGAGGGCTTGATGCTTTTGGCAACGTTCACCACCTTGTTGGGGTAGAAGTATAGTCCTACGACGGCATAGTTAGACTTAGGCTCTTTGGGTTTCTCCTCGATGCTGAGCACGTTACCCTCCTCGTCAATCTCAGCTACGCCAAAACGCTCGGGGTCTGGTACTTGGTATCCAAATACAGTAGCTTTGTTATCCTTCTCGGCAGTCTCGACAGCCTTTTTAAGCATGCCAGTAAATCCCTGACCATAGAATATGTTGTCACCGAGGACAAGACACGCTGAGTCGTTGCCAATAAACTTTTCGCCGATGATAAATGCCTGTGCCAATCCATCTGGCGAAGGTTGCTCGGCATACTCAAAGCGGACACCGTAGTCTGAGCCATCACCCAGCAGACGACGGAATCCAGGCAGGTCGTGTGGCGTGGATATTATAAGTATCTCGCGAATACCAGCAAGCATAAGCGTTGAGATTGGATAATATACCATTGGCTTGTCGTATATGGGGAGCAACTGCTTGCTCACGCCCTTGGTGATGGGGTACAGTCGCGTACCACTTCCACCTGCTAATACAATTCCTTTCATAATTTATGAAGTTTTAAGTATATGTGTATAATAGTTTAATCCCTTCTAAAAATATCGCGAGTGTATACTTTATCCTTAACATCGTCGAGGACCGAATCGTAGCGGTTGGCGATGATGGCCTGAGAGCGACGTTTGAACTCCGCAAGGTCACCAATAACCTCCGAGCCGAAGAACATTGTACCATCCTCCAAGGTGGGCTCATAGATAATAATCTTCGCACCCTTGGCCTTGATGCGCTTCATAACTCCCTGAATAGAGGACTGGCGGAAATTATCAGAGTTAGACTTCATCGTCAGGCGATAAACACCTACGACAACCTCACGCTCCTTGGTTGCATCCCACACGCTTGAGCCGATATAGTAGCCTGCCTTGTGGAGCACCTGGTCGGCGATATAGTCCTTACGTGTGCGGTTGCTCTCGACAATTGCCGACATCATATTCTGGGGTACATCTGCGTAGTTTGCGAGCAGCTGCTTGGTATCCTTGGGCAAGCAGTAGCCACCATAGCCGAATGATGGGTTGTTATAGTGTGTGCCAATGCGAGGGTCAAGACCTACGCCCTCGATAATAGCCTGTGAGTTGAGCCCCTTCATCTCTGCGTATGTATCAAGCTCATTAAAGTAGCTTACGCGAAGTGCCAAATATGTGTTAGCAAATAACTTAACAGCCTCGGCCTCCTTCATGCCCATAAACAGTACAGGGATATCCTCCTTAATCGCACCCTCCTGTAGCAACTCTGCGAAACGCTTGGCCAATGGCTCCATACCTGGTTCGCTAAATCCGACGATAATACGTGATGGGTAGAGGTTGTCGTAGAGAGCCTTGCTCTCGCGAAGAAATTCTGGGGAGAACATTAGGTTTAGCCGTTTACCACTTTCGGCATATCGCGCCACAAGAGTATCGGAGTAGCCAACAGGAACCGTTGACTTGATGACGATTGTGGCCGTAGGGTTGGCTTCATAAACCTCTGCGACTACATCCTCGATGTTATGTGTGTCGAAAAAGTTCAGATGCGGATCGTAGTTAGTCGGTACTGCAACTACGACATACTCAGCATTGTAATATGCCTCCTTGCTATCGAGTGTAGCACGCAGATTGAGTTCTCTCTCCTCAAAGAAAGACTTAATATCGCCATCGGGTATGGGTGAAATACGGCGGTTTATTAAATCAATCTTTTCGGGGATGATATCCACTGCGACGACATCGTTGTGCTGTGCCAGCAGAGTGGCGAGGCTTACTCCTACGTATCCTGCGCCAACAACAGCGATTTTCATATAAAATTTCTTTTGTCTTCTTTAACCCTACTCCACCCTCTCTAAGAAGCAGTTGGGGATGTAGGAGGTGGCTACGGCGACGATACCCTCGATGGCAACGATTAGGCGGTGGTCGCCCTTTATGCGCTTGATGTACCCCTCGGCACCCTGAAATATGCCTCCTGTAACACGGACCTTATCGCCTATGGTCCACTCCTCTTTGGGCTCACCAAGATACTCTAACCCTAAGTCATCTATCGATGTTACACGGATAAACATCTGCATCTGGCTATCGGGAATCGCTGTTGGAGTATGCTCTCCTCGGTCCTTGTAGACTATTACCTTGCCCATCAGCTCCTTTTGCAACTCTGCTGCTTCGGCCTGGCTGCAACGCATAAACATTAGCGATGATATTGCAGGTTTGCGACGACGCACCTTACGGCCTCGAATAACCTGCTCTACGCTGCGCATAGGTGTATAACTCTCTATGTTTCGACTCTTTAGTAGACCCTCAATCGCCGCTACTTTATTGTAGAAGACCTTTAGGCCATACCAGTTTATAGTATCCGTCGAGCTTAGTTCGTGCATAGGCATACCCTCTATTCCCTCACCATCGAAGTGCAAGCCACATCAATGGTAAAGCATGTAGGATTGGGTTGGCTGAAGATGTCCAACGCGCAGCTTTGCTTCCGACCCGGGGCAAAAATCTGCAATCCCGATTAAATGTGAAAACAGATGTTTTTCTACGTCTAACCAAATGCAAAGATAGGTAAAATATGTCAATTCAACAAAGAATCCCTTATATAATTTAGTATGTAGCTCAAATTTATATCTCTTTTCGAGGTTTTGTAGCCCTGATTGTATATGTATGTATAGTTGAAAATTTGTAAAAATAAGAACAAAAATACCCCCCCCCTATGCGGTGGAAAAATAGGATAAAAATATACTAAATGAGAAATACATTGTCGATGTTGTGGTACTTCTGATATAGGTGTTGTAATGGTATAAAGGACTCTTTTTATGGAATTTTTGGCTACGGATATTCTGTTTAGTGTGCCTTGCTGAGCATTGGTTAAAAGCCGCAAAAACATAAATTCCTTGTTGCATAATGTGTCAAATTATGCTCTGCAGGAAGTGGTTATACAATCTATTTTATATCCATACCTCAAAAATTAAGTGCGATTTTACTATGCAAAAGCTCCTACATATTGCTTTTGTATAAACACTTGAGAATATTATGATGGCAACTAATAGGTATATAAAAAAGTGTGAAAACTACAGTAAAATCGGCAAAAAAATGTATATATTCTTTGGAACTTTTGCGAATAGTCGGTGAGTAACTAATGGGTAACTAATAGTACTATTTAATACCGAAAAAGGGCAAAAAAGTAGGGCGTAACAACCAAAAGTTGCCACACCCTAAATGTTTAATCGATTGAATATATGTACGATACCTTGTTAGTATTCTTCTTCATCAAAGAAAAAGTCGTCCTTTGAGGGATAGTCTGGCCAAATATCCTCAATAGACTCATAGATATCTCCCTCATCCTCAATCTCTTGGAGGTTTTCCAAGACCTCAAGGGGTGCGCCTGAACGAACTGCATAATCAATCAACTCCTCTTTGGTTGCGGGCCAAGGTGCATCCTCTAACTTCGATGCAAGCTCTAATGTCCAATACATAGTATATCTTCTTTAATGTTCTGTTATTACTGCTCTATTAACGTTGTTATCGTATATTTTAGCGTACAAATGTATAAAAAAAATTATATATACAACTATTTATGCTAAAATATTTGAGGTCAACAGATTTGCCCCTCTCTAAGGTATCCATAGTATCTCCTCGGCCTTTGTGTACTCGGCGAGCGAGCGGCCAAGTGTATAGAGGTAGTCCGAAAGGCGGTTTAGGTAGCGCGTAGCCGAGCTATCTATCGTCTGAATCTCCGAGGCGCGTAGCGAGGCGCGTTCTGCACGACGGCATATAGTGCGGCATACGTGTGCAAGTGACACGTAGCGGTGGCCACCAGGTATAGTGAACTTCGTAATGGGTGATAGCCTCTCTTGCATGCTATCTATTGCGTGCTCCAGGTCGCTTATGCGCTCCTCGGCGATAGGTGCTATCTTACCCTCGCCACCCTTGCCAATGGCCAAGAGTGCTGCTACGGTCATTAGCTGCGACTCGATGCGTCTAAGCTCTGTGACACGCTCCATAAGCTCCTGCTCCTGGGCGATAGTGTCGGCCAGGAGGGCTATGAATGCCGTAAGTTCATCTACCGTGCCATATGCCTCGACTCTGAGGTCACACTTGCTGACACGTTCACCGCCTATAAGCGAGGTGGTGCCTTTATCGCCGCTCTTAGTATATATTTTCATAGTAATGTTATTTTTTTTGTGTAAAACATTTTTTATCCGCGATGCCTACAACGTCTACAGCCTAAATCGCTGCTTGGGCAGGTGGTTGTTAAAAACGAGTAGGTAGGCGCGGTTGTCTATCGTTGTTGAGGGGTGCGCTTCGATAATGTCGTGGCACACCTGCCAACGGTCGCGGTTGTTATATGGGTTTAGGATGCATAGCGTGGCGCGATGCTCCAGGGCATAGTCGGCATACTCCTTAAGGCGAGGATAGCGCGTGTTGAGCGTGGCAATGATTAGCTCGCCCTCTCCCATCGTATCTATGCACCAGTGGGGATAGTTACAGTGGAGTGCGAGGTTGGCAATCTCCACCGCGCGACGCTTAGCGACATCTAAGGCTAAGAGTGCGTCGTGCAGAGCTTGACCTTCGGGTTGTAGCTTGCGTTGCATAAACACCTTACGCACAATGTCATATACGTATGGTGAGTGTACGCCATGACCTCGAAAGTGGCGTGCGCGGCTGAGGTACGACGGCAGGTAGGAGATATCCTGTAGTCGCTGTTTGAGTGTTCTTCCTGAGCGTTTCATACCTCTCGATAGTTAGTCGTTGGGTTCTACTTCTTGAGTTGTCCTGCAAGGCGGCCTGTTGAGAAGGCTATCTGCATATTGTAACCTCCAGTGTTGGCATCGATATCGAGCACCTCGCCAGCGAAATATAGCCCCTTGACAATTAGTGACTCCATGGTATACTTGTTTACCTGGCTACAATCCACGCCACCTGCGGTGACTATGGCGAACTGGAATGGTGCGTAGTCCGAGATAGGGAATACCATACCCTTGAGAATCTTGACAAGGCGTAGCTTCTCGCTCTCGGTGAGCTTGCTGACGTATGTCTTAGAGTGGAAGTCGACTTCCTTGGCCAAGGGTACTACCATCTGCTTGGGTACCAACTTACGCAGCAGCTCCGAGAAGAACTCCGAGGGTTGCATCTCGGCTATCTCGCGCTCGATGCGAGCTAATAGTGTCTCCTCGTCGAGGGCAGGCTTAAGGTCGACGACTATTTTTACGCGCTTTTCGTCGATTATGGCATCTACGGCATCGCGGCTTAGCCTGAGTGCTACGGCACCCTCTATGCCGCGCTCGGAGAATCCGAGCTCGCCGAACTCCTCCTGCACGAGCTCTCCGTCGATATATAGCTTAGCACCCACGTTCTTTAGGAGTAGTCCGTTTAGGTACTCCTTCTGTGGGTGTGATGTTACGAGTGGGGTTAGTGATGGGCGTACAGGTTCGATGTTGTGGCCTACGGATGCTGCGAAGTTGTAGCCATCGCCTGTCGAGCCTGTCGTAGGGTAGCTCACGCCTCCTGTGGCTATGATTACGTGCTGAGCCTCCTCTCTGCGCTCAAAGCCTCGGGCGTTGCGATAGCGCACACCTGTCACTCTTCCGTCAAGGGTCTCTATCGCTGTAACCTCGGTTTTGTATACTATCTTGACACCCTTATCCTCGCAGAAGTCGACTAAGGCGTTTGCTATGTCCCAGGCTTTGCCGCTTTTGGGGAATACGCGCTCGCCGCGCTCTATGTCGAGCTTTACCCCCTGACGCTCGAAGAAACGTATTGTTGCGCGGTTGTTGAACTCGGCAAAGGCTATGGCGAAGAACTCCTGATTAGTGCGCACCTTATCGATAAACTCCTCGGCTGGGCGTGCATTGGTGAGGTTGCAGCGACCCTTGCCTGTGATGCGTATCTTTCGTCCTGCCTTCTCCATCTTCTCCATTAGGAGCACAGAGTGGCCATTCATTGCGGCAGTACCTGCGGCCATAAGGCCTGCGGCACCTGCGCCTATAACTATAACGTCGTAACCCATATCGTTCTGTTCTAAAATCGGTAAAAGGCTATCTGCGATTAGCCGATATACACCTTTAATATAACAAAGGTATAAAAAATATTCTTTATTACCAATTATGTCGCAACTTTATAAATCGCAACTAACGAAAATGGTAATGTTCGATGGCTTGCGCATCGAGGCTTACGCGAGATTTTATGGTGAACTTTGTTGCGTAGTTGGCGGCTGCGGTGGGGTATTGTCGCTATAGGTTTGTGCGATTTCTTACCTCTACTGTCCACTGCGCACCCATACAGCTTAGTGTCACCATCTGTGGCGACTCTGTTATTGTCGCTTGCACCTTGTCCGTAGTACCGTAGAGCCTATCTCGGCACACAATGTCGAAACGTCCGCCAACCATACCTACCGAGCCATCATACTTCATAGGCTTCTCGATGGTAGTATCTATCGTAAGTGGGCGACTAATGCTCGATGTGTAGTCCACCAAGGCCAAGCTGCCCGTATACTCTATGCTCACTAAGGCATTGATATTTTGGGTGTATGTCGTGAGCTTATACTTCATATCGAGTGTCGCTGTAGTGTTACATTGGTCGTCGTAGAGACGGCTAAACTCAACCTTGTAACCCCTCTCTGTGGGTGTTATGGTGGCTGTGTAGCCGAGTGCTCCGCTGTAGGACACTTCCCATGTGTCACCCTCACTTATGCGCCCTCCCGAGGTCTTGATAACCTGCGTGTGGTAGTTATTATACTCGTTTATGTAGAGTATGGTATAGGTGTTGTCGTCAAGTTTGTAGCTTGCGGCGTTGAGTATACTTTCGAGGTAGGCTTCGCGCTCGGCCTCATCCTCTAAGGCGAGCATATTATCAAAGAGGATAACCTTCTTGAGAATGATGTTTATATAGTTTAGGTCGTAGTTCACCTCGTCCCATATCGCCCTTGCCAACCTCTCGGGTGATTTGTGCGATGCCTCGCTAAGTGTGCAGCTAAGCGACGCTATAGATATGGCTGCTATGGCCGTAAGGCGTACTACGTATCGTCTAAAATCTCTCATAATCTCGATATCTTATTATAGCGATTTTCAAAAAAGTAAATAGTTATCCCTTAGAATCTATATCCGAGGCCCACTCGTAGCAGTCCACTTATGCCACCGCCCAACTCGGCGTAGCCATAGAGTCTCTTACCGACGGTTATGCCTACCCACGCTGCGTCGTACATCGGCAATACAACGTTCTCGTAGTAGCTGCTGTGCAGTGCCATACCTACGCCTATCGATGAGTACATCGTTACAATCTTGCGGTTAAGCCAGTCGAAGCGAAAGTTAAGCAGCAGCGATGCTATGGTGGTGTTGTTGCGATATAGTGTCTCGTTAGTCCCTACGTGACGCTTTGCCCGCGTCGTTATCGATAGGCTACTCTTAACGCCCATTGCAAACCAGCTCTTTAAGCGATGGCTGTAGTCTAATGTTATGCCCGTAAAGGCTATCTCGGTACCCCAGTAGTAGCGGTTATCGGCCAGCCTACTGCTTGTTGTATACCTTTGAGGTTCCTTATCGAGGCTCTCTGTGTATAGGTCATAGAGCATGATGTATATCGGGCCAAAGAGTACTCCGTAGCCAAGCGATAGGGTGTTTTTGTATCTCTGCGAGGGTAGTTGTGATATCACCAAGCCATACCTGTTTGTTTGCTCTTCTTCTTGGTTCACTATCTCGGTGTAGTTCTTGGCCACGTAGCTCGATACGCTCTGTTGTACGGCATCTATGACGTTACTATCCTGTGCCCTTGCCCCGACGTGTAGCAACGGCATAAGTAGGAGTATTGCGATATATCTTATCTTGCTCATAGTCGTAGGGTTAGTTGTTAAATCGGTAGCCTATGCCAAAGCTTATCAAACCGCGATATCCAGCACCTAAATCTACATAGCCGAATAGTTCGCGTCCGATGCTAATGCCTATAAACGTAACATCGTAGGCTAAGTCTGTCAGGGTCTCTACATAGGACAAATGCTCGTTAAAGCCTAAGGCTAAGCCGATGCCTACGCCCGAGTATAGCTGTACGATACCGCGCCGTAGCCAAGCGAAGCGTGCTATAGGTATTATGGCTATGTTGTTGCTCGATAGCGTAGATACACGTTGGTGCGTCGGCGTGTAGCGTACTGGCATAAAGCCTCCGCTCCATACCAGCGAGCCACCGAAGAAGAACCACTCCTTAAACCAGCGTCCGCCCTCAAAACCTACGGTAAACCAGAGTTCATCGCCTAATGAGTGCTGTTCGCCTAACTCACTAAAGTTACGTATAGGATGCCAATTGTTCGAGGTGGTGTAGTCGGATGGTGTGTCGGCACAATAGGCCATGCCTAAGCGTATCTCGTGTGCTCCCGAGCTTACAGGGATGTTGAGGCTGCGGCTGTTGAAGACCGTTATGTCGTTTGGGTGAAATACTACTTTGTAGGTGCCGAGCGAGTCGCGGTAGTTGAAGTGATACTGACCCTGTGCCTTGTTCGGTAGCAGAACCATTACCGATAGCAGCAGTGTGCTAAGTGTGATATAAATATGTCTCATAGCTGATAATTTTCTTAGTGCAAAGATAGAGTTTATCCGTAGATATACCAAAAAATATGACACTAAACTTTTCAGTGATGACTTTGTAATGTGCAGATAATCAATGATATACAAGGGTGGTAATTGCGGATTTTTCATCTTGTTGATAATCAGCGTGTTATGATAATATGCTAATAGTCAGTGTTTTATCTATTGGTGGCTAAAAATAATCGAGGATAACTAAATTAAATAGTTACCCTCGATTATACTGAAGAAGTTGAGCGAAAAGATGTTGTTCGGACCCTACAAAGTGCAGCAAAACATATCTTTTATCTTCCCCCCCCGCGTTGCTCCTGAAAATTTATTAAAGACTCTAATGCACGAAGTGCTCAAGAGACTTCATAATGTTACGTGAGTGCAGGACCATAGTCTTAGTCTCGGTGAGTATGTTGAAGAACAACATATTTGCCGATGACGAGCCTCCCGTATCGCGCAGACGGCGTAGCTGGTTCTGCATAACCTCATCTATAAGGTCGAACATCTCATCGCGCATCGTAAGAACGCGCTCCATGCTGTCGAATGAGCGGTTACGTAGCATCGAGTTAATCTCTCCAAAAATCTCCTCTACGCGGTCATTGATACGCTTAAGGTCGTATACCTGCTCCTTCGAAAGGCCTGTGTGGTTGTTGTCTACGTGCTTGTAGCAGGGGCGTGTGATGTGAAGGAGTGCCTTGCTTGTCTCTGAGATGTAGTCGACAATCTGTACGTAGTAGTGACCGGTGTTAACATCGCTCTCCTCTAAGTTGCGTAGCATAGGAAGCAGCTCATACTTCTGCTGACGTGTAGATTGGTAGAACTCCTCGGCCTCGCGCACCATCTCGCGTAGCACCTTACGGTTCTCCTTAAATACAGCTACTATCGTGCGGTCGTAAATCATCGTCACCTTATCCATCGATGCGCACACATGCTCGGTATAGCTGATAAGAGCCTCCTCGGGGCTCTGCTTTAGGGCATCACCG
Source organism: Rikenellaceae bacterium (assembly GCA_015059715.1). GTDB lineage: Bacteria > Bacteroidota > Bacteroidia > Bacteroidales > Rikenellaceae > Alistipes. The sequence goes on along the minus strand of SUZV01000007.1, from coordinate 14,348 downwards.
ATGAGAGCTACGGCCGACTCCTCAATCTTATCTTCTCCCTTCTTGCTCGATACATTACTCTTGATGATCAGACCAATACATAAAACCGTAATGGCGATAATGGCTATTGTGCCACCATAGGCCAATACCAATGTTACGGCTAAGGCGATGATAAATCCACCGAGGGCAGTAACGAACCATCCCATAATCACCGTAGTAACGCCAGTGATGCGGTAAACGGCACTCTCGCGTCCCCATGCCCTGTCGGCTAATGAACTACCCATCGACACCATAAATACAACGTAGGTGGTCGATAGTGGTAGCTTAAGCTGTGTACCTATAGATATAAGTATCGCTGCAGCCGTAAGGTTTACCGTAGCGCGTATAAGGTCGTAGTTCACATCGCCACGCTCCTCCTCGGTGAGAGGGTCGAAGCGGTTGTTTATTATGTCGCGAATCTTGTTGGGTGTTATCTTTGCGAGAAAATCGTTGAAACGTCGAGCACCACGCACGATACCTCGTGCTGCTATCGTAGCATCGCTATTTGTTGGGGCCTCCTCGCTCTGTGACGATAGTTTGCGCTCGGTCTCGATAACGCGCATGGCCTTCTTTGATGTAAAGAGTGTGATGACCATTACGCCGCCTGCGATACACATAATCCAGAAGTTTGCCTTCGTAGGATGCGCAAGCTCGGACATCGATGTTGGCGCAGCATCAGCCGCATGAGCAATCATATATGAGTCGTAGCCGGCATATGGTACACCGATAAAGTTTACAAGGTCGTTACCTGCAAAGGCCAAGGCCAAAGAGAAGGTACCTGCAAGGATAGATACGCGTAGGATGTTTACCTTGCAACGTTGCAATATCCATAGGAGCAGCGAGCTGCCGAGCCAAAGTATGAGCAGTGAAAGACCTGTGTTATCGTTTACATACTCCTTGAGTACTTCGGGTATGATATTTGTACTCTTCAGACCCTTGAATACCGTAAAGTAGATGATACCTGCGAGGGTGATACCGCACCAGAGGGCTCCGAAGCGGTTAAAAACCTTATTGTAGCGGAATGAAAATATTATTCGTGATATGTACATCAGTAGGTGACCCGTAAAGAAGGCCAGTACGACCGATAGTAGTATACCCGACACTATGGCCAAGGCGTTCCCCGAGTTAATAAACTCACCCAGGCTGGCATCTGTCGTTCCTCCCCATATATTATATAGTGCGAGGGCCATTGCCGAGCCGAGCAGGCCAAATACTAACGATACGGTAGTCGATGTTGGTAGTCCTAAAGAGTTGTAGATGTCAAGAAGGATGATGTTCGAGAGCATCATACCGAGGAAGAGAATCATAATCTCCTGGTATGAGAACATTGCGGGGTAGAATACACCGCTACGTGCCACATCCATCATACCGCTTGATGTCATAACACCTACCATAACACCAGCACCTGCGATGGCGAGGATGACATTCTTTTTGGCTACTTTCGAGCCAAATGCTGCGTTTAAGAAGTTTACAGCGTCATTAGAAACGCCTACAACGATACCCATAACAGCGAGAAGTGCCAGGGTGATAACAATAAATAGATCCATAAGAACAATTTTATCCGATGCAAATATACGAAAAAGATGTTACAAATCTATTACAAACCTATTAAGCGCGTGTAATAATTTAATGAGTGGTTAACAGAAGTATACTCAAAGTTCCCTAAAAATGCCTATACGCAAGTTCTTAAGCATCGGCAGACGGCATCCTATATAGCGAAATTTACAATTTATTCGCCACGTAGTGTTGCTTTTCCGATAAATTATGCCTAAATTTGTGTGTTGTAATGTGCTGTGACCTATTGCGTGGTGCAGCTGTTATAGAGCATAGAGTGATGGATAAATATAGAATATTGGTCGTAGACGACGAGGAGTCGCTATGCGAGATTCTTAAGTTTAACCTCGAAAAGGAGGGGTATGAGGTGACGACGGCGTTGAGTGCCGAGGAGGCCTTGGCGTTGGATATCAAGGATATGGACCTTGTGATTCTCGACATTATGATGGGCGAGTTGAGTGGCTTTGGCCTTGCTCGCATACTCAAGCGCAAGTCCGAGACAGCCTCGATACCTATAATCTTCTGCTCGGCACTCGATACCGAGGATGATAAGATTAAGGGCTTAGATATGGGTGCAGATGACTATATCGCCAAGCCCTATTCCGTTGCTGAGGTTATGGCACGTGTGCGCAGTGTGCTGCGTCGTAGCGTGCGACGAGGCTCAATAGATGGCTCTTCGCAGCAGCCCGATAGCAACATAATAACCTTCGAGAGCCTTGAGGTCAACAATCTCAACAAGCGTTGCTTTATCGATGGCAGCGAGATACAGCTCACGCGCAAGGAGTTCGACATCTTGGTGTTGCTACTCAAGTATCGTGGCACGATACTCTCGCGCGAGCAGATTATGAAACAGGTGTGGCGCGAGGAGGTGGTTGTTCTTGATAGAACCATCGATGTTAACATTACACGTATGCGTAAGAAGTTGGGCCAGTATGGCAATCATATAGTAACAAGAACAGGTTATGGATATGGATTCGAAGTCTAAAGTATTCAGTTATCGTGGCGGAATGTATCTGCTACTCCTTCTCCTTATTATTTCGCTCATTGGCGGTTTTATCGTATATCGTTTCTCGTTGCTGAGCCACTATAAGGATGCTACAACCTCTCTTGACGAGGTAATCTTCTATGGTATTATTGGCGTTGCTGTGGCAACTATGGCAATATCGCTGACGTTGGCTATACGTCTCAATCGCAACCTTAAGAGTCTTAAGCGTGCGGCTAAGGCTATGGAGGATGGTGCAAGCATAGACTCTATGCCCGAGTTTGCCAATGACGAGTTGGGCGATATCTCGCGCCATATTATCGACCTCTACGGACGATTACGTGAGGCCTCGGACGATGTCAAGCGCGAACACGATAGGGCCCTGCACGAGCAGCAGGAGAAGCTGCGCATCAAGCGACAGCTTACGAACAACATAAACCACGAGCTTAAGACTCCTGTGGCCGCAATACAGGGCTATTTGGAGACGATGACCAACTCGAAGGATATAACCTCGGAGGAGCGTGATGCCTTTATCGCTAAGTGCTATGCTCACTGCCAGCGTCTTACTCAGCTACTTAGCGATGTGTCGACCATTACACGTCTGGAGGATGGCAGTAGCTGTATAGCGCGTGAGAGTGTAAATCTTAGGAGTATAATCGACGAGATAGCCTCGGAGGTGGCACTCTTGCCCGACGATAAGCGTATGCGAATGAATGTTGAGCTGCCCGAGAAGATGAATATCTATGGCAACTCGACACTGCTGATGTCGATATTTAAGAATCTTACGGATAATGCCATAGCCTACTCTGGTGGCCGCGATATATACGTTAAACTTAAGTGCGAGGATGATAAGTTCTATACGCTCACCTTTGCCGATAATGGTATCGGTGTCGACCCTGAGCATATCAACCATATCTTCGAGCGTTTCTATCGCATCGATGCTGGGCGTTCACGCAAGCTCGGAGGTACTGGCTTAGGCTTGTCGATAGTTAAAAATGCTATTCTCTTTCACGGTGGCGATATCTCGGTATGCAACCGCAAGATGGGCCTTGAGTTTACCATAACGCTGCCCAAGGCCAAAAATTAGTGTGACGAAATAGCGTAGCTGTTCGAGTGGGGGAGTGGTGTTAAACGACAAAATATACCTATAACTCGCTCTCCCTTACCTTGACTCTATCTCGGAGTATAGTGCGCGACACATGGCCTTACAGCCTGAGGCTATCGAGTCGCTATAGATGAGAGCATCTGCTGCGCTGATATCTACGCCACGCATATCGGCCGTAGTGCGAATGTCGGCCTCGATGCCCGTATAAAGCTCATTGCTATACTCATCAATGAAGACCTCTATGCGGCGGCTGTAGTCTGCACTCTCGTTATGGGCCCTAAGGGCGTTACAATGCTCAATAGTGCGTGCCAGCCACCTCTCCGATACCTCATTGGCGATAATCCCCATGTCGGGATTGTGGGTTGTCGTATCATGTGAGCTCCCTCTGAGTAGGAGTGTGGCAGCTGTGATTACGACAATAATTGCCACGATGGTGAGGATGATAACGCCCCAGTGGCGCGGTGGACTTACTAAGTCTGTCTTGTCGTTGGGAACGGGGATTGTAGTGTTACAGAAGTCACCCCAGCTGCTATAGCCGAGGTAGCGCGTAAGTGTTGATAGTGTGACGGGGCGTGGTGCTGTAGCCTTTGCCGAGTCGAGAAATAGTGGCGCGAAGGCACGACCATCGAGCTTTATATTTGTAACCAAGGCAACGGCATCGCCTAAAGCCTCGCAATCCTCTAAGGTGACTATCTGGCGACCAAATTTTTGGACCACCATCGTGCTTAGACGTGCGACATATTGTTCCTGAGTTGTCATGCTATAATCCTGTAATACGCTTTATCTCATTAAGTTTGTTCAAAGCCTCAAGAGGCGTGAGTGAGTTGATGTCCAGGCCGCGTATCTGGTCGCGTATGGCTACTAATACGGGGTCATCGAGCTGGAACATCGAGAGCTGTATGCTCTCCTTGGCCTCTGTCGCGGCATCACCTACCGAGCGATGCTTGGTGCGCTGTCTGAGGGCTCCCGAGGGGACTATCTCGCCCGAGCCATAGACCTTCTCTAAGTTGGCAAGTATGGCCTCGGCACGCGACACAACCGAACGTGGCATACCCGACATACGTGCTACGTGAATACCGAAGGAGTGCTCCGTACCTCCGCGCACAAGCTTACGCAGGAAGAGTATGGTCTTATCCACCTCCTTGACCGAGACGTGGTAGTTCTTAACGCGCGGCAACATATTCTCCAACTCGTTAAGCTCGTGGTAGTGTGTGGCAAAGAGTGTCTTGGCGGCACCTTGAGCGTTGTTGTGTATGTACTCGACCATCGCCCATGCGATAGATATACCGTCGTATGTGCTTGTGCCGCGACCAATCTCGTCGAGGAGCACAAGGCTACGTGGCGAGATGTTGTTAAGTATGCTCGCCGACTCTAACATCTCGACCATAAATGTCGACTCTCCCTCGGAGAGGTTGTCCGAGGCTCCTACGCGCGTAAATATCTTATCCACAACGCCTATATGCGCAGCCTTTGCGGGTACAAACGAGCCCATCTGTGCCATAAGTACTATGAGGGCTGTCTGTCTGAGCAGGGCCGACTTACCCGACATATTAGGACCTGTGATGACGATTATCTGTTGCTCCTTATCGTCTAATCTTACGCTGTTGGGTATATACTCTTGCCCGATGGGCATAAGTGTCTCGATAACGGGGTGGCGGCCATCCTTGATATCTATGATAGTCGAGTCGTCGACAGTAGGGCGCACATACTTACGCTCCTTGGCGATGATTGCAAACGACTGTAGGCAGTCTAAGCGAGCTATGATGCGGGCATCACGTTGTAGGGCTACGAGGTGTCGTGCTATGAAGGCCACGATGTCGGCATATATCTGCATCTCTATCTGTATGATGCGCTCCTCGGCACCCATAATCTTCTCCTCATACTCCTTGAGCTCGGCAGTTATGTAACGCTCTGCGCCAGTTAGCGTCTGCTTGCGTATCCACCCTTCGGGGACCTTATCCTTATGCGTATTGCGCACCTCGATGTAGTATCCGAAGACGTTGTTATAGGCCACTTTGAGCGATGGTATCCCCGTTTTCTCGCTCTCGCGCTGCTGAAGTGCTTGTAGGTAATCCTTGCCGTGCAGGGCTATGCGCCTCAGGTCATCAAGCTCGGCCGACACTCCCGAGGCTATTATGCCTCCCTTCTGTATCTGGTTGGTCTCGGGGTCGGGGTATATCTCCGTCTCAAGACGATGGCGTACCTCCTCCAGAGGGTCTATCGTCTCGGCTATGCGGTGTAGGGTGTCGTCGTCGGATGAGTTTAGCAGGGCAGAGATGATATCTATTGCCGCTAACGAGTGCTTTAGTTGTACCAGCTCGCGAGGTGTCACACGCTCGGTGGCTATGCGCGAGGCTATACGCTCAAGGTCGCCCACAAGGGCTATCTGTTCGCGCATGCTATCTGCAAAGTCGCCATCGCAGAGAAAACGCTCGACAATATCCTGGCGTGTGCCTATCTTTGCAATATCCATCAGGGGCATTGCTACCCAGCGACGTAGCTGACGACCACCCATGGGCGTAAGAGTGCGGTCTATGGTGTCGGTAAAGCTACACTTGCTCGTCAGGCTGTTCGAGGTGAAGAGCTCAAGGTTGCGGATTGTGAAGCGGTCTATCCATACAGCGTCACCACGCTCGATACGCTGTATTGAGGATATGTGCGCTGTCTGCTTATGCTCGGTAAACTCCAGGTAGTAGAGTATTGCTCCTGCGGCCGATACGCCTGCCGTCATCGACTCTATGCCGAAGCCTTTGAGCGACTGTACGTCGAGTTGCTTGCAAAGCTTTTCGCGGTTTATCGCCTCCGAGAATACCCACTCGTCAAGACGATAGGTGTAGTGGCGCGTACCAAAGGCCTCGCCAAAACGCTCCTCGTAGCCTCGCTGATATACTATCTCCTTGGGCTGGAGGTTCGATATGAGCTTATCGACGTAGATGTCGTCGCCCTCGGCAACATAAAATTCGCCTGTCGACAGGTCGAGGAAGGCCACACCTGTTGTCGCCTTGCCAAAGTATACCGAGGCCAGGAAGACATTCTCCTTGCCCGAGACTAAGTTTTCGCCCATGACAATGCCTGGGGTGACCATCTCGACAACGCCTCGCTTGACGAGACCTTTTACCATCTTGGGGTCTTCGAGCTGCTCGCAGATGGCCACGCGCTCGCCTGCGCGTACCAACTTGGGCATATAGGTGTCGATGGCGTGGTGGGGAAAGCCTGCCAACTCGACATAGGATGCCGCACCATTAGCGCGGCGCGTAAGCGTTATGCCGAGTATGCCGCTGGCCTTGATAGCATCCTCGCCAAAGGTCTCATAAAAGTCGCCTACGCGAAAGAGAAGTATGGCATCGGGGTGTATGGCCTTGATTTTATAGTACTGCTTCATCAGAGGGGTCTCCACATACCTCTTCTCCTTGCCACTCTTATTCTCGCCTTCGGGCGTGTCGCATATATTTTTCTTAGCTCTTGCGCACATTTGTTGCACTCTATTTATAACCTCGCAAAGGTACTCAATGGTTTTTAAACTACAAAATTTTTTTCTATACCAAACGTTGTTACACGATTAGAAAAACCGCTCATCAAAGTTTACTAAGTATACCCTCTCTGTAGCTCGTGTTATGGCGGTGTATAGCCAGCGGAGCATATCCTTTGTCATCGACTCTTCGCCGAATAGGCATCTGTCGATAAATACCGCCTTCCACTGTCCACCCTGGGCCTTGTGGCATGTTACGGCGTAGGCAAACTTTACTTGAAAGGCATTGAAGTGGGGGTTCTCGCGTATGGCCCTATAACGCTTGGCCTTGGCCTTGATGTCGAGATAGTCCTTCTCTACCTCGTAGAATAGCGTGCGGCTCTGTTCGCGTGTTAGCGATGGCGATTCGGATGATAGCGTGTCGAGCATAACCTTGACATCCATCTGGTAGTCGTCGTAGTCTGAAAACTCAACTTGAGCATCGATAAACCTAAAGCCGTAGAAATCTTCGAAACGTCGTATCCTACGAAGGCGCACAACATCGCCATTGGCAACGAAGGACATAGGCGACTCCTTATCGCGTTCCGCATAGTGATAGTTGTTCTTTACAACCATTAGCATATCGCCACTCTCTATCTCCTCTTCGGCCGAGAGGTTGTAGCGACGTATTCCCTCGTTGTAGCGGTTGGCACGCTTGTTCGAGCGCGTGATGACAATGGTCTCGTCGCGTCCATATCTGTCGTAGCAATCTTGCAGTGTCTCAAGTAGTTCACCACCCTCGACGCTCTTAAAGTCGGGGTATGACATATCGAAGTGGGGTATCTCGAATAGGCGGTTTTCGAGCATGCAGCGAAGCATCGTGGCGTTGAAGAGTATGCCCGAGTCGTGCGACTGTCGTACCACCTCGTCCATCGTGCCGTATACCACATCGCCATAGGGTAGTAGCGAGCTTGGGTCGAGCGCAGGGCTAAAGTCTGCGCCTACGGGGGGTAGCTGAGCATCGTCACCAACCAACATTAGCCTACACTCCTTTCCACTTCGTACGTACTGTACAAGGTCATCGAGTAGGTCGCCAGAGCCGAATGTTGTCTCCTCGGCTGACGACGATGACGATAGCATCGATGCCTCGTCAACTATAAATATCGCACCACGCTCCTTGTTGTAGTCGAGCGAGAACTTCGACTCGTAGTCGGTTATAGTGCGCTCGCGGTATATCCTCTTGTGTATTGTGTAGGCATCGCTCTTCGAGTAGTGCGATAGCACTTTTGCGGCACGCCCCGTAGGGGCGAGGAGTATGGTTTTGATACCCAGCTCCTTAAGAGCTCCCACGAGGGCTGCAATGATTGTTGTCTTGCCAGTACCAGCATAGCCATTGAGCAAGAATATTTGGTTGTAATCATCCTCGGCAATCCAATTTGACAACTTTTCTATTATTTTTTTTTGGTTAAAAGTTGCGTCGAATGATAATTTTGCGTAAATTTGATGCGAAATATGTGTGCTAAGCATAACGTGCCGTATTTACTATGTTTTAAAAACCGATACAAACTTAATAATAAATAACTAAAATGAAAAGAACAGTCATTACTTTATTTCTGTTGGCAGCAGTTGTAGGTCTTACTTACTGGATCTGGTCAATGCTTGCAACCCCTATCAACTTCGAGCAGCACTTCAAGAGCCGTCAGGCCGCTGTTATCGAGAAGGAGGAGTACATCATTAAGCTTGTTCAGGCTTATCGCGACTCTAACCCTAATAAGAAGTTTACAACAAACTGGGACGAGCTTATTGACTTTGCTCTTAACGGCACTATGGAGTATCGTAGCCAGATTTACGATGAGAATAACCTCAAGAATGCCGAGATTCTTGCTGAGTTGCGTAAGGATAAGAATTGGAAGAATGAGCGCGTAGTGCGAGTACCAGCACGTGACACTATCTTCGATGACGACTTCGGCGTATGTCGTCTTGACGAGGAGCAGATTCGCGAGCTTCGTTATATCCCATTTACAAACGATACCGAGGAGTTTAAGCTCGATACAGCAACTTACGAGGTAGGTAGCTACCGTACCCACCTTATCCGCTGCCACGCTCCTTATATCAAGTTTATCGATACCGATACTTACAACCAGGAGTTCTGGAACGAGCTTAACGACCGCTTCCAGTACTTCATCAACCACTCAGAGGCTAACGAGGATATGAAGAAGATGAAGGCAGACGGTCTTAAGGCTACAGTAACTCGTGCCGAGAAGTATATGATTGGTGATGCTCACCCAATACCTATGGACCTTGAGTTCTTCGGTGTTACATTCGGTAGCCTTGAGGAGCCAACCAACGAGGCAGGTAACTGGGGCGGTAAGACAAACTAATTATGAGTAGTACTTCAGTTAATAAGGTGTCCATCTGGCTCGGGTCGGGTGGACATACTTTTTCAAAGGAGGTTGAGGGTACCGACGATAGCGTGTGGGCCGATATGCGCCGCTGTGCCGAGGTCGAGGTTGTCGTAGATACCCATAAGACTGCCCTTGTCCCCGAGGCCTATGTAGATGGCGATAATCTATCTCGACATCTTGGCGACCTGGCCATCAGTGTTGCAAGTGACGAGAGTGTCGTATGTAGCAGACCTGTTGATGGCATTGTCGCAGTTATGGCCGTAAGTAGCGATGCTGTGGCTATCCTACAGAGGGTCGCTAAGGGCGTCGTCTTTACCTCTCCGCTACTTGTCGGTGAGCCTCTTGAGCGTGGCACGCTCTTCGAGCTTGGTAGCGATACACTCTATGTGAGGGTGTACGACGGAGGTTTGCGCTTTGCCGAGGCTCTGAGGGTCGAGAGCGATGGTGATATACTCTTTGTTTTCGAGACTCTTCACCGTGCGTATGGCATATATAATATGTACGCGCGCGCGAAGGGTGATACCGATCGTATTGCGCGCCTAACTAAGGGGTGTTTTAAGAGTATTACGCTGTGTCAGGGTGGCGAGGTGTAATAGGTGTATAGCTGATAATAGTTGTTTATATGCGAATTATAAGTGGAAAATATCGTGGTCGTACCATTATGCCCCCGCGAAACCTTAGGGCTCGACCTACGACGGACTTTGCCAAGGAGAACCTCTTTAATGTCCTTGTCAACCTTGTTGACTTCGAGGAGTTGGATGTGTTGGACCTCTTCTCGGGCACAGGCTCTATAAGTTATGAGTTTGCGTCGCGCCAGGCGCGTAGTGTCACCTCGGTGGAGATAAATAGCGTACATCATAACTTTATTCGCCAGACGGCACGAGAGCTTAAGTTCGAGAATTTCTACGCTGTCAAGGCCAATGTGTTCCTCTATCTTAAGAGTTGTAGCAAGCGTTTCGACCTTATCTTCTCGGATGCCCCCTACGACCTTGATGGTAGCGAGGAGGTTATCTCGTTGGTTTTCGAGCGCGACCTACTTAATGACGATGGAATACTTATATTTGAGCACTCTAAGGATAAAGATTTTTCAGAGCATCCAAACTTCTGGCAACAAAGAAGTTACGGTAGTGTTCAGTTTTCGTTCTTTAAAAAAGAGTAATTTTTTTCAAAAAAAGTTGTAGAAAAATTTGCAGATTTAAAAATTTGTAGTACCTTTGCAACGCAATCGAGAGATAAAGGCTCGGTTGCGAGGTTCTAAAGGTTTTGGTGCGTTAGTTCAGCTGGTTAGAATACGTGCCTGTCACGCACGGGGTCAGGGGTTCGAGTCCCCTACGCACCGCAATAAAAATCAACGACTTACAGAAATGTAGGTCGTTTTTTTGTATATGTAAAAATATTTTGGAGGCGATGAACTACGTTCTACTACTAATGGGGTTGGATGTCTAAGTGTGCAAGCACCCAGCCACCAACCCCATTAGTGTCTGCCTACGGCAGTGTCGCCTCCATTATCTAAAATGGTTGTTGCGTAGCGGTCTGCTCACAGAAGAGGGGTTGAGCCGATAGGGTAGATTTATTGCTCGGCATAATGCCTGCGCTTATTAATGGTATCGGCTCTTCGGCTATCGCCGTCCGAGTCCCCTACGCACCGCAATAAAAATCAACGACTTACAGAAATGTAGGTCGTTTTTTTGTGTGTCTGCGAAAATGTAATGGAGGTAATGATGGCTCAGTCGTAAATGATGTGCTTGTCCGCAACCATCCTATCGTCTTATTGTCCTATTGTCTTTATTTTTTTTATGACAATAAGACATTAAGACCATAAAACGTTAAGAGGTCGAGTATCACAACAACGCAAACCCTTCGACTACTCTTTAGCTCGCACAGCGAGCGAACTACTCTTTAGCAGGCTTAAGGCCTGCGCACTACCCCTACAGCTTTAGCTGTCACCGATAGGTGAAGCAACACGTTAGCAGTCACCACAGGGCACAACACCGCTCCCTATCGAGATTTACGATTGAGTATTAACCTTACCATATTGAAGGCTGTATGCAGTTATTAACCGAATCTCCAGAATACAACTAAAATAAATGAGGGTGACCATTTAGTCACCCTCATCATATGCTGCAACCTATTAGTTTAGGTTTAGACGCTCGGCACTATACAAGTAACGCTTGATACTGCGCTTAGGTGTCTTTACGAACTCCTCGCGGTGGATAACGATATTGGCGACCTTCTCATACGAAGCAACCATGCTGTTAAGCTGCTGGAGGTTCTTGTCCATAATCTCCTGTAGGTTATCGAGGTTGATACCCTCGGCCGTAGCAAGCTCATAGTCGGGAACGACAAGGGCTGTGAGGCGGCCATTATTCTCGATAACGAGTGACTCGCCCACGAGGTATAGGTTGTTAAGACGCTCCTCAATCTCCTCGGGGTAGATGTTCTGTCCCGAGCCTGAGAGAATCATTGTCTTGCAACGTCCACGAATGTAGAGTGTGCCATCATCGTCCATAGTACACATATCACCCGTATGGAGCCAGCCATCCTTGTCGAGTACGGCATTTGTAGCATCCTCATTCTTGTAGTAACCCTTCATGACGTGCTCACCGCGCACAAGGAGCTCGCCAGGTATGCTCTTTGGGTCGCGTGAGGTAATCTTGGCCTCAAGGTACTTAGGCGGTAGTATACGGCCACATGAGCCCTCCTTGAAGAGTGTAGGCAGCTCGAAGCTGATAAGTGGTGCGCACTCGGTCATACCATAGCCTACGGTGAGAGGGAACTTAATCTTGCGGAGGAAGTCCTCAGTCTCGCGGTTGAGGGCTGCGCCACCGACGATAAATATCTCAACACAGCCACCAAACTGCTCGATGAGCTTGGCCTTGATAGTTGAGTATATCGCGGTGTTGATAAGAGGAATACGCATGGCGATACTCATTGGGCCCTTTTCTAAGAGTGGAAGTATGCTCTTGCGGTATACCTTCTCAAGGATGAGGGGTACTGAGCATACGATATTGGGGCGTGTAATCTTCATCGCCTCGACCAAAATCTTTGGTGATGGGATACGACCGAGGAGTGTGATGTGTGCGCCGCAAGCCAAGGGTGCGAGGAAGTCAAAGGTGCAGCCGTAGGCGTGTGCCAGTGGCAGGAACGAGAGTGTACGTCCACCCTTACGGAAGAAGTGTGTGCCGTTCTCGGGATTCTCCATCTCCATTGCAAAGCATACGTTACCCGTAAGGTTGTTTACGGTGAGCATAACACCCTTAGATGAACCTGTTGTGCCCGATGTGTAGTTGAGCAGGCAGACCTTATCGTTGTCTATCTCTGGGTACTTGATATCCTCAATGCTGAAGCCGTTGGGGTAGGCCTCGCGGTAGTGCATGAGCATGTTGCTCATAAATGATGTGAGCTTGTTGCCCTCCTTCTCGTATATCACGTGGAAGTCTGTGAGCGAGAATACGGCCTTGATGGCGGGTATCTGGTCGCCCTCGATGTCGTCCCAGAAGTTATCGCCAAGGAATAGTAGCTTACTCTCCGAGTGGTTTACGATGTTGATTACGTCGTTAGGGTTGAAGTCCTGGAGTATAGGTACTATCACTGCGCCATAGGTTATTGTCGCTATGTAGCTTATGCACCAACGGGTGTTGTTGCGGCCTATGAGGGCAATTTTATCGCCTTGCTCGATGCCAGCCTCTTTAAATAAAAGGTGTAGTTTGGCAATCTCTTTAGCGACTTCGTAGTATGAGAATGTTTCGCCCTTGAAGTAGTCTGTCAGGGCAGACATTTCGCGATTATTGCGAAAACTCTGCTCGTAAATCTTGATTAAGTTTCTTTCCAACATATAATATCTTGGTTTTGAAATTATGTGCTTTTGATAACACAAATATATGATTTTTTTTGCAAATAAAAAAACATTCAACTGATTTTCTCATCCTATATTCTCTCGTTAGTTCGATGTGCGTGTAATAAGATATTGGTGTATAGATATATACGTTAATATTTGTGAGGGATAAAATTGTTAAAATTTTTCCCTAATGGCATTTTAAATATGCCACAATGTCTATTAATAAGTTCTATTTTTCGGCCTGGTGCTTGTTGTAGAGGTGTGTTTATTTGTAGTAGTGTAGCACTAATTTGGACAATTTGGTTTAAGATGTGGGGTGTTTGAGGAGTTTTTGAACTGTTGTTTGGCTAATAATTTGGATTATTGTCTTTGTGTTTAGCAATTTTTCACTATCTTTGCCATCCGAAGGTGGCTCTCCACAATGGCTCTTTAGTTCAAGGGATAGAACGAAGGTTTCCTAAACCTTAAATCCGGGTTCGAGTCCCGGAGGGGCTACCACGCAAGGGCAGCGCAAACTCATCGCGCTGCCCTCTTTTATTATTCGGGGCTAAACAGCGGTTTTTCGGGAGTCCCTTGTTTTGTTGTGATACCCGACCTCTTAATGTCTTATGGTCTTAATGTCCTATTAACTTAAAAAATAGGACATTAAGACGAAAAGAAAGGGGACGACAAATTTAATTTGTCATCCCCCATTTTCGTAAATCTTGTTAGCTTGCCCCGGCAATTACTCTGCCATTGGTACTACGCTAACGTATGACTTACCTGAAGCCTTCTTGCAGAAGCTAACTGTGCCGTCAACCAAAGCAAAAAGAGTGTGGTCCTTACCCATACCCACGTTCTCACCTGGGTTGTGTACTGTGCCTCGCTGACGAACGATAATGTTACCCGCCTTAGCGTACTGACCACCGAAAAGCTTTACACCGAGTCGCTTGCTCTCTGACTCACGGCCGTTCTTAGAACTACCAACACCTTTTTTGTGTGCCATTTCTTACTACGTT
>SUZV01000006.1 GCA_015059715.1 Rikenellaceae bacterium | reverse complement strand
CCCATTGGTAATAATTGTTGTAGCAGGTGGTGTAGCCGACAGTGCTACCATAGCCACAATACATATTTGCCTTCACATCACTCCAGATACTCTTCCAAAAGCCACCATCGGTCAAAGGCACTGCCTGAGAGCCTGGCGAAGCGTACTCGCCACCATTCAATACACCCTCGAAGTACCAGGGAATAGCCTGCTCCATATGACCTCCTCGTGAGTTATCCCACTGGGTGAGGAATACATTCATAAGTTCCAACTCATAAGGACCATAGTTAGTGTATGAGGTAACACCAGGACCATCAACAGCACCTGCTGGAAGTGTCTTGCCAGCAGCCTTGTAGCGATCCTGGAACCACTGAATCATATTCGACGAAGTGGCAGCCCAGCACATATTAATATCTCCGTTATAACCCTGAGCTTTCTTATTTACATCGTACCAGCCAGATGTGAGCGTAACGCCATCGGCAAAGACAATGCTCTTGCCCGTTGATGTTACCTCCTCGGCGGTGATGGTAACGCTATTTGAGCGCACACCATAACGCTCGGCATATATAGTATATGTGCCTGCCGATGTGGTGATAAATGATGTGCCATTAAGCCTTGTATTGTTGACATATATCAACGATTGTGCTGTAACATCCTCGTTCTTGTCATTTACAACGCTTATTTTGCTACTATCAACACCATTGGCCATAATACTTGTCTTCGATGCAGTGAGGGTTATAGGCTCGGCGACAATTTCGTCACCTCCCGATGCGCTGTTGTCGTCGCTAAGCACAAGGCTTACAGATGTGCTCTTGCCTCCGCTCATCGTCAAGGTTGTGAGAGGACCCTTGACAATCTCGTAGCTCTTCTCACCATCGATGTATATGCCGAAGGTAAGCTCTACGTTTCTCATCTGGGTCATTGGGAAGAGTATCGTCGAGAACTCGCTACTGCTGCCACGTGCGATAATAGATTGTTGGCTCGCACTTGTTGAGAGCATTCCATTACGTATGTTGAGCGACGATGTCGTAGGGAAGCTTATCGCTCTACCGCTCTCTGTTCCACTAATCTCGATGGCTATATCCGTAGAGTTGATATCGTCGCTATTGTATCCCGATGCAAGCGATAGTTTAAAGTCCATCTTGTGCATAAGGTGTTTCAGTGCGATGGGAATCTTAGTGCCAGCGGTAACTTTAATCTGCTCCTCTTGGCAATCAATGAATGAGTACATAAATATGTTGTCGACAGCCTCTCGGTCCAGTGTTATGTTGTCGCTGGGCGACTCCACAGCGGGGTATATTGCTGCAACACCGTAGTACGTGCCATCGGTAACCGAGCCTCTGAAGGTGGCGCGCTTGCCATCATTCGAGATATCTGCCTCGGAGGTGATTGTTAGCTTAGCATAGACGGTGCTGAAGTAGCTGGCTACAAAGCCAACAGTTATGCTATCACCCACCTCCCAGCGTGTTTTGTTGCCATCTACGGCTACTCGCGAATCGTCACTGTCGGCATCAGCGACTACAGCTATCTGAACCATCGCTGGTGTGGTAGGAGTCATCTCTGTGGTGTCATCTGTTGAGCACGACTGGAGTACTAATGCCGCCACTACCACGCTTATAGATAGTAGTATGTCTCTCATAGTTTGAGGGATTATAGGGGTATTCTATAAATTCGTAAATAACTATTTTACTGCCTGAAGATTTCGTTTCGGTCGCTTGGACTAATGCTCAGAACCTCCCTATAGGCTATTTTCACTTGCAAAATCTGGTATCTCTACATTGCTCCCATTAAAGCCACTCTCCACGCTACACGTGATGACGTATAGCTGTGGAGAGTGGTATGTAGAACTATTGTTGTTGTTCACAATATTCCAATTTTATGTTTAATATAGTTCTGTTCTTGTGATATGCAAATCGTTAAAAGCCGAAAGTACTTGCCGACGTGCCATATCCCGAGAATGGGTGTATAGAGACTACGTAACAAGCACCATAACGGGTGTTACCTGTGAGCTTGATATGTGACTTACCCTCGTCGATAGATACGCTATACTCGTTCAGGAGCGGAGTCTTAGGCTCCGATAGCAAGTCGTCCGAGTCGGTAATCCAGAGGCGTGTCACAAGACCAGTTGCATTGTCAATCTCGTATCCCCAAAGGGTTACAGCGTGGCTTACGGCATTGAGGTTCGCACCTAAGTTAACCGTGAGTCCAGCCATACCATGACGGAAGGCCTCGACGATAAGTGTAGAGAATACCTGT
Organism: Rikenellaceae bacterium; assembly: GCA_015059715.1. Lineage (GTDB taxonomy): Bacteria > Bacteroidota > Bacteroidia > Bacteroidales > Rikenellaceae > Alistipes. Next base: position 114,255 of record SUZV01000006.1, on the reverse strand, counting down.
AGGCGTTCTACACCAAGATAGCTTGTTCCATTACCCCAAAGGTAGTAGTTGTTGAAGATGGTGATATAAAGGTTCTTAAGGTCAAGACCTTCAACACCTGGAACGATGACATTCTCATAGCCGTGGTATATATATGGATATACCTCCGTATCCCAAATACTCTTCCAGTATCCGCCCTCGGTCAAAGGTACTGCCTGAGAACCTGCCGAAGCAAACTCGCCACCATTGAGCTTTCCCTCGAAGTACCAAGGAATAGCCTCCTGCATATGTCCACCGCGCGAGTTATCCCACTCAGAGTGGAATACATTCATAAGCTCAAGCTCGTATGGTCCATAGTTGGTGTATGAGGTTACACCAGGGCCATCTGTAGCACCTTCGGGTAGTGTCTTGCCAGCAGCCTTGTAGCGGTCCTGGAACCACTGAATCATATTCGACGAGGTGGCTGCCCAGCACATGTTGATATCGCCATTATCGCCCTCAGCCTTCTTATTTACATCGTACCAGCCAGATGTGAGCGTAACGCCCTCGGCAAAGATAATGCTCTTGCCCGTTGATGTAACCTCCTCGGCGGTGATGGTTATCTCGTTAGACTTCTGCTCGCCCTTTGTGGCGTAAACGGTATACTCACCTGGTGTAGTGGTGGCGAACTTATTGCCGTTGAGAGCTCCGCCATTTACATAGATAGTCGACCTGTCGGTAACGTCTGCTCCATCCTGTATAATGGTAAACTTCGTATTGTCTACGCCATTAGCCTTGATTGTAAGCAACGATGCCTGAAGAGTGATAGGCTTCTCCTCCTCGACGATGTTTATGCGTGCAGTAACCTCTACGCTATTTGACTTCTCGCCATTGTATAGAGCATAGAAGGTGTATACTCCAGCCTCAGTAGTTGTGAACTCCTTGGCATCGAGCTTAACATCGCCATCGGCATTGTATAGCTCATAATCTGTGATAGCCTGGCCTTTCTGAGTAAGAGTAAATACCGCCTTCTCTACACCATCAGCAACGATAGATGCTGGCTCGACAGTGAGGAGTGCAGACTCCTCCTCTATAGATGTATTGAATGTAACTACCACGTTGTTGGACTTCTCATCCTGATACTTGGCATAGAAGGTGTAGGTGCCACTCTCCTCGGTGGTGAAGGTGTTGCCCTCGATGGCCTCATCGTTCTCGGCAAGATATATGGTTGCCGATGATGTTACATCCGTACCATTGCAGTCAACAGTGAAGGTGGCAACCTCGCCAACCATATACTCCTCCTGCTCTACAGTTAGCGTGACTACCATTGTGGTCGCGCTAACCTCCTTGGCTGTAACCTTGACGTTGTCCGACTTTGCCGTGCCGTGCATAGCATAGAACGTATACTCGCCAGGGTACTCAGTCTTGAAGGTCTTGCCCTCCAAAGCCTCGTTGGTATCGGCATAATGGATGGTAGCCTCGTCTACTACCTCGCCATCGGCATTCTTAACGGTAAATGTAGCTGTCTGCTTGCCATTGGCGAAAATCTCGCTATTATCGACCAACAGCTGCAACTTCTGGTCAATAGCAGGGTCGTTAGTCTCGCATGCAACAAAACTAAGGAGTGTTGCTAAGGCAAAAAATATCCTCTTCATAACAATATAAAAGATTTATCTTGTATAATCATACTATTTTACTACTTCACTACGCGCTTAAGCACTATATCAGATGTGGCAACTGCCCACATCTCATTATCGCGGAATACCGATGGACGGTAAACGCCATAGTTGAACTCGGCACCAGACTTACACTCGCCGATAGTGAGTGTGTTGCCATCCTCAGAGAGTGTAACAGGGAATGTTGCAGGTGCCGACTGCTTAGCGTTGTAGTCTGCGCCATAGAAGTAGAGGATGTAACCATCATCGCCCCAGTTGTAGAGGTAGTGGTTCTTCTCCGATGGCATAGTGATTACATCACCCTCGCCAATCTCGAAGAATACCTTTGGACCGTAGTCGCGATATACTAACGACTCGTAGTTGCGCCAGTAGCTCGATGACTCCTTAAGGTCAGCAGGAGAGTAGTATGGTGTCTCCTTCAATTCACCCTTTGGAGTTACGTCGAATGGCCAGCCGAGGATTACAAGGCGGTTGTAGTCGCGATACTCCTTAGCACTCTTATCATCTGCACCTGCTGCGATGGTAACCTTGTAGTCCGAGATAGATACATTCACTCCGTTAACCTGGATAAGGTCATACGATACGAGCCATTCGCCCTGCAACTTCTCAAAGAGGTCAGACTCAACACGTGTTGGCAGTGCCTTCTTAGGTGTTGTACCAGAAGTGCAGAGGATAGTCTCTGTCTGCTCGCTGTTCTTGATGCTTACAATGGCTGCATACTCGGTGTTTGGCCAAAGCTCCTCGTTGATAAGCGATAGACCTGTGGTGCGAATAGCATTAACCTGCTCGGCACTAAGCTCGACACCAAACTTATTTGCAATATCGGCATCCGATATATCCTGGTTGCGCTGCTGCTGAATATCTGCAAGGGTGTTGAATGCCACCTTAACATAGGCAGCATCCTCCGAGAAGATGTTTATGTTAAGAGTCTTGTGGGGGTTCTCCGATGCGGGGGTTACGCTAACCTCTCCCTTGGGGGCATCAAGCGTCTTGCCCGAAGTGCGGAACTCAATCTTCTGCATAACATCGCTTCCCTTATTGTCGAGAAGGTATACCAAGCAGTAGTAGTCGGTGTCGGGTGTTAGGCCCTCCCATGTCTGCTCGTTAGCCTGTGTCAGATGCCATGAGCCTGCGTTAGCATTCTTGATAAGTGAGTTGAGGAATGTCTCGCCGCCACCAACAGAGACGTAATACTCAATATTGGCCTGAGTCTCTACCCATACGTAGTACTCTACAACACTGCTGTCGGGAGTGGTTGATATCTTAACCGATGTCGAGGTGATATCCTTAAGCTCTATGGTCATGCCTGCTGCTGATGTAGGGCGTTTAGGTGTGCGGAAAGGCTTAACAAAGATGTCGCCTGTTACATTCTGCTTGCCATCGCTGATAGCTGCAATTACGTAGTACTCGCTATCCTCGCGGAGGTTCATATCGTAGTTACCATACTTCAGACCATCAATCCACTCGAATGTCTGCACGCCCTTCTCAGGGATACCGATACCCAAAGTGTTGATATATGTCTCAGGGGTCTGACCATTGTGCTCTAGGTATGCCTTGTCGATGCACTGGAAGAGGTAGTCGCCTGCAATGTTGATGGTGAACGTCACGCTGTTATATGTTACCTCATTTATGACGATAGGATTCTCCACGCCGTCATCCTTAGTGGTAAACTGCAACTTAGCTGGCTCGCTGAGTGTGCCGTCCTCCTTAGAGCGAAGAATAGCTACGAGCGTATAAGATGTGTTGTCGTTTAGGTCCGATACGGTAATCGTTGCGCTATCCTTTACCTCTGCGCTGTTTAGGGCAAATATCTCATCGATTTTTGGGATGGTGTTGCCCTCGGCTACAACCGTATATCCAAGCTCGCCCTCGACGTTAGTAGTCACCTCGAAGGTGAAGGTGTTGTAGTCAACACTCTTCTCCGCAAGTGTTATCTCTGGGGTCACGGTGGTTATAGGGTCGTCACCACCGCCATTGTTATTGCCGCCACCAGTTCCGGTGTCATCTACTGTGGTCTTCTCGCAACCAATAACCGCGAGAGCACAGATAATGAGAGTCCAAAAGTTGAAAAATTTTCTCATTGTTTAGGTTTTTAGGTTAAAAATTATCTCAGATTATATTCACACCAATCTTATGATACTATATATAGTATTTTGCGACAAAAATAGTAAAAAAAATATAAACCGCAAATATATTTATATCTTGCGGTCTAAAATTGTGGAAAAAGGTGTGTGGTGAGAGCTTAGTAGTGCGTCGACTAACCATATCTGCAACCATCTTATGACCTAAATTTTTTTATGACAATAAGACGATAAGACGATAAGACGATAAGACGATAAGACGATAAGAGGTCGGGTATCAAGGGACTGATAAAATAGTAGCTCGCTCCCCCTTAGAAAAATGAGTTTCTATGGGGGGTGTTGTAGCTATCATAGGGGTCCATAAGAACCCATAGTGCCCCATAGAAACCCATCAAAAATTATTACTAATTGAAGAGTGTTATTTCTGCCTAAAATATATCTGAATGGGCACACCCGAGAAGTCCCACTCCTCGCGTAGCTTATTCTCCAAGAATCGGCGATACGACTCTTTGATGTACTGGGGTAGATTTACGAAGAAGGCAAACTGAGGTGTTGGTGTAGGTAGCTGTGTTACATACTTGATTTTGATGTACTTACCCTTGGTGGCAGCTGGTGGGTAATTCTCGATAAGTGGCAAGAAAAACTCGTTCAGCTCCGAGGTCGAGATGCGACGCTTACGCGACTGGTAAACGCGAATTGCGGCCTGCAAAACATCGAGGATTCGCTGCTTGTTGATTACCGAGGTGAAGATGATGGGGATATCGCTAAATGGGGCAAGTTTCTTCTCCAAGAACTCGCGCCACACCTTCATCGTGTTGCTATCCTTCTCTACTAAGTCCCACTTGTTTACCACGATGACACACCCCTTGCGGTTGCGCACAATGAGGTTGTGGATGTTGAGGTCCTGCGACTCGATGCCCTGCTCAGCATCGAGCATAAGGATACAAACGTCCGAGTTCTCGATGGCGCGTATCGAGCGCATCACAGAGTAGAACTCAAGGTCCTCGGTGACCTTGCCCTTCTTACGCATACCTGCTGTGTCGATAAGGTAGAAGTCCATGCCATACATATTGTAGCGCGTATGTATCGAGTCGCGAGTGGTGCCAGCTACGTTGGTCACTATATTACGCTCCTGGCCTAATAGCGCATTTGTCATAGACGACTTGCCGACATTGGGGCGGCCTACGATGGCTATGCGTGGCAGTGTTGCGTCATACTCTGCCGAGGTATCCTCGGGGAGGTTGGCTAAGATGGCATCCATCATATCGCCCGTTCCGCTACCCGACATCGAGCTGATGCAGAATGGCTCGCCAAGACCTAAGGCGTGGAATTCGTGCGAGAAGTATATAAGGTCGTAGGTGTCGACCTTGTTACATACGAGCATCACCTTCTTGCCCGAGCGACGGAGGATGTCGGCCATCATCATATCTAAGTCAGTGATACCTGTGCGTACCTCGACGAGGAATAGGATTAGGTCGGCCTCGTCGATGGCGAGCATCACCTGACGGCGAATCTCATCCTCGAAGATATCCTCCGAGTTTACGGTGTAGCCACCAGTGTCGATTACCGAGAACTCCTTGCCGTTCCAGTCGGTCTTGCCATAGTGGCGGTCACGTGTTGTTCCAGCTGTCTCGTCGACGATGGCCTGACGCTGGCCCACAAGACGGTTAAAAAGTGTTGACTTGCCCACATTTGGGCGACCTACGATTGCAACCAAACTCATATACTTATCTCCTTATAAATCTAATTTCTCTACTCAATATTACAATGTTACAACGCGATAACGGTTGTAGTTAATGCATAATTCGGCACAAAGATAATTTAAATCGTTGAATTTTGGAAACTTTATAAAATATTTGCTCGATATTTTGGTTTATTTAGTTAAAATGAGTACCTTTGAAGGATTATCGTGGTATGTTGCTGCGATGATAATATAGACAAGGGTATTTACGAAGATGAAAAAACTGTTTAGAACGTTGATATTGGCCACTGTGATGCTGCTTGCGGTGGGGGTGAATAGTGCCGAGGCTCAGCTTATTGGTAAGATACGCACGGAGTGGGGCGTAGGTGTCGGTGCGGGCTACACCTTTGCTAAGGTGGTGTCGGCCGCTCCTGTGCAGGTAGCTCCGCGAGTGGGCCTTCAGGCGCATGCCGATATAGCAGTGCGCTTTGGTCGCTTCTTGGCCTTGGAGACCGAGATTATATATACGGGTAGCTCGATGGATGTGGCCACTGCGCTTGATGAGCATAGGGTGCGCTGCTCGACACTCGATATCCCAGTGTTATTAGGTGTGCGTGCTCTCGGTGGTCGCATAAGGGTTAATTGTGGTCCTATGTTTACGGTGCTGTCGAAGGGCGAGTATATGGATGATGGCGAGGAGATGATGTTTGGTCAGGTGGCTCCTACGTGGGGTCTTACCGCAGGTCTCTCTGTAGGCCTTGGCCGCCACTTCCGCATCTATGCGCGCTATATTATGCCGCTTGAGAGTGTAACCAATCAGTTTGGTGGTACTCCTGGAGCTCCAGGTTTGGAGTTTGAGACGCGCTACGATAGGCTTATGGCGGGTCTTACCGTGTCGTTCTAACGATTTAACAGCGAGAGTTAAGCGAGTATGAGTGAGCAGATAGCTAAGGAGATATTGGTTGAAGGTGTCGATGCCCGCGAGTTGTATGGTGCGCAGGATGCCTACCTTGAGCAGATGCGCGAGCTATGTCCTAAGGTCAAGATTGTGGCGCGTGGCGATAGGATTAAGGCACTCGGTGCCAAGAGTGATGTTGCCGCCTTTGAGCGTCGTATGAATGCACTTGTAGACTATTATATAAAGTATGGGCATATATCCTCGGAGGTGGTGTCGCAGGCCTTCTCGTCGAGCATCGCAGAGCTGTCGTCCGAGCCGCCAGCCATCGATAAGGATGTTATAGTCTATGGCAATAATGGTGCGATAATACGTGCCCGTACAATCAACCAGCAGCGTTTGGTCAAGCTTGCCGAGAAGAACGACCTGCTCTTTGCTGTAGGTCCTGCGGGCTCGGGAAAGACATATACAGCCATTGCATTGGCTGTGCGCGCGCTCAAGGAGCGTGAGGTGAGGCGTATCATCCTTACGCGCCCAGCTGTCGAGGCTGGTGAGAAGCTCGGCTTTCTGCCTGGCGACATGAAGGAGAAGCTCGACCCCTACTTGCAGCCATTGTACGATGCCTTGGGCGATATGATACCTACGGCCAAGCTACAGAAGTTCTTGGAGGAGGGTACTGTGCAGATTGCGCCGTTGGCCTATATGCGAGGTCGCACGCTCGATAACGCCTTTGTTATCTTGGACGAGGCGCAGAATACTACACTCTCGCAGATAAAGATGTTTCTCACGCGTATGGGCCGCAATGCTAAGTTTGTGGTTACGGGCGACATCACACAGATTGACCTTCCGCGACGTAGTGACAGTGGCCTTCAGAGGGCGATGAACACCCTTTCAGAGATAAGTGGCATAGGCATTGTCGAGTTCGATAAGCGCGATATTGTGCGCCACCAACTTGTTAAGTATATTGTCGAGGCCTTCGACAAGCGCGAGGAGTTGGAGAATGGCTTGCGTGGCGATAGAGGCGACAGAGTGTAGATATGGTATAATAGTATAAAGGTGTTAAAACATACATATAGATAAATCATAATCAACTAAAACAAAACTAATATGGACAAGAATTTAAAAGGTTTGAAGCCAGCATTAGTGTGGAAGCACTTTGCTGAGATTTGTAACATTCCACACCCCTCGCACGAGGAGGATGCCATCCGCGCCTATATCGTTAAGTGGGCCGAGGAGCTTGGCTTGGAGCATAAGGTTGACGATGCACAGAATGTATACGTCTATAAGCCTGCTACGCCAGGTATGGAGGATCGTAAGGGTATCATTCTTCAGGCGCATACCGATATGGTGCCACAGAAGAATAACGACACCGAGTTTAACTTCTCTACCGACCCTATCGAGGCCTATATCGATGGTGAGTGGGTGACGGCTAACGGTACGACGCTGGGTGCTGATAATGGTATTGGCTTGGCTGCTGCTATGGCTGCTATGGAGGATGCGGACCTTGTTCACGGACCATTGGAGTGTCTGTTTACCGCTACCGAGGAGACAGGTATGGATGGTGCTTTTGGTCTTAAGGGTGGTCTACTTAAGGGCGATATCCTCCTTAACCTCGACTCTGAGACCGAGGGTGAGCTCTATGTAGGTTGTGCAGGAGGTATGGACGTAAACGTTACTATGAAGTATCGCGAGCAGCCTCTTGAGGGTAAGTTTGCAGCCTATAAGGTTACTGTTAAGGGTCTTAAGGGTGGTCACTCTGGTATTCAGATTGGTACACAGCGTGCTAATGCCAACAAGGTGCTCTTCCGTCTGTTGCGCCAGGAGACCGAGTCTTATGGCCTTGAGATTGCATCTGTTGAGGGTGGTAATATGCGTAACGCTATACCACGCGAGGCTTGGGCCATTGTCGTTATTCGCGAGGCCGAGAAGGCTATCTTCGAGGCTAATGTTAAGTCTTACGAGAAGATTATCATCAAGGAGTTCGAGGGTATCGAGGACTCTATCGAGATTTTTGCTGAGCCTATCGAGTGTCCTAAGGTTATCATTCCACACCTTGAGTCGCACTCGCTCATCCGCGCTATCTGTGGTTGTCCTAACGGTGTTCAGCGTATGTCTATCGCTATGGAGGGCTTGGTGCAGACCTCTTCGAACTTGGCTATCGTTGCCTCTGATGGCTCGACAATCAAGGTTCAGTGCCTCATCCGTTCATCAGTAGATACCGAGAAGGGCGAGCTTGCAGGTGCTATCTCGTCAGTATTTGAGCTTGCAGGTGCCGATGTCGAGCTTACGGGCTCATATAGCGGCTGGAACCCAAATATGAAGTCGCCTATCTTGCACACCATGCTTGAGTCTTATGAGAAGCTTTATGGTGTTAAGCCAGCGGTAACGGCTATCCACGCAGGTCTTGAGTGTGGTATCATTGGTGCTAAGTATCCAGGTATGGATATGATTTCGTTTGGTCCTACCATCTGCTACCCACACTCACCAGATGAGAAGGTAAACATCGCCTCTGTCGAGAAGTTCTACGACTTCCTCTGCAACACCCTGCGCAACGCACCTCGTAAGTAGTTATTCGCACAGGTCTTCATAAGCTGCTGAGCTATGATGGAGCAAACGTTAGATTGTCCTACGGTTCAGGCCGAGGTAAAGTGGTTTGTCATTGTCAACCCCGTATCTGGTTCGGGTAAGGGGTTGACTGACTTTCCGCTTATCTCGAAGCTGTTGCGCGACAATGGTATACACTGTGAGTCGGTGTTCTCGGAGCATAAGCACCACGCTGCCGAGCTTACGGTGTCGGCCATAGAGTCTGGTTTTCGCCATATCATCGTTGTTGGTGGCGATGGCACTCTGCATGAGGTTGTCAATGGTCTCTTTATCCAGCGCGTAGTACACCCCTCGGATGTCACTATTGCGGTGATATCTACGGGTACGGGTAACGACTGGATACGTATGTATGGCATCCCTACGCGCTATTCCGAGGCGATACGCGCTATTAAGGAGGGTTATACCTTCCTTCAGGATGTCGCCGAGGTGGATTACGAGGAGTCGAAGTATCGCCAGACGCGCTATATGGCCAATGTTGCAGGCCTGGGCTTTGATGCAAAGGTCATCGAGCGCACGTTGACGAGCAAGGCTAAGGGTTACTTAGGTCGTGGAGGGTATATGTGGTGCTTGGTGCGCTCCTTCTTCTCGCATAAGGCCTCGGGTGTTAAGGTGTGGATTGATGACCGCTTGGTCTATAACGGTCTGCTCTTTAGCATTGCTATAGGTGTTGGACGCTATAATGGTGGTGGTATCCAGCAGCTCCCTGCGGCTGTTGTCGACGATGGTCTGTTGGATGTTACGATGATTCGTCCAGTACACTGGTGGCATGTTGTCTTTCGTATACGTCGCCTCTTTAACGGTAATATATACTCTATTGGCCATGTTCACCACGCACAGGGCCGTAAGATACGCATCGAGTCGTCACCCGAGACCCCTCTGGAGGTCGATGGCGAGCTCTATGGTGGCACGCCTGTAGAGCTGCGTGTTAAGCACCGTGAGGTCCGCGTTATTGTCAATAAGTCCTATTTAGATAAGGTGCGAGGTTGTAAGTAGCGGTAGTTTACCTTGCGGTGACAGCTAAAGCTTTTTTCACCTTACGGTGACAGCTAAAGCTTTTTTCACCTTGCGGTGATAGCTAAAGCTTTTTTCACCTTGCGGTGACAGCTAAAGCTGAGAGGGTAGTGTGCTCGCCTTGGGCGAGCTAAAGGGTAGTTCGCAAGCTGAAGCTTGCTAAAGGGTAGATAAAGGGTTTTCGTTGTTGCGGCCTTTGCTACCCTTTGCCTTTACTGCCCTTTTCCTTTCTCATTACTTACTACCATTCAACTGCTCTTTAGCACCGCAGGTGCGAACTACTCTTAAACTGCTCTTAATATCTTCATCCCCCCCCCAAAAAAAATATCAAATTTTTCTTGCGTATTTAATTTTTGTGCGCTACCTTTGTGATATCAAAATGATATCAAAGTGTGCGCCGATGTTTCCGCCAAGTTTGTGGGTTCGAGTGTGCGAGGGTGGGTAGACGACGGTTGTAGGGTAGTTGAGTCGATGATATAGTATAAATAGGTATAAACTTTTAAATCTTTGGGACTATGAAAAATTACACTTATTCTGGTTGGAAGCTTAATGGCTTCGTGGCCCTTGTTGTCAATCTTGCACTCGTGGCTGCAATGATTTACTCTATCGTGGTGCTTGCTAATAGCGAGATATTTGTTCTGTGGGCTCTTGTCACACTTATCGTGTCGGCCATTGTGAGCTTTTTGATGCTCTTTGGCTACATTATGCTTGAGCCTAACGAGTCGCGCGTATTGCTCTTCTTTGGTAACTATCGTGGTACGTTCTACGAGACAGGTTTTTGGTGGATTAACCCATTTATGACGGCCAAGAAGCTCTCGATGCGTGCTCGTAACCTCAATGTAGACCCTATTAAGGTTAACGATAAGGCTGGTAATCCTATCCTTATCGGCTTGGTTGTAGTGTGGAAGATTAAGAACGATGGTGCATACAATGCAGTATTCGAGATTGATGCTCCCGAGGTTGTTGGCACTACGTCAAATACACGTATGAACGTATTGGAGAACTTTGTAGCTGTTCAGAGCGACTCGGCACTACGTCAGGTGGCAGGTATGTATGCCTACGACGAGAATACTAAGGGCGAGAGCGAGGAGGTAACGCTTCGCTCGGGTGGCGATGAGATAAACGATAGGCTTACCGACGAGCTTAATGAGCGTCTGTCGATAGCTGGTATCGAGGTTGTTGAGGCGCGCCTGAACTATCTTGCCTATGCTCCCGAGATTGCTGCTGCTATGCTACGTCGCCAGCAGGCCGATGCTATCATCTCGGCACGTGAGAAGATTGTCGAGGGTGCTGTGTCGATGGTTAAGATAGCCTTGGAGCGTCTTTCAACCGAGGAGGTCGTAGAGCTCGACGAGGAGCGCAAGGCGGCTATGGTGAGCAACCTTCTTGTTGTGTTGTGTGCCGATGAGGCTGCTCAGCCAGTGGTTAACACAGGTACTCTGCATAACTAATAGAGTCATTTCCCCCTATGGCTACTAAGGATTCAAATACACGCAGTTTTGTGCTACGCATCGATAGCGAGACTATGGAGGCTCTCGAGAAGTGGAGCGAGGATGAGTTTCGCTCGGTGAATGGCCAGCTGCAATGGATTATAGCCGAGGCCTTGCGGCGTAGTGGCCGCAAGCCTCGCGCTAAGAAGCAAACTAAGGAGGAGACGAGCAATGAAACTAAATAATAGATATAGTCTCTTCAAGAGACGTTACAACCTTGTAGGCTCTGCGGCACGCCGCCGACTCGGCAAGTCGCCTGACGAGGGTAGGTTGACGCTGTCGTCGGTGATGATTACGGTGGCTGGAGTGGCACTGCTGAGTTTCGATAGCATAATCGAAAAGATAGATTTGCCGTATGTTGAGTGGCTCTTCTCGGCCCTCTGTTTTGTGGTGTTTGTGCTCTCTATCTACCTTGAGTTTCGTCGTCGCGCACCACGTCCCTGCTGGGAGAAGGCTACGTGGGCCTCGGCAGCGATAGCCTTGGTGTGGTTGCTCTTCCCCTGGATTCTCTATTGGGTTGGCGAGATAGATGATATGGCCCTTATACGTAACTTGTCAATAGCCTCAGCCCTTATGTGGATAGTGTGCCTTGGCTGCTACCTACGCCTGCGTTTTGTACGCCGCCGCTCGCGCGCAGAGATTGCTGCTATGCACCTACGCGAGAAGCGTCGCCGTAAGATGGAGTACCTTTAAATATATCGAGTTATGAATTGGTGGTTTATTTTGGGTATTGCCGCCTCGCTGGTGGCTACGTTGCTGTGTTTGGCAATACTATTTGGCCGTGGCGACTGGATGATTAGTGCTATCGCCTTTAATGAGGATGGCGAAAAGTATGATATCAAGCGCTTGCGCATCGTCTCGGCAGTTATGCCCCTCGTCTTATTACTATTTGCGTGGTTGGACGTATGGCTCGAGTTTAGCAAGACGGCATCGATTGTTATAATCTTAGCTATAGGCATCTGCGGAGGACTTCTTGACCGCTTCTGGGCAAGAAACAGATAATTAATTAGTACTAAAACCTACAAAGCTATGAAAAAGATATTGTTAACACTGCTCTCTATGGTTGCCGTGGCTACGCTCGGTGCGCAGAACATTTCGGAGTATCGTAATCCAGAAGTGGAGGCTACGAGGGAGTATCAGGAGGGTAATGCTTACCAGCAAGACCTACTACTATATGCAGATATGCTCGCAACCGTCCACCCATACTATGCCGATGCTAAGCACCGTAAGGTGCTGGAGCGCAAGGTGCGTAAGGGCTATAAGGAGTGTGCCACGCTTGGCTATGATACCGACTTTAAACTTATGTTAGCAAGGCTTGCTGCCGAGCTTGGAGATGGACATACGGCTATATCGTACTGGACAAATATGAATACGATATTTCCAGTGCGAATGGCTATCGATGGCGACAAGTGCGCTATCATAGATGTCACCTCGGAGGAGCTTAGCGCACTTCTTGGCAAGAGTGTGACCCATATCAACGGACATCCGCTTCGTAAGGTGCTACATAGTGCTCGCGCGATTGTGAGTGCCGATAACGAGGTCAACTTCGAGAATCTTGTTAAGGACTACCTTATGTTTACGGAGTTCTGGTCGCTGCTCGGTATGGATGATGAGCTTCTAAGGCTAACGCTGACCGATGGCACAACCGTAGAGGTGGCCCCTATACAGCGCAACACGCTCAAAATAGCGCAACTGCAGAGTGATACTAAACATGTTACTGATAGACGTAATGTGCTCTTCGACTACACCATCTTCGAGTCGGAGGGTATCTGCTATCTGCAATTTAATCAGTTTGCCGATAGGGTGACGCACCCACAATACACGCAGCTGGCACGTTTCGATAGCTTTGTTACGGAGATGATGGCCGAGATGGCTGCCAAGGGTGTCAAGACACTTGTCGTAGACCTTCAGTATAACGCTGGAGGTAATAGTGCCCTTGGCGATGTGCTGCTGTCGTGGTTGCTACCATACGCCGAGCTTAAAAGGTATGGTGTGGAGGTTCGTATCTCGGAGCTTCTCAGTACGATATACCCATACTATCGAGAGTTTACCTACGATGGCGAGCCGCTTGAGGTTGGTAAGGTCTACGATATGTGGCGTTTCGACCATAACCGTGAGCAGAGTGCCGATGTTGTGCCTGCGCAGGACTCTACGCGACATATCCTAAATCGCGATGCGGAGCGTATATTTCGAGGTAATGTCATCTTTGTTGAGGGTAGAGAGTCGTTTAGCAGTGCCACGCTACTGCTTACTATGGCGCGTGACAATGGCTTGGGCATTATCGTTGGCCAGCCCTCGGGAGGCAGGCCCAGCCACTACGGAGATTTGCTCTACTGCACGCTGCCAAATACTAAGACTATAGCCACTGTGAGCCATAAACGCTTTGTGCGCCCAGATGCCAAGGCTCGCGATACGGAGTATATCGTGCCCGATGTCGAGCTTGACCTGCGTAACGCAGAGGGCGACATGCTCTGGGAGTGGATAGTAAGAAACTATAGCCTGGAACGAAACAATAGTGCTAAGAGCGAGGATGATAGCTACCTCTGGGATACTATCTACCGCCCCGCAATGGAATAACTTAAAATATTGAATATATGAGTGTTGATGCTATTATAATGGTTGTTGCTGCGCTGCTGATTGCGTTGCTTGGCGTGGCTACATTGCTCGGCAAGGCCGACTGGGCCATTAAGTCCTATCGACGCAATAGCGAGCGTTATAACCTTATGCGTCTACGTGTGATTAGTGGCGTTGTGATGGTTGTGATATCGCTGATACTGCCCTTTGTGGTTATTTTTGAGGAGTACCACAAAATCTTTGTAGGTGTTATTGTTGGCGTAGCCATAATCTTCGGCATCTTGCAGGAGACCTGGGCACGCAATAGGTAGCCTTTGGCTTACGGCTAAGGAGATAAAGTAGAGGTTGCCCGAAAGCAACCTCTAACTTTTAAGGTATCAATGATTTGTGTACTATGCGGTAGTGGGGGTTGTAGGCCTCGTTATACCTACGGCTGTGGTGTAAGACATATCTGCCCGAGGCTATAAGCTCCGCAATGTTGGTAGAGTCCTGCTGGTAGCCGTCAATCTCAACGAGCAGGTCGCGGCATACGGTGCTTATGGTTGTCCACTCGTGCTGCCACACCTCTAATGCTGTGCTATCTATCTTTGGTCCGTACTCTGCGCTACGCATAAACCTATCGGTAAGCTCATCTATGTTCATCACTCCGTCACGCACCACGCAAAGGTCCACGCGGACATAGTTGCCGCGCCAGCCGCATGCCTCGTAATACTTCTGACACTCGCCCTCTGCGTGCTCCACCTCCTTAGCGATGTAGCCACGCACTACACTGCGCTCCGAGAGCAGGTGTGCTGTGCCAAAGCGGTCCTGAAACATCGTCTTGTAGATATCCTGGAGTGTGGCCTCGGGGTAGCGGTCGAGGAGCCTCTCGACTGCCACACGCATAGCTATTCAGTCGATATTTACAAGCTCATACTGCTTCGAGCCGAGTCCTATCTTCTCGGCATAGTCGACGATGTGGGTGCCGTGACGCTCCTTGATACGCTCAAGTAGTGGACCATTGTCGTTACCCTCCTCGGGGGTGATGCCCATGACGATATCTAAGCACGCCTGGTCCAAGGCTACGGGGTCTGTCGAGGCCAGTATGCCAACATCCTTAAGTAGTGGGTCGGCAGGGTGCGAGCTACAGTCGCAGTCGATAGACATATTGTTCATCACGTTGATATATACTATGTCGCCCTCGCCGAAGTATTCGTGTACCGATTGTGCCGCTGCGGCCATAGACTCTAAGAAGCCTATCTGGTCATCTACGTGTGCCCACATCTCGTCGGGGTTCTCTGTTATGCCTACAGAGTGGATGTAGGCCTTGCCATTGCGCGATGCTACGCCTATGGATTGATTCTTGAGTACGCCGCCGAAGCCACCCATCGCGTGACCCTTGAAGTGTGCGAGGTTAATCATAAAGTCGTAGTTTGCGATGTTTTTGCCCACGAGGTTGTACTTAAGGTGTGTAGTGTCCTGCACAGGAATCTTAATCTCGCCCTCGCTATCCATAATGTCGACATTGGCAATCTCGAAGAAGCCGTGCTCGCGTGCCGCCTTGAGGTGTTCGTCGGAAGAGAACCTACGACCACGATAGGCGGTGTTGCACTCTACTATGGTGCCATCAACAGAGCGCACAAGCTGGCCTATAAGCTCGGGTTTGAGGTAGTTCTTTCCGCCAGGCTCGCCTGTCGATATCTTGACAGCAACCTTGCCCTCGGCCTTAGTACCCAAAGCCTCGTATACCTTTACCAAGCCCTCGGGTGTAATCTCTGTGGTCATATAGACCTTTGGGAGCTCGTCGCTCTCTCTATTAGCGTTGCAGCATCCTGCCAATACGGCAGTGCCTAAAAGTAGTAATGCCAATCGTTTCATATTGTTTGTGTTTTGTGTGTTGTTATCTGCGCTCCTCGTCGCTCCACTCGGTGTATGGGTGGGCGCGGAGGTGTGAGTTGTAGAATCGTTTTTCGCCTGTCACCTCACGTCCTAACCATTCAGGGCGAGTGAATGTTTCGTCTATGTTGCGTAGCTCGACCTCGGCGATGACTAAGCCAAGGTTATCGCCATAGAACTCGTCGACCTCGAAGGTGTGGCCATCGACCTCGATGAGGTATCTACGCTTATCAATGAGTGTGCCCTCGACTAACGGAAGGAGCTCCAAGGCCCTCTTCGGCTCTATCTCCATCTCCCACTCGAAGCGCGACAATCCTCCATCGAGCGAAGGTCCTTTAATCGTGAGCCACGCCTTGTCGTCGCTTAGGCGTACACGCACGGTACGTCGCCCCGAGGCTATGTATCCCTGTGTGAGACGCATAGAGCGGTGGGCGAGGTGTTTAAACTCGCCCACGACTAAAAACTTACGCTCAATCTCCTGTGCCATAGCTCTATATTACTCTTCGTATGAGAACATTGGGTCCCACGAAGGCAACATCGTTGGCTTCTGGTCGAGGAGCTTAAGTGTCTCTTCGGGGATATACTTCTTGTCTACCACTACGCGGAACATATACTCCTCGAACCATTCGTCTGTCATTATGAGGTTGCCCTGCCAACCCGATGTTGCGCCCCAGCTATTCTCTACCATCCACTTCTTGGGGTTACCCTCCTCGTCGAGGTCTACGGCGATGAGTGTCATGGCGTGTGACGAGCCACTGGCGAAGGTGCGCACGCGCTCCTCCTTGTTCATTGGGAACTCTACCCCCATAAGTGCCTCATAGTCGAAGTTACGGATGTCGAGCGTGCCCTTCTTCGAGAGTAGGTACTTACCCACGTCGCACGAGAAGTACATCGCGGTGTTATCCTTTATTGAGGCTATCGCCAAGGCCTTAACCTCCTCAATTGGCAAGTTTAGGTATAGCCAGTTGTCGCCATCGTAGACGTGGCGGTCATACTCTATCTCGTATACTTTGTGGTATTCGCGTGTTGGGTCGTTCATAACCATCACGAAGTCGTTCTCAAGGTCTATATCACCGAAATACTCTTTGTAGAACGATTGTGGGGTATAGAGCTTTGTGCTTATTATCTCGCCATCCTTGTTGCGTAGTGTCCACTCGAATTCGGTTGGGGGCACACCGTAGGCGCGTACCAACATCGAGTATATCTCCTTTAGCATCTCGGTTTTGAGTGCCACAGGTGCGCGGCGGTCGCGCTGGTCGCGTAGCTTAAGACCATACTCGCGCAACTTTAGCTTTAGGAGGTTCGATATCTGTGCTGTATTGTTCGACTGGTAGTTCTCGGGCATCACCTCCGCAGGCACAAGGCCATACTTCATTATGAGGTTCGACACACCTGTAAACTGTCCACCATCGCTCAGTGGGTTCTTGAATAGCCACTCCACTTGACGATGCTCTATGTCGAGGTGTTTGGTGTCGATAACGGCCTGAAGGAAGAGGTTACACTTCTCCAGCTGGTCGTAGAAGAAGAGGTAGTTCTGCGAGAACTCAAGCGATGCAAGGTCATACTGGTCAATCATCTTGGCACGTAGCACGTTAAGGCCTGTAAATAGCCAGCAGCGGCCCGACTGATACTGATTGGTTATGCCTTTGGTCTTTACGCGATGCGAGAACGAGGTGTCTATCATCGCTAAGTTATCGGCATTTGTTGCGAGCTCCGATATTGGGTTTAGTGCCAAGGCGTTACGTGCTGCCTTCTCGGCCAAGCTTTGGCTTTCGCCCTGGCGTATCTGGTTAAGCATCTCGGCACTTATGCCGCCATTGTCCTGTTGCGCCTGTAGCGCACCCACAGCCATAAAGGCTATGGCGAGTAGTAGTAATCGTTTCATATAGTTTTGTTTTGTAGTTTAGCTCTTGATGCCAAAGGTACAAAAAAATGTCGACTTAGACTAATATGAAACGTTAAATTCTTTAAGAAAAGGTATATCAGCGGCTAATCGTCCGAGCCAAGCACGCGGTTACTACGATATAGCAGTGCGGTGACAACGGCTAAGGTTAGGGTGATAATGGCGTTGGCCGTGAAGGCGAGGGTGTGGCTCTCGGAGTCGAATATGCGCCCAATGATGTCGATGATAAAGGGCGATACGAGTATGGCTAAGTAGTTTACGGCCATTACTATCGAGAGCGCGAGAGTAGCGAGGTGTGGTGGGGCGTTTGTTGCTGCCTTGTCGTAGATTATGGGCTGCATAACGCCATATCCGAGCCCTGAGAGTATAGCTCCAAGCGATAGTGTTATTTCGGTAGGCCGCGATAGCGACATTATACCCAGACCTATGGCCATTACCACTAACGAACAGAGGTTTACCTTGTTGCCAAGTAGTCGTACTATATCTCCGAGGATGAAGCCAGGGGCCATAATGGCGATAAAGAATAGCGATATGACGATGCCTGCTGTCGAGCTGTGCATATCGTTGCCAACAGCCAAGTATGAGGTGTTGAATGTTACGACTAACGAGCAGTAGGTGATGACAAAATAGAAGAGCATAAGACCAATGATGACCCCAAGGTTCATCCTCTTCTGGCGGTGCTGTGCCCCCTCTTCTGGCTCGGGCATAGGCTTCGAGTGGCTCAGTGCAGGTATGAGTATCAGCGTTACGGCAGGGAGAAGATATACGGCAAAGGCGAAGTGCCACTCGATGTCGGCCAAGTAGCCTGTCAGTACTGTGGCCAATACCAACGTGAGGTTGTTTATCGCCGAACTTATGCCGAGCTGTCGCAGTCGGATATCGCCAGTGAAGTAGTCGACTATAAATCCGGTAGATAGTGGTATTATTATGCCTGCGCCTATGCCCATCAGGGCACCGAGGAGAATCAACTCCATAAGGCTGCGTGCCAGTAGCGAGCCGAGGCCGCTAAGCAGGAATATGGCGCACCCGAGCGTCAGCATAGCTATCTTATTTCCGCGCATCGACCACCGCCCAGCGAGAAGCATAAAGGGTATTATCATCAGCGATGGTAGTGATTCGAGCATCTCTACTTCGAGTTGGCTTGCTGTGGGGAATATGGTGTCGAGTTTTTCGAGTATTGGCGATATGGCGAGTCCAGGTAGTGATACAACTGCCGATATTGACCATATAGCCACTAAGGCTGTGGCGTGAATCGTGCCCTTTCCAGTGTTGATATTCATACTATGTTAAGCCTGTTTAAACGATATATATATAAATGTGGTTCAATATCGTGGCAATATATATGCCATTTTCTACGTTATAGGATTTTGATTTTAAAATTTTATTTCATATCTTTGTTAGCTGGAAATTGATTAAAAAATATTTAATAATACTATACTACAACTAAAATGAATAAGGATTTACAGATTTTTGATTTGATCGCCGAGGAGCGTTCACGTCAGATGAAGGGTATCGAGCTTATTGCTTCAGAGAACTTTGTTAGCGACCAGGTTATGGCAGCTATGGGTTCGGTGTGTACGAATAAGTATGCCGAGGGTTATCCTGCGGCACGCTATTATGGTGGTTGCGAGGTTGTTGATAAGATTGAGAACCTCGCTATCGAGCGCATCTGCAAGCTCTACGACGCAGAGTATGCCAATGTTCAGCCACACTCTGGTGCTCAGGCAAATATGGCCGTATTCTTCGCATGTCTTAAGCCAGGCGATACGTTTATGGGTCTTGACCTCTCGCACGGTGGCCACCTCTCACATGGCTCGCCAGTAAATATGTCGGGTATGTATTTCAAGGCTGTAGGCTATAAGCTTAAGGAGGAGACTGGTAATATCGACTACGACGAGATGGAGGCTTTGGCTCTTGAGCATAAGCCTAAGCTCATCGTTGGTGGTGCTTCGGCCTTTTCTCGCGAGTGGGATTACAAGCGTATGCGCGAGATTGCCGATAAGGTAGGTGCTCTACTCTTAGTCGATATGGCCCATACGGCGGGTCTTATCGCCGCAGGTCTTCTGGATAACCCTGTTAAGTATGCACATATCGTTACCTCTACAACTCACAAGACACTTCGTGGTCCTCGTGGTGGTATCATCCTTATGGGTAAGGATTTCGACAACCCATGGGGTTATACAACGCCTAAGGGTGTGGTTAAGAAGATGTCGCAGATTCTCAACTCGGCGGTATTCCCAGGTATCCAGGGTGGTCCACTTGAGCATGTCATTGCAGCTAAGGCTGTGGCCTTTGGCGAGGCTCTAACGCCCGAGTATAAGGAGTATCAGCAGCAGGTGGTTAAGAACTCTAAGGCTTTGGCCGAGGCTCTTACTAAGCGTGGCTATAAGATTGTATCGGGAGGTACCGACAACCACCTTATGTTGGTAGACCTGCGTACTAAGTTCCCTGAGCTTACTGGTAAGCTTGCCGAGAAGTGCTTGGTTGCAGCCGATATCACCACTAATAAGAATATGGTGCCATTCGACTCGCGCACACCATTCACCACTTCGGGCTTGCGTTTCGGTACTCCAGCTATCACCACACGAGGCCTTAAGGAGGATAAGATGGAGTATATTGCCGAGCTTATTGACCGCGTCTTGTCAGACCCCGAGAATGAGGAGAATATCGCAGCAGTACGCAAGGATGTAAATGCCTTGATGGCTGATTATCCTCTCTTTGCATGGTAAAAATCATGTAATAGCGGAGCTACTGCGCTGCTTTAGTCCAGATGGCGAATGGGGAATACTCGAAAGTGTGCCCCATCCGCCATTTTTCGTATCAGCAACACATTGGTACACGCCCGAAGACCCCAAATATCTAATCTCTGCGCCAGCAAATAAGAGTACACAATAAACAAACTTTTACCATGAAAGAGCTACTATCATTCCTTAGCGAGCTGCACGATAATAATAATCGCGAGTGGTTCGAGGCCAATAAACCACGCTATCGCGAGGCGTTGGCTACGCACCAGGCAAATGTGGCACGCCTTATCGAGCTAATAGCGAGCTTTGACCCTGCGGTTGAGGGTGTTAGCGTGGCCGACTCTACGTATCGTATATATCGCGATACGCGATTTTCGAAGGATAAGACTCCGTATAAGGACTTCTTCAGTGCCTTTATTGTGCGCGGAGGTAAGCGTAGTGGCTATGGTGGCTACTATCTCCACATCTCGCCTAAGGGACATACGTGGGGAGAGGGCTCCTTTCTTGCTGCGGGTAACGTATCTCCCGAGCCATGTGTGCTCAAGAGTCTCCGCGAGGAGGTTGAGGATAGTGCCGAGCTTATGGCTCGCAATATCGAGATGAGTGGTTTTACGCTCGATACGACAAATGCTCTTAAGCGCACGCCACGAGGTTTTAGCGTTGCGGCAGAGTATGAGTATCTACTGCGCCAGAGGGAGTTTATTCTTAGCCGAGACCTTACCTCGGAGTGGTTTATGCACCCCGACTGGTTGGAGCGCACCGCCGAGCTGTTTAAGAGGTGTAAACCATTTCTTGATCAGACAAATAGGGCGATAGAGTACGCCTATTCGATATAGTAATGAGCTTGAGGAACTTAGCGAGTTTAGTGACAACGCTTTACCCGTATAAACATTACTATCTCTCTAAATTTCCTAATGTCTTATTGTCTTATAGTCCTATCGTCCTACCACCCATAACAACCCTTCATGCTCAAGCCTACTTTTCACCCTACGGTTACAGCTAAAACTGTCACCGTAGGGTGAAATTCTTCTTGCTATAATCGCTACTTATCGCAATATAAGAAATAAAGATTGATAATATTTTGTCGTTGTGAATAGTTTTTGTTAATTTTGCAAGCTATTAAACAACGATATGGAAAAAGATACAAAAGATATAATTCAAGAACTTGAGGGTAGCGACTATAAATATGGCTTTGTCACCGATATCGAAACAGAGACCATAGGTCGTGGACTCTCCGAGGATGTCATACGTCTGATATCCGAAAAGAAGGGTGAGCCAGAGTGGATGCTTGAGCGTCGACTTAAGGCTTATCGCCATTGGCTCACGCTCGAACACCCTAACTGGGCACACTTAGACATCCCCGAGATAGACTTTCAGGATGTAATCTACTACGCTGCGCCTAAGCCCAAGAAGAGGCTCGGCTCAATGGATGAGGTTGACCCCGAGCTTAAGCGCACCTTCGACAAGCTCGGCATCCCCCTTGAGGAGCAGATGGCCTTGGCAGGTGTCGCCGTGGATGCTGTGATGGACTCGGTGTCGGTCAAGACGACATTCCGCGATACGTTGGCCGAGAAGGGTATCATCTTCTGCTCAATATCGGAGGCTATCAAGGAGCATCCCGAGCTTATTAAGAAGTACTTAGGCTCGGTGGTACCCTATACCGATAACTTCTATGCTGCGCTCAACGCTGCGGTATTTAGCGATGGTTCGTTCTGCTACATCCCCAAGGGTGTGCGCTGTCCTATGGAGCTATCGACCTATTTCCGCATTAATGCCGAGGGTACGGGTCAGTTCGAGCGCACGCTTATTGTCGCCGACGAGGAGTCGTATGTTAGCTACTTGGAGGGGTGTACAGCACCTCGCCGCGACGAGAATCAGCTGCATGCTGCCGTTGTCGAGATTGTCGTTGAGAGGGGTGCCGATGTTAAGTACTCTACGGTGCAGAACTGGTATCCAGGCGATAAGGAGGGCAAGGGTGGTATCTATAACTTTGTGACTAAGCGAGGTATATGCCGCGAGGGGGCACATCTGTCGTGGACACAGGTAGAGACTGGCTCGGCCATAACGTGGAAGTATCCCAGCTGTATACTTCAGGGCGATAACTCCTCGGGAGAGTTCTACTCTGTGGCGATGACAAATAACTTCCAGCAGGCCGATACGGGAACCAAGATGATACACATTGGGCGTAATACACGCTCGCGCATTGTGTCGAAGGGTATCTCGGCAGGACGCTCGCAGAATGCCTACCGAGGTCTTGTGCGTGTAGCTAAGGGGGCGGATAACGCGCGAAACTACTCGCAGTG
The DNA here is from genome assembly GCA_015059715.1 of Rikenellaceae bacterium. Lineage (GTDB taxonomy): Bacteria > Bacteroidota > Bacteroidia > Bacteroidales > Rikenellaceae > Alistipes. Next base: position 91,460 of record SUZV01000006.1, on the reverse strand, counting down.
CGACTCGCTGCTTATAGGCGATAAGTGTGGCGCACACACCTTCCCCGTTATCGACTCGTACAACCCTACGGCGGTGCTTGAGCACGAGGCTACGACCTCGAAAATCTCCGAGGACCAGCTCTTCTACTGTAATCAGCGTGGCCTCTCTACGGAGGATGCTGTGGGACTTATTGTCAATGGCTATGCTCGCGAGGTGCTGTCGAAGTTGCCTATGGAGTTTGCTGTTGAGGCCCAGAAACTGCTATCGCTAAGCCTTGAGGGTAGCGTAGGATAGCATTAATCATTTGATAATAAAGAAAAAAGAGATATAACTATGTTAAAAGTTGAGAATCTACACGCCACGGTTGGCGATAAGGAGATTTTGAAGGGTATAAACCTTGAGGTTAAGGCTGGTGAGGTGCATGCTATTATGGGACCTAATGGCTCGGGAAAGTCTACGTTGGCCTCGGTGTTAGCTGGTAGCGAGAAGTTTACAGTAACCGAGGGCAGTGTTGAGTTTGAGGGTGATAATCTTCTTGAGCTAAACATCGAGGAGCGTTCACGTCGTGGCCTATTCCTTGGTTTTCAATATCCTGTTGAGATTCCAGGTGTCACTATGGCCAACTTTATGAAACTGGCCGTTAACGAGCAGCGCAAGGCGCGAGGCTTAGAGCCACTCACAGCTGCCGAGTACCTGAAGATGATGCGCGAGAAGAGTGCCATCGTCGAGCTCGACTCGAAGCTTACGTCGAGAGCCGTAAACGAGGGCTTCTCGGGTGGCGAGAAGAAGAAGAACGAGATATTCCAGATGGCCATGCTTGAGCCTAAGCTTGCCATCCTTGACGAGACCGATTCGGGCCTCGATATTGATGCTCTGCGTATCGTCGCTACGGGTGTTACGCGCCTCAAGACCAAGGAGAATGCTACGGTGGTTATTACCCACTACCAGCGACTATTGGACTATATCGTGCCCGACTATGTACACGTGCTCTATAAGGGACGTATAATCTACACTGGAGATAAGAGCCTGGCCCTAAAGCTTGAGAAGGAGGGTTACGACTGGCTCATTAACGACTATAAGGAGGAGTAGCCTATGGCCATAGAGCATATTGAGCGAATTAGAGATATTATGGCTGCCGAGCCGCTATCGACAAATAGCGTCGTTGGTTCGGGAAGCTATATCGTTACTGGCGATGACGATGTGGATGTCGTTGTCAAGGAGGGTGCTACTACGCGCCTTATGGTGGCTATAGAGGGTGCTGCGACAGATATAAATATAGATGTTGAGTCGGGTGCTAACCTTAGCATCGTGCATATCGTGTCGGAGCGCAGTGCTACCAACCTTTCAATCGCCCTATCTGATGGAGCCCTATGTCGTGTAACGCAGGTTGTTATCTCGGCCTCGGATAGTCGTGTTGTGGCGAGCCTTGTAGGTCGTGGTGCGCGTTTCGAGCTTGGTGGAGCCTTTGTGCTTACCGATGATGACCAGGCAGGTGTCACTGTCGATGTAAACCATATGACTTCGGAGTGCGTGTCGCGCACTATGGTTAAGGGTGTTGCATCTGGAAAGTCGCACGGTAGTTTCTCGGGTTTGGTATATGTTGCGCCCGATGCCCAGCGTACCGACTCGGAGCAGAGTAGCCGCAATATAACCATTGGCGAGGCTCGTATAGAGACACTTCCGCAGTTGGAGATTTATGCCGACGATGTTAAGTGTAGCCATGGAGCTACGGTAGGCCAGATGGATGGTGAGGCTATAATGTATATGCGCCAGCGAGGTCTGAGCCTTGCCGATGCTAAGCGTCTACAGATTGAGGGCTTTGTGGATGATGTTGTTCTCCACGCCTCGATAGATGGCCTTACGGAGGTGCTTACAGAGCTCCTTGCCGAGAAACTTCACAGATTATAATATAGTATACTCATTATAGACACACCTAATAGCTATGGCCTACGACATAGATGCTATACGTCGGGACTTTCCGATTCTCGATCTTAAGGTCAATAACCGTCCCTTGGTCTATTTCGACAGTGGAGCTACGGCCCAGAAGCCTCTCTGTGTTATAGAGGCTACGGAGCGTCTTATGCGCCAGTGCAATGCCAATATACATCGTGGTGTACACTATCTGTCGGGAGCTATGACAGAGATGTATGAGTCGGCACGCGAAGAGGTGCGCAGGTTTATAGGTGCCGAGAGGTGCGAGGAGGTGATTTTTACGTCTGGAGCTACGGCCTCGATAAATCTTGTAGCCTATGCTTGGAGCCAGAGATACCTCCGCGCAGGGGATAATATCTTAGTCTCGGAGATGGAGCACCACTCCAATATTGTTCCCTGGCAGTTGGCAGCTATGCGCTGTGGTGCCGAGCTTAGGGTTCTGCCCTTTGACGAGCGTGGCGAGTTGAGAGTGGATATGCTCTCGGAGCTTATAGATGCCAAAACAAGGCTTGTGGCAGTTACCGAGGCTTCGAATACTCTCGGTACGGTGCCTAACCTTGAGCCCATCATCGAGTCTGCTCACGCTGTGGGAGCAGTTGTTATGGTGGATGGTTGTCAAGGCATTGTTCATGGTGGTGGTAGGGTAGCAGAGCGTGGTTACGACTTCTACGCCTTCTCGGGACATAAGCTATATGGCCCTACGGGTATAGGTGTACTCTATGGGCGCAGGGATTTACTCGAACAGATGCCCCCGTTTATGGGTGGTGGCGATATGGTCGATAAGGTAACCTTTGCAAAGACAACATACGCACCATTGCCGCTAAAGTACGAGGCTGGCACTTCGAACTTTATAGGTGCTGTTGCGCTTTCGGAGGCTATACGCTATGTCGAGCGTGTAGGTATGGATGCTATCGAGAGTTATGAGATGGCCCTGCTGGGTGCTATGACCGAGCGTTTGGGAGCTATCTCGGGATTGAGAATATATGGCACTGCGGAGCGCAAGTGCCCCATTGTCAGCTTTACGGTTGAGGGTACTCACCCCTACGATGTAGGTATGATTCTCGATAAGCTCGGCATTGCTATCCGCACAGGTCACCACTGCGCCGAGCCTGTTATGACGCACTATGGCGTTACGGGTATGTGTCGCGCGTCGATAGGTATGTATAATACTATGGCCGAGGTGGAGAGCTTAGCCGCAGGTGTTGAGCGCGCAGTGTCGATGTTAAGATAATTATGGTGTTAAGATAACTATAGAGATAGGAGATATGTTTATCGTACTTGAAGGTTTAGATGGAGCGGGTAAGTCTACCCAGATAACAAAGCTCAGGGAGTTGTTCCGCAGTCGTGGTGTGGAGTCGGAGTATCTGCACTTTCCACGTTTCGATGCGGCGGTTTATGGCGAGCTTATCGCACGCTTCTTACGTGGCGACTTGGGTACTGTCGATACGGTAAATCCATACCTTGTAGCTCTGCTCTATGCTGGCGATAGGGCCGATGCTGCGGCCACGATACGAGGCTGGATAGCCGAGGGTAAGGTTGTCATTGTCGATAGATATGTCTACTCGAATGTGGGCTACCAGTGTGCTAAGATTGCTCCTGGCAGGGAGCGTGACCAGCTACGAGAGTGGATTCTGCATACCGAGTACGAGGAGTTTAATATTCCACGTCCCGATTTATCGCTGTTCTTGGATGTCCCCTTTGACTTTACAGAGAAGAAGCTTAGCGAGGTGCGTGAGGGTGACGATAGAGCCTATCTAAATGGGGGTAAGGATATTCACGAGTCGTCGCTCGACCTACAGCGTAGTGTGCGCGAGGTATATCTCGAAGCTGCGCGCTGTGGTAGCGATATCAAGGTTGTAGATTGCTCCACTGAGCAGGGTGCTATGGCCTCTCCCGAGGTTATCTTTGAGCGCATTATGAGCTATGTCGACAAGTTGTAGCTTAGAGCACGAGGGTTGTAATAGGTGGATGCGTGTAGCTGCGACGCTCTGTCGTTGGCTTGTCGGTAGCGTACTACTCTTCTCTGGTGCGGTTAAGAGTGTCGACCCGGTCGGCACATCGCTCTATGTCGATAAGTATCTGGCTACATATTCGCTTGAGGCGATTATGCCTCTCGCTACGACGCTTGCTGTAGTGCTTGCCGTTGTGGAGTTTACGCTGGGTACTATGCTCATTCTTGGATACTTCCGCAGGGCAACAATCACACTTTCGCTATGCCTTACAACGCTCTTCTTCGTCGTTACGCTGCTCAGCGCAACGCTCCTCCCTGTGGGCGATTGTGGATGCTTCGGTCCACTGCTACGCCTGCAACCTTGGCAGAGCCTTGCCAAGAATGTGGTGCTACTATCGTTGTTGCTATTTCTATACTTTAAGGTGCGTGAATCGTCGCCATTTAGCCTGCGTGCTGTCGTTGCTATGGTTGTGGCGGTGGCTCTGCCGTTGTGTGCCAATATATACTCACTGCGCCACCTTCCGATAGTCGATTTTATGCAGTATAGCGTTGGTCGAGAGCTTGCCGATAGGGTAGCTAAGGAGCGAGCTAAGGAGAACGATGCACAAGACTTTGTGTTGCAGTTCAGGAGGTTAGATACTGGCGAAGTTGTCGAGTTCGAGCCCTCAGCAACCGAGTGTTGGGTAGATAGCAACTTAGAGTATGTCGATACGGTTGCTACTGTGGAGAGTGTGGAGGGTGAGTATGTCGATTTCCGCCTTTATGGTGTTGATGGCGATGATTATAGCCTCGATGTTATAGGTCGAAGTGGGCGTGTAGCTCTGTTGTGTATCAATAGCGTTGCAAGGCTTGGTGATGGGGATAGTGCAGGTATTGCAAGGCTCTTAGATAGCTATCCAAAGAGTGCTATCGTAGTGCTTAAGTCGTGTGATTGTAATATCGAGGAGCTACGCGATGTCGAGACCTATAATGTTGACGCACTGACCCTTCGCACAATTATTCGTGCCGACATAGGCGTTGTCATTCTCCGCGATGGCGTTATAGAGTTTAAGTCCAATATCGGCGATATATAGTGCTACTCTTACCTCTGGCAAGATAATTGACCATTTAGACGATGAATGGTCAATTTTATTTTATGCGTAGATACCTAATCTTGTCAGTTATACTTCTGCTTGTTGGCTGTGGTAGTCACGAGCAGCAACGCCTGAGCGAGCCTCGGGTGGTCAAGTGTGCCATAGCTGCGGCCGTAGACTCTGTAAGGCGCGACTTTGCGGCCCTCTCTACGGCAGACGATGCCGTAAACTTAGCCTTTAAAATATCGGGGCGCGTAGTAGATATCCCTGTTGCCAAGGGTGTCGTTGTGCGTAAGGGTGAGCTCTTGGCCGAGCTTGATAGACGCGATGTGGAGCTTCAGGTAGATGCTGCACGTGCGGCTTTTCGCGAGGCGCAGTCGCGCTTGGAGCGTGCCAAGCGACTCTTCGAGCACTCGGCCATCTCGGCGCAGGAGGTCGAGTCGTTGGAGAATAGCCTTGCTCAGGCCGAGTCGCTATATGCCAATAGCCTCGATTTGCTTGCCGATACTCGTATTGTCGCACCGTTTGATGGCATTGTCGAGCGCACCTATGTCGATGTCTTTCAGCGCGTCGGTTCGGGCGAGACGATACTCCGCATAGTTACCCCTATAAGCCATACCGTAGGGTTTACCGCTCCCGAGAGCATAGTTACGCAGCTGGGGCTACAGTCAACGCGCTTTAGTGTCCTTTTTGATGCTTGGCCCGACACACCCTTTAGGGCTGTCATCAAGAGCTTTGCACGCACCTCGTCCGATGCTCTGGGCTTCCCTGTTTCGCTACGCTTGGTAGATGTCGATAGTCAGTTGTATAATATCACTCCAGGTATGACCTGCATAGCTACGGTCATCACTCCCGAGAGCGATAGAGATGCCGTGCTGGTTCCGCTCACGGCTATATATGCCCCTGTCGAGGGTGGCGAGTATGTGTGGGTTGTTGGGGATGATGATAGGGTAGAAAAACACCGCGTGGTGCTTGGCCCTCCGACAGATAACGATGATGTAGTGGTGCTCGAAGGCCTATCGGTAGGCGAGAGGGTTGTTGTCGCAGGTGTATACCACCTTACCGAGGGCGAGAGTGTGAAGATACTTAACAGGTAGTGTGATATGGTTAACGTAACGCGATATTCTATCACCCATGCCTCGGTTGTGGTCACACTTTTGGCGATTTTACTCGTTGGTGGTGTCTACTCCTTTTGGCAGCTCGGCAAGCGCGAGGACTCTACATTTACGATAAAGAGTGCTGTGGTCGTAGCTCCCTACGCAGGTGCTACGCCCGAGGAGGTGGAGAGCCTTGTTGTCGAGCCCTTAGAGCGAGAGCTACGCACGCTATCATATCTCTACGAGATAGCCTCCGAGGCGCACTTTGGCTATGCTCGTCTTGTCGTTAAGCTCCACCCAGCCACCCCCGAGGAGCGCGTGCCGCAACTATGGGATGAGCTGCGCCGTAAGGTCGATAAGGTTGCCATTAAGCTGCCTGGTGGCGTAGGTCCGATAAGCGTGGCGGATGATTTTGGCGATGTCTATGGTCTTTATTACGCCTTGGTATCGGAGGGAGGGTACGACTGGAGCGAACTTAGGGAGTATGCTCGCGATGTGGAGCGGCGGCTATATGCTATATCGGGTGTCGAGAAGGTTATGCTCTACGGTGAGCCTTCGCCCGAGGTTAACGTATGGCTCAGCCCTGCAACGTTGGCAGCCTTCGAGCTTCGTCCCGAGGATATCGGCAGGGCTATATCGCGCCAGAACGATATTGTAGGCTTGGGGACACATCGTGCAGGCGATGTGGCTGTCGAGTTGGTCGAGGGTACTACATACGCCTCGATATCGGAGCTTGAAAATCAGCTACTCATAGCCTCCGATGGTAAGCAGTATCGCCTCGGGGATTTGGCGACTATCGAGCGTAGTTACCACGCGCCTCGCTCGATAATTATGCGTGTCGATGAGCACGATGCTATAGGCATAGCCGTAGCCAGCGACCCACAGATGGATATTGTGAAGGTGGGCGAGAGGGTGAGCCAAGTCCTCGCGCAGCTACGCACACAACTCCCTGCAGGCCTCGATATAGTCACGCTATACCCCGAGGATGAGATTGCCCACCAGGCAAATAACGCCTTTGCTCTAAATCTTTTAGAGTCGGTGGCCATCGTCATACTCTTGGTTATGATAGTTATGGGGTGGCGTGCAGGCGTTATCGTGGGCTCGTCGCTCATCTTCTCCATCGCCGCGACACTATGTGCTATGCTCCTTATGGGTGAGGGTATAAACCGCACCTCGCTGGCAGGCTTTATTATCGCTATGGGTATGCTCGTAGATAACGCCATTGTCGTCGTTGATAACACCACGCTCCTTGTGCGTCGTGGCCTGCCCCTGCGTCTTGCCGCTGTCGAGGGTGCTACTACGCCACGCTTAGCACTCTTGGTTGCTACCTTTATCGCCATAATATCATTCTTGCCTCTGCGTATAGCACCCTCCTCGGTTGCCGAGATTGTTGCTCCTCTATTTGTCGTTGTTGCCGTCTCGCTGATTTTTAGCTGGGCCTTTGCGCTTACCGAGGTCCCGATGATGTCCGTATGGCTGTTGCGCGACTCAAGTTCTGAGACAAAGAGTCGCAATATGGCCTGGTTTGGACGTATCGTCAAGTCGTTAATGGCGCATCGTTATATCACGCTCTGTGGCGTATTGCTGCTCTTTATCCTCTCGCTATGGATTATGGGGCGTATGCCTCAGAACTTCTTTCCGCAGCTCTCGAAGAGATACTTTCGTGCCGATATTATACTCCCCGAGGGCTACGATGTCGAGGCTACGGATGCAAGGCTGCGGAGTATGGCAGCGTGGCTTGGTGAGCAGGAGGAGGTGGTGCGCGTATCTACGACAGCAGGGGGTACGCCTCCGCGATACTACTTGGCAAGTAGCAGCTACTCGTCGCGTCCTAATTATGGTAATATATTGGTCGAGGTTGCCGATGCGGAGGATGCACCAGGTGTCGAGGAGCGTTTCGATAGATGGGTTACATCGACTATGGCCGATGTGTGGCTACGCTCATCGCTCTTTAGGCTCTCGCCCGTTCCTGAGGCGACTATCGAGATAGGCTTCGTGGGTGAGAATATCGATACGCTCAGTAGGCTGACCTCCGAGGCTATGATGATAATGGCGCAGTGTGACGATGCGCGTAATGTGCGCAATAGTTGGGGTAATCGTGTGGCTGTATGGCAGCCACGCTACTCACAGATTAAGGCGCAGAGGCTCGGTGTCGAGCGCAGCGCGATGATATCGTCACTCGAGATAGCCACCTCGGGACTCAGCGTAGCAACATTCCGCGAGGGTGATACCGAGATGCCTATATTGCTGCGCTCGCATCCAGCTGCCGACAGCTCGCTTAGTGCTCTTACGACGATGCCTGTATTTTCGTCGCGTGGTAGGGTCTTTCCCATCTCGCAGGCGGCCCAGAGCTTTGACTTTGACTTTAGGATGCCTATGCTGCGCCGTATCGACTCAGAGCGTGTCATGAAGGCTCAGTGCGATGCGGAGCGTGACGTTAATGCCATTGCGCTCCTCGAAAGACTGCGCGAGGATGTAGAGTCCAGAATCGATATCCCTGAGGGGTATCGCCTTGAGGTATATGGCGAGCAGGAGAGCCGCGAGGAGTCGAACAGGGCACTTGCAGGCCAGCTACCTATCACGCTCGCGCTCATATCACTGTTGCTTCTCTTGCTCTTTGGCAACCTGCGCGACACTATCGCGGTATTGGTCACGCTACCCCTAATATTTATGGGTGTGGTGCTCGGACTTATGGTTACAGGCAAGATGTTTGACTTCTTCTCGCTTCTGGGCCTTCTGGGTCTTGTGGGTATGAACGTAAAGAATGGGGTTATACTCATCTGGCGTATCGGTGAGCTGCGTAGTTCGGGTGTTGCGCCATATCGCGCAGTTATTGAGGCTACGTGTGACCGCTTTATCCCCGTTGTGGCCGCCTCGATGACTACGGTGCTCGGTATGCTACCCCTACTTTTCGACTCGATGTTCGGAGGTATGGCTGCAACGATAATGGGTGGCTTGGTCGTAGCTACACTCCTTGTGCTTATGATACTCCCTGTGGTATATTCACTATTTTACCGTATACGACAATGATTTATGCTCCTTATAAATGGGTGCTGATGACCCTGTTAACTGTTGCTGTTGTGAATGTCTATGGGCAGGTGTCGATAGACGAGTATAGGCGTGAGGTCATGGACTTTAGCCACACTGCCGAGAGCTCTAAGGTTGCCACCGAGGCTGCCGAGGCAGATATGCGTGTGGCGCGTAAAGGGTATCTTCCGTCGCTCGATATGAGCCGTGATGCAGGCTATGCCTTTCGCGATAGAGGCGAGGTGCGGCAGCTCGACTGGGTTATGCGTGCCGATATTACGCAACCTATATTCTATGGTGGTCAGGTGCGAGCCTCGGCCAAACGTGCCGAGATGCTTCATTCTGGTGCTCAGAGCTATGAGCAGTCGACACTGCTCGGTGTTCTCTATGATGCCGAGGTGGCCTATTGGCAACTATCCAAGGCCGAGACATATCTTGAGGCTATCGGCGACTACCACGATATTGTAGGCTCGCTGCGCCAGGTTGTAGCACGTCGTTTTGCCGAGGGTTACACCTCGAAGAGCGATTTACTACAGGTCGAGTCGCGCCTCAGCGATGCCGAGTATCAGCTCTCTATGGCTCGGCAGCAGTGGCTACAGGCTCTACATAGGTTTAACGTGCTGCGAGGCTACGAACCTACGCTTCAGGTGGTGCTCAAGGAGAGTATTCTCGACACTATGGATATGCCTATACGCAGCGATGTGGAGGAGCTCATTGCGCGACACCCCGATTATATGGCAGCTGTTGCCGAGCGCGAGGCATCGCGCTGGAGTGTTAAGGTTGTGCGTGCATCCTATCTTCCGCGTGTGGGTATGGGGGTGTATGGCTTATGGCAGCCTGCCACACCCAATGTCAAGGGCGCAGGCACGAGGGTCGATGGTGGGGTGACTATATCGATGAGCACCCCGATATATCACTTTGGCGAGCGTCGTGAGGCTATGCGCTCGGCACGTAGTGACCTGCGACGCTCGGAGCTTACGGTAGAGGATGTCGTAGATAGAATAACGCTTGGTGAGAGCGATGCTTGGACTAACCTTGTCTCCACGCGCGAGCGTGCTGATGCTGTTCGTCGCAACTTAATCCTTGCCACCGAGAATCTCGATATCAGCACCTACTCATATCACGAGGGCTTGGCTACCATTCTCGATGTATTGCAGGCGCAGCTTAGCTGGCTACAGATATACCAAAATGCCATTGCTGCACTCTCGGATTACGCCCTTGCAATCTCGGCATATAGATATATAAGCACCTATCAATTAGAAATTACCAATTAGTAATATTTTTTTGATGTGTCCCTATGAGTCTCTATGGTGGTGACAACGCCCCATAGGGACTTATTTTTTTTCAATGAGTTTATAAGGGTCAAGTGGTGGATATTTCCTACTTTTTTTGTACCTTTGTGCAGTGTTTATATATATTGTATGCGTAGAACGATTATAACTCTTGCCGCAGTGCTCTTTATGGCTATGTCGCCTACTGAGATTGTGGCCCAGATACCAGATATAGAGTCTCAGTACACTGCTGTCGAGGAGATGCTCGAAAGAAGACGCTGGGGCGATGCACATGTAGCCCTTAAGGAGCTTAGGACAAAGCTCGACCCGATAAAGCATAAGCGCGAGATGGAGTGGTGTGAGTATCAGCTGTTGCGCTGCGTTGTCGAGTTGGATATGGATAATGTAGAGAAGTCGATGGATAGCTACCTTAGACGATATCCCACAAGCATATACAAGAACAGCGTAGCCTTTATGGTGGCAGGATATGTGTGCGACAACGGCGATATGAAGCGCGCCAAGGAGCTCTTCGAGAGTGTGGACTACAAGGCTTTGGATGCTCGCGAGAAGGAGCGTTATAACATACGTGTTGGGTATATCCGCTTCCTTGATAAGGAGTATGACCAGGCCGATGAGCTCTTCGAGAAGATTCATAGATACTCCGAATACTACCCACATGCACTATACTTCTCGTCGTATATCGACTATATCGAGGGGCGTAATGACGAGGCGGAGAAGGGCTTTAAGCGACTTATGGAGTATGCCGAGTATGCCGACTTGGCACCATACTACCTGTTGCAGCTTGAGTATCGCGAGGGTGACTACAACAACGTTATAGAGAAGGGCGAGAAGTTGCTATCCAAGGCCTCGGAGGATATATATGCCGATTTAGTACGCATCATAGCCGAGAGCTACTTTATAAATGGCGACTATGCCAATGCGCTGCGCTACATATCTAACTATCCCGACGAGATGGTGGGTCGTCAAGAGAACTACATCAAGGGTTACACGCTCTACCGTCTTGCTCGCTATCAGGATGCTATACCGTCGCTTACTGCGGTGTGTGGTGCTGAGGATGCACTGACGCAGAACGCCTCATACCACTTGGGTGACTGCTACCTTAGGGTTAAGGATAAGCACCACGCTGCCGATGCCTTTGCTATGGCCTCGGTGGAGGGCTTCGATGACGATATTGCGGAGGACGCACTACTAAACTATGGTCGTCTAAGGTTCGAGCTTGGAGGCGGAGTGTTCAATGAGGCTATCAACGTGCTACATGCCTACTTAGAGCGTTATCCTAACTCGGAGTATACGGCAGAGGTGAAGAAGTTGTTGGTCGCAGCCTTCTACAACTCGGCAGACTACGCAGCAGCATATAACACCATTAAGCAGATGTCCAATCCCGATAGGGAGCTACGTGCTGTGTTGCAGCGCGTGGCCGTATATTGTGCCGTAGAGGCTATAGGTCGTGGCGAGTGGGAGAGTGCCGAAAAGCTGCTTAAGGAGTCCGAGCAGATAGACTTGGTGCCTAAATATAACGCATTGACGCTCTATTGGTTGGGCGAGGTGGCGTATCACAAGGGCGAGTTAGAGCAGGCGGTCGCATATTACGAGGGCTATATGCGCCGCGCACCTAAGGATGCTGTTGAGTATCACTATGCAAACTATGGCCTTGGTTACGTATTCCTTAGCCTTGGAAAGATGGATAGGGCGCAGAGTGCCTTTCAGGGCTTTGTGCGCGACTATACGCTGCGCGATGGCTACCTGTACGACGCTCACAATCGCCTGGGCGATGCGCACTTTGCTGTCCGCGAGTTTAAGGAGGCTCGAAATGCCTATAACGTCGTGGCCAACACTTCGACCGAGGAGCGTCACTATGCCAACTATCAGCTCGCCTTGGTCGATGGCATAGATAATAATATGTCGAGTAAGATTGAGCGACTTAAGGGTATCGTCGCAGGTGACAAGGGCCCCTATATCGATGATGCTTGGTATGAGCTTGGCCGCAGCTACATAGCCTTGGAGCGTTATCGCGAGGGTGCCGAGACGCTCTCGAAGTTTGTCGACAGCGACACCCTCTCGCCATACCGCACAGCCGCACTCTCGGACCTGGCCTTGGCCTACTACAACTTGGGACGTAAGGGCGATGCTCGTCTATGCTATGAGCGTGTCGTAAGTCTTGACCCACAGTCGCCAGCAGCTATGGAGGCGATACGTGGCATTCGCGAGATTTACCTTGCTGAGGGACGTGTGGATGACTACTTGGCCTATGCCGAGCGTAATGGCTTGCAGGGCGATATGAGTGCTGCGGCACGTGACTCACTGACCTTTGCTTCGGCAAAGAGCCTATACCTGAATGGTGATATGAGGGAGGCGAGCCGTAAGTTGACAAGCTATGTCGACAGCTTCCCGAATGGCTATAACCGCACCGAGGCTCTCTTCCTGCTAAGTGATAGCTATGTGTCGTTGGAGGATAACGAGTCGGCACTAAGGACGATGAAACAACTCCTCGACTACGGCACTACACAGTATACCGAGCGTGTGTTGGATGTATATGCACGTATGAACTTCAATATGGAGTACTACGACGAGTCGGCAAAGGCCTACCGCCAGTTATACGACGTGTCGCGCGAGGCTAAGCGTCGCGAGGTGGCTGCCGAGGGATATGTTGAGGCTACGCTCAAGTGTGGCAGTGGTGAGGATATTAAGCTTATGGCCGCCGATGTGCTTAAGATGAAGGATGCTACCGAGTGGGCCGTATCTCAGGCCAAGCTCGCTAAGGCCAATGTGCTCCGCGAGGAGGGCAGTCGCAAGGAGGCGATGCAGATATATGCAGAGTTAGCCAAAAACCGTAAGCAGGCCGAGGGTGCTGAGGCATACTACCGCCTTGTCGAGGATGACTACTTATCGGGTAACTACGAGCGTGCCGAGAAGCGTGTATATGACCTTGGGGAGTGTGGTTCGATTTACTGGCAGGCCAAGATATTTTTAATCTTGGGCGATGTGTTGGTCGAGAAGGGTAATAAGTTCCAGGCGCGTGCTACGTACCAGAGTATTGTCGATGGCTACTCGCCTTCGGACGATGGTATTGTCGAGGAGGCAAGGCAGCGCATAGCCTCATTGGCCGAGTAATTATGGTGGGTTTATAAATTGGTTGAGTAGATTATGAGATACTATAGTTTAAAGATTGTCCTCGGTGCTTTGCTCTGTGTGGCTATTCCTATGGGCCTTGCAGCTCAGGAGAGTAAGCGTGTTGAGGTTACTACGATATATACCCCAGAGGTAACCCTAACGTCGAAGCTCCTGCCCCCAGCCACTATCGACGAGAATCAGACTATCGAGCCCGAGATAGAGTATAGTGTACGCCCCGATACGTGGCAGTTGGAACTCGAGAGTCACAACTTTAAGCCTGCAACGGCAGGATATTGGGACTTTGACAGGGCCAATAGAAACCACCTGCGTATCTCGGCAGGATACCCCTGGGCTTCGGATGTGGCCTATCACTTTCTGTCGCAAAACGTTAGGTTGGGATATTTTGGTCTTGCTCTTGACCATAGGGGCAGCTTCTCGCCACGTGCCAATGCCGACGGAGTGGTGCGCAGCATTGCCGATAGCTATGACACTCAGAATCACTTCTCGTTAAATGGCGGTGTTGTGGCTGGTAGGCAGACCTTTGAGGCGAGCTTAGACTATGACTTTAGCATATATAATAGCTATGCCGTGTTGCACTCTGCTGAGCGACTGTACTTCAACGATGCTGAGCTTAAGCTGCGCTATGGCGATAGCTTTGTTGATTTGTCGCGCCTAAACTTTGGCGTTGAACTACACGGTGGCGGCTGGTTGCATACGCCCCCCTCGGCTACGGATGTAGTACGTAGGCTACCTGAGTTTAGGGCAGGAGGCTCGGTGCGCTTAGCGCGTGAGTGGAGTAGCAATGTTGTGGGCCTTACGGCCGAGTACGACATGTGGCACTCCACGATGGGAAGCTATCGCGATATGCGTTTTGGTGCTGCTGTGGAGTATGCGCGTGACTTTGGCCTTCTGGATGTCGAGGCATCGGTAGGTTATCTCTACGACCGTGTGCGTGGAATGGAGAGGGCATCGCACTATATCCTCCCTAAGCTTCACCTCGGCTTTGACTTTGGTATTGACGCTCTGTCGCCCTATATCGACCTTCGTAGCTCGGTGTCGCAGAACTCTCTGTCGCAGCTTTACAACGAAAACCCCTTTATTGACTACTACGCCTCGTCAGATATGCTCGCTAAGATGCCAAACACGCTGAGCTATAACCTTGCCATAGGTCTTTCGGGTGTTGCCTTCTCCTCGCGTCTTTCCTACAATATTGCTGTGACAGCAAACGTTATGAGGGAGCAGACGCTATGGTATATTAGCCAGATAGGTCTTTTTGGTGTCGACGCTGGAGATAATAACCGCTTCGGTGTCACTGCGGATGTTGAGTATCGCCCTATTGGTAGCTTGGTGCTCGGTACACGCTTCTATGCCCATGCGGATAACTCTAATGGGGACTATGTGGCGGATGATGCGCGTGTGGGTGGTGACTTTAGGATTAAGTATACGCATAAGTGTATTACGCTGTATCTATTGGGCGAGTATACGGGTGTACGTCGCTGGTCGGCAGTTGATGCTGATGGCAATATCGTCTACGAGGCCTTTAATAGTTCTGGAAATTTGGACCTTAGGGCAGGTATCGGGTTGCGTATATCGAGGGGCTTTGAGCTATATGCCGATGGCTACAATCTGCTCAATAGCCGCATCTACGACTTGGCCTACTACTATCGTAATGGTATAGGTTTTATGGCTGGTGTAAGGATTGACTTTTAAACTATAGTAACTATGTCGGAGGAGATAAGAGTGCGTAGGTCGAGGCCTACGATGAGTGAGTATCTGAGGAGTTTGGTGCGTCGTCCTGCGACCATAACGACGAATAACGCTCTGCTGTGGGGTTTGGCGTGGCTTATAGCTGGGGCGATAATAGGTTGGCACTTCTCTCTTGTGCCAACATCGTTGATAAGCTATACGTGGGGGTATATACCACTATTGTGGCACCTTATCTATGCCTTGGTGCTATGGATTACGTCGTGCGTGGCGATTTATGCTATTGCGCTGACCATTAACCGCAGGGTGGCCATTACAGAGCTCTTTGGGCGTATGCTCTTTGCACACTGGCCCGTAGTGGTGCTTATGGTACCAGGCATAGTGACCGATAGGGTGGCCTACTCGACGTATATGTCCAACGTTGCAGTCTCTTTCTCGCAGGAGCCTCTCTATGCCACGCTGCTAAGTGTCGTTGTGGCGGTGGTCGTGGCGTGGTATATCTTCTGGGGCTATTGCGCCTTTAGTCGCTCGGTGCAGCGTTCTGATGCTACTACGCGCATCCTCTATATCGTGGCCCTTGTGGTCGGTTTTGTGCTGTCGACAGTGACGCTATCGCAGCTAAGCCCCGGGGGTGGCGTATAGATAGTAGGAGCTAAAAGAAGGTGGGGTAGCTAAAAAAAAGATAGCCAAAAAGGGTTGCCAAAAAAAGATTGGATAACTAAAAAATGACAGCTAAAAAAGGGGGGGGTAAAACGGTAGGGATTAGCCCTCTGCTAAGTATAAAAAAAAGAGGGTAAGCTACTTATATCGCACCGCTACAACCGCATACCCTTGCTCGATTCCTCGCCTGGGGGGTTCTGCAGGAGCTGGTCGTATAAGACTTACCCGAGTGCAAAAGTACAAAAAAATTGTATCTTTGCAAAAAAAAATGGAAAAATGAAGAGAAAATTTGTTGTTATACTATTTGTTGTCGCTGTAATAGTGTCAGTTACGGGTGTTTGGGTATATAATATGTTTTGTAGCTCGGCCGTCGAGGAGCGTTTCACCGTACACCTTAGGGCCGATGAGAGCTACGACGATATGGTCGCTAAGGTGAGGTCGTCGATAGCCTACCCCGTAGCCTTCGATATATATGCAAGGCGCATAGACCTTGACCGAGGTATAGAGCCAGGTAAGTACATCTTTACTGAGGGTATGACCGTAGTTGAGGTGGCGCGCACGCTTAAGTTTGGTGCCGATAAGTCGGTGCGCCTGACGATAAATAATGCTCGCACGCCCGAGATATTGGCAGGTAAGATAGCGCGACAGATAGAGGCCGACTCGGTGGCTATTATCGGTGCATTGCGTAGCGAGGAGCTTATCGCCGAGCTCGGTTTCGACTCGGCCGAGGCTATGTTCTCGATATTTATACCCAATACCTACGAGGTGTACTCTGATATATCGCCCGAGGCCTTGGTGCGTCGCCTTAAGCGTGAGTCGGATAACTACTGGGCGCGTAGCGACATACAGACGCAGCTCGAAAGGGTGGGCCTAACCCCATACGAGGTGATGACGTTAGCCTCTATAGTCCACGAGGAGACTAACGCCGCTGAGGAGATGGCTCGCATCGCAGGTGTCTATATTAACCGTCTGAGAATGGGTATGCCCCTGCAGGCCGACCCTACGCTAAAGTATGCTGCTGGCGATGTTACTATCAAGCGCGTATTGGATAGGCATAAGAGCATAGAGTCGCCATACAATACCTATATTAACGTAGGCCTGCCACCCACGCCTATCGCTATGCCCGATATGGCGGCTATCGAGGGTGTGCTTAAGTATGAGGAGCACAACTATCTCTACTTCTGTGCTCGTGCCGAGATGGATGGTCGCCACAACTTTGCGCGCACACTCAGTGAGCACAATAGAAATGCAGCGGAGTATCACCGCGCACTCGATAGGTTAAATATTCGATAGATAATAGTGAAAAATTATTGATATTATGAATAGTAAAGATTTTTGGTACGATGTGTTACGCTCGGGAGCTATCTTAGGTATAGTTATGGCACTATCGCATATCTTCGAGCGTTACATCCTTGTCTACAGTGACCTCAGCCTTGGAAATGCCGTGCTCGTCTACTTCGGAGAGTGGCTCTTGTCCTACATACTCTTCGTGTGGCTGTTGGTGCGCTTTACACGCCGTCGTCGCGAGGCTACAGACCCTCAGCTTGGCTTTAGCTACTCGTCGGCTCTGTCATACATATTGCTAATATCGATGTTGGGAGGCATCATCGTAGGTGTTGGCGACACGCTCTTTATCTCGGCTATGGGTTACGATGCCTACATCGTGGGTAACGTAGAGCGTCTTGAGCAACTTAAGGAGATGTATCTGGGTATGGGTATAGGTGCTGGTGAGCTTGCCATATTTGACGAGATGATACACGTCATACGCTCGGCTGTGCAGCCCACGATGCTCCAGAGCCTCTTCTCATCGTTTTCGCACTACATCTTAGTGGGAGGTATCCCAGGACTTATCATTGCAGCAGCGATAAAGCGTCCTGCTGTTAACTAACTGTGAACCCAACCGTTGCTGGTTGCAAAATTAGAGTATGAACAAAAAACTTGATATCTCGGTTGTTGTACCGCTATATAACGAGGCCGAATCGTTGCCCGAGCTTGTGGCGTGGATTAGGCGCGTAGTGACCGAGAGAGATATCTCTTGTGAGATAATATTTGTCGACGATGGCTCGACAGACGAGTCGTGGCGCGTAATAGAGGAGCTTAAGGCCGCCTATCCAGAGATTCGTGCCATAAGCTTTATGCGTAACTATGGTAAGTCGGCAGCTCTATACTGCGGTTTCGATATGGCTCGTGGCGAGGTGGTATTTACTATGGATGCCGACCTGCAGGACTCGCCAGACGAGATTCCCGAGATGCGTCGTATGATTCTCGAAGAGGGCTACGACCTTGTCTCGGGATGGAAGCGAAAGCGTTATGACCCAGTGGGTAAGAGGTGGCCCAGCAAGTTCTTTAACTTTACGGCACGCCTGATGTCGGGTATCAAGCTACACGACTTTAACTGCGGACTTAAGGCCTATCGTCGTAAGGTGGTAAAGAGCATCGAGGTGTATGGCGAGATGCATCGATATATCCCAATCCTCGCCAAGCATGCAGGCTTTAGGCGTATAGGCGAGAAGGTGGTGCAGCACCACGAGCGTAAGTATGGAAAGTCGAAGTTTGGCATCGAGCGAATGGTTAAGGGATACCTCGACCTTATCTCTGTGTCGTTTATGTCGCGCTTCGGACGCTCGCCTATGTACCTCTTTGGGGGATTAGGTACGCTGATGTTCCTCTTCGGTGGCATTACGGCGGTGTGGATTATTGTCGACAAGCTATGTGCGCAGTTTAGTGGTCTTGCGTGGCGTGGTGTGACCGAGCAGCCGATGTTCTACTTGGCACTCTTGGCCATAATCCTCGGTGTGCAGCTCTTCTTGGCAGGCTTCCTTGGCGAGATGATTAACCGCCGCTCGACGGAGCGCAACCACTACCTTATTGATAAGAGGATGGATGATTAGAGCTTAGCGTAAATATCTCTGCGAGGAGAGATTATTGATAAAAACTAATTTAAAAACTATAAAAACGGAGTTAACTATGATTCAACGTATTCAAACACTATACATGCTTGCTGTGACGGCTCTTATGGTCGTTGCTCTCTGCGTGCCTATCGCTACGTTTACCACCGCTAATGGCGAGGTATATACCCTCGATGCCTATGCTTTGTCCTCGGCTCTCGATTCGCAGTCAACGCTATGGATGGGCATAGTTATGACCCTTAGTGCAGTGCTTCCATTTGTCACTATCTTCCTATTTAAGAATCGTATGTTGCAGGTAAGGCTTTGTGCCGTAGAGCTTGTGCTACTTCTCGGTACTATACTCTTTATGGGCATCTATTTCTGGCTCGCTGGGGCCAATGCCTTGGAGGATGCCGAGGTTGTACACCGACATATCGGCTGGGCAGCGATAATGCCCCTTGTGGCCATACCCTTTAGCCTTATGGCGGCACGTGCAACGTTCAAGGATGAGATGTTGGTGCGCTCGTTGGACCGTATACGTTAACGATAAAAACATAGTTGCGATATGAATAGTTTTGATGCCAAGATACGTGTGGAGTATCACCACACCGACCAGATGGGTATAGTCCACCACTCGAATTACATCAAGTTCTTTGAGGTGGCAAGGACTGAGTGGCTACGTGCCGTAGGTCTTACATATGCCGAGATGGAGCGACGTGGCGTGATGATGCCTATTGTCGAGGTGCAGGTTAAGTATCGTATGCCAGCCTACTACGACGAGCTTATCACGGTACGTGCCATTGTCGATGAGCTACCTAAGGCGCGTATGACCTTCCGCTATGAGATACGTGGCGAGGATGGCCGCGATATAGCCACAGGAATGACAACCTTAGGCTTTATAGATAAGACCACACGTCGCCCTCAGCGTGCTCCACAGTGGCTCATGGAGGTGCTCGAAAGGGAGCTTACGGATGTTGAAAAGTAGAGATGTATGAGTGTATTTGTAGATTATCTTAGGCTTGTTAAGTTCTCGCATACGATATTCGCTATGCCCTTTGCGCTGTTGGCCTTCACCTATGCGTGGGTCGAGGGTGCGAGGGAGAGTGATGAGTTGTGGCTACTGCTGTTGCAGGTTATCGGATGTATGGTTTTTGCGCGTAACGTGGCTATGGGCTTCAACCGCTGGGCCGACAGGGTTATAGATGCCGAGAACCCTCGCACGCGCGACCGCGAGATTCCAGCAGGGAGGGTGTCGGCACACGGTGCTGTGACCTTTGTTGTGATAAATGCTCTGCTCTTTGTCGTTGTAGCAGCCACCATCAACCCTCTGTGTGGCTACCTCTCCCCCGTAGCTCTTGCGGTGGTGATGTTCTATAGCTACTGCAAACGCTTTACGGCCCTTGCTCACTTGGTCCTCGGTCTTTCGCTCGGCATAGCTCCTGTGGGTGCTACGATAGCCGTAGTGGGGAGTATAACACTCGAATCTATACTCCTGGCCCTCATTGTGATGACGTGGTGCGCAGGCTTCGATATTATCTATGCCCTGCAGGATGCCTCCTTTGATAGGAGTCGTGGTCTACACTCTATTCCTGCCCGTTTTTCGGCCTCAGTGTCGCTTACTATCAGTGCTCTGCTCCATGCAGCGAGTATAGCTCTGCTACTTTGGTACGCCACCTATCAGCCGCTCTCGTGGCTGCTATACGTTGGATGTGGACTCTTTACCATTATCGTAGCCTCGGAGCACTATATCGTCACCCCTACGCGCCAGCGCAATATAGGCATTGCCTTTGGTACGTTCAACGCCTTGGCAAGCATGTCGTTGGCCATCTCGCTTATCGCTAACCTCATAATCTACGGATAGCTATGTGGGTGGTGGCAGCCTTAGTATCGGCCATTCTATTGGGTCTCTACGATGTGGCCAAGAAGCAATCATTGGCTGGTAATGCTGTCATCCCTGTGTTGCTGCTAAATACGCTCTTTGCCACGCTGCTCTTTCTGCCTGTCATCCTCGATGCCGAGCTGTCGTTGGGCCTCTTTCGTGATGGCCCTTTTGCATCGACAAGGGGCGATGTTGGTGACCATCTGTTGGTCGCCCTTAAGGCCTTTATAACTCTGTCATCGTGGTTATGTGGATACTACGCTATTAAGCACCTGCCGCTGACTATCGTCGGCCCGGTAAATGCTACGCGCCCCGTAGTTGTGCTGCTGGGTGCTATGTTGCTCTTTGGCGAGCGGCTGAACGTGTGGCAGTGGGGTGGTGTGCTACTCACCATCGTGTCGCTCTACCTGCTCAGTAGGTCGAGCCGTAGCGAGAGTATTGATTTTGTGCGTAGCCGCCATGTGTGGGCTCTCTTTGCGGCGATGTTGCTCGGTGCCATAAGTGGACTCTACGACAAGTATATCATCACGGCTCACTCCCTCGCTCCGCTCTTTGTGCAGAGCTGGTTTGGAGTCTATCAGTTAGCTATGATGAGCGTTGTGGCCCTTGTTGTGTGGTATCCAAAGCGCGCAACAGAGGTGTTTCGCTGGCGGTGGACAATACCTCTTATAACCCTCTTTGTTGCTGCGGCTGACTACTTCTACTACCACGCTCTCGATATGGAGGGTTCGATGATTGCTGTGGTCTCTCTTTTGCGACGTAGCTCGGTCCTTGTGACCTTTGTCTGTGGTGTGCTGCTCTTTGGCGAGCGTAATGTGGGCTCTAAGGTTGTAGACCTTATCCTTATCCTTGTGGGTATGGCTCTATTGGCCATCGGCAGCCTGTAGTTAAGGCTTGCGAGTTATTCACCCTCATCCTCCCCTCTCAGATATGGTATCTTCCTAAAAGTACTCCTCTCGTAGCGAGGTGGGGTGGTTGCGTATGGCCTCGAAGTCGGCAGAGTGGCTCTTAAGATGTCGAGTTATGGCCTCAATGTCGATATAGTCGGATATGGTATCACACATCTCCTGCCAGCTGATGTCGCGTGGCTGCGTGGGTTTCAAACCCTCGGGATACCAGTCGTTTAGAGGTAGTCCAAAGTGTCGTGCTAAAGCCCTTATGCTCATTGCAGTGGCGTTGGCCTTACCCTCTATGGTATACCCTGCTATGTGGGGCGTGGCGAGCTCGGCACGCTGGAGGATGTCACTCGGCACGTTAGGCTCACTCTCCCACACATCAAAAATATAGCGATGCATAGAGTCGGCCACCGCGTGGTTGTCTACCACGCCACCACGCGAGGCGTTTATTATCGTGGCCTCGGGGCGCATAAGCTCTAATAGCGAGGCATCGACATAGTGGTGCGTGGTGCTATCTAATGGGGTGTGTAGGGTGATGATATCTGCCGAGCGAGCTATGTAGTCTATAGGGTAGAACAGTCCACCCTCGCGCAGTTGTCGCGGAGGGTCGCACTCTAAGACCCGAAAGCCCCAGAGTCGTGCGTAGTGTGCTACGAGCGAGCCTACGTTGCCTACGCCCACAACGCCTAAGGTGTACTCCTCGGGAGGTCTGTTATCCACAGTGGTTATGTGGCGCAGTGCCGCAGCTACCCACTGCAACACGCCACGAGCATTGCATCCAGGTGCCGAGCATAGCTCGATGCCGTGACTTTTGCAGTAGGCTTCATCTATGTGGTCGCGCCCGATGGTTGCTGTGGCTACGAACTCTATGCGGCTACCCTCCAGCAGTGCTCTATCTACGCGAGTTCGTGTCCTTACGATTAGGGCCTCGGCATCGCGTAGGCTTGTGGCAGTAATCTCGCTTCCAGCCATGCGAATTACCTCGGCATAGGGGTCGAGGATATTGCCGATGTATGGTATTGCGCTATCAATAATAACCTTCATACGAGGGGGCTTAAAAGGGCGGTTTACAAATTATCCAGTAAGTTATTTATCGCAAGTGGCCTATATCTCAGATGCTTGTGTTGTGTGTTCAGATGTTTGTCTAAATTTTTAGCAAATATAGTGATAATCTCCAAAAAAAATACTATTTTTGCGTGTTATTTTTATGTGTTATGCCATTTTGTCGCGCGACATAGTGTCGTAGGGTGATACGGTGGTCATAAAGTGTTGAATGATTTCTATTTAAGAGTATGGCGGATAAGAAGTTCGACCCGAATGGTGCGATACCCGATAATGGTAACTATTTCGGCATCCCCCTCAGTCCCGAGGAGGCGGCCTTGGTGCTTATCTCTGCGCCCTGGGACACCACCGTAGCACAGCGTGGTGGTAGCTCCTATGCTCCCGATGCTATCATCGAGGCCTCGCGTAGTGTCGACTTTTTCGAGCCCATGGCCCCCTACAGCTATCGCAAGGGTATAGCCACAGCACCTGTGGACTACACTATTCAGGATATGTCGCACCACCTACGCTCCGATGCCGAGCGCGTCATCAAGCACGATAGTGGCTCGGTGCTCAGTGCTTTGGATATTGTGTCGCGTGAGCGTCGCCTTAAGCGCGTCAACGAGGCCTCGGCCCTTGTCAACGAGAAGATTTACGCCCAGTCGAAGCAGTGGCTCGATATGGGCAAGATTGTGGGACTTGTCGGGGGTGACCAGTCTACGGCCTATGGCCATATACGTGCTGTTGCAGAGCGACACTCGAAGATAGGCATCCTACATATCGATTCGAGCTGTGACCTGCGCGAGCAGCATAATGGCTTCGACCACTCGCATGCCTCTATTATGCACAACGTCTTGCGCGATATCGAGGGTGTTGAGCGCGTTGTGGGTGTCGGTGTTCGTGCCTTCACGCCTCGTGAGTGGGAGAGGGCTATGGCCGATGATAGGATTCGCCTCTTTACGGGCCAGATGATATGGTCTAAGCACTTCGAGGGTGTCAACTGGTCTACGCTATGTGACGATATTGTTGCCGAGCTGCCCCAGAATGTCTACGTGTCGTTGGATATCGATGGCCTGACTATAGAGTGCTCGCCACATACGGGTACCCAGGTTGCTGGAGGTCTTCGCTTCCCCGAGGTTGTCTACCTCTTGGGCAGGGTTGTAGATTCGGGACGTAGGATTGTGGGCTTCGACCTTACGGAGGTGGTGCCCGATATGGAGGATAAGACCGATGCGGCCATCGCCTCGCGTCTGCTCTACAATATGTGTTGTATGGCCCTTAAGAACCACCCCTCGGAGGATGTGTTGTAGCGTGGTGGTGTAGATTAGGCTGTTATAGGAGTTGATGAATAGTATAAAT
Organism: Rikenellaceae bacterium; assembly: GCA_015059715.1. Taxonomy (GTDB): domain Bacteria; phylum Bacteroidota; class Bacteroidia; order Bacteroidales; family Rikenellaceae; genus Alistipes. Next base: position 67,570 of record SUZV01000006.1, on the reverse strand, counting down.
TATAAAAGATGTCAATGTTTACAAAATTTGGACGAGTAAAGCGAAGCCACATTCTTTCGCAGCGCGGAAAGAGTTTCCTGCAAGCACCTTGGGCTGGTGGTATCGTGCTTATAGTGTGTGTGATTGTGGCTATGTTGATGGCCAACCTTCCAGCTACGGCAGATATGTACCATCACCTGCTGCACATGGAGTTGGGTCTTACCATCGATGGTAAGTTCTTCCCCGAGGGTATGAATCTCGAAAAGTTTATCAACGATGGCCTTATGGTTATCTTCTTCTTCACCGTAGGCCTTGAGATACGTCGCGAGATATCTAACGGCGAGCTCTCGACACCTAAGAAGGCTATCCTGCCTGTCGTGGCGGCGTTGGGAGGTATGCTTGTCCCAGCACTCATATATTCGGCCTTTAACCTCGGTACGGAGGTGTCACACGGCTGGGGTATCCCTACGGCCACAGATATCGCCTTTGCCATAGGTATCATGTCGCTCTTGGGCAACCGCGTACCTATTGCGCTCAAGGTCTTTCTTACGGCCTTGGCCGTTGTCGATGACTTGGGAGCTATCTTCGTCATCGCGCTGTTCTATGGCGAGACCCCCGATATGCTACTCTTGGGCATCGCCCTACTTATAATGGTAGGCATCTATATCATGCGCCGTATGGGCGAGTTTAGGATGATGGCCTACTTAATTCCAGCCTGTGTCGTGTGGATACTCTTCTACTACTCGGGTGTTCACGCTACCATCTCGGGTGTGGCTATGGCTATGCTCATACCCACCAAGCCACGCTATAGCCGCTCGTACTACCTCCATAAGGCCGATATTATCGAGCAGGGTATCAAGGATGCCGATAAGATAGAGAATGAGAACGAGGCTGAGGAGTCGCGCCTCTACTACCTGCGTCGTATGAAGCAGATTTCGGATGGCGCACAGGGTATGAGCCACCGTATGGAGCATCTTCTTATGCCCTATGTCAACTTTATCATTATGCCTATCTTCGCCCTCGGTAATGCAGGTGTACACATCCCCTCGGCCGAATACTTCAACATCTTTGAGTACTCTCCCGAAGTGGGTTCTATAGGTATGGGTATCTTCTTCGGCTTGGTTGTGGGTAAGCCTCTTGGTATCTCGCTCTTTAGCTACTTAGCCGTTAAGTTGGGTATAGCTGATAAGCCTGCGGGAGCTACGTGGATGATGCTTCTCGCTGTTGCCTGCCTCGGAGGTATAGGCTTTACGATGTCTATCTTCGTCGATAACTTGGCCTTCGACAAGGCTACGCACCAAGACTTTATCGATATGGGTAAGATAGCTATCCTTATGGCCTCAACTGTGGCCGCCATCCTTGGCTCGTTAATCATAATGCTGGAGGCTCGACGCGAGCATCGCGGCACAGATGTTATAGATAAGGCGTAGCGCGAGAAACTATAATAAAATAATAGAGATATGCGTGGTATAAAGAATATTTGCTCGGTTGTCGTTGTTGGGGTTATTGTCGTGATGACCATGCTGTCGTGTGGACGACGTGGCGGTAATGTCGAGGTTGAGCCTGTGATGCAGAGCAGTGCCGACTCTATGTCATACGTTATGGGTCTAAACATAGGCCGCAACCTCGTAGGTCTTGACTCGCTCCTCAATATCGATGTTGTGTGTCAGGGTTTGCGCGATGCCTACTCGGGCGAGCCACTTCTTAACGATGAGGTTGCGCGTGCCGCCTATCTGAAGTATATGAACTACGATGTCTACGAGCGTGTGAAGCGTTACGAGTCGCAGTTTTTGGAGGATTTGCGCAAGGCCGATAGAAAGTTCGTAGCCACCTCTTCGGGCCTAACCTATAAGGTGCATCACCTGGGCGACACAAAGAAGTCGATACGCAATAACCGCGATACGGTACTTGTGCGCTTTAGGGTGTTGGATGTTGCAGGAGGTGTTGTCGATACCACCTACTACAATGCCGATACGGCTCGCTTGGCCGTAGGAGAGATGTCGCGCGGAGTCATCGAGGCCTCGAAGCTTATCGGCGAGGGTGGTCATATCGAGGCTTGGCTGCCCTCGACGTTGGCCTTTGGCTCGGCAGGCTGCGACTCTTTGGGTGTTAAGCCTAATACGATGCTCTACTACGAGTTGTGGCTTGTGGATGTCGAGCAGCGATAGATTGATATTAGAAATGGAAATATAATTTAGTGTAAAACGTATGAAGAGATTACTTGTTATCCTTGCAGCCGCTGTTGTGGCAGTGTCGTGCTGCAACCAATCTACAGACAACTATTTCGACACCACGACGGGTCGCTTCTATTACAACCCCGATGCCGAGTTGGATACTCTCTCTTACTCGGTGGCTATGAATGTGGGTCTTGGTATGCGTTTCCACCCCACAGGTATGGAGCTCAGCGTTGAGTCCCTTATCGAGGGTATGAAGGATGAGATGGCTAATGAGTCTGTCGACCTTGAGTCTATGGCAGAGAATAGAGATGTGCTCAAACGTTTCTCGGACGAGCGTCTACATGCCTATACTGTGGCTAAGCGCAAGGCTATGTTCCTCAAGGACGATAATGCAGAGCTTCCCGAGTTATTTGACGATGTAGAGTTCCCTCGCGATATGGTATCTTACAGCTTTGGCCGCGATATTGCCGACTATATCCGCCGTATGGGTTTCGAGGTCAATATGTATTGGGTGTATAAGGCTATGGAGGAGGCTATGTGCTTTGAGGGCGATGTTGTCGAGGATAGCCAGCTTGCCATCCCACAGCTGGATATGCGCAACGCTATGAGTGCCTACTTCAAGGATGATTTTAGGGTTTATATGGCCGACAAGAGCCGTGCGTGGTTAGCCAACGTTGCTGAGCAGCGCGATGTCAATATGATGGTTGTTGATGGCGATACGCTCTACTATCGTGTAGATGTGGCTGGTAATGGCCGCCGTCCACGTACCGAGCGCGATACTATCGGTTTTAGCTACGACGTATATACACAGCGTGGTGTCCTTGTAGAGTCGCACGACGAGCGCGTTAAGACTCTCCGCGAGGCATTGGATAAGGAGCTTGCCGACACTACAACAACAAATGCACAGGCTAAGGATATGCGTATCAAGCGTCTTGAGAAGCAGCTTGACGAGACCGAGAATCTGGAGATTGTCTTAGGCCGTGCTCTAATCAAGGGTTCGCAGTATGGCGTTAGAAATGTTGGCGAGGGTGGCCAGATTACGCTATGGTTGCCAGCATCGTTGGCCTACGGCGAGAAGGGTAATAGGATAGTAGGCCCTAACGAGGGTATTGTTATGAATATCAAGCTTAAGAGCGTTAAGTATGGCAAGAACGATGAGGAACTTGCAGCCGAGGCTCTAACACCTGCGGTAGCTCCAACAAACAGCAAGGCTATCGTTAAGCCCGTGTTGCCTAAGAAGGAGGATGTAGCCCCAAAGATTGAGATTAAGAGTGGTAAGAAGGCGGATAAAAAGGCTGCAAGTGCCAAGCCAGTGAAGGTTGTGCCCGTACAAAAGTAACACAAGGTGTGGCCTTTAAAATAACAATAGAGTAATTCGTTGTCGGTAGGTCTATAAATTAGCCAAAGTTGATACTTAGCCTAATTTATAGACCTACTTCAAATTGATTAAACATCTTAACACGACTATGAAATTGACCTATAGATGCCTACGCCTTGGTGTTGTGTTGCTCGCCTTGGCAGCACTCTTTGCTTGTGTCGATAGGGTGATTGCTATGGTATGAATGGTCAATTCCCCGAGTACGATGCCGAGGAAGGAGATATGCGCCTCAATCTTAACCTATATACCGAGGAGGGTGGTATAGCACTCTACTATAGTGGAGCGTTTACTCTTGTTGAGTAGCATCTGAGGTATATGCAAAGAGGTTGACTACTATCCTTACAGACTTTTAGTCAACCTCTTTGTTATGCTCTCCTCGCAACCTTTCGAGGAGTGTAGACTATTTGCACACCTCGCTAAGGTCGTTAAAGAGCGACTCGAAGCTTGAAACCATATCGCGGCGAAGAGCAGCATAGTGCTTTCTTACCAATGATGGGTTTTTAGGCTCAGCAGGGTTCATAGCCTTCTTGTAGAGGGCGTTACGAAGCTCCACGCCACGCTGCATAAGCTCAACAATCTGCTCCTCCTTGTTAGGCTGTACGAAGATTGTCATCTGACAATCGAATACGAACTCCTCCAAACGGTAGTCTATCTCCTTCTTTAAGAATCTAAGATTTGCCATAATTATATTAGTTTTAATAGTTTTGCAATTACGCAAAGATAGCAAATCCTATTTATTTATGCAAATTTTTTGCCTATCAAGTGCTTAAATCTCTCAATTTCGCACCTTCGGCATCATAATGATGCATCTACTACAGCACAGCAATAGATAATATATCGTCTCAAGAGATGTAAATTACCTATATTTTACTATCTTTGCGTTAAGTAACAATAACACTATCATTATGGCAGCACGTAATTGTCCCGAATGCAATGGCCTTGTGGCATCTACAATTGACATCTGTCCCCATTGTGGCTATCGCTTCAATGCCGACGCTAAAGATGAACCTAAGTATACGCAGGCACGTGGCCTAAACCCCTATAACAGCCTTGCATGGTCTGTCGTAGGCCTTATCTTTGTGCCACTATTTGGACTGATATCTATAATCTTCTACCTTATGTCCGACGCTCGCTGGAGTGCTGGCGATGCTGCCGAGGCCGAGAGGTATGGCCGCTGGTCAGTGCAATTTGTTAAGATTCCAATGATTGCGGTAATTGTACCCATAGTGATATTCCTTATATTTATCTTAATAATGGGTTTGTCAAATGCAGCTTAAGGCGAATTGTAAGATAAACTTAGGACTTAATGTCCTGCGTCGTCGTAGCGATGGCTACCACGACCTCGAAACTGTGATGCTACCAGTTAAGGAGCTATACGATATAGTAACTGTCGAGCGTAGCGAGGGTGGCGATGTGTCGTTCTCGGCCTCGGGCATCGCGGTGGATTGTGCCTCGGAGGATAACCTATGTGTGCGTGCTGCACGCCTTATGCAGGAGCGTTATGGCGTAGGCGGCTTGTCCATACACCTCGATAAGCGTGTACCCTTTGGTGCTGGCTTAGGTGGTGGCTCTTCGGATGCTACGGCAGTAGTTAAGGCTATAAACGAGCTTTTTGCACTGAACCTTAGTAGTCGTGAGCTTGTAGATGTCGCTGCATCGTTGGGCAGCGATACTGCCTATTTCGTATATAACGATACAGAGCTATGTCGTGGTCGCGGCGAGGTGATGCAGCCTATAGAGCTTAGTTTAGAGGGTTTGTGGCTCGTTGTGGTCAAGCCCGACGAGGGTGTCTCTACGGCCGAGGCATATAGGGGTGTTACGCCCCATATCCCCGAGCGTGGCCTTCAGGAGCTGCTTGGTGAGCCTATAGCGAGCTGGCAGGGTAGTGTTAAGAATGACTTTGAGCCACATATATTCGCCTCACACCCTGCGATAAGGAGCATCAAGGAGTCGTTGATTGCCCATGGTGCGCTCTATGCCTCGATGTCTGGCTCAGGCTCTGCCCTCTTCGCACTATTTGACCACCGCCCCGTATTAAGCCTCGCCGAGGAGCTATTTGTACATATCGAGAGGTTATAGTGTGACGGCTTTACACCTTGCGAAGGTGCTAAAAGAGGCTATTTACTCGCCTATACGTTGGCGCACAACCTCAAAGAGCATAATCGCTGCTGCGGCCGATACGTTGAGCGACTCTGTATGGCCGATAAGAGGTATGGCAAGCTGCTCGTCGCAGAGCTTAAGCACCTCCTTTGAGATACCCTTATCCTCGGCACCCATAACTATCACCGTAGGCTTACGCAGGTCGGCATCGTAGAGGAGCTTGCGACTCTTCTCCGTTGCTGCAACAACCTGGAAGCCATCGGCCTGCAACGCCTTGAGCGTATTGCGTATCGAGCCTACGCGGCAGACGGGTATATTCTGCAAAGCACCTGCCGAGGAGCGTATGGCATCGCCATTTACGGGGGCAGCGTTCTTAAGTGGGGTGATAAGACCGTGAGCACCTGCACACTCTGCCGAGCGAGCTATGCCACCAAAGTTGCGCACATCGGTAACACCATCAAAGACCACGATAAGTGGGGTCTCGTCCTCTGGTACGCGCTCAAGGATATCCTCGACGGTCACATACTCGATGGCTGCAATCTGTGCCACTACACCCTGGTGGTTGCCGCGTGTCAGACGGTTTAGCTTCTCTACGGGAACCTCCTGCCAACGTATGTGGTGACGTGCCATAAGGTCCTTCAGGTCGCCCATAAGCTGACCTTCAGCACCCTTTCTAATATATATACGCTCAATCTGTTTGCGAGCCTCGATAGCCTCGGCAACGGGGCGTATACCAAAAATAATATTCTCCATATCTCCTCTATTAACTTTGTTCGGTAATCTCTAACTCGTAGGATGCCTTCTCCCACTCGTGCATAAGGTGGTCGTATTGCTCCTTGAGCGTGTTATATGCGGCGTAGTCATCGGCGTTATACTCCGTAGCCACAGCAAAGCGAGCATCGTACTGGGCAATCTTTGCCTCTACGTCGGCCAACTCTATCTCAATGCTCTCTACTGCCTTGCGCAGCTTGCGCAGTAGCTTCTCCTGCTCCTTCTTCTGCTCGTAGGATAGCTTGCCCGAGGTGCTCTCCGAGGTGCTACGCTGCTCTGTAGCTTGAGGCTTGTCATGACGCTCAATCTCGCTTAGCGACTCTATCTTACGCTTCTCCAGGAAGTACCATATATCGCCTAAGTACTCCCTTAGGCCACCATCGCGGAACTCGTATATTCGGTCTACCAGGCCATCCAGAAACTCTCTATCGTGCGACACCACGACCACCGTGCCATCATACTTCTGAATGGCATTTTTAAGGATATCCTTCGAGCGCATATCCATGTGGTTTGTAGGCTCGTCGAGGATGAGCAGGTTGTATGGTTCGAGCATTAGGCGTGCCATAGCCAGACGTGAGCGTTCACCTCCCGAGAGCACCTTAACCCTCTTCTCTATGTCCTCACCTCTGAAGAGGAAGGCACCGAGGATATCCCTTAGTCGTGTGCGTATGTCGCCCACAGCCACGCGGTCCAAGGTGTCGAATACGGTAAATTCGCCATCCATCAGGTCATCCTGATTCTGCGCATAGTAGCCTATGTTGACGTTAGCTCCGAGCTTAATCTCTCCTTCGGAAGGTTCAAGCTCACCTGCGAGCATACGCGCGAAGGTGGTCTTACCCTCGCCATTGCGACCTACAAGGGCAATCTTCTGGCCTCGCTCAATGGTAAACTCTGCGCCAGAGAATACACGCTTGGTGCCGAAGGCCTTGCCTACGCCCTTGATGTCGGCAACTATCTGACCCGAGCGTGGGGCAGGGGGAAACTTAATGTTTAGGCGCGATAGGTCCTCCTCATCGACCTCTATGCGCTCAAGCTTTTCGAGCTGCTTGATGCGCGACTGCACCTGGTTGCTCTTCGTGGGCTTATATCTGAACTTCTCGATAAACTCCTCTGTCTTTTCGATAAGTCGCTGTTGGTTTTCGTATGCCGCTAACTGCTGCTGCCTGCGCTCGGCACGCAACACCACGAACTTCGAGTAGGGCACCTTGTAGTCGTATACCTTGCCGAGAGATATCTCTATTGTGCGCGTTGTCACGTTGTCGAGAAAGGCCCTATCGTGCGAGATGAGGAGCACAGCACCGTTGTAGTTCTTAAGATACTCTTCGAGCCACTGAATACTCTCGATATCGAGGTGGTTTGTAGGCTCATCGAGTAGGAATATCGATGGTCGCTTAAGGAGTAGCTTGGCCAACTCGATGCGCATACGCCAGCCTCCCGAGAACTCCTTTGTGGGACGCTGAAAGTCTGTGCGCTTAAAACCTAAGCCGAGGAGTGTGCGCTCGATGTCTGCCTCGCGCGTGTCGCCTCCGAGAATGTGGTAGCGGTCGTTGGCTACGTTCAGGCGGTGTATAAGCTCTTCGTACTCGGGACTATCGTAGTCTGTGCGCGAGGCTATCTCGGTGGTTAAACGCTCGATGTCGGCCTCTATCTGTAGTACCACGTCGAAGGCCTTGGCCGTCTCCTCGATGAGTGTCGTGGTGTCGGCCACTCTCATCTGCTGAGGTAGGTAGCCTATTGAGCACTCGCCATTTATGGTCACAGCACCCTCGGTTGGCTGCTGCTCGCCTGTAATCACGCGCAGGAGCGTCGTCTTGCCAGCACCATTCTTGCCCACAAGGCCTATGCGGTCCTTGGGGTTAATCATAAAGGATATGCCGTCGAAGAGGGTCCAGCCTCCGTAGCTTATAGAGAGGTTATCTAACGAAATCATACTATGAGTTAATCATATCTACTATTGCCTGCTCGGGGTTCTCGGCACCAAATACCGAGCTGCCTGCCACAAGGGCCTCGGCACCAGCATCGAAGAGCAGACGAGAGTTGGCTGCTGAGATACCACCGTCTACCTCTATGATAAGGTCGTTAAGCCCCAGCTCCTGCCTCTTTGCTGCGAGGTACTCGCACTTAGCTATCGACGAAGGCATAAACTTTTGACCTCCAAATCCTGGCTCTACGCTCATCACAAGGATAAGGTCGAGCTGCGTGAGCCACTTATCCAAAACCTCGGGCTCGGTACCAGGCTTTATCGATATGCCTACCTTGGCCCCAGCCTTGCGGATGAGGTCTATGCACTCCTGTATATTCTCCGTAGCCTCGTAGTGGAAGGTGACATAGTCGGCACCTGCCTCGACAAAGCGAGCAACGTACTTCTCGGGTGCGGTAATCATCAGATGCACATCGAGAATCTTGGTCGTAGCCTTGCGCATAGGCTTCATCAGTGGAAAACCGAACGATATGTTTGGCACAAATACGCCATCCATAACATCTACGTGTACCCACTCGGCCTGCGAGCGGTTGAGCATCTCCATGTCACGATTTAGGTTTCCGAAGTCGGCTGAGAGTACCGATGGTGCAATGATTCGTTTCATACTTTTTTTGAGGTTTTTTAGGCTTTGATTATATAATTGCGCAAAGGTAACAAAAAAAAGACAATTACCAACTTTATCTGCTGCCCTTTAATATTGGCAAGGTGTTACTCCTTCTCAACTATCGCCTCTTGGTGGCTGCTCCACCCCTCGGCACTCTTGTAGCTTTGTCCGCACCCTTTGGGTACGTATATCGTAAGTTCTGCGGCACACTCCGAGAAGGTGTTGTCGCTGATTGTGGGCGGTGTGGTAGGCATACAGTACACAGCTTCGAGCCATTTGCAGTGGACAAAGGCTGAGTCGCCAATGGTCGATACGGATTGAGGTATGGTTACCTCCTTTAGTACGCGACAAGAGGAGAATGTTCTACTGCCTATCGATGTGAGTGTACTCGGAAGCGATAGCGCACTCAGCCTTTCACAACCGCTGAAAGTGTAGTCGTAGAGTGCTGTTACGCCCTCAGGGATGGCAATCTCCTTTAACCATTTACATCCTCCGAATGCCCCTTGGCCTATCGCGGTGACGCTATCTGGTATCGTGAAATCGGTTAGCGATGGGCAGACGCTAAAGGCGTTGTCGCTTATGGTCGTTATGGTGTCGGGTAGTGATACGCTCTTTAAGCTGTTACAGTTAAAGAATGTCTTTGGCTCGATGGTGGTAACGCCCTCGGGTATAGTGACATCTGTTAACTTGTAGCAGAGTTGAAATGCCTCAGCTCCTATGTAGGCAACGCTCGTCGGTATACTTATTTCGGTTAACTCCTCACACTTGCTAAATGCACCTTTACCTATCGTTGTAACGCCCTCGGGAATGGTTATGCTTAGTAGCTGCTTACATCCACCTACGGCATACTCGCCTATGGTGGTTATGCCCTCGGGAATCGTAAGCTCTGTCAGCCCTGCAGGGGCAGTGGCCAAAAGCGTGTCGCCATCGCAGAGATATTTACCATCCTTAGAGGCATACTTGCCGTAGAACTCGGCGAGATTGTCGCACCCTGAAAATGGAGCCTCCTCGATCGTCGTCAGACTCTCGGGCAGCGTCACAGAGGTTACTCCTGTGCAATCCTCAAAGGCCCCAGCCTTAATGGCTGTGATACCTTCGGGGATAGATATTGATGTGAGTGCCGTGCAATGGCTGTATGTCTCCTTCTTGATTACGCTTACGCCGCTTGGTACGACGATATCCCTTAGGCTTGTACACCGACTGAATGCCTCAGTGCCTATCTCGGTTACGCTCTCCGAAAGTTCCACACTCACAAGCTCGCTACAACCCATAAATGTCTGGTCACCAATCGAGGTTATGCACTCGGGTATGCTGATGCTTACGAGGTTGGAGTTGGCAAAGGCATTGTCGGAAATGCTCTCGACACCCTCCTTAAATTTTATAACGCCTAACCCATTCTCGTAGGTGTTCGATACTACGACATGGCCAAAACCGCTCAAAAGTTTATAGTGTATATATACTGGTTGACCATCCGACGTGGTGTAGTGTATCTCGTACTTCGATGTTTTAGTGCCAAATATCGACTCATCTAAACATGAGGTGAGTATTAGGATTATAGTCAAAAGTATAGGTAGGCGTTTCATATGTTTAGTGATTGAAGTATCTGTAACCACACAAAGGTATAAAAAAAGTTGATGATATTACCTATTTTGCAAAAAAAATACCTATCTTTGCGCCATAATTAGGGGGTGCTACTCCTTCACTACCTCGCAGATTGATAGAGTAATCTGTGGTTATTGTGGTAAATTGACAGATGTTGTCGGCTAAGCCACAAACGTAACGTCGTGGATGCTATGACTACCCAAATGTCAATGGCAAAGCCACAGATGAACGAAGTGGACGCTATGACTACCCAAAAGTCTCCCTTATCAAAGGGAGATTTAGAGGGATTGTAAATGTCAATGGCTAAGCCACGAACGTAACGAAGTGGATGCTATGACTCCCCAAAAGTCTCCCTTGTTAAAGTGGGATTTGAGGGATTGTAAATGTCAATGGCAAAGCCACAAGCGTAACGTCGTGGGTGCTATGACTACCCAAAAGTCTCCCTTATCAAAGGGAGATTTAGAGGGATTGTAAATGTCAATGGCAAAGCCACAAGCGTAACGTCGTGGGTGCTATGACTACCCAAAAGTCTCCCTTATCAAAGGGAGATTTAGAGGGATTGTAAATGTCAATGGCTGAGCCACAGATGAACGTAGTGGATGCTATGACTACCTAAAAGTCTCCCTTATCAAAGTGGGATTTGAGGGATTGTAAATGTCAATGGCTGAGCTACAAACGTAACGTAGTGGGACGCTATGACTACCTAAAAGTCTCCCTTATCAAAGGGAGATTTAGAGGGATTGTAAATGTCAATGGCAAAGCCACGAACGAACGAAGTGAAGTGAAGTGGCTGAGATTAGACCCATTGAACTGGATACGGGTAATGCTGAGACCAGGATTGGATATATCTTTTCTTAAACCCCTTTTCAACTTAAAAAAAATGAAGTATGAAAAGGATTTTTTCGTTTTTGGCCCTCACAGTATTGGGCGTTGCCTCACTCGGGGCGAAGGAGTATCGCGAGCGACTTGATACTACACAAATCTATGATGTAGGTGTTGTTGAGGTGGTTACCACAGCGGCATCGCGTACTGCACCCGTAGCCTACAACGATATAGACAAGGAGTCTATAATTAGTAAAAGCTATGCACTTGACCTGCCATCTGTTCTTGCACTGACACCCTCGATGATAGCCACCAATGAGACGGGTATCGGTATCGGTGCAACATCTATTCGTCTGCGTGGTACGGATGCTACGCGCATAAATGTTACGGTAAATGGCGTGGCAATGAATAACCCCGATTCGCACTCGGTATATTGGTACGATACGCCAGACCTTATATCGTCGGTAGGTAGTATCCAGGTGCAGCGCGGTGCAGGAGTCTCGACAAATGGCGCGGGGGCCTTTGGCGGTGCGGTATCGATGACTACCGATGCCCTGACAACGGAGTTTCGTGGTGGTGCGTCGCTCTCCTATGGCTCGTATAACACCAATAAGCAGGCCGTACACCTTACATCGGGACTTATGCGTGACCATTGGGTTGTGGATGCTCGCCTCTCGCATATCGGCTCGGATGGCTATATCGAGCGTGGTGCTACGGATCTTAAGAGTTATATGGCTCAGGTGGGTTACTATGCCGATAATACGCGCATTAAGCTGTTGTCGTTTGGTGGCTCGGCAAAGACCTATCTTACGTATAATGGTGTGTCGCGCGAGGATATGGCACTCTACGGACGCAGATACCACACTTCGGGACAGTATACCACCTCGGATGGCCCATATACGCTAGCCGATGGTACGCACGTAGACTACCATGACGACGAGACGGATAACTATCTTCAAATTAATAACCATTTAGTTGTAAACCACCGCTTTAATAGGCTCTGGCAGCTAAATGCTACGCTATTTTATACCTATGGCTATGGCTACTATAACCAGTATAAAGATGATGCGTGGTTGGAGGGTTATACAAACCTTAAGGGCGTTAGCTCTGAGCAGGCTGACCTTATACGCCATAAGCTTATGCGTAACCACCTCGGAGGAGCAAATATGGCCGCCAGCTACAACACATCAAGGTTAAACCTTACGTTTGGCGGCTCGTGGAGCTACTATACATGTCCACACTGGGGAACGGTGTCGTGGGTCGATGGCATGGATAGTGGCGATGTCGCTGGTCGCTGGTACGACAACGATGTTACCAAGCAGGATGCCAACATCTTTGTACGAGCCGAGTGGAGGGTGCTTAGTGACGACAAGGGTAACAACATCCACCTCTTTGGTGATATGCAGTACCGCTATGTTCACTATAAAGCGTGGGGCGTTAACGACAACTCCATATGGGGTGATGATGGGGTATATATGCAGCCCATCGATGTCGATAAGCAGTACCACTTCCTCAATCCGCACGTGGGCTTGAGTTATAAGCGCGGTGGACACAACCTCTTTGTCTCGGCAGCTATTGCAAATCGCGAGCCTACGCGCTCGGACTTTACGGACCGCTATATGTTTGCAGCAGATGATAGCTACCCCGAGTCGGAGCGTCTATACGACTTTGAGCTTGGGTATAACTACACCTCGCCACGTCTATCGGTGGGCGTAAACCTATACTATATGCTCTACCATAATCAGTTGGTGGCTACGGGTATGGTCAACGATGGTGACGATGCGCTTAATGTAAATGTCGACAGAAGCTATCGTCGAGGTGTCGAGCTTATGGCCTCGTGGAGAACAACAAAGTGGCTCACGCTCTCGGCAAATGCTACGCTCTCGCAGAATGTTATCGAGGAGTATGTTGATGAGCTGAAGGATAGTCCAACCTTTGGTCAAAATCTCGGTGATATGACTATCTCATACTCGCCCTCGGTCGTTGGGTCGCTCTCGGCAGACTTTCACGTCGCAGGGTTCTCGCTGTTGTGGCATACGCAGTATGTTGGCAAACAGTACTTTACGAATAACGAGATTGAGGCTCTGTCGCTCGATGCCTACACTGTTACCAACCTCGACCTGGGCTATCGTATAGCTATAGGCAATGGTGGTAGCGTGCGCTTTGGATTGGCTATTAATAACCTGTTTTCAACGCTGTATGAATCAAATGGTTATGGCTACTCATATATGTGGGATGGCGAGCGATATGACGAGGCTTTCTACTTTCCACAAGCACCGATTAACTTTTTGGGTAATATAACTGTCAACTTTTAGCCTCTGACAAAAATTAAGATAACTTCTAAGTTAAAAACACTGATGTTATGGATTGGTCATTGATACTACAGATTATCGGCACGACACTCGGCCTGCTCTATCTTTGGTTGGAGTATAAGGCGAATATATGGGTGTGGGTCATAGGTGCTATAATGCCTATGGTTCATGGTCTGCTCTATCTTAGGGCAGGTATCTATGCCAATGCGGCCATGCAGCTCTACTATGTGGCTGCAGGTATCTATGGCTTGGTGGTGTGGCTACGTAATCGTCAGGATACGCCCAAGGGGGCAATTAAGCATACGCCACGAGGGTGGATATTGCCACTTGTCATCTGTTACGCTGTGTTGCACGTGGCGATATACTTCGTGCTTACTGAGTTTACTGATAGTCGTGTGCCCCTCTTCGATTCGATGTCTACGGCACTGAGCATTGTGGCTATGTGGATGCTCTCGCGTAAGCTTGTCGAGCAGTGGCTTGTGTGGCTTATTGTCGATATGATAAGCGTGGGATTGTACCTCTACAAGGGGATACCTCTCACCGCAGGGTTGTACGCAATCTACTGTGTGCTCGCTGTGGCAGGATATATGCGTTGGCGACGCTCGGTACGAGTCGCGGCATAGGGTATTTTGCACGATGTGGCCCGATTGTTAAAAAAAAGTTAAAAAAAGAGCGTTTCACTCTTTTTAAATCGGGAAATTAGTGCTACCTTTGTCGTATGAATTGTAGTATTGTCCACCACTGTAAGTTAACGTTGCACGACAACCTGTGCAGGATATATTCGGAGTTTGTTGTTCAGGAGCTGGAACAAGTTGCTTGCTGTGGGCAGGTAATTAAGTTGTTGGACGCTTGTGCTGTGGATGTACAAAATTGCAAAAATAGTAGTGTATATGCTATAGGCCGCTGATACTTAGGGTGTTGGCGGTCCTTGTTTTTTGATGTGTGTGGACACTCGCTAATTTTGAGGATATGTAGGCTGGGAGGTTTGTGATAGTGTGTTGGCGGTCATTGTTTTTTGATGTGTGTGTGGACACTTGCTGATTTTTTTTGATTTAGGAAGATATTTGAAATTAAAACATACAAGATTATGAAAGTAGCAGTTATTATGGGTTCTACCAGCGACTGGGATGTTATGAAGGCCGCAGTCGAGACTTTAGAGGAGTTGGGTATCGAGTACGAGAAGCGCGTTATCAGTGCGCACCGCACTCCCGACCTAATGTTTGAGTATGCTAAGTCGGCACGTGAGCGTGGCATAGGTGCTATCATCGCAGGTGCTGGTGGTGCAGCACACGTTGCAGGTGTCACCGCAGCCTTAACTACAGTGCCTGTTATCGGTGTGCCTATCAAGACCTCGGCATTGGGTGGTATGGACTCTTTGCTCTCTATCGTGCAGATGCCTGGTGGTATTCCAGTATCTACTACGGCTATCAACGGAGCGAAGAATGCTGCGCTTATCGCCGCTTCGATATTTGCTCTTACGGACAAGGCTCTTGAGGAGCGTCTTGTAGCCTTCCGCAAGGCTCAGACCGAGAAGGTGCTTCAGGCTGAGCTATAGTAACATCAATAATTGCTAATTACAAACTGCTGATTATGAAGAATCGCCGTATATATGTCGAGAAGTACTCTCGCTTTCAGGTTGAGGCCGACACATTACGCAACGAACTAAATACTAATCTCGGGCTCGGCATCGAGCAGCTACGTTATGTCAACGTATACGACCTCTTTGGCTTTAGCGATGAGCTCTTGGAGCGTAGCCGCTACACAGTCTTTGGTGAGGTGGTTACCGATAGCGTTACCGATGAGTGCGATATGCAGGGTATGCCATTCTTGGCTGTTGAGTTCCTGCCAGGTCAGTTTGACCAGCGTGCTGCTTCGGCTGTCGACTGCGTACACCTTATCGAGCCTAATGCCGAGGTGAAGATTAAGTCGTCGCGACTATATATCTTCGACAAGAGTGTTACGGAGGAGGATATGGCTCGCATCGAGAAGTATCTTATCAACGCCGTAGAGTCGCGTAAGAAGAACCTTGAGGTGCTCAGCGATGCTGAGAGTGCCGAGATAAAGCCTGTGGCTATCCTCGAAGGCTTCTGCCAGATGAAGGATGAGGAGCTTGCGGAGTATTGCAAGCGCAATGGCTTGGCAATGAATGCCGATGACCTGCGCGAGGTTGTAAACTACTTCCGTAAGGAGGGCCGCGACCCTGTGGAGACCGAGCTCCGTATATTGGATACCTACTGGAGTGACCATTGTCGTCATACGACCTTCACAACGGAGATTGAGGAGATAACCATCGACGAGTCCTTCATGAGAGGCGAGTTTGAGTCGTCGCTGGAGCTTATGCGCGATATCCGCAAGGAGCTGGGGCGCGAGCAGAAGAGCCTCTGTCTTATGGAGCTCGCTACGATTGGAGCTCGCTATCTACGTAAGCTCGGCAAGCTCGATGATATGGAGCAGAGCGAGGAGAATAACGCATGCAGCATCTTTGTAAATGTCGATGTTGATGGCGTTATGGAGCGTTGGTTGTTGCAGTTTAAGAACGAGACACATAACCATCCTACCGAGATTGAGCCTTTCGGTGGTGCTTCAACATGTCTTGGTGGTGCTATTCGTGACCCATTGTCGGGCCGTAGCTATGTATACCAGGCTATGCGCGTTACGGGTGCTGGCGATATCTATAAGCCCGTTAGTGAGACTATGGCAGGTAAGCTTCCTCAGCGTATCATCTCGACAAAGGCTGCGGCAGGCTACTCAAGCTATGGTAACCAGATAGGTCTTGCTACGACACATGTGCGCGAGGTATACCATCCCGACTATGTTGCTAAGCGTCTTGAGGTAGGTGCTGTTGTAGGTGCTGTCAAGGCTGAAAACGTGCGCCGCGAGAGTCCTGCGCCTGGCGATGTGGTACTTCTTCTCGGTGGTCGCACAGGACGTGATGGTGTAGGTGGTGCTACAGGTTCGTCTAAGGAGCATACGCTCAGCTCGCTTGAGGAGTGTAGCTCGGAGGTGCAGAAGGGTAATGCTCCCGAGGAGCGTAAGCTTGCTCGTCTGTTCCGTCGTGGCGATGTCACACGTCTTATCAAGAAGTCAAACGATTTTGGTGCTGGTGGTGTCAGCGTGGCTATTGGCGAGCTTACCGATGGCTTGGACATCTACCTTGACCGCGTACCAACGAAATATAAGGGTTTGAACTTCTCGGAGCTTGCTATCAGCGAGTCGCAGGAGCGTATGTCGGTGGTTATCGAGCGCAAGGATATGGAGGCTTTTATGGCTCTGTGTCACGAGGAGAATGTTGAGGTTACATATGTTGCCGATGTTACGGATACGCGCCGTATGCGTATGTTCTCGGCAGGTCAGCTCGTTGTGGATTTGTCGCGTGACTTTATCGACTCGGCAGGTGCTAAGCACTACACCAAGATTCGTATCGGTGGTGTTGAGGAGAAGAATCCGTTTGAGCGTAATGTTGAGGGTGCTACGATAACGAAGCGTATGAAGACCATCCTTTCGGACGACAATGTGGTGTCGCAGAAGGGTCTTATCGAGATGTTTGACTCAACGATTGGAGCCTCTACGGTGCTTATGCCTTTCGGTGGTAAGACGCAGACAACCGAGACTCAGGTATCGGTGCAGAAGTTGCCTGTTGGCGTAGGCTTTACAAATACGGCAAGCATTATGGCCTATGGCTATAACCCATATATCGCAAAGTGGAGTCCATATCATGGTGCTGCATACGCTGTTGTTGATGCATGCGCTAAGGTTGTTGCGGCAGGTGCTCGTTACGACAATATGCGTTTCTCGTATCAGGAGTATTTCGAGCGCATGAGCGATGCACAGTCGTGGGGCAAGCCTCTCTCTGCTCTGCTTGGAGCACTGAAGATGCAGGTGGCCCTGGGTCTACCATCTATCGGAGGTAAGGACTCGATGAGCGGTACGTTCCGCGACATCAACGTTCCCCCAATGCTTATGGCCTTTGGTATCACTACGGTAGATGCTCGCACGGTCATTAGTCCAGAGTTCAAGCAAGCAGGGCGCAAGATATATGTAATACGTCATACGCCCGAGGCTAACTATATGCCCGATACCGAGCAGCTTAAGCGTAACTTCGACTTTGTGAGTACGAAGATTGCCGAGGGCGATATCACAGCCGCGTGGGCTGTAGGCTTTGGTGGTGTTGCCGAGGCTATCTCAAAGATGTCGTTTGGTAATAGGGTAGGTGCTGCTGTCGAGTGCGATGAGCAGATGCTCTACAACTACTCTTATGGCTCTATCGTTGTTGAGAGCCGCCGCACGCTTAACTTCCCTGCGGCGGAGCTTATTGGTAAGACCATATCCGAGGAGGCTATCTTTATAAATGGTACACGTCTTACTCTCGATGAGCTTCTTGAGGCCAATACCGTAAAGTATACATCGGTATATGCCGATAGGGGTGCTGCAGGTGTTCCTACGCGCGTCAGCGATGGTCGTATACATCAGTACACCTATAAGGGCGAGAGCGTCGATAAGGTTAAGGTCTATATCCCTGTATTCCCGGGTACGAACTGCGACTACGACACGCAACGAGCCTTCGAGCGCGCAGGTGCCGAGGTTGAGATGTCGGTATTTAAGAATCTTACAGGCGATGATGTTATCGCCTCTATCGACGAGATGGTTGAGCATATCTCACGATGCCATATCATGGCACTTAGTGGAGGTTTCTCGGCGGGTGATGAGCCCGATGGCAGTGGTAAGTTTATCGCCAATGTGCTCAATAATAAGCGTGTCAGCGATGCTGTTCATGCGCTGCTCGAGCGTGGTGGCCTGATGCTTGGTATATGCAATGGTTTCCAGGCGTTGGTCAAGTCGGGTCTTTTGCCTTATGGCCGCTTGGGTATGGTTACCAAGGCATCGCCTACGCTCTTCCGTAACGATATCAACCGACATATATCGCAGATTGTATCGACACGTGTCGGCACTGTAGCATCGCCCTGGTTGTCATCATTCGAGGTGGGCGATATTCACTCTATCGCTGTAAGTCATGGCGAGGGTAAGTTTGTCGTTAGCGACGAACTGGCCGAGGAGCTATTCCACAATGGTCAGGTGGCCTTCCAGTATGTAGACAGCGAGAATCGTCCTACGACAGATGCCCCCTATAACCCTAATGGTTCGAGCTTCGCTATCGAGGGTATCATCGACCCATCGGGTCAGATTCTCGGTAAGATGGGCCATACGGAGCGTTATGAGCGCGATTTGATGAAGAATATTAGTGGCGAGAAGGTTCAGGATATCTTCGCAAATGCCGTTAACTATTTTACCAAGCGATAGATATAGGGTATGAAACAGTTAGAGTTGCTTTACGAGGGTAAGAGCAAGTTGATATATGCTACGGATTGCTCGGAGCGCGTTGTTGTGCGTTTCAAGGATGATGCTACGGCATTCTACAATATCAAACGTGCCAAGATTGAGAATAAGGGCAAGATGAACTGTGCGATATCGTCAAATATCTTGGCCTTCTTAGAGGCTAACGGTATAAATACGCACTTTGTCGAGCAGATAGACGAGACCTCGCAGCTGTGTAGGGTTGTTGAGCACCTGCCCTTCGAGGTTATCGTCCGCAATGTCATCGCAGGCTCTATGGCCAAGCGTCTTGGTATTGACGAGGGTGTTGTTCCCGAGAATACGATTTTCGACCTCTGCCTTAAGGATGAGGAGCTTGGTGACCCCCTTATCAACGACCACCACGCCGTAGCGTTGGGCTTGGCGACATACGAGGAGTTGGTTAAGATATACGAGATATCGGCACGTGTCAACACTCTGCTTACGGAGTTATACGCAGGCGTAGGTATTCGTCTTGTAGACTTTAAGGTTGAGTTTGGCCGCTCGTCAGATGGTGAGTTGGTTCTTGCCGATGAGCTTACGCCCGACACCTGCCGTATATGGGATATCGAGACGGGCGAGTGTATGGATAAGGATCGCTTCCGTCGCGACTTAGGACGTGTCAGGGAGACCTATCAAGAGGTGGCCAGTCGTCTGTGTAACGCACTTAATAAATAAATAGGTATGCTTAAGGATTCATTAGATATATATGGCGATGACCTGCACGAGGAGTGCGGAGTGTTTGGTATCTTTGGTGTTGACGATGCGCCAAATCTGGCCTACTACGGTCTGCACGCTCTGCAGCATCGCGGACAGGAGGCTTGTGGTATCTCGGCATTCGATGGCGACAAGCTCAATACGGTAAAGGGCGAAGGCTTGGTTACGGAGGTCTTTAATCAGCAGAAACTCTCGCGCCTCAAGGGCCGCATAGCTATAGGCCATGTGCGCTACTCGACAACGGGTGGCGGAGGTGCCAACAACGTGCAGCCCTTCTCGTTTAATCACTATACGGGTGACTTTGCCCTTGCCCATAATGGTAATCTTGTAAACTCTAAGGAGTTGGCACATTACCTTGAGGTGCGAGGCAGCCTCTTTCACTCGTCGAGCGATAGCGAGCTGTTGGCCCATCTTATCAAGAAGGAGAAGAGCGAGAAGAGGCGTATAGATAACATTATCGAGGCCCTCAATATGCTTGAGGGAGCCTTTGCCTTCCTCATTATGACCAAGAATCGTATCTACGCTTGTCGAGATAAGCATGGTCTTAGACCTCTCTCAATAGGTAAGCTTGGTGATGGTTATGTCATAAGCTCGGAGACCTGTGCCTTCGATATCATCGGTGCGGAGTTTATCCGCGACATCGAGCCTGGTGAGATTGTCACTATTGACCACCATGGCATACGCTCAAACAACTACTCTCTCTACCAGCGACACCTTATGTGCGCTATGGAGTATATCTACTTTGCTCGTCCCGATAGTGATATCGAGGGGTGTAACGTACACGCTTTCCGCAAGCTCTCGGGCCGCTATCTCTATGAGCAGTCGCCTATTAAGGCTGATGTGGTTATCGGTGTACCTGATTCGAGTATCAGTGCTGCCATCGGCTACTCCGAGGCGAGTGGTATACCTTACGAGATGGGTCTTATTAAGAATAAGTATATTGCGCGCACGTTTATCCAGCCATCGCAGGAGATGCGCGAGAAGGGTGTGCGTATGAAGCTCTCGGCGGTGCGCTCGTTGGTTAAGGATAAGTCGGTAGTTCTTATCGACGACTCTATTGTGCGAGGTACTACGTCGCTACGTATTGTTCGTCTGCTTAAGGAGGCTGGAGCTAAGGAGGTACACGTGCGTATCGCCAGTCCAGCTATCACCAACCCCTGCTTCTATGGTATCGATATGTCTACGCGCGAGGAGTTGCTCTGTTCGCGTATGAATCGTGATGAGGCATGCAAGGCTATCGAGGCCGATTCGTTGGAGTTCCTCTCAGAGGAGTCGTTGCTTAAGGCTGGCGGACGCTCGGAGTTGTGTATGGCCTGCTTTAATGGTTGTTATCCAACATCGCTGTATGATAATAAGTTGAGTAATAAATAAAAAATATATATAGATATGGCAAAAAGTTACGAAGAGGCCGGTGTAAACCTTGAGGCCGGTTACGAAGTAGTACGACGTATTAAGTCGCACGTATCATCAACTAAGCGTCGTGGCTCGATGGGTAACATCGGAGCTTTCGGTGGTATGTTCAACCTTGCAGAGCTTAATATCAAGGAGCCTGTGTTGGTCAGCGGTACCGATGGTGTAGGTACCAAGCTAAAGCTCGCCTTCGAGATGGATAAGCACGATACTATCGGTATCGACGCTGTGGCTATGTGTGTCAACGATGTGTTGGCTCAGGGTGCCGAGCCTTTGGTGTTCCTCGACTATGTTGCAGTGGGTCATAACGAGCCTGCTAAGGTCGAGGCTATCGTTGCAGGTGTCGCAGAGGGGTGTCGTCAGGCTGGTTGCGCCCTTGTAGGTGGCGAGACTGCCGAGATGCCTGGTATGTATCAGGATGGAGAGTACGATATTGCAGGCTTTACGGTAGGTGTTGTCGAGCGTTCTAAGCTTATCGATGCTGGTGAGCGTGTCAAGGTGGGTGATGTGTTGGTAGGTATCGCCTCAAGCGGTGTACACTCTAACGGTTTTAGCCTTGTGCGCAAGGTGGTGTCGGATAACGGTCTTAAGCTCGATGAGAGCTATCCCGAGATTGGCAATCGCAAGCTTGGTGAGGTGCTCCTAACCCCTACACGTATCTATGTTAAGCAGGTGCTTAAGGTCATTGCCGAGTGCGATGTTCATGGCATCAGCCATATCACTGGTGGTGGCTTCGATGAGAATATTCCACGTATTCTTAAGGAGGGCCAGGGTGTTGAGATTAAGGAGGGTAGCTGGGAGATACTTCCAGTCTTCAGACTCTTGGAGAAGTATGGCAAGGTGGCACATAGAGAGATGTTTAACATCTTCAATATGGGTATAGGTATGGTTATCGCACTTTCGGAGGCCGATGCAGCTAAGGCTGTGGCTATCCTTGAGGAGTGTGGTGAGCGTGCCTCGATTATTGGTCGTGTTGTTGAGGGTGAGGGTGTGACTATATTGTAAACACATAACAATCACGTTGGTATGGTTATGAAGAAGTGTCGTTTGGCGGTATTTGCAAGTGGCAGTGGCAGCAACTATGAGGCTATTGCCGAGGCTTGCCGCGATGGAAGGATAGATGCCGAGGTTGTGTTGCTTGTGTGCGACAAGCCGGGGGCTAAGGTCTTAGAGCGTGCTCAGCGTTTTGGTACCGAGAGTTTTGTGTTTAACCCCAAGGATTATGAATCTAAGGCGGCGTATGAGACTCTGTTGGTACACATGCTCGAAGAGCGTAAGGTGGACTACATCTGCTTGGCGGGCTATATGCGCATCGTAGGTCCTGTGCTGCTTGGTAGCTTCGAGCAGCGCATAGTCAATATCCACCCATCGTTGTTACCCTCGTTCAAGGGTGCTCACGCCATACAGGATGCTGTGGACTATGGTGTCAAGATTTTTGGTGTCACCACACACTTTGTAGACGAGACTCTTGATGGTGGTCGTATCATTGACCAGGGGGCTATTGTCTATGAGGGTAACGATATCGAGGAGCTTACGAACTTGATTCATAAGATAGAGCACAACCTCTATGTAAAGAGTATTAATAAACTGATAAACAAGAAATTTTAGATATGCGAGCATTAGTAAGTGTTAGCGACAAGCGCGGTGTTGTAGAGTTTTGCCAGAACCTCTGCCGCTTAGGATGGGAGATTATAGCTACGGGAGGTACGCAGAAGCTCCTTGACGATAGTGGTGTGCCAACCATAGGTATCAGCGATGTTACGGGCTTCCCTGAGATATGCGATGGACGTGTTAAGACGCTCCACCCCAAGGTTCATGGAGGTCTTTTGGCTCGCCGTGACGATGAGAGCCACCTACAGGCTCTGCGCGACAACAATATTGAGTTTATAGATATGGTGTGTGTCAACCTCTATCCTTTCCGCCAGACCATCTCAAAGCCCGATGTGAAGATGGAGGATGCCATCGAGAATATCGATATTGGTGGCCCATCGATGTTGCGCTCTGCGGCAAAGAACTACCGCGATGTCACCGTTGTGTGCGACCCCGAGGATTATAGCCGCATCATTGCAGAGATAGAGGAGGGTGGTAATACCACGCCAAAGACACGTCTTGAGCTCTCGGCTAAGGCTTATACCCATACCGCAGAGTACGATATGTGCATAGCGACATATATGCGTCGTGCTGCCGAGCTTAGCGAGAAGCTGTTTGCATCGTTTGACCTCGTGCAGGGTCTGCGCTATGGCGAGAATCCCCATCAGTCGGCAAAGTTCTATGCCTCGGAGGAGCGCGTGCCCTACTCACTGGCTACAGCACGTCAGCTCAATGGTAAGGAGATGTCGTATAACAACATACAGGATGCTAACGCAGCACTAAATATCGTGCGTGAGTTTAATGAGCCTTTTGCTGTGGGTCTTAAGCATATGAACCCTTGTGGTGCGGCTATAGGTGCTGATATTGTCGAGGCGTGGACCAAGGCATACGAGGCCGACAAGGTGAGCATCTTTGGTGGTATCGTGGCCGTCAACCGCGAGGTTACTAAGGAGGTTGCCGAGCTTATGAAGCCTATCTTCCTTGAGATTATCATGGCACCATCGTTTACGGCTGAGGCTCTTGAGGTGCTCTGCACGAAGAAGAACCTACGACTTCTTGAGGTCGATATGGGTCAGTTGTCGACAACGCAGACGCAGTATGTGTCTGTTAATGGAGGCCTGCTTGTTCAGCAGCTCGATACCGAGACTAAGGAGGTTGTTGCCGATATGTGTGTTACGGAGCGTAAGCCTACGGCTAAGGAGCTTGAGGATATGAACTTCGGCTGGAGGGTCGTTAAGCATGTTAAGTCTAATGCTATCGTCGTTGTTAAGGATGGCCATACCGTAGGTGTGGGTGCTGGACAGATGAACCGAGTAGGTTCTGCCGAGATAGCACTTAAGCAGGCTCAGGCAGCAGGCTTTACCGAGGGGTTGGTCTTGGCCTCGGATGGTTTCTTCCCCTTCGACGACACTGTTACCCTTGCTGAGAAGTATGGTGTTACAGCACTTGTACAGCCAGGAGGCTCAGTGCGCGATGAGGACTCTGTAAAGAGGGCTAATGAGTTTGGAATGACGATGTTGGTAACAGGGATGCGTCATTTTAAACACTAATTTTGTTGTGATAAGGGTGCATCTTCTAAGCTTTGCTTGTCTGAAAAATGCTCACATACGTCAAGTATGCTCCGCTTTTTCAGCCTACGACAAATCTCCAAATCTGCAACCCTTCTAACAACAAAATTGGGTTCTTTGTAGTGATAAGGCATCATCTGCGGCATCTGGCTTGAGTGCAAAATGCTCATTTACCTTGAGTAAACTCCGCTTTTGCCCTCTGCGACCAGCTACCACATCTAATGCCTTCTGACAACAAAATTGGGCTCTTTGATGTGATAAGGTATTATTTATTTACGGCATCTGGCTTGAGTGCAAAATGCTCATTTACCTTGAGTAAACTCCGCTTTTGCCCTCTGCGACCAGCTACCACATCTAATGCCTTCTGACAACAAAATAGAGAACACCCGTAAATTGGGGTCTTTGTAGTGATAAGGTATTATTTACGGCATCTGGCTTGAGGGCGTGAGAGTGATGGCGGCCCAAGGGCCTAAAAAATGCTAATTAATAATTAAAAGTACTAATTGAATATGAAAGTATTAGTTATAGGCTCAGGTGGTCGTTGCCACGCCATTGTAGAGGCGTTGTCGCGCTCGCCTAAAGCTCCAAAAATATATGCTGCACCAGGCAATGCAGGTATTTCGCAGTTGGCTGAGTGTGTAGCCATAAAGGATACCGATGTTAAGGCTCTTCTCGCGTTTGCCAAGGAGCAGAGCATTGACCTCACGGTGGTAGGTCCCGAGGCGGCACTTGCTGTAGGTGTTGTAGATGCCTTCCGCGAGGCAGGACTTAAGATATTTGGCCCTACAAAGGCTGCTACAGAGATTGAGTCGAGCAAGGACTTCGCTAAGCGTCTGATGAAGAAGTACGATGTCCCTACGGCTGATTACGCCACCTTCTCGGACTTTGATGAGGCCTTGGCATATGTACGCAAGGGCTCGCTGCCTACGGTGCTTAAGTATGATGGCCTGGCAGCTGGCAAGGGTGTAGTTATAGCCACGACGATGGAGGAGGCTGAGGCTACACTGCGCGATATGCTTCTCGATACCAAGTTTGGTCAGGGACGTGTAGTTATCGAGGAGTTCCTTACTGGCGAGGAGTTCTCGCTTATGTGCTTTGTAGCGGGTGACAAGATATCGCCTATGCCAGTAGCTCAGGACCACAAGCGAGCTTACGACAACGACGAGGGTCCTAATACTGGTGGTATGGGAGCATATACCGAACTTCCGTTTATCACCGAGGAGGACCATGCCTACGCTATGTCGCACATTATGCAGCGTGTGGCCGATGCTATGGTGGCCGAAGGCACTCCATTTACGGGTGTCCTCTATGGTGGTCTGATGAAGACTCCGCAGGGCATCAAGGTCATAGAGTTTAATGCACGTTTTGGTGACCCCGAGACAGAGGTGGTATTGCCACGCCTTAAGAGCGATGCTGTAGATGTCTTTATGGCGGTAGCTAACAACGAGGCTCCCAAGACGGAGTGGAGCAGCGAGGCTACATTGGGTATAGTCCTCGCCTCGAAGGGTTATCCAGGTAGCTACGATAAGGGTTTCGCAATTCGCGGCACGGAGTGTGTGGATTCAAAGGTCTACCACATGGGTACCGCGATGCGTGGTGATGAGTTGGTTACGGCAGGTGGTCGTGTGATGATTGTTGTGGCTTCGGCACCAACGCTCAAGGAGGCACAGAGTAAGGCGCGTGCCGACATCGAAAAAATCGAGTGCGAGAATTTGTTTCATCGTACCGATATAGGTAATAAAGCATTCCGTTAATTAAAAAATGTAAAACAATGATTATAAAAGGTAAAGATTTATCAGTGTCTATTAAGGAGGCTCTCAAGGTGCGCGTAAATGTCCTTGCTGAGCAGTATGGTCGCACGCCTAACCTTGCCGTTGTGCTTATTGGCGACGACCCAGGTAGTGTCTCTTATGTTACGGGTAAGGCTAAGGCAGCCACCGAGGTGGGTATCCGCAATACGACGATACGTCGTGAGGCTACAATCTCCGAGTCGGAGCTTTTGGATATTGTTGACCAGCTCAATAATGACGACGATGTTGATGGTATCCTTGTGCAGTTGCCTCTGCCTAAGCATATCAACGAGAACAAGGTTATCGCAGCCATAGCTCCCGAGAAGGATGTAGATGCCTTCCACCCTATGAACGTGGCTAAGCTGTGGCTTAAGCAGCCATGTATGCTCCCATGTACACCTAAGGGTATAATTAAGTTGTTGCACTTTGCAGGTGTCGATATCGCTGGTAAGGAGGCTGTAGTTATCGGCCGTAGCAATATCGTGGGTCAGCCTGTTGCCAAGCTCCTCTTGGATGCTAATGCAACGGTTACCGTAGCACACTCTAAGACCAAGCACCTCGATAAGATTGCACGACGTGCCGATATCTTGGTTGTCGCTGTAGGCCGTGAGCGTTTTGTTACTGCCGATATGATTAAGCCAGGGGCTGTGGTTATCGATGTCGGCGTAAACCGCGACACACGCACTGGTAAGCTATGTGGCGATGTAGACTTCGAGGAGGCGCAGTATGTAGCAGCAGCCATTACGCCTGTGCCTGGTGGTGTAGGTCCTATGACAATCGCCTGCCTTATGGAGAATACCGTAGAGGCGTATGTAAACAGAATGAGCAAATAGTAATAATATAACCTAACTAACCTGCCTTATGATTGAAAGATATAGCAGAGAGATTATGCGCAAGGTGTGGACTGAGCAGAATAAGTTTGATGCCTACCTGCGTGTCGAGATTTTGGCCTCAGAGGCCTGGAGCCAGCTTGGTGTAGTGCCCAAGGAGGATGTCGAGAAGTTGTGGAAGAGCGCGTCGTTTGACATCAATCGCATCTACGAGATTGAGCAGCAGACACGTCACGATATCGTAGCCTTCACCCGTGCGGTGAGCGAGACCCTTGGCGAGGAGCGTAAGTGGGTACACTATGGACTTACCAGTACCGATGTTGTTGATACGGCTAATGGTTACCTGCTTAAGCAGGCCAACTCAATACTCTTGGAGGATATCGAGAAGATGCTTGAGGTGTTGCGAGCACGTGCTATAGAGTTTAAGTCTACGCCTTGCATTGGTCGTACACATGGTATACATGCCGACATCACCTGCTTTGGTCTTAAGTGGGCGTTGTGGTACGAGGAGATGAAGCGCAACCTTACACGCTTTGTCACCGCAGCACGTGGTGTCGAGGTAGGTAAGATTTCGGGTGCTGTGGGCAACTTCGCCAATATCCCTCCATTTATCCAGGATTATGTGTGCGAGAAGCTCGGCATCGAGAGTGCAAACATCTCGACACAGGTCATCCAGCGCGACCGCCACGCCTATTATATGGCGACCTTGGCTGTCATAGCATCAAGTATCGAGCAGATGGCTATGGAGATTCGTAACCTCCAGCGTACCGAGGTCCACGAGGTCGAGGAGTCGTTTGGCAAGGGTCAGAAGGGTTCGAGTGCTATGCCACATAAGCGTAACCCTATCTCGTCGGAGAATATGTGCGGTTGCGCACGTGTTATGCGTGGCTACATGGCGGCATTCTACGAGAATGTGGCCCTATGGCACGAGCGCGATATCTCACACTCGTCGACCGAGCGTATCATCCTCCCCGATGCTACTATGCTCTTAGACTATATGCTTAACCGCTTCAGAGGCATCCTTGAGAACCTCGTGGTGTTTAAGGATGTTATGATGGAGAATATCTATCGCACACGTAAGGTTATCTTTGCTCAGCGCGTTATGAATGCCCTCATCGAGCGCGGTTTCTCGCGTGAGCAGGCCTACGACACTGTTCAGCCTGTGGCTATGCGTGCTATGAGCGAGCGTGCCGACTATCAGGAGCTTCTTGCCCAGACACCTGCTGTTATGGAGGTACTTTCGCGCGAGGAGCTTGATGCTTGCTTTACGTTGGAGTACTATCTGAAGAATGTAGATTTTATCTTCGACCGCGTAGGTATCGAGTAGGGTAGTTGCTACGACGTATAGCACCAAAAGTTTTAATGGTTCCACTGGTCACTATTTTTTAGGACCTTTGGAACCATTGAAATTTTCGGCTCGTTGCGAAGTCGTCTATCATGCCTTGTGTGTCGCTCTCTTTGCTGTGGTTATCGCTTAATGTGTAGCGTAGTGTCGTATAGCTCCTCGATTTTGTCGCACATAGCACGCCATGAGAAGCGTTTGCGCTCCTCGACCATAGCCTCGGAGAATATGCGGAGTCTATCGCCAGTGTAGATGCGCTCTAAGGAGTCTAATACCCCCTCCTTGGTTGGTGGGCATACGTAGCCTACACGTCCATCGGGCACTATCTCGGCCAGACCACCCACGTTGGTGACTATAACAGGGGTGCAGAAGTTGTAGCATATCTGCGTTACGCCACTTTGTGTCGCAGTCTTGTAGGGTAGTACTACGCACTCGACAGCCGAGAAGTAGTGACGCACGTTGTGGTCGGGGATAAAGTAGTCGTGTAGTACGATGTCATTCTCAAGGCCCAGACGCTCGATAAGGTCGATATACTTATTGCGTGATGCGTAAAACTCGCCTGCTATGAGTAGCTTGTGTCCCTCGCGCTTAAAGTCGTGCCAAGCTTCGAGCAGGATATCTAACCCCTTGTAGTCGCGTATAAGGCCGAAGAACATTGTATATCGAGTGTTGGGGTCGAGGCCTAAACGCTCGCAGGCCTCTTCGCGTGTGCTCCTTATGCCGAAGTTCTCGAACATCGGGTGTGGCGAGAAGAGTGCAGGGCTGTCGGTGTACTCTCTAAGCTCGCGGTGTACCTGCTCGGACATATAGATATAGCCATCCATCGACCTTAGGAAGTAGTTGTTAAATATTCGGTCGGTAATATGGCTTTCGTGTGGCTCTACATTGTCAATCTGGCATAGTACCTTAGTGTGGCCATTGCTACGTGCTATGCGTGCTATAGTGCCGAAGCAGGGGGCCATAAATGGGGTCCAGTACTTCATCAGCACTATGTCGGGGCGAGCCTTACGCAGCTCAACTCCTACGCTTATCCACGAGAGTGGGTTTACGGTCGACACTCTGCGGCGAATATTCAGGTCCTCGGGTGCAGGGGTGTCTACCGTTTGGCTCTTACCTGGGAAAAGTAGCTTGGGGTATTGTAGTGTGAAGGTGAGGATGTTGACCTTGTAGCCTCGCGACTGAAACTCGCGTGCCATGCTCTCCATTATCGCTGCCAGACCACCTCGATAGGGGTGTGCTGGACCTACGATGGCTATGTTTAGCTCTCTGCTCACCTTATCCATAGAATGTTACTCGTTAAATACAATTTTAGCTCGGCATAGTCGTCTACCATCATCTGAGGCGATGTCAAACTGCCATGCGTTGGCGTTGTTCTCTATGCCCAATACAAGAGTCTCGCCATAGCGTGCCTCGGCGATAAAGTTTAGGTCTATGCGCAGTGCGCACCCCTGCTCGATAAGCTCTAATGGGAGGTGGTCGAACATCAGGTCAATATATCGGAGGGTGTTGACGTGGCGGTTGAAGTCTATATCGCTGTATACCACAGGACGCGAGATGCTCTGTTGTGGCTCGATATCGCGAAGACGTGCTGGCTGAGCAATGGGCGAGGGCTCTGCGACCATTGCCCTCTCGTATACATCCTTCAGTAGAGTCATATCTGCCGCTTGGCGTGTCTCCATATTTATCATACACCACTGCGATACGCCCTGAGCTAAGATGTCGTCGCCCCTGCGTATGCGGAAGTTACGTGTCGAGGATAGACGGTTAAAGTCGTTAACCCAGGTCTCTACAGCTATGTCGTCATACTGCTTAGGCTGGGCATTGACCTCTACGGCTAAGCGCGAGAGCACCCACGTGTATGAGTTGTTTTGCAGCGCATCTACGCCGAAGCCCTTGATGTGGGCATCGCGGCCTGCAACGTTGAGCATATAGCTTATGATTGATGGTACCGAGGCACGTAGCGTAAAGTCCACATCCTGTGGCTGAATGGTGTATTCGTAGGTCGATATTGTCGCCATAATCGTTTATAGTTTAACTACACAAAGGTATAAATTTATTGGTAATATTGTGCCATGTAGTACAAAAAATGATTCAGAAGCGGTTGGAATTTGTCTGCGAAATTATTATATAGCTGTTTTGTGACTTATTTTAGGCGCGTAGGGACTACACGTATAATAATTATCGTTTCTTGACGTTGGTTTATTGTGTGCATAGGATATTTTTATTGATACATAGATAAAAAATATGACAAAAAAAGTGTAGATTTAAGCAAAAAAGTGTATCTTTGCTTGGTTTACTTTGCGTGAGTGTGAATTTTATAATATAAACTTTATATAACTTATTAATTATCAAATCTATGAGGAAATTATTTTCTATGCTCGTAGTGCTCTTCGTGGGAGTATCGAGCATCTTCGCTCAGGATCCAACGCAGCCACTGCCGCTGGACCCAGCAGTTCGCGTAGGTGTGCTGGATAACGGTATGACCTACTTTATTCGCCACAATGACAAGCCTAAGGGTCAGGCGAGCTTCTACATCTACCACGATGTAGGTGCTATTCAGGAGGATGATGACCAGCAGGGCTTGGCACACTTCCTTGAGCACATGGCCTTCAACGGTACTAAGAACCTTCCAGGTAAGGCAATTATCGAGAAGCTTGAGACTATCGGTGTTCAGTTTGGTAACAACCTCAACGCCTTCACATCGTGGGATTGCACCCAGTATATGGTTATGGACCTTCCTGTAACCGAGGAGAACGTAGACCTTGCTCTTCTTATCCTCCACGACTGGTCGCAGTTTATCGCTTTGCAGCCCGAGGAGATTGACTCGGAGCGTGGCGTTATTATGGAGGAGCTCCGCACACGTGATGGCGCAGGTCTTCGTGCTCAGAACGATATGATTAAGAACCTCTTCAAGGGTTCACTCTATGAGCATCGTAATCTTATCGGTTACCTCGATGGCCTTAAGTCATTCGACCACACCGCTTTGGAGAACTTCTACAAGAAGTGGTATCGCCCAGAGTACCAGGCAATCGTTATCGTAGGTGATGTAGATGTTGACCAGGTAGAGGCTAAGATTAAGACCCTTATGGCCGACATCCCTGCATCGCCAGCTGATGCAGCACAGAAGGATGTTATCACTGTTCCTGCTACTGAGGAGCCTATAATCTCTGTATTTACCGATCCGGAGCTTACTCAGTCAAGCGTTATGATGTTCGCACGTCGTGACGCTATGCCTAAGGAGTTTAAGAATACGTTGATTGGCATCAGCTACAACTACATCTACTCATTCGTAATGCAGATGATGAGTGCTCGTTTCGACGAGATTGCACAGGCTGCTAATGCTCCATTCCTTGGTGGCGGTATGTCAGAGGGTAGTATCGGTATCTGTCCTACTTTGGAGTCTACGATGTTCTCTGTTACAGCTCACGAGGGTCGTACAGACGAGGCTTTCCGTGCTATGTATACCGAGATGGAGCGTATGCGTCGTCACGGCTTTACTGTAGGTGAGTTTGAGCGTGCTAAGCAGGAGATTCTTCGTTGGGCTGAGCGTCAGTACACCAACCGCAACGATGTGAAGAATGCTGAGTATGCACAGCGTTGCCTTGACCACTATGCTGAGGGTACTCCTATGTTGGATGCCGAGACAGAGTGGCAGCTCGACCAGGCTCTTATCAACAGCCTCACTGTAGACCAGATTAACCAGGCTTACAGCCAGTTGGTTGCTCCTAACGAGAACCTTGTAATCTTGGTGCGCTCGCCTAAGAAGGATGGTGTAGTTGTTCCTACCGAGGAGCAGATTAAGGCTATCATCGCTGAGGTATCGGCTGCTGAGGTAGAGCCTTACAAGGATGACACCGTTATCGAGCCACTTATCGACCCAGCTACTAAGTTCAAGGGCTCTGTCGTTAAGTCTACAGTAGAGAATGAGTCACTTGGCTACACTGAGTGGACACTCAAGAATGGTATCAAGGTTGTTGTACGTCCTTCGACACTCAAGGCTGACGAGGTAATCGTGACAGCTACATCAAAGGGTGGTCTTTCAATGCTTACCGATGAGGAGTACTATCAGGGTGCATTCCTCGGTATGGTTATGGGTCAGTCGGGTATCGGCAAGTTCTCAGCTACCGAGCTTGCTAAGCAGCTCTCGGGTAAGAGTGCTTACACTTCGTTGGGTGCTGGTGAGTATGAGCATAGTGTAAATGCTGGTGGTTCGCCTAAGGATATCGAGACTATCTTGCAGCTCGTTTACCTTAACTTCACTGCTCCACGTTTCGACGAGACAGACCTTCAGAATATGAAGAATATGTATGTTCCATACTTCAATAACATGGAGTCTGATCCTAACTACATCGTAGGCCGCGAGTTCCAGAAGACTATGTATGGTAACCATGCACGTCGTCAGATTACCTCGGCAGCACAGATTGAGGCTCTTAACATTCCTACTTTGCAGGCTATCCACTCTAAGCTCTATGGCTACGCTGACGACTTCCGTTTTGTTATCGTAGGTAATGTAGATCTTGAGACTTTGAAGCCTCTGGTTGAGAAGTATATCGGTTCACTTCCTACATCTAAGAAGGTTGAGTATGCTGTAGTAGATGATGGTGTACGTTTCGTTGATGGCAATGTAGTTAACGACTTCCGTACTACTATGCAGCAGCCTAAGGTATCTGTACGCCTTGTTTACTCTGGCGACATGGCTAATAACGCTAAGAATCGTATGATTGTTGAGCTTCTAAGCCGCGCACTCGATTCACGCTATATGATCTCTATCCGCGAGGAGAAGGGTGGTACCTATGGTGTTTCGGTTCAGGGTGGCATCGAGAAGTACCCAACTGAGGAGTATATGATGGCTATCATATTCGATACTAACGAGCAGCTTGCTGACGAGCTTATCGAGATTTGCGATAAGGAGATTAAGAAGATTGCCGAGGAGGGTCCTTTGGCTGATGACGTAGCTAAGTCTAAGGAGTTCTTGCAGAAGAACTATAACAATGTTCTTGAGAACAACGGTGGCTGGATGTCGGCTATCACTCGCTGGTACGAGGAGGGTTACAACTACAAGGAGGAGTACCTTGGTGTATTGGAGAGCGTGACCTTGGAGGATGTTAAGGCATTTGCTCAGAAGATGCTCAATGATGGTAACCGTACGTTGGTTGTTATGCGCCCCGAGGCAGCAGATGCTGAGTAACGCTACCTATTCAATGTAGATAATCTGGTCGGCTGATTATTCGGCCTCCAGAGCGAGAGGGAGTGGCTAATCTACTTTAGCCACTCCTTTTTTATGCTCTGTGGCGAGGTTTATGTAGAGTGTAATGAGGCTATGCCGTTGTTCGGCAGTGCAGAGTGAAAATGGCATCGATAATGGGTCTTGCTTATTTATTATTACGCCAGGTTTTTATGCTTAGCCAGTAAAGAGTTTACACTATAAAACCATTGCTATTATGAGAAAGATTATTAAAGTATTGTTGCTCGGGGCTGTGGCTATGGCCTCTGGAGCCTACTGCTCGCTGGCCTGCACAGGTATCTCGCTTACGGCTGCGGATGGCAGCTACGTGCAGGCGCGTACCATAGAGTGGGCCAAGGGTGAACTTAAGAGCGAGTATGTCATCATTCCGCGAGGTACGAAACTACAGTCGTATACCCCTACGGGGGATAATGGTCTGCGCTTTGAGGCGCGCTATGGCGTTGTGGGCCTTGCGGTTGTCGAGCGAGAGTTTATTGCCGAGGGGATAAACGAGTTGGGCCTCTCGGCAGGTCTATTCTTCTTTCCGCACTACGGTGGCTACGAGGCTTATGACGCGGCGAAGGATAGCACCACGCTTGCCGATATGCAGGTTGTGCAGTGGATGCTCACGCAGTGTGCCTCTATTGACGATGTTAAGCGTGCGGTACAGAGCGTAGATATCGTGGCCTTGGAGCCCTCGGCCGTGTTGCATTGGCGCATCGGTGAACCATCGGGTAGAGAGGTGGTTATGGAGATTGTGGATGGCCAGATACACTTCTATGAAAACACCATAGGTGTGCTGACCAACTCACCAGGCTTCGAGTGGCACATGGCCAATATGAACAACTACGTCAATCTACGTCCTGGGAGTGCCCCGAACTATATGCTTGGGGATGTAGAGCTTGAGCCCTTGGGTGGCAGCTCGGCACTTCTCGGCCTACCGGGTGACTTTACGCCACCTTCGCGCTTTGTGCGTGCCGCGCTCTTTCGTAACACCGCACCACAGCGTGCTACGGGCTTTGAGACGGTGCTTCAGGCTCTTCATCTGCTCAATAATTTCGATGTGCCCATAGCCGTCGAGAATCCCGATGAGCACTCATTGCCGAGTGCTACGCAGTGGACCTCGGCTATAGACCTAACGAATCGTCGTGTATACTACAAGACGGCATATAATAATAGTATTAGGTGTATAGACCTCGCAACTATCGACTTTGGCAAGGTGGCCTACCAATCACATCCGCTCGATAAGGTGCAGCAGCAACCCATAGAGAGTGTTGTGATAGGGCATAATTAACTACATTGAGCACTTCTACATCTTCAAACAAAACAAGGGTGACTAATTTACATTTTAGTCACCCTTGCTTGGCATTTGAAGATGTCGGTAAGGTAGGTGTCTAAGAAGAGTAGGTCGGCATCCTCCTGTACCACATCATTAAGTAACAGATGCTCTTCGCTGAAGAGCTTTAAGGTTTGAGGGTCAAGTTCTCTCATAGGCAAACTATTTAAGGATTGTTCTACAAATTAAACACTACCGAGATATTCTGGTTCAGTCGCTCGACCTAAATTATAGAACATCCCTTTGGTGATTTACACCTATAACGCCTATGCTCTTAAGATTATTGCGTCCGAGAGTTAATTTAATACGATATTTCGCTCCTTAATCATTCGTCGTAGGTTGATGAGCGCGTAGCGCATACGCCCCAGTGCGGTATTTATGCTCACCTCGGTCTGCTCGGCAATCTCCTGAAACGAGAGCTTTGAGTAGTAACGCAGGCGCACAACCTCCCTCTGCTCGTCGGGTAGAAGCTCTACGAGCGAGCGTATCGTCTCCTCTATCTCGTCATGCACCATCTCATCCTCGGTCGTAGGCTCGGAGAAACGTAGCGTGCCGATAACGTCGTAGCCAGCCTCCGACTCATTAATCTGCTTGCTTGACTTTACGCGACGGAAATGGTCAAGAACGCGGTTATGGGCTATGCGAAGTACCCACGAGAGGAACTTGCCACTGTCGGTATAGCGTCCCTCGTCAATGACCTTTACGGCCTTGATAAATGTCTCTTGGAAGATATCATCGGCGATGTCGTCATCCTTGACCATCATACCGATATAACTACGCACGCGCCTTGAATGACGCTCTATAAGTTCAGATATAGCACTCCTATCACCTAAAAGGTAGTTGTTAAGCAATACTTTGTCGCTTAATACATTCACGTTCATACTCTTCTATTTTAGTGTGTTCAAGAGCAGAATTGTTTCGATAGGCAGTACTTTTTAGTGTTAATTAATATATTATTTCGGATGCAAGATATAAATAATTTTCGAAACTGCAAAATATTTACTCCCTGTCGTCGTTGCACTGCCAAAAACATAATTCCTCATTCGGATGAGCAAAACGTATGCCACACAGCGTG
Source organism: Rikenellaceae bacterium (assembly GCA_015059715.1). Classification (GTDB taxonomy): domain Bacteria; phylum Bacteroidota; class Bacteroidia; order Bacteroidales; family Rikenellaceae; genus Alistipes. Next base: position 31,613 of record SUZV01000006.1, on the reverse strand, counting down.
TTATAGGGATAATGTGGCCTAAACGCACTATTCTTGCTTAGGGTGAACCGACCAAAATAGGGGGTGAAATGTCGACTATTTTTTGTTGCTAAAGTACTCTAATATGGCTTTTGCGCGGCTGTTACCCACCACCGCGCTTAGCTCCTCATACGATGCCTCGCGCACAGCTCTAACACTCTTAAAGTGCTTGAGCAGCAACCCCAGACTCTTGTCGCCAATAGTGGGGATATGCTTTAGCTCGCTATCTATGAGTGCCTTGTCGCGCTTCTGGCGGTGAAAGGTGATGCCGAAGCGGTGTGCCTCGTCTCTTAGGTGGCAGATGACCTTAAGCGGCTCGCCCGTGCGGCTAAGATAGTAGGGGTCGGGGTCATTCGGGTAGAATATCTCCTCAAGACGCTTAGCAAGACCCACGATAGGCACTCTGTCGGCTATGCCCAACTCCTGAAGTATGGCATAGGCACTCGACAGCTGACCCTTGCCACCATCCACAACAATGAGGTCTGGAAGCTCGGCACCCTCGGCTATGAGGCGCGAGTAGCGGCGACCTATAATCTCGCGCATCGAGGCGAAGTCATCGGGACCCTCAACGGTCTTGATGTTAAAGTGTCGATACTCCCTCTTCGAGGGCTTACCATCGCGAAATACTACGCACGAGGCTACGGGGTTTGTGCCCTGAAGGTTCGAGTTGTCGAAACACTCTATATGGCGCGGTTGGTGCTCAAGGCGTAGCTCGCGACGCATAGCCTCCATAAGTCTGTCGGTGTGCCGCTCGGGGTTCTTTATCTCCATATTTTTGAGCATCTCGGCTCGGTATATACGGGCACTGCGTAGCGAGAACTCGGCGAGGTTGGCCTTCTCACCGCGCTTGGGTATGGTGAACACCACGCCATCGAAGAGTATCGCTGCCGAGGGTATCACTGGAACTATAACCTCACGTGCAAGGCTTATGCCCATACTATCTACGATGTGTTCTATGGCACGCGATAGTAAATCTTCGTCTGTGGCCTCTACACCTATGCTTAGACGTATCGTCTGCACTGCGACCATCGAGCCATGGCGTATGCTTAGGTAGTTGCAGTAGGCTATGTCGTCATCTCTAAGTAGCGAGAACACGTCGCAGTCGACAATCTTTGAACTTACTATCACCGAGCGCGACTGGTAGTCTACCAACGAGCGTAGTCGCTGCTTATACTGCTCGGCAGCCTCGAAGCGTAGCTCTTCGGCCGCACGCATCATCTCCGTTTCGAGCCACTCTCTTACGGGGCGTAGGTCGCCCTTGAGTATCGACTCTACGAGACTTATGGTGCGCCCATACTCCTCTTCGCTCTGGTAGCCTACGCAGGGTGCTTTGCAGTTGCCGAGGTGGTATTGTAGACATACGCTATGCTTGCCAGCCTTTATTGAGGCGGCGGTGAGCTTTAGCTTGCACGTGCGCAGGGGGACCACCTCGCGTATAAACTCAAGTAGCGAGCGTTGCGTAGATATTGACCCATAGGGACCGAAGTAACGTGAACCATCGCGCACTAAGTGTCGTGTGGATAGCACTCGGGGGAAGCTCTCGCGAGGTATGACTATCCAGGGGTAGGTCTTATCGTCCTTAAGGAGTATGTTGTATCGTGGTTGTAAGGTCTTAATCAGCGAGTTCTCCAATAGTAGAGCATCCTGCTCGCTGTCGACTACAATATGGCGTATATCTACGACCTGACGGACTAAGACTATGACCTTTGCCGAGTGTTTGTTGTTCTCTATGAAGTATGATGCTACGCGACGCTTCAGGTCCTTAGCCTTGCCCACATATATCACCACGCCTGTGCGATTGAGAAATTGATATACACCAGGCGAGTGGGGTAGTGCGGCGACTAACTCTTTGATATGTTTCTCTATCTGCGTACTCATAGCCTTAAACTCCGTAGGGTTACTATACAAGAAAACGGGGAGGGATAACTCCCTCCCCGCTTCAGTACCCAGAGCCGGGGTCGAACCGGCACAGGGGTGAACCTACTGGTGTTTGAGACCAGCGCGTCTACCGATTCCGCCATCTGGGCATCAGATTTCTCTGAAATGGTGTGCAAATATACGACAATTTTTCGTATCTGCAAACTTTTTGGGATATTTTTTTATCCTCTCTCCTTGTCGGCCTATTCGTGGCTGTGACACTCGTGGTGGCTACATCCTTCGCCCGAGTCCTTTATAAGACCTAACATATAGGCGCGCACGACCATCTCGATATCGCCGCGACAGCCGCGTACCACCTTGATATTATGACTTTCGAGCTTGTTCTTTGCCCCCTCGCCCATATTACCTGCGAGCATCAGCTCAATACCCATACTCTCCATCTGGTCAGCTATGCCCGATTTACAGCCACAACCCTCTGGCGAGTCAAGGCGCGAGCGCGATACGATGTTGCCCTCCTCAACTTCGAAGATGGTGTAGTAGGCGCAGTGTCCGAAGTGGTCGTCAATATGTCCGTCACGTGTTGGAACAGCTATCTTCATAACAATATCAATTAGTAATTAGTAATAGTTTTACCTTGCGTAGAGAGCTAAAGCTGAGTGGTTAGTTCGCTTGTGCAAGTTGTAACTTCAGCCTCACTCTCCATAAAAAGCGAATGGGAGATACCCTATAAGTATATCCCATTCACCATCTTGTCCTAAGCGTCGCAAGTGCGATGCCTACAGTAAATGACTACAAGTTAGGGTTAATCTTTGACCACTCCTCGATAGCAGGAACGATACCCAATGTTACCAACTCGTCGCGCATCTTGCAGAGGTGTGCATACGAAGCGTCAAGCTTAGCAAGCTCCTCCTCGGTGCCTACAGGCATCTTGTATGAGCAGCCGTTCTGGTCGAGTACGGTATCCATAGCCATCATAATGTGGTTGTACTTCTCGTTTGATACATATGTACCTGCAGGGAAACGGAATGGCTCGCCACCCATTACCGAGCGAATCATCTCAACAGAGAGGTACGATGGGCTCTGGAATGATGAGCGACCACGAAGCTTGATGATAGCTGCACCACCCTGTGTTACATCCTTCTTCATCTGCTCCCACTCCTCAGCAGGGAACTCCTTGGTACCGATGATGTCGCTAAGCTTACGGCCTGCAATCTTCACTGCGCTGCCGAATACTGCCATCTGCTCACCGTGACCACCATAGGTTGCGCAACCCTCGATATCGCTCTGCATAACGCCAAACTTCTTAGCAAGGGCACTCTTAAGACGTGTAGTGTCAAGGCCTGCAAGTGTAGTAACCTGACCTGGCTTAAGACCAGAGTAGAGGAGTGTTACAAGACCTGTAAGGTCAGCAGGGTTGAAGATGATAACCACGTGCTTAACATCGGGGCAGTATGTCTTGATGTTCTTACCGAGCTGCTCGGCAATCTCGCAGTTACCCTTAAGAAGGTCCTCGCGTGTCATACCCTCCTTACGTGGAGCACCACCAGATGAGATGATATACTTAGCATCCTTGAACGCCTCGGCTACGTCGGTAGTAGCTGTGATATTTACGTTGTCGAAACCGCTCTGGCGCATCTCCTCAGCTACGCCCTCTGGTGAGAATACGTCGTAGAGGCAGATGTTGTTGGTAAGACCCATCATAAGGGCTGACTGAACCATGTTAGAGCCAATCATTCCTGCAGCTCCAACGATAACGAGCTTGTCGTTTGTAAGAAAAGCCATAGTTTTAAACGTTTTTTTTAAGTTGTTATACTATATTAATAAATACATTCGCTACAAAGCTATTTTGCTAATGTTATCACCTGCATCAGCCTATGGTGACACGATGAGCAAACGCCACGCAAATTTAGGAAACATTCGATGATATTGCAACTTTTTAGCAAACAAAATTTGTTTTACGCGCGATATACACCCTAATAGTGGCTACAGTTTCCACTTTTTTTGTACCTTTACGCATTGTAATGATATTTTATTGGTGCGAATATTGCCAATAAGCAGAGTTAATACTTAAGCTATGGATAGCTGTATAACCATAAGAGAGCAGACGCGGCTCTACATCGGACGAGTTGGGGATATTATTGAGCAGGTGTTGCCTAAGTGTCGTGTGGTGGTCATCACCGATGCCAATATCGACAGGCTCTATCCAGACCTTGTGCGTCGATATGAGCATATAATTATCGGTGGTGGTGAGGCCAACAAGAGCCTCGCGACGGTGGCTACTATCTACGATAGGCTTATGGCTATGGGGGTAGATAGGGCGACCTTTATCCTCGGCATAGGTGGCGGCATAGTGACAGATGTTGCAGGCTTTGTCGCCGCTACATATATGCGCGGTCTCGACTTCGGCTTTATCTCCACGACGCTGCTTGGTCAGGTAGATGCCTCGATAGGGGGTAAGAATGGGGTCAACGTTGCCGACTATAAGAATATGGTGGGAACCATAGTCCACCCGCGCTTCGTCATCTCCGATGTCGAGATGCTACGCACGCTACCTATGCGCGAGCTGCGTGCCGGTATGGCCGAGGTGGTCAAGAGTGCTATTATTGGCGATGCCGAGCTCTTCGATTATATCGATAGCTGCGCCACAGATGAGCTTTACCACTCTACGGAGCAGATGCAGAGCATTGTGTTGCGTGCCGTGAGGGTTAAGGCCTCAATTGTCGAGGCTGATGAGCGCGAAGCAGGCCTACGTCGTCTGCTTAACTTGGGACATACCATAGGCCACGCTGTCGAGAAGTCTACGCGCGAGGTTAATCATGGCGAGGCGGTGGCTATGGGACTTGCTATGGTAGCTAAGGCTGCTGCCAAGGGGGGGATGCTCTCTTCCTACGAGGCTCAGCGCATCGAGAGCCTATTGTGTCGATTGGGTTTTGCTACCGAGCCCTCGGTGCCGCTCTCGGCCATTATGCGTGCTGTGCGTCACGATAAGAAGCGCGAAGATAATCTCCTGCGTGTAGTCATCCCCGAGGCCATAGGTCGCTGCGTGGTGCGCAAGATGCCTATCGAGGATTTCGAGAGGTTATTTTAGGAGTGTTACCTTAATTACTAAGGGGGACTATAAATTATAGACTCCCGACAACGAATAGCATATTTACTAATTTATAGAATATCACTAAATAATATGAAACGTGTCTATATATTGCTTGCCGATGGCTTTGAGGCTGTCGAGGCCGTAGCCCCAATCGATGTTATGAATCGTGCTGGTGTTTCGGTTGTTCGTGTTGCTGTGGGTAGCTCCTTGGATGTTACCTCGTCACACAACATCGTGACGCTCAGGTGCGATAGGCTTATCGCTGAGACAGATTTTTCGGATGGCGATGCTCTGGTTCTCCCTGGTGGTAACCCTGGCTACGTAAACCTGCGTAGCTCCGATGAGGTGTGTCGTGTTGTCCAAAGCTACTACACCTCGGGCAGAGTTGTGGCTGCGATATGTGGTGCTCCTACGGTGCTTGCTGCGGCAGGCGTGGCGCGTGGTTGCCAACTTACGTGTCATAGCACCGTTATCGAGCAGATGGGCGATTATGAGTATGTCGGAGGTTCGGTAGTTGAGGATGGAAACCTCATCACTGCCGCAGGTGCTGGTCTATCTGTTGAGTTTGCCTTGGCTGTTGCCTCACGCCTTGTCGGTGCCGACACACTCTCTCGTACTCGTCGAGGTATGGAGGTGTAGTGAGATATCTATCTCGAATAAAATAAGAGAGTGAATAAAAAGTCTATTTTGTCAAGCGACAAAATAGACTTTTTATTCAACCCCTTAAACAAGCGAGGGTGACTATTTAGTCACCCTCCCTCTTGTGCTATTCTTGTCGTAGCGGCCTACTTTCTTACCTCGGCCGCGCACTTCTGCTCAAGCTGAGTCTGTATGTTGGCCATAGTACGCTCAATCTGCTTGTCGGTAAGTGTCTGGTTCTTATCCTCAAGGATGAAGCTTAAGGCGTATGACTTCTTGCCCTCGGGGAGCTTGTCGCCCTCGTAAACATCGAAGAGCGATACCGACTTGAGTAGCTTCTTCTCCGTAGCAAAGGCTATAGAGCGTAGCTGCGAGAATGTGACACTCTTGTTTACTAAAAGAGCCAAGTCGCGCTTTACCTCGGGGAACTTAGATAGCTCCTTGAACTGCACCTTAGCCTTCTTGGTCATCTTGATGAGCTGGTCGAAGTCTATCTCAGCGAAGTATACCTCCTGCTTGATATCGAACCTCTTGCGCACGATAGGCGACACTACGCCCATACGTAACACCTCCTTAGGACCTTGCTTGAAGAGTATAGCATCGGCATATAGGTCTGAGTCGATGCTCTCGCACTGCAATGCGTAGATGTCGATGCCGAAACGCTTAAGTAGACGCTCGACAGCAGCGCGCAACGTAAAGAACGACGATGTCTCGGCCTTGCTATTCCACGATAGCTGTGTCGATAGGCCTGTTACGGTGATGCCTATGCGGAAGCTCTCCTCGTACTTGGCCAAGGTGTTCTCCTCCGAAGCTCTCTCCTCGGCGTAGGCGTAGCAGTTGCCCACCTCGTACATCTTTAGGTTGCCATTACGACGATTTACGTTAAGCTCGACAGCCTCCAGCGCGTTGAACAGCAGCGTCTGACGCATAACGTTAAGGTCCTGTGAGAGTGGGTTGAGTATTCTTACGCAACGCTCAACAGGGTAGCTTGTGCAGCCTTCGTAGTACGAGGCCTTAGTTAGCGAGTTAGACATAATCTCGGTATATCCATTAGCCGAGAGATAGTCTGAGGCGATGTTCTGTAGACGGCTCTTGTCGGGCTTTGGTGCGTATGAGAGTGTCGAGTTTACGTGGTCCGAAATCTCGATATTGTTGTAGCCATATACGCGGAGCACATCCTCAACAAGGTCGGCCTCGCGCTGTACATCTACGCGGTATGGGGGTACTGCAACCCTGAGTGTATCGCCCTCGCGGCCACGTACCTCGACCTCAAGAGCATCGAGGATACTGAGAATGGTATCCTCGGGGATATCCTTGCCTATAAGTCTTCGTGCGCGGTCAAGCGAGAAGTCAAACTCGAAGTGCTGGGCTGGTCGGGGGTTGATATCGATAATCTCAGATGTTATGCGACCACCAGCAAGCTCCTTCATAAGCAGTGCTGCGCGCTTAAGGGCATATACCTGAATGTTGGGGTCTATGCCTCGCTCGAAGCGGAACGATGCATCAGTGTTAAGACCGAAACGCTTTGCTGTCTTGCGCACCCAGACAGGGTGGAAGTATGCACTCTCGATAAATACATTCACCGTTTCGTCGCTGATGCCCGAGTCCTTACCTCCGTAGACACCTGCGATGCACATAGGACGCTCGGCCGAGCATATCATAAGGTCGTTAGCCGTCAACGTGCGCTCTACGCCATCTAAGGTGATAAACTTCTCACCCTCGGCAGCCGAGCGTACCACAACCTTACCTCCCTCAATCTTATCGGCATCGAAGGCGTGGAGTGGCTGACCAAGCTCAAAGAGGACGTAGTTGGTGATATCTACGAGGTTGTTCTTAGGGTTAATGCCTGCGGCACGAAGCTCGTTCTGCATCCACTCGGGCGATGGGGCAATCTTACAACCGCTTACGGTGATACCTGTATAGCGTGGTGCCGCCTCGCTATTAATCACCTCGACCTCTATGGTGCGTGAGGTGTCGTCAACCTGGAACGCCTCGACCGATGGTAGACGATACTCAACCCTCTCGCCGCGACTCTTCAGATATGCTGCCACATCGCGAGCTACGCCTATGTGTGATGCTGCATCTACGCGGTTGGGTGTCAGGCCTATGCCGATAAGGTAGTCGTCGGCAATGTGAAGATACTCCTTTGCAGGGGTGCCTACTACGGCATCCGTAGGAAGTTCCATGATGCCATCGTGGTTGCGGCCTATGCCAAGCTCGTCCTCGGCACATAGCATACCGAGAGACTCTACGCCACGAATCTTGCTACGCTTGATTTTGAACTCTTCGTCTGAGTCGATAGGGTATAGCACCGAACCTACTGTTGCGCACATCACCTTAAGACCTTTGCGACAGTTTGCTGCGCCACATACTATCTGTAGTGGAGCCTCTGTGCCCACATCTACGGTAGTTATATGTAGGTGGTCCGAGTCGGGATGCTCCTCACAGGTAAGCACCTCGCCCACGACGACACCCTTAAGTCCGCCCTTTATTGTCTCAATCTTCTCGAACTCCTCGACTTCGAGTCCTAACTCGGTGAGTATCTCCGCAAGACGCTCAGGAGCGATGTCGGTGTCGAGATAGCGTTTTAGCCAGTTGAATGAAATATTCATAGTATATAGTTATTAGTATTAGTCGAAGTAGTAGCTATAATCGCACAAAGATAATAAAAAGTATCTAAATTTCATAACAAGTGACGATATATTCTATAATACGATGTCGTATTAGGAGTGTCATTATGGTACTAATGATAGGAAAAAGTGGAAAATGGCAAAATATGTATACACCTTGTGCGGTGATAGCTAAAGCTGAAAAGGTAGTGTACTCGCTTTGGGCGAGCTAAATAGTAGTTAAAGAGAGATTATGACAGCTTACACGTTGGGGGTTAAAGTTAGCTGAAGGTCCTTCCCCTTGTTATTTCCCCACTTTTTTGTACCTTTGGGCAAAATTATCGAAGTATGAAGATTGCAGATATCGAGTTAGGCGATAAGCCGCTATTCTTAGCCCCTATGGAGGATGTCACTGACCCCTCGTTTCGCTATATGTGCAAGCGTTTTGGCGCAGATGTCGTATATACAGAGTTTATCTCGTCGGACGGCCTAATACGCGATGCGTGGAAGTCGCGTGCCAAGCTCAATATTGCCGATTATGAGCGTCCTGTGGGGATACAGATATATGGTCACCTCATAGAGCCTATGGTTGAGGCAGCGCGTATTGCCGAGAGTGCTAACCCCGACATCATAGATATCAACTTTGGCTGTCCGGTAAAGAAGATAGCTAATCGCGGTGCTGGCTCGGGCATGATGCGCGACGTGGACCTTATGGTCGAGATGACGCGCCAGATAGTGCGTGCCGTAAGCAAGCCTGTGACTGTAAAGACACGCCTTGGCTGGAGCGACGAGATGAAGAATATCGAGGAGGTGGCACTACGCCTTCAGGATGTGGGCATCGCGGCATTGACGATACACGGACGTACACGCTCGCAGATGTATCGTGGCCAGGCCGACTGGACGCTTATAGGCAAGATAAAGAACGACCCTCGCATAACCATCCCGATTATCGGCAATGGCGATGTCGACTCGGCAGAGAGGTGTAAGCAGATGTTTGACCAATATGGAGTCGATGGTGTGATGATAGGACGTGCTACATACGGACGACCTTGGATATTTCGAGAGTGCAGACACTACTTAGAGACTGGAGAACTACTGCCGCAACCCTCTGTCATTGAGCGCGTAGCCATAGCCAAGGAGCACTTGGCCAAGTCGTTGGAGATTAAGGGCGATAGGGTAGGCATCCTTGAGATGCGTCGCCACCTTACGAACTACTTTAAGGGGTTGCCCGACTTTAAGCAGACACGCCTTAAGTTGGTCACATCGTTTGATGCAGACGAGATAAACGCTACGCTCGACTATGTGGCAGAGCGTTGGGGAGATTTCGATATGCGTAGTGTGGTTCCAGCACCTCTCTCGCACGATATATAGTAGAAAGTGTAAGGTATATACTTCTTATCCGCGACCGTCTTATAATCATATAGCCTTAATGTCTTAACAATAAGACATTAAGGCTATAAAACTATTTATGCCATCGGGGTACACTATCTACCCACTCCTTAGAATAGGTAACCAGTGTTTATATAGAACGCGCCCTTGCCATCCTGATTCTTAATCAGAGGGTTACTGCTAAACTTGCTTACGGGCATGCCATACTCGAAGGCTACGATGAAGTTCTGGTTCATAATAAAGCGTAGACCAGCACCAATGGTGATATGTGGGCGGTCGGCATCCGTACCCTCGGCCATATATGCGTCATAGTCAGCGCGATACTTCTCCTCACCTCGGAAAGTCATATCACGTCCCTTAGTCACCATCGTACCATCGCTAAATAGGCTAAGACCGAATGCTATATTCTGTTTCCATAGTGGGAAGCTGACAAATCGCCAGCGAAACTCCATATTGTACGAAGCCATGTCGAGGCCCTGTACGCGGTTGCGCATAATACCTCGAATTGTGCGGTAGCCACCCATACCATCGCGGTCGTAGGCCTGACCTACGGTGGTGATATATGGAAGGATGTAGTATGGAGCATCCTTGCCGAATGTACCCTCGTAATTAAGGCGATAGGCAAACGTGAGGATGTCGTTCTTGACGATAGGCACATAGTGGCGGAACGTGAGCGAGTACTTATAATAGGGGTTTGTAGTGCCGAGCCACTTAGGTGCTACTATAACGTGGCCCTCGGCCCATATGCCGCGTGAGGGAGCACCCTCCTTATCGCGAGTGTCGAACAACAGACCAAGGCGCACAGTGCTGTTAACGCCTCCCCATGCCTCCTCTTCGGAGATAAGACCCCACTGGCGATACATATCGAAGATTGTAGGCTCGCCCTCGGGGAACTTCTTGTAATCCTTCTTGCCCTTATTAATCTTATCGAGATTTATGGCCTGCTGCTCGTTATAACCCTGCTTAAAGTAGCTGAAGTGGTAACCAGCCTCCCAGAAGAACTTGTTATCCCAGATATTGCCCACGAAGTCGGTCTTGGCGAGCACCTGAAGACGCTGTAAACGGTACTTAGGTGTGTAGATGAAGTTATCGTGATTCTTCTTATCCTTACCCAGGGCGACCATCTCGGCATCGTAGTGTGACATATAGCCGTTAAAGCCGTAGAAGTCCATAGCCTTGTCGTTGGTAAATGTTACGGCTGATGACCAACGTACACCAGGAATAAGGGTCTTGTTGTCGTACCAGAAGATAATCTGCATAGAGCCCTTGGTAAACCACGAGGCCTCCATATACCAGTGCGACATAGGGTTTGGATATGTCGAGCCATCGCCATAGTTGTATATGTTGAGCAGCGCACCGAGCTGGAAACCCTTGTCTGCATCGAAAGCTACGGCGGGGAGTGGTCCGAAGTTTAGTCCCGTCTTTATAATCTCGCTCTTCGACTTTGCTCTCTCGTCAGCCTGCTTGACATCCTCTGTATTCTCGCTCTGGGCCAAGAGTAGCTGTGGAATCGCGAGCAAGGTCATAATCATAATTAGGTGTAGTAGTCTCTTCATAAGCTATTGTTATCTGTTATTTACTATTTTTTATCTATCTTCGAACATTAGACTCCTTATCCTGTCGTACTTGGCGCGTAGCTCCTTGTTGCGCCATAGTTTGTAGTCCGATACCATAAGGCGCAGTAGTCGGTAGCTCTCGTCGGCAGCAAAGGGCGAGGGAAGAAGTAGGAGTGTTATCGGTAGTGCCACCTCCCAAGGTGCTGCGATAAAGGCCGTAATGGTGTATATGAGCATCACTAAGGGCCATACCACAAGGTTTAGTAGGTAGCGCACCGAGTTACGGAAAGCCTGGTCCTTGAACCTCTTGAATATGAAGTTTCCGAGGAGCGTTATAGGCAGTGATGCTATCGAGGCGGCGATGGCGTAGGGTAGTGTTATGAGGAAGGTGATAAGCTTAACGATGCGCGAGAATATAGGGTAGCGCACAGCCACTGACTTAAGCGTTATACCCTCGCTTTGGCGCATCGCCGAGGCCTCGCGGCCTAACGTGAGTAGCTCGGCAGCCACCTCAGGATTTACCCTCTTGAGATATTCGATGTGTTTGACGGTCATATTGTTGGCCTCGAAGTATACATCCATACCCCTCATCTGGCGATACTTTGCCTCGCTTTCGAGGTGCTCGCGCTGCTTCGACACTACCGCAGCACATATCTCGTATGTAGCCTCGTAATCCTCGTCATTAGGGATGTAGAATATCGACTCGCGCATGCGTTCCTCCAGAAGTTCGCGCATCAGACCCATCTGCTCCTGCTGCTTTAGGTCGCTATGCTCGTCGATAAACTCACCTACGTTTATCGGGGTGCCAATCTGCACACGTACCGTAGAGCGGAAGCGGAAGAAACTGCCGTAGCGTATACCTATGGGGACGATATATAGTGGTGTCTCTGCCAGCAGCTCGCGAGCCTGGAAGGCGATGCGGAAGATGCCCTTTGATAGGGGTAGTGACGAGTATTTCGTCTGGTGTGTACCCTCGGGGAAGATGCAGAAGGGCACTCTATCTCGGAGCACATCTACGGCACGCTCTATGGTCTCGTTATTGCGCTTCACCTCCTCTATGCCGTCGCGCATACGCATAATAGGCATAATCTTTAGGAAGGTAAATATCTCTCTAAGGAGTGGCTTCTTGAATATATCGGCACGGGCGACAAAGACCTTGGGTGAGCGGTCCATAGCGAGCAGTACCAGAGCGTCCATGAGTGTTCCTGTGTGGTTTGGAGCGTATATTATCGCGCCATCCTTAGGCAGACGCTCACGACCTACGTATCGCAGGTCGCGATACGACATCTTGACCATAAAGTCGACGTAGTGTCGTAGGAAGCTATATAGAGAGTCGTAATCCTGTATTCTCTTCTCCTGTGCCATATATCTCTACTATTTATCGCTGCGACGGAATATGTAGGATATGGTAAGGCCCGAAACGATGTGCCATACGCCCCAGAGTGCGGTGATAAGCAACATACCTCCGTTGTGACTCCATAGTGAGGGGTCGAATATCGCAGGGTTGAAGAGCAGGGCTAAGCCGAGACCTGAGTTCTGGATGCCTACCTCGATGGTCAGCGAGCGGCGGTCGCTCTTCGGTAGTTTCATAAGCGTAGCACCTGTATATCCTGTGCTGAGTGCGCTGGCGTTGTGTATGATGACTATCGTCAAGGCACACAAGATGCTCGCATATACCTCCCAGCGAGGCTCTAATGCCGCCAATACCTGCGATAGCGACACCGCCACCATACCCATAAATAGAAGAATCGAGAGTATCTGCAATGGCTTCATTATGCGCTTGGCACCGTTGGGAAAGTAGTGCGAAAAGAGCATGCCTAAGATGATGGGTAGACCCAAGATTAGGAGTATCTGCTCAAGCATATCCATAAATGGAATATCGAGGGTTGGGATATCGTTGCGTACCGCAGCAAAGCGGCAGTATAGCGTGCCCCATAACCAAAAGTTTAGTGGTGTAACTATAGGCGCAAAGGCTGTCGTTATGGCCGTCATCGACACCGATAGTTCTACATTACCCTTCGATAGCGACGACATAAAGTTCGAGATATTGCCACCAGGACACGATGCCACGAGTAGCATACCTATAGCAACCATAGGTGTTATGAAGGGGTTGAGTATTATTGCCAAGAGGCAGGTTACGGCAGGGAGGAGTACCCACTGTAGTAGTATGCCCACAATTACCGACTTGGGATTCTTGAATATATCCTTGAATGTTTGGAATTTGATACCTAAAGCTACGCCAAACATAACGATAGCGAGGATGATGTTTACGATGACCATCTCACCAGCTCCGAGATTGATGCTTAGTGTGTCGAGACTTGCCAAATGCTCCTTCATAGTACGTAGTTTTGTGGGGGATATTCCCCTCCTTACAGTTAATATATTCGTCCGTTTCGCATAATCATTCACGCTATTATGGTGGCAAGAGTGGGCTGCCAAAGGGGCGTGAAGGCCATATTACGACATACAAACATAAAAGTTTTTTCAGTAAAAAAGAACTTTTTCAGACATTATATGCATCATAAAGCATATTTATAGGTATATATACTTACTTATTTACCACTCGATTGTAGCATTTGTGGTCATAATTTTAGTACCTTTGTAGCAGAATCTAACCTTCACAATATGCAAGTTTTCTACTATATCCTAACCTTAGCGTTCTATCTGCTTGCCCCTGCGCTTGTAGTATATCTATGTCGTCGATATTCGCTACTTGCGAAGATAGGGCCTATTATGGTGCTCTATGCTGTGGGTATCCTTGTTGGAAATATCCCCTCGCTGCCCTCTGAGATAGCACTATGGCAGGAGCTGTTACCCAATGTTATGGTACCCCTGGCTATACCTATGATGCTCTACGGATGTCGCTTTAAGCGCGAGGAGTTGGGCCTACAGATTAAGGTGTCGGTGAGCGGTTTTCTATCAGTAGCCATAGCCGTAGCTGGAGGCTATATGCTCTTCGGTCGAGAGCTAAACGAGGGAGCGGAGATAGGTGGTATAATATCGGGTATGTATACAGGAGGTACGGTAAATGCCGCTGCCCTGCAAACAATATTTCAGACTGAGAGCAGCACATTTACGCTCATAAACTCATACGATATAGTGATATCGTTCCTCTATTTTGTCTTTCTCTTTAGCATAGGCATACGCCTCTTCCGCCGTCTCTATGGCGAGCCTGTAGAGCGCGCTATGCTCGATGCGATAGATAGTGCCGATATTGCCGCCTCGGTAAGCGAGGTGAGTGACTACGAAGGCCTCTTTACTCGTGAGGGGGTTAAGCAGATGGGTAAGATATTTGGTGTCACCATCATAATAGTCGCTATTTCGGGCGTTACGGCCATACTGCTTCCCGAGTCGTGGTTTATGGTGGTCTTTATCCTTATGATTACTACGTTGGGCGTAGCGGCATCCTTCGTGCGCCCTATTAGGGAGCTTAAGCGTAGCTATGACGTGGGTATGTACCTTATATATATATTCAGCTTGGCGATAGCCACCATGGCTGACTTCTCGAAGATAGATATCAGCGCAGGACTCAACCAGATAGCCTTTATGCTCTTCGCTGTTTTTGCATCACTGCTGTTACACGCCGTTGTCTGCCGTATCCTTAAGGTCGATGCCGACTCTATGGTCATCTCCTCTGTCGCCTTTATCAACTCTCCGCCCTTTGTGCCTATGGCCGCAGGCGTTATGCGCAACCGCAGTGCCTTGGTTACGGGCTTAGGTGCAGGTATCGTAGGTTACGCCTTGGGCAACCACTTCGGGGTACTTATCGAAAGAGTATTAGAGTGGCTGTAGGGGCGATGCCAATTAGTAATGAGTAATAGATGTCACCTTGCGGTGACATCTAAAACTGTGGGGTAGCTCTCTTAGTAAGCGAGCTAAAGGGTCGATAAGGACGATAGCGACAGCGCGCCCCATCTAACCCCATTTATTGTCGAATACAATTCGTTGGGTGTGATACTGGAACTACTTCTCGACAAAGACTTGGAACATCAGCGGAGCGTATGATTGTATCTCTGCCGAGGTCGTTGTTGTCGTTATCGTAGTGCCTGTGGTAGGTGGCGTATAACCGTAGTAGTAAGGGTTATAGCCGTAGTAGCCAGAATTATACATATTACCATAGCCGTAGCCGTAGTAGTTATTCATATAATTCATATAGTTGTAGTAGTTGGCGTAGTCGTAGTAGGAGTTGTCGGTTGTGGTTGTCGAGGTGTGCGTACCCGCCTTGCCCTCAATGCCGTAGCCGTATGTCGATACTGTAAGTATCGTCGCCCACTGACCTAAACGTAGCGTGGGCATAGCCAGCTCCCAAGCTAATATATACTCATTATCTTCCGGATCGGTAGTCTCAAACTCCAACGCCTCGCCCTCGTCATCAACCTTGCCATACACAATCTCCTTAACCTCGTCGATGTTGGTATCGAAGATAAAACCATCGAGGAAGCGTCCTATATACCATATCTTGGCAACATTCTTTACGTTTATCGAGTCGGCCTCCAACACCTCGTCGTAGCTTATGCCTGCGCCAAAACGCTCAACTAAAGCCTCGTTAATACGGCGGTCAATATCGCCAAGTTGCCCCGAGCCATATATGCGTCCAGCATCGTACTGCGTCTCGTTGGGGTACTTAAGCGTATCGCTACCTAACGCATTGCGATAGTCAAACGTGGTACGTGCAGGCGAGTATGCATAGTTAACAAGTAGCTGCTCAAGTGTATCTACGGGCTGGTGCCAACGTCCATCGAAGAACTCCAAGGGGCGTGTGTCAACCTCCTCGTCGCCACTCTCCTCGTTCTCGGTGCGTGTAGTGCGGCGACGCACCGCCTCAGTCGTTGCATCATCCTCTGTAACGCTCTTATGGTCGCTACATAGTCCGCCATTAGCCTTAGCAAAGCTGTTGACACGCTCACCCTCGTAGGCTACAGGGTTATTTACATGTCCCCAAATCTTCATATCTACAATCATAGGCTTTGTGCCATCCGATGCAAACTCTCCCTCGTAGCCACCATCGTTGGTATCAACGGTGCTGCCGATAACCGAGGATGGAAGGTATAGACGTAGCTCGGTGCCGTAGCGCACCTCAAGCTCCTCGTCGCCAATCTTGAGCTTATTGAACGTAGCCAGATACGTGCCCTCCATAAGCGTGTGATGGTCGGCACCACTGAAGCGGAAGGCTGGGATGTAGTGCGTGTAGTTGGTATATGTATTAAGTTGTGTGGCGAGCTCTGCGCTGCGTGTCTCGTGTATCGTGCCATTAAGGTCGCGCCCCGTAAAGTCAAACCATACCCACACATCCTTGCCCGAGATAGCTACAGAGTCCTGCACGCCGCGATTTATCACCTCGACGTAGTAGCCACCCTCCTCCTGATAGTTGTCGACTAACTCGGGGTGGTACTTCTCGACCCACGCCTTAAGTGAGCGTTGCTCAATCTCGTTATACGTAAGCTGTGGCTCCTCGACGCACGACAAGAGTGTAGTAAGGAGTAGTGTTAATATTGTGAGCGTGGATAGATGTCTCATCTTATGGTGTCTATAATAAATTAGTGAAAATTTAACTCTGTTGTAAGTAGACTCTATCTCCGTTAATTGTATAATTTATAGAGTCTACCTTAACTATATCTCTTCTCTTAAAGCTGTGAATACTATAAAATTACTCGGCTACTCCTTAACATCCACAATGTCGATAAACCACACGACAGAGGACTTACTTGGAACTTTGCCAATGTAGTTGTTGCCATAGGCCTCGATGTACGTAAGGTATATCTCGACACTGTCACCTTCGCGACACCCCTCTAATGCAGTCTCAAGACCACCGACAAGCGAGCTACTACCTAAGGTTATGCTCATAGGCTCGGTAGACCATTCGTACGAGGTGTTTAGTCCTGCCTGCTTAAGCTGCTCAATGGAGTCGGGGTCGTTTGTTGCAAACATATCGGCTACCGCAGGGGCCCCGTTATTGAAGATATAGGCGGTATATACCATGTCGAACTTAGTGCCGTTGTATATCTCGGCTCTATCCTCGCGACCCTCGTCGTAGTAGGTCGATATGTAGCGATATATATCCATATCCCAGCGTGTGTAGAACTGGGGGTTCTCATCTAACGATTCGCCCACCTTGCTCTCCTCGATAAGGCGAGGCTTGTGACCTCCTGTCAGATAGCTCTCTATCGACGACTGCTGCTTGGTAAGTACGGTGTCGGTGTCGTTCTTACACGCCACCATAGCTATGGCTATAAATGCCATGGCCACACATATAGATATTCTCCTTATACTCATCATATACATATATATCGCACAAAGGTAGTAAATATTTTGCAACCTACGATATTTTATGCCAAAAAGTGGGGCTATAGCGCACTCTTGGAGCTTGTGGTGGTCTACATACGCTTCAGGGCTGCGCGTATGGCCTCCTCGACAGAAATCGCAGGGTTCTCCTTGAATATAGCCTTGAGAGCCTTGTCTGATGCCGCCTTTTGGAATCCGAGCATCGAGAGGGCCGCCATAGCCTCGTCGTAGACTTCGTTATTTGGTGTGCCACCCTTGCTCAGTTGTGGTGTCATGATATCGCTTGCTCCCAACTCAAGCATCTTGCCCGAGAGTTCGACGATAATCTTCTGGGCGGTCTTAAGGCCTAACCCCTTGACATTCTTGAGCAGTACGGCATTCTCCGTAGCGATGATATTTTGCAGTTCGTGTGCCGTATATGTCGATAGTATCATACGTGCGGTGTTGCCACCTACGCCCGATACGCTAATGAGCTGACGGAAGAGTTCGCGTTCAAGCTTTGTCGAGAAACCATAGAGTGCCTGTTGGTCCTCGCGCACAACAAAGTGCGTATATAGCAGTGCCTCGGTGGCGCGCTCAATGTCGCTAAATGTCTTAAGCGAGATATTTATGAAATATCCTATGCCTGCTGCCTCGATAACGGCGTATGTAGGTGTGGCCTCGGATAGCTGTCCCTTGATATATTCGTACATACTATAACCCTAAAAATGAAAAATATTCTAAAATTTCTACAAAAGTAAATAAATTTTCTTACCTTTGTGTTTCGAAACTCGAAATTTAACTAAAACGAAGTATAAAAAATTATGAAAAAGTCACTTTTCTTTATCTCTGCCCTTGCTATGTTGTTGGCATCTTGTGGCGGCAAAACAAGCGATACTAAGGAGGAAGCAACCCTGAGCGACAGCACTGAGGTGCGCACCGTAGAGTGTGTGGCAAGTGGTGATGTGGTATATATAGACCTCGACTATATTATGGCATCGAGCAAGCTCTTTGCAGCTGAGGGTAAGGCTCTTGAGACCAAGATGCAGGAGTTCCAGAAGCGTGCTACGGCAGCTCAGGAGGGATGGGCTAAGAAGGAGCAGAGCCTGGCTACGGAGTATAACAAGCTTCAGGCCGACGCTCTTAAGCTTCAGCAGGACTACGAGAAGGGTCTTATAACAACCCTCAATGCGCAGCAGAAGCAGGAGGAGTTACAGAAGAAGGGCGACTCTATCCAGACACGTATGACTGCGCTACAGAGTACTGTGCAGACCGAGAGTCAGACACTTCAGGCCGAGGAGCAGGCTTTGGCCGAGGAGCAGATGGTTCTTATGAACCGCTTCCAGGAGCTTACTCGCAAGGCTCTCGACGAGATTAATGCCGACAGACGTTATAAGATGATTCTCAATGCAGTATCTGTTGTCGATGCTGATCCATCGCTCAATATTTCGGATATTGTGCTTAAGAGTGTAGATGCTCTCTACGAGGCTGGTGTACTTGAGTAAACGACAAAAGGGTAAAAAATTGCCGATTTGCACTTGCAAGTCGGCATTTTTTTAACTAATTTCGCACCGTAAACAATGGGCTGTGTTGCCTTCTTACTTATACTAAACTGTTTATGACAATGGGATTTATACCATTTACGTTTGTTGATGTCATCGATATTGTCTTGGTGTCGTCGCTACTATATGCTGCTTACCGAGCAATGAAGGGTACCAGCGCACCCTATATTATGATGGGTATCTTCGTTATCTATTTAGTATGGATACTCGTTAAGACTTTCAACTTGGTCCTCTTCTCGACAATTCTCGGACAGATAATCTCTGTCGGTGTTATCGCCATACTCATCATCTTCCAACCCGAGATACGCCACTTCCTACAGGTCATAGGTCGCCAGAGAGAGCGTTTCGAGTGGCTAACGCGCATATTCAACCTGCGTAATCGTAAGGGTGAGGATGATTTTAACCTCAAGCCTATAGTCGCAGCGTGTCAGGAGATGGGTCAGGAGAAGGTGGGCGCACTTATTATCCTTAAGCAGTCTAATGACCTCGGTGTTGTCGAGGAGAGTGGTATAGCCATAGATGCCAAGGTGTCTACGCCACTTATCGAGAATGTGTTCTTTAAGAATGCCCCTCTACACGATGGTGCTATGATTATCAGTGGCGATAGGGTGGTTGCGGCTAAGTGTGTGCTGCCCTCAACACGTCAGGAGGTCCCCAAGGCATATGGTATGCGTCACCGTGCTGCTCTCGGTATGAGTGAGGTGTCGGATGCTATAGTCATTGCAGTGTCTGAGGAGACGGGTCAGATATCTCTGGCTCATGACTCGCAGATTAAGCGTAATGTAGACCCTAAGAGTCTTGAGCAGGCCATTCGTAAGCTTATGAATAAGAATGACCAGCGTGACGATGCAAGAGAGAAAAAGTAGTAGGGTTGTACGTAACAGAATGGGTCGTGCTAAGGATTTAACCCCCTGCACGACCCATTTTTAACTCTTCTTTCGGTGTGGACACTCCTTGCTACAGTCGGAGCAGCCCGCGCTGTCGCGACAGACAATAAGCCGCCACAGCTTGCGTAGTACGGCTATTACGGCCAATGCTCCTATGATATAAACAGCTATCTCTTGCCAATTCATACCCTACAAGATTAGTGTTGTTAGGTGGAAGCCTATCCACGCAACTATCCACGCTAAGGCCGTATTGTATAGTGCCGAGCCTACTGCCCACTTCCAGTTAAGCTCCGAGCCAATGCCTATAATCGTAGCTATGCAGGGTAGGTATAGCAGCGAGAAGATGAGGAATGCTACGGCGGTAGGTATAGACATACTGCGCGCTATCCTCTCACTTGCGCTCGGCGATAGCTCCTCGTCACTCTCGGGAGCCTCGTCGCCAGGCTGCGCATAGAGCACATTCATCGTGCTCACGACAATCTCCTTGGCAGGTATACCCGAGATAAGGGCTACGGTGGCCTGCCACTCCATATCCATAGGTGCGAATATTGGCTCGCAGACTTGGCCTATCTTGCCCATATACGAGAGTTCGTAGTTGGGGGCCTCGGCCATCGTGTCGTTATACTGAGGACGTGGGTAGTAGCTCAGTAGCCAGATGATTATCGATGCGATAAGTATCAAACCACCCATCTTCTTTACGTACTGCGCACACTTAGTCCACATGTGTCGTAGTGTGGCCTTTGCCGTAGGTATGCGGTATGGCGAGAGCTCCATAACAAAGGGGGCCTCCTGCTCGCGGAACATAAAGCGTCGCATAAGACGTGCCGAGATAACGGCCATAATCATACCGAAGAGGTAGAGGAGGAAGAGTGCCGTGCCAGCGTGCTCCTTAAAGAATGTGCCTACAATCATCATATATATAGGTAGACGTGCGCTACACGACATAAAGGGCACAACCATTATGGTTATAATCCTCGATGTGGTACACTCTATTGTTCGACAGGCCATAACTGCTGGTACGTTGCATCCAAATCCCATAATCATCGGGATAAACGACTTGCCATGTACACCCATGTGGTGCATAACCTTATCCATGATAAAGGCGGCACGTGCTAAGTATCCCGAGTCCTCAAGTAGTGAGATAAATAGGTATAATATCATTATGTTGGGCAGGAAGACAAGCACACTACCTACACCGCTTATTACACCATCGGTGAGCATATCTCGAAGGGGACCCTCGTCCATACTCTGCTTAACTGCGTCGTATAGCCAGCTGATACCCATATCTATCCACTCCTGAGGATATGCTCCAAGGGTGAACGTGCAGTAGAACATAAACCACATCAGGGCAAAGAATATCGGGAAGCCCCAGATGCGGTGTGTGACTATGGCATCAAGCTTGTCACTTAGTGTGTTGCGCTTATGCTCCGAGGCTGCATATGTCTCCTTTAACGCACCCGAGATAAAGCCATATTTCTGCCCCGCAAGAGCTGTCTCTATATCCTCGCCAAGGGCCTGCTCTATAGATGTGCGAGCATGCTCGGCCATAGCGTTCCAGCGGTCGAAGTGGGGCGCAGTGCTTAGTAGCGATATAATCTCCTTGTCGCCCTCAATAAGCTTAAGGGCAAAGTATCGCGGTGGGAAGTGTGCCGTAAGCTCGTTGCGATGCTGTCGCATATCGTCGTTAAGCTCCTTGAGGTGCTCTTCGATTACCGAGCCGTAGCCGATGTGGATATGTCTTACGCTCTGGTCGCGATTCTCATATACGGCAATGATGGTATCCAAAAACTCCTCGATGCCCCTCTCTGAGGTGGCTACAACGGGGACTATGGGCACACCAATCATCTTTCCCAGGGCCTCGTGGTCGAACTTGGCACCGCTACGCTCCAGCTCATCATACATATTGAGAGCTATGACCATCTTGGGGCTTATGTCGATAAGCTCTGTGGTTAGGTATAGGTTGCGTTCGAGGTTGGAGGCTACTACGGTATTAACGATGATGTCGGGCGTGTGGTCGATAATGTGTCGTCTTACGTACATCTCCTCGGGCGAGTATGCCGAGAGTGCGTATGTGCCTGGCAGGTCGGTAATCTCTATTGTGTAGCCCTTGTATTTAAGCTCTCCGCGCTTGGCATCCACCGTAACGCCGCTATAGTTGCCCACGTGCTCGCTGCGGCCACATAGCGTGTTAAATAGCGATGTCTTGCCTGCATTTGGGTTGCCTACAAGGCCTATAGTTATATGGTTGTGGCTACTGCGTAGTGCCTCGACCATAATATCTTCGCCATCTATGAGTGTCGAGGCCTCGACCTCGGATATCTTTGCCGCCTCCTCGCGTGTCATCACCACAATCATCTCGGCCTCCTTGCGGC
Source organism: Rikenellaceae bacterium (assembly GCA_015059715.1). Lineage (GTDB taxonomy): Bacteria > Bacteroidota > Bacteroidia > Bacteroidales > Rikenellaceae > Alistipes. The sequence continues at coordinate 9,351 of SUZV01000006.1, read as the reverse complement.
GTAGCGAGATGTCGTAACCCATGATGTGGTACTCGATAGGGTCTTTCAGTGGAGCATCGAGTATTACGGTAACCTCCTGTCCACGCACAAAGCCCATCTCCATGATACGACGGCGAAAGCCTCCATAGCCCAATACCTTGACTACGGTAGCACTCTCACCTGTTTTAAGTTCACTTAGACGCATTGTGCAGTATAATTTATTATTTAGTCCGCAAAGGTAGTTAATATATAACATAGGTGCAATACCCACTTTTAGGTATTTGCGTAGTTGGGGATATCTTTGTGTTGTGGTCAAAATGGCGATTTGTCGGTAAATCACTGAATTATGTTTAAAAAAACTTGGAAAATACTTGCAAAACAAAAATATTTTATAACTTTGCAAAACGAAAAACCTTTAATACATTTATTGATATGAAGACATTAGTAGAAAACATCGCAGCAAAGTACGAGGCGTTTGCAAAGGATGCAGCATTGCAGGTAGAGAAGAATAATAAGGCAGCGGGTACACGCGCACGTAAGGCTGCATTGGAGCTTTCAAAGCTTTTGAAGGAGTTCCGTCAGGTATCTGTAGCAGAGTCTAAGAAGTAGTAATGCTTCTGTAAGATAGCGCGTCTATCTTTACTATATTCCTCAGTGTTCGTAGCTATTGAAGTTATAACACTGGGGATTTTTTTGTCTATCGGTGAAGGGTGAATACAAAGAGGATGCTACGCTTTAACGCCACCGCCCACCCTAAAAAGGACTTTAGGCGCGCCCTCTTAGGCACTTGGGTTGCCACCATCTTACGTGCAAGCTAAAAGGATAGCCAAGAGCAATATCTCTGCTATCACGCGCCTCGGTTGTATAAACTTCGCAAGTTTTGTTGAAAATATCGGCTGCGCTTTGAAATGTCGTGGAAAATACCTACCTTTACACACTTATATATTGCTGTGTGCGTATGGTATGTGCGCAGCGAAGTGAAACAATGGTGTTATGAGAACTGGTGAAATGCAGGTACTTAAGGTGAGCCGAATATCGGATTTCGGACTATACCTTATTGATGATGAGGGTGTTGAGGTGTTGCTTCCGAACCGCTTTACGCGCTTGGATATGAAGGAGGGGGACTCTATAGAGGTCTTTGTATATCACGACTCGGAGGACCGTCTTGTCGCCTCAACCGAGAGGCCTCTTATCAGGGCTGGCGAGGTTGCTGCGCTTAAGGTTGTAGACAAAAGCATACATGGAGCGTTTCTCGATTGGGGACTCTCGGGCAAGCATCTCTTCCTGCCCAATCGTAATCAGCAGGGCGGTGTCGTTGCAGGCCAGCTGACGGTGGTATATATGTATATCGACGAGCGCACAGGACGATGCGTGGCGACAAACAAGATAAAGCCTTTTATATACAACGATGACCCCCTTACGGTTAAGTATGGCGATGAGGTGGATGTGTTGGTTGCCTTTGAGACACCTATTGGCTATCGAGTAGTTATTGACAATCGCCACTGGGGTATGATATACAAGAATCAGCTCTTTAGACCTATACATATTGGTGAGCGTTGTCGTGGCTGGGTGCGTAAGATTACCGACGATATGCGGATCGATGTAAGCCTCCAGCAACAGGGCCTTGCCGAGGTTGAGACCTCGGTAGTTAAGCTCGAAGAGATGTTGGCTAAGGGTGGCGGCAAGCTGGGCCTAAACGATAAGAGCGACCCGAAGGATGTGTCGCGCCTTACGGGTATGAGCAAGAAGGTGTTCAAGCGCGCCTTGGGTATGTTGCTTAAGCAGGGCAAGGTGCGTCAAACAGAGACGGGTATCGAGCAAATTAATAAGTAGCAGTAGGTTATGTCTATAAACACAGCGGAGAGGGTATCGTGCGAGGCGAGTGATAACTACGTCTTTCAGCGTTCACGCTTGGCGTATCATGAGGCGGCAAAGCGTATCTCGGGTGATGTCCTTGAGATAGGTACGGGTACGGGTTACGGTATAGATATCGTAGCACCTTATGCGTCGCGCTTTGTGACCTTAGATAAGTACTGTGCTATAGACACAGGTTCGCTTGCCCCCAATGTCGAGTTTATCTTAGCTACGGTGCCACCACTCCCATTTGCCGATGCTACGTTTGACTTTGTGGTGTCGTTTCAGGTGATTGAGCATATCAAGCGCGATAAGCTCTTTATCAGCGAGGTGCGCCGAGTGCTTAAGCCTGGTGGACGATTTATTGTAAGCACCCCAAATAGGCCTATGTCGCTTACGCGCAACCCTTGGCACGTTAGGGAGTATAACCCCGAGGAGCTAAGGGAGTTGCTCGGTAGCTTTGGTAGTATCGAGGAGTGTGGCGTGGTCGGTAACGAGCGCGTATGGCGTTACTACGAGAAGAATCGTGAGTCGGTGCGTCGCATTATGCGCTTCGATGTGCTTAATATGCAGTGGTGGTTGCCACGATGGCTATTGCAGATGCCATACGACATTATGAATAGAATTAATCGTCGTCGTCTGCATAGTGCCAATAGGGAGCTTACCGAGGGCATTGCGATGGAGGATTATAGCCTCGCTGAGGTCTCGGATAGCTGTTTTGACCTCTTTTATATAGCGACAAAGTTATGAAACAGCGTGTGGCCATACTCCAGCGCGACATTGTGTGGCGCGATATCAAAGCGAACCAGCAGGCTATAGAGCGTATGCTCGATGGCGTAGTGGCAGATGTCGTGGTGCTCTCGGAGATGTTTCAAACAGGCTTTGTTGTCGACCCCGAGGGTGTTGCAGATATGGGTGATACATTAGAGTGGATGCAGCGACTTTCTCGTCGCCTTGGTGCCGCTGTTGTGGGCTCTGTGGCGGTGAGTGTCGATGGCGAGAACCGCAACCGTATGTACTTTGTGATGCCCGATGGCAGGGTGGAGTACTACGATAAGCGACACCTCTTCTCTGTAGGTGACGAGGCTCTAAACTATACGGCAGGTGGCGAGCGCAAGGTGGTCCTCTGGCGAGGTGTAAGGTATCTGTTGGAGGTGTGTTACGACCTACGCTTTCCAGTGTGGAGCCGCCAGCGTGGCGACTACGATGTGGCGATATACTCGGCCTTGTGGCCCAAGCCTCGCAGAGAGGTGTGGTACACCTTGCTTCGTGCTCGCGCCATAGAGAATCAGGCCTATGTCGTGGGGGTTAACCGCATAGGCTCTGAGCCGACGTTGGAGTATGTTGGCGACTCGGCAATTATCGATGCACGTGGTGTAGAGTTAGTCGATATGGGCTCGTCGGAGGGTGTTGCCGTTGCGGATATAGATATGGAGGCGTTGGCTATATTTCGCTCGCGTTTTAACGTGAGTCGCGATGCCGATGACTTTGAACTGATATAATATTGAGAGAGAATGTATGAGTGTAAATGAGATTGTACTGCTTTTGGTATCTGGAGTTATTGTCGGTATCATCAACACGTTGGGTGGTGGTGGTTCGGTAATTACAATGTCGCTATTTATGGCTATGGGTATGCCTATAAGTATTGCCAATGGCACGAATCGTATAGCGGTGTTGTTGCAAAACCTATCGGCTACGGTGTCGTTCCTGCGTAAGGGTATGCTGCATATCAAGAGTGGCTTGCTATTGTCGATACCTGCCATTGTCGGTAATATCATCGGTGCTATGGTGGCATCGGAGGTTAGCGAGTCGATATTCAAGATATGTCTTAGTGTGGTGTTGGCCATCATCCTCGTCTACCTACTCCTTGGTAAGGATAAGCAGACTGTTACGGGCGGCCATGGCCTCGATATCAAGTGGTGGCACTATATATGGTTCTTTATCATAGGCTTCTACGGTGGTTACATATACATAGGTCTTGGCTTTCTTATCTTAGCCATCACCATTTGGACTATGAACCTCGATATTATCACCGCAAATGTGATTAAGGGCTTTGTAATCTTTATCTCGACACCCTTTGCACTTGCGGTATTTATCTATAATGGTCAGGTAGAGTGGGTGGCAGGCCTGCTACATGGTGTGGGCAATATCCTTGGTGCTGTGATGGCATCGCACTGGGCTATGAGCTGGGGCGTTAAGTTTGTGCGCTGGTTTACGCTCTTTATCATCGTTGTATTCTTTATCGACCTTATGGGGTGGATATCGCTCCAGACACTCCTTTCTCACCTATTATAACGGTAGTCTGTGGCTATGGTAAAGAGGGTTATAGAGGTTACAGGTGCCCGAGTTCACAACCTCAAAAATGTTGATGTCACTATTCCGCGCGACTCGCTTGTCGTAATAACGGGACTCTCGGGTTCGGGAAAGTCGTCGTTGGCCTTCGATACTATCTATGCCGAGGGTCAGCGTCGATATATGGAGACCTTGTCGGCCTATGCCCGTCAGTTTGTTGGGGCTATGGAGCGTCCCGATGTAGACCATATCACAGGCCTTAGTCCTGTGGTGGCTATCGAGCAGAAGACAACGAATAAAAACCCGCGCTCGACGGTGGGTACTGTTACTGAGATAAACGACTTTCTACGTCTGCTATATGCACGTGCTTCAAGGGCCTACTCACCATATACGGGCGAGGCTATGGTGCGCTATAGCGATGAGCAGATATGTGACCTTATGATTGAGGGTTTCGATGGCCGCCGTGTCGCCTTCCTGGCCCCTGTGGTTAAGGGGCGCAAAGGTCACTATCGCGAACTCTTCGAGACGATGTCGCGTAAGGGGTATATATATGCTCGTATCGATGGCAAGGTGTGCGAGATATCGCCAGGTATGAAGCTCGATAGGTATAAGATACACACTATCGATATGGTCATAGATCGCCTTGTTGTAGGCTCGCAACATCGTGAGCGTATGATGACCTCGTTGGGTGAGGCCATGCGCCAGGGTAAGGGTACTATGATGCTCTACGACTACGCCACCGAGGGTGTGCGCTACTACTCGCGTAACCTTATGTGTCCCACTACGGGCGAGGCCTTTGAGGAGCCTCAGCCCCACACCTTCTCGTTTAACTCGCCCAAGGGTGCATGTCCAGCGTGTAATGGTCTGGGTGAGCGTGCCGTGTTCGATCGTCGCAAGATTATTCCCGATGGCAGGTTGTCGCTGCGCGAGGGTGGTATCGAACCCCTGGGTAAGTATCGACGCAATATGCTCTTTGCTTTGATGGAGAGCTTAGGTCGCCGCTACGACTTCTCTATCGACGACCCTGTAGATAGCCTGTCGCAGGAGGCTCTTAACGCCATCCTCTATGGCGATGCAGAGCCTATGATGGTCAATATGTCGGAGTTCTCGTCGTCAGGGGGTACGGAGATGTGCCAGTGGATGGGTCTTTCGGAGTGGCTTATGCGCAACCAAGACGAGGAGTCGAAGAGGGGTGATAAGTGGCGCGAGCAGTTCTTGGTTATGGAGTGTTGCCCAGAGTGTCGTGGTGCGCGTCTAAAGTCTGAGGCGTTGCAGTTTCGTATAGGCGATAAGAGTATTGCCGATGTGTCGCAGATGTCAATTACGGAGTTTAAGGAGTGGATAGATGGTGTCGATGCCTATATGTCGCCTAAGGAGCAGACCATAGCGCGTGATATAGTCAAGGAGATACGTGAGCGTACAGGCTTTCTGGTCGATGTAGGCCTCGGTTATCTATCGCTATCGCGTGCCTCGCGTACCATATCTGGCGGCGAGGCCCAGCGTATACGTCTTGCTACGCAGATTGGCTCGAAGTTGGTAAACGTGCTCTATATACTCGATGAGCCGAGCATAGGTCTTCATCAGAGGGATAACCGCAGGCTTATAGATAGTCTTAAGCGTCTGCGCGATGCTGGTAACTCGGTTATCGTCGTTGAGCACGACGAAGATATGATGCGCTCGGCAGACTATATCGTCGATGTAGGTCCGTTGGCTGGCCGTCGTGGTGGTAATATCGTGGCTACGGGAAGTTTCGATGATATTTGCAGGAGTAGTAGCATTACGGCCGACTACCTTACAGGGCGCAGGCGTATTGCACTACCCGAGAGCTATCGCAAGGGTAGTGGAGAGTATCTTACGCTACGTGGTGCCGAGGGTCATAACCTCAAGGGTGTAGATGTCAGTATACCGTTAGGTAAGTTTGTATGTGTTACGGGAGTCTCAGGCTCGGGTAAGTCATCGCTGATAAATGGCACGTTGCGCCCTATCCTTTCGCGCGAGCTATACCGCTCTTATGACCAGCCATTGAAGTACGCCTCGTTGGAGGGCATCGAGCATATCGATAAGCTTGTTGTTGTGGACCAGTCGCCCATTGGTCGTACGCCCAGAAGCAACCCTGCGACATATACTAACCTTTTTGCCGATATACGTAAGCTCTTTGAGCAGACTCCCGATGCCCAGCTACGAGGATATAAGGCGGGTCGCTTCTCGTTTAATGTTAAGGGTGGCCGTTGCGAGGAGTGTCGTGGCGCAGGACACCAAACTATAGAGATGAACTTCCTGCCCGATGTATACGTTAGGTGCAAGGCTTGTGGAGGTAATAGATATAACCGCGAGACTTTAGAGGTTAAGTATAAGGGTAAGAGTATCAACGATGTGCTCAATATGACTATCAATATGGCTGTTGAGTTCTTCGAGCATATACCTTCGATATACCAGAAGCTACGAGCTATTCAGGAGGTGGGCCTTGGTTACTTAACGTTGGGTCAGCCCTGCACTACGCTCTCGGGTGGCGAGTCGCAGCGCATAAAGCTCGCTACGGAGCTGTCGAAGCGCGATACGGGCCGCACGCTATATATCCTTGACGAGCCTACTACAGGTCTTCATTTCGAGGATATACGTCAACTGCTCGATGTTATCAATCGCCTTGTAGATTGTGGAAATACGGCTATAGTCATCGAGCATAACTTGGATGTTATTAAGGTGGCCGACTGGATTATCGATATGGGTCCCGAGGGGGGCAGTGGCGGTGGATATGTCGTTGCTGAGGGTACGCCCAAGGATATCGCACAGGTGGAGGCAAGCTATACGGGTAGGTATCTTCGCGAGGTGCTGTAAGAGCAAAGCTTTCACATAGAGGGGTATTAGACGAGATAGGGAGTTTAGGGATTAGGCTGGTATATGCGGTTGTGTTGTCGCCGCTAACTATGCTAAATCCTTAAACTCCCTAAACTTTATTATCTCCACACGCCTTAGGGAGAGAACAGCCTCTTAATATATACTCTATATTGCAAAGAGGTTGCCCGTATATTGCACGCTGTTGTAGAATGGCGAGCTTATGGTGAGTGTGGCACCACCGTAGCGCGAATATATCTCGAATGTGAAGGTGTAGTCCGTAGATGAGAAGAGCGTAGAGCTAAAGGTGACGTGCCAGCCGTCGTTGGTCTGCTCGGCAACGTACCCAGTAACGTTTGATACAACATAGTTAAACACTACAGGGTAGTAGGGTGGTGTATAGCCCTTGAGGAATGGTATACATACATCGGCCCCATGTGTCCACACTATAATCTCATATTCGGGATTCATCAAGTTGCGCATCATACCTGCTGGGAGTTGTTGCATAGTCTGTGGCACGAAGCGGTAGTTATGCGACAGGACTAACGAGTCGACATACTTCTCGTAGTTGGCCAAACGCTCGGCACGTCGTTGCTGTCGTGCCTCCTGCTGTGCAGTACGTGTTGCATTTTTCGATGCTTGCTCATCACCCTGCGCATCGAGGCTTATAGTCACGCCCACAACCAACAGGGCCAATAGGGCGAGTGAGATAATTGAGAATCGTTTCATAGTCGTATGTTATTTGATGGTTTTCATTACCAAATAACAAACATTATACCACAAAAATAGGGTGACTAAAATGGAAATAGTCACCCCAACTTGTTATATGTGGTTGAATGGAAAGATGTGGGTCAGTCTTAAATAGGATAATTAGTTGGTATCTATTTTTACAGCTTCTTAACCATCCACAACGAGTCTTATATTATCCTCTACGCTCTACTTTCGAGCGAAGCGGTCAACCACAGCAGCACAGGCAGCATCACCTGTAATGTTAAGCGTGGTGCGTATCATATCAAAAATTCTATCAAGGGCATAGAATAGTGGAAGGCCCTCCAAAGGTATGTCGGCAGCTACGAGCACCGCAGCAGCTAAGAGCGTAGGACCAGGGACACCTGCTTGGCCTATAGCACCAAGTGAGCAGACAAGGGTGATAGATGTATAGTCTGCTATAGTGAGGTCTATGCCGTAGAACTGGGCAAAGAATACGGCCAATAGTGCGTAGTAGATAGCGTTACCCGCCATATTGATTGTTGCACCTAAGGGGAGTACGAAGCCAGATGTCTGCTTCGAGATACCCATCTCGTCGCAGGCGTTCATATTTACAGGTAGTGTGGCAAGTGACGAGGCCGTAGAGAATGATACAACCTGTGGCTTGACCATTGCGCGGAAGTAGTCTTTGAGCTTAACACGCGAGAAGAGAGATATGCACAATGGGTATAGACCAAGGCCTATAATAAGCACTGCGATAATATCTATCCATAGAACGTTTGCCACCTGAAGAAGGATGTCGAAGCCGAAGGTTCCTGTAGCATCAGCGATAAGACCAAAGACACCAAAGGGGGCCACGAGCATAACCTTGCCGATGCACCAGATAAGGGCATCGAGGATGATGTTTAGACCCGAAGAGATGCGTTGACGCTTCTCGCTTGATAGTGCCGAGATGCCGAAGCCGAGAAACAGTCCAAAGATGATAATCTGTAGGATATCGCCCCTGGTTAAAGCCTCGATAGGGTTGGCAGGTATCATACCTATCACCGTATCCCAGAATCCCATAGCAGGTGCGGCCTCAGATGGAGTGCTCTCGTAACCCTCAACTATGGTAGCTACTGTTGTCTGGCTGATAGAGGCTCCTGGCTGGAAAATCTCGCCGAGGATTAGGGCTATGACGATAGATATCACCGTTGTTACAATCATAAAGCCGATGCTCAGTCCACCAATAAGACCTGCCGACTTTGTCTCGCCCAGTGCCGATGCGCCACTGATTATCGATACTAATACGAGGGGCACTACGAGCATCTTGATAAGCTGGATAAAGAGGTCGCCCAATGGCTTGAACATCGAGGCCTCGGGGCCCATAAATACGCCGACTATGATACCGACAACCATCGCGATGATTATCCATAGTCCAAGGTTTTTTAGCAATTTTTTCATCTAAATAATAATATTTTGTGCAAAGGTAGTAGTTTCAGCGAAATATACAATCGTATGTGGTAAAAATAGAGTGTAATGACACATCTACTATGGCCACATAGATACAAATTACATACTTTTTTGTATATTTGATGAAGTTTGATATAGAATTTATGATTATCAAACCTTTAAGAAGAACTCACGTGAGAATTGGCAATGGATAAGAAAAAATACGATTGTCTGGCTGAGCCATATTCATCACGC